>JAQWDK010000037.1 GCA_028705495.1 Eubacteriales bacterium
ACCGATCACCTGACATTGAAGGTAGGCGGCGGTGAAGGAGTCAATGGATTCTTTGGTCTGATTGTTCTTGACGGCTCCAACGGAAACGCTAATGTGCTTGAAAAATGGCTTAAATACGGTTATGAGGGAGCCAACTATGTCGGAGAAAGCCTCCCAGTTGCAACCGGTGATAAAACAAGCGCGGTCAAGAGTGCTGTTAGTTACAGAATGTCGCAGTGCAACCATTTCGCCGGTTATGGCGGTTGTACACCCGAGCATTACGATGAGAACTGTTCGAGAGTTATGTTCGTGCCAGTCTATAAGGTCAACCCTGATAGGACTGTCATAGCCGTCGGTTTTACGGCAATTTTACTTGAAGGTTCTTACGAGCAAGACCAAATACAAGGTTCACTGATTGATACGAATATATCTTATTCAGATAAAATTTCCGAAAAGGATTGCGGAATCTATACTTTTAGATTGACTGAATAGAGCAAGGGAAGGGACAAAAGCACATGAAGAAGATATATTTATTTGCGATTATTATTGCAATTATAACAGGTTTTGCAGTTTATTTTTTTGCATCTCAGCTACAAAAGAACAGTATGATCAAGGACAATCAGCCTGAGATGGTTTCTATTGTGGTGGCTGCTACTGATATCCAAACAAATAGTATAATAACTGCTGAAATGCTCACAACTGTTTCCTATCTTAAAGGCACAGTTTCTGTTACAGCAATCACAGATATAACTGAAGTTATAGGGAAAAATGCAAAATACCCGATATTTAAAAACGAACAGATACTCCCAGAAAAAATATACATAACCGGACTTGTAGAAAACGAAGTGCTTGCAGCGCGTATCAAAGACGGATACAGAGCTTTCACGATAGCGGTTGACAACATTACAGGCATTGCAGGTAACCTGACTGCCGGAGATAAAATCGACCTTATAATAACGAGAACAATAGATGATGTGACAATAACCTCTTATCTAATGCAGAACATCAATATTATCGCTATAGGCAGTGCGTCGCAGTATGCAGGAAACCCTACCATAAAACTGACTGATTATTCGAGCATCACGCTTGAGGTTCCTGCTGAGGACTGCGTTATGCTCAATCATAATATCGTTAACGGATTTGTGAAGATTGTACTCAGAGGTATCGGCGACGAAGAAACTTTGACAGTACCTGTGGTTGATAATTGAAACTTAAGTCTTATCTAAAAGGATAACAAAATTTATGGAGAAGCTAAAAATTGTAATTGTATCAAACGATATTGATGCTAAGATAAAGCTAAAAAACAGTATAAACGACGAGAACATCGCAATATCAAGCTTTTTAGAATATGACAACATGACTAACCTGAAAATAATCGGATATAACCCCGATGTGGTTATTCTCGTGCACGATCCTAATGAGGGTCAGATATTTGAGATTGCGGGTCAGGTCTATGCTCAATTACAAGGCACAAGTGTAATTCTGCTTTCTGATTGGGTTGATGTAGAGCTGCTTAACAAAGCTATGCAATACGGCATTAAGCAGGTTTTGCCATTACAATCTACTGATAAAGAAATAAAAGAAGCGATTTACAAGGTACACAATCTTGAAAAGCAAAGAGTTTCCGATACAGCGAACATTAAAAGCACCCGGTCAAAGGTTATCTCATTCTTCGGAGGCAAAGGTGGTACCGGAAAGACGACAATTGCGGTTAATGTAGCGGTTCAGCTTGCATTATCAGGTAAGAAAACAGCGATCATCGACGGTGATTTGCAGTTTGGAGATGTAACTGTCCTTCTCGACATTGACCCTAAAAGCACAATTTACGAACTATCCAAAGAAAAAGGCGATATGGGAATCGATGTTGTTAAAAGTATGCTTTGCTTACACAGCAGCGGACTTGAGGTTCTCGCTGCACCAAAAAGCCCGGAACTTTGTGAATACATAACAGATAAAACTATGGAAGTTATTGTAAACACTATGCGCCCATACTATGAGTACATCATCGTCGACTTACCACCAGGGTTTAACGATACCACAATAGCTGTTATTGAAAGCAGCGATATAATCAACATGGTCGCAAGTGTCGATATTATTGCATTGAGAAACACAAAGCTCTGTATCGGAATACTTGAGTCACTCAGACAAAAAGATAAGGTACAGCTTATTTTGAATCGTTCCTCAGATGGAATTATTTCAAAAAAGGACTTTGAGTCCATTCTAAATATGACCGCCCAACTATGTCTACCCGACGACACAAAAACAGTTCTTCCAAGCTTGAATAAAGGTGTTCCGTTTATTATAGGTATGCCAAAAGCTTCTGTTTCGAAGATGATACAAGCGTATGTGAAGACTATATAAATTTTATTTCACCTGTCAAGGAAAGGATTTTCAAAAAAGCATGGGACTGCTCAGCCGATTAGAAAAGAATAAAGTTATTGATAACCCCGAAGCAGATGAGAAAATACCGGTTGTTGATGAGTTTTTTGAGATAAAAAATAAGCTGCACAGCTCTGTAATCAGCGAGATTAACAAAAAAGGACAAAATGATATTCGCGACGAGGTTGTCAAAGAAATTATAACAAAAGCGATTGAAGAGGATGGAACCATTATAGGTAAAACCGAGAGAGCGAAAGTACTCGAAGATGTTTTTAACGATATAATGGGCAACGGTCCGATTGAGGAGCTTTTACAAAACCCGGATGTATCTGAAATAATGGTAAACGGATATAATAAAATCTTTATCGAGGTAAAGGGTAAAATCCATCTTTCTAACCTGCGTTTCCGCGACGATGATCATCTGCTTAATGTCATTGACCGAATTGTTTCGACTGTAGGCAGACATATAGACGAGGCAAGCCCAATGGTTGACGCAAGACTTAAAGACGGTTCTCGTGTTAACGCTGTTATACCACCGATTGCACTCACAGGTCCTACATTAACGATTAGAAAATTCTCGAAAAAACCTGTAACCGCAAATCAACTAGTAGATTGGGGTTCAGCTACACCAAAAATGCTGTCGTTCCTTGATGCCTGTGTTAAGGGAAAGATAAATATAGTTGTTGCTGGTGGTACTGGAAGCGGTAAAACAACGCTACTGAATGTTTTATCATCTTTTATTCCCAGCACTGAACGTATTGTAACGATAGAAGATGCAGCAGAACTACAGCTGCATCAAGAGCATCTGATAACATTAGAGAGCCGACCTTCGAACTTAGAGGGCAGTGGACAAATCAGCATTCGTGACCTTGTCAGAAACTCACTTCGTATGCGCCCAGACAGAATTATTGTCGGTGAGGTTCGTTCAGGCGAAGCGCTGGATATGCTCCAGGCGATGAACACTGGTCACGACGGCTCGCTCACTACAACTCACGCTAATAGTCCGAGAGACACTGTTTCAAGACTTGAGACAATGGTAATGATGGCGGGGATGGAATTACCGCTTAAAGCTATCAGAGAGCAGATTTGTTCTGCTGTTGATATAATCGTGCAGCAAGCAAGATTGTCCGACGGAAGTCGTAAAATCACGAATATCACTGAAATTACGGGAATGGAAAATGATATTGTAAGTATGCAGGACATCTTTGTTTTTGAAACAACGGGAGAGCGTGATAATTTAGGCAGATTTAAGGGCGAGTTTCGTCCAACAGGAGTAAAACCGCAATGTCTCGATAAGATATCAGGAAACGGAGTTGCAATAAGCAATGAATGGTTCAGGTAGCGAAATCTTTGTATTTGTCATAAGCATATTAGCAGCACTTTTGTTTTTTTTACTAACAATTGCAGTAATGAGCTCTCTGATGAAAGACAAGCTTGTCGTTCAAAAGAGAATGAAGGGCATTTTTAATAATGAATCCATTAAAGCTCCTGTTATACCTCAAGGTAGTAAAAAAAGCAAAAATGTAGACTGGAAAAAAATAAAGCTGAGCCAAGCGCTTACGAATGAACTCCAAACAGCGGGCATTATGATGAGACCTGAAGAGTTTGCAATATTTTGGGTTGTTTTAAGCTTTGTACCATCAGGACTTATTGCACTTCTTACAGGCAATCTGATTTTGGCTGTTATATTCGCTGTCTTAGGAATTATAGTTCCTGTAGCGTATGTAAAAAACCAAAAGAAAAAGCGTGTTACAGCATTTGAAAATCAACTTGGCGATGCGCTTGTCGTTATGTGTAACTGCTTGCGTTCAGGTTTAACACTCTCACAAGCTTTTGAGAACATTAGCAACGAAGCTGGTGATCCGATTGCAAAAGAGTTTTCGAGGGTTTGTACTGAAACAAAGTATGGTATTCCCCTTGAGAAAGCACTCAACTCTATGGTAGAGAGAATCGGTAGTGACGACTTAATGCTGACAGTTTCTGCAATAAACATTCAAAGGCAAGTAGGCGGAAATCTTTCTGAAATTCTTCAAAACATATCCGAAACCATCAAAGCACGACTCAAGCTCAAGGGTGAAATAAAAGTTTTAACCGCTACAGGAAGAGCCTCGGGCATTGTAATCGGTCTTTTACCCATAGGTCTTGGCCTTATTATTTCTTTGCTAAATCCTAACTATATGATTGAATTTATCAGATCGGACATCGGGAAATTACTTCTCGGTATCGGTGCTGTAATGGAATTTATCGGATTTATGATGATAAAGAAGATAGTTGCGATAAAATACTAAACGATAAATAAATTGAAAGAAAATCCTCCAAAGTACGAAAGGCATGGTCATAATTATGGAACTTTTAGTACTGTCTTCATCCGCATTTGCGTTTGTGTTTATTTCGATATTGTTATCTCCTTTAGGGAAAAAAATAGATATCAAGACAAAGCGCATAGATTTTGTTGTTAATAAGAAAAAAGATATTATAAACGAGCTTGATCTTTCTTTTTATAAACGTCTTATTGCTCCACAAATGTTAAAGATAACCGAAGCGATGTCAAAACGGAAGAAGACGAAGAACAAAAAAACACCCAACAACCTCCTTGAGAAGGAACTAAGATATGCAGGAATCAGAATACCTGCCGACGAATATACAGTGATGAAGAACATCATCGTCGCACCGATTCTTATCATTTCAATAATTATAGCTTTTGCTGCAAAAATTGATGAGCTTTTGAAAATGCTAATTTTGCTTATAGGGCTAATCACTTGGGTTCTGGTACCGAGATATTACCTAAAGGCTAAAGTTACCTCAAGGCAAAACAGTATAAAATATCAACTTCCTGATGTTATGGACCTTCTTTGTGTCAGCATTGAAGCAGGACTTGGCTTCGATGCAGCTCTTTTAAAGATAGCAGAGAAAATGGAGGGTCCGCTCATTGATGAGTTTATGATCCTTTACCGAGAAATCCAGATGGGAAGACCAAGAAGAGAAGCACTAAAGGATTTCGGGGAATGCAGCACAGTTCCTGAATTGAAGGCATTCGCATCAGCGCTGATTCAAGCCGATAAACTCGGAATACCTCTGAAAAACATACTGAAGATTCAATCCGAGCAGCTCCGTACTACAAGGAGACAAGCAGCGCAGGAAAAGGGTATGAAATCTCCGATAAAAATGATGCTACCGATGATCGTATTTATATTCCCGGTTATTTTTATCATATTATTAGGACCTGTTATTGTACAGCTAATAAATCAATTTTCGGGGTAAGTTTGATGAGAAGAAAAAATGTTATGGTCTTAAAGAATGACCAATTAATCATAAGCGATGCAAAGCTCGCAGACACCTTTTTACTGAGATTGTTTGGACTTATGCCGACGAAAAGTCTAAATAAAAACAGCGGGCTTATCCTGAAAAAGTGCAAGCAGATACATACCTTCAACATGAAATATTCGATTGATGCGATTTTTTTGTCAAGAGACAACACCATCATACATATCGAACATAAGCTTGCTCCTAATAGAATGACGAAATATTATAGCTTTACCGATAGCATTCTTGAAGTGGCTGCGGAAACAGCGTCAGAGCACGGACTAATGGTCGGCGATACCTTAACTATTGTAGAAAATACAATTTAATAACGCTAAGCAGGAAGGGAAAAAACATGGAGCAATTACGCGAATTAATAATTATGCCGGTAGAAAAAAAGTTTAACAAAGCTATGTTTGGCTTTGATAAAAAGGATGTTCTCGATTACATAAATCAGCTTGAAACAAATCAGAAAAACTCCGTTGCAACTTATGAGAAAAAGCTCGTAGAACAAAACAACTCACTTACAATGGCTCTCAGAGAAGTTGACACATTAACTGACAAAGTTGCTGAGCTTGAAGAACAAGTGAAAAATCTCAGTGTTGATGTTGATGAAAGTAGTGCTAAACTCATCGCTGAAAATCACACTTTAAAAGAACAGCTTGCGAGACTCTCGGAGCTGGAAGAGAAGAACGAAGAGCTGCAGATTAAGATTACTGATCTTAACACAAAAAATAATTACATTGAGTCAGAACGACAGATACTTGTTAGTTCTCTTAGCGAAAAAGAAGAAACAATTCTGGAGTTATGTAAAACAAATGCAGAGGTCGAAAAACAGCTGAAGTCTGAGATTGAAAAGATTAAAATAAGTCACGATAGTGAGCGGAAAGTTCAGCTTCTAAACATTAATTCCGCAAAAGAAGGATTGACAAAAATCTTATCTATTGTTGAAAAATTGTAGGGTGTTTGCGTTATCTGACTCTTTATGTTATAATAAATTGAAGTTATTTATTTGGCGATTACAAAATAATATAAATTGCCAAATCAAAAACAATTATACTGGTAAAAAGGAGTAAGATAATGTTTAGTCTGAAAGCAGAAAACAGAAATATGGGACTGAAGCCCAAACAACTTAGAAGGGAAGGTATTATTCCCGGTGTTTTATACGGAAAAAATCTTGAAGAGTCTATCAGCATGCAATTCACTCAAAAAGATGTTTTAAATTTCTTGAAAACCAATTCTACGGGCAGTAAGGTTGAGCTTGCAATGGACGGTAAAAAGTACATATCATTACTTCGTGAAGTTACATTTACCCCTGCAACAACTAAGGTAGAGCATTTATGCTTCCAAACCCTGCTGGCTGATGAAGTCATTGAGAGCACAGCGAGAATCATACTCCTGAATAAGGAAAAGGTTCACGGGATGCTTCAAGCTCCACAGTCCGAGATATCTTTTAAAGCATTACCTGCTAATCTTATAGATAAAATAGAGATTGATCTTGAAGGGTTCAAAGAAGGAGATAGCATAAGAGTAGGAGATCTGGAAATTGCAAAAAATCCTGATATTGAAGTTTTGACTCCCCTCGACAACATGGTGGTTTCTGTAATTGAACCTCGTGCTGCTGCAACACCTGAAACCGAAGAGCAAGGAGAAGCAGCAACAGACTCCGAAGAAAACTAAAAAACATAAATTAAGCCCGGCACTATTTGTGCCGGGCCTTTTTCTATTTTGTGTTATAGGTTCCGGATGTGTCTGCTACCGTAGACTCAACATTTTCTTTGCGGCGGGATGTCTTAACCCTTTTCATAAGCTCGTTGTAATATAACTCTTCGTCGAAGGGAAGCGTGATTTCTTTGTCTAGCCAAGAGGAAAGGTGCATCGCATTAGATAGTGTAAGCCCGTTAATACCTTCCTCACCCCCTGCTACAAGCGGTTCACCGCGTAGGATGGCTGCCGCAAAAGCATTGAGAACACCGCTATGCTGCTCTGATTTTCCGTCTGTCTCAACTTCTGAAAATACGTTTTCCGGCTGTCCGAATGGATTCTTACTGATTTTCGAAAACTCCGGTTCACTTTGTTGCAGCTCCCAAAGATAAAGCTTTCCGTTTTCGCTGACAAGCTTCCCTTTGTCAAGAGTAATTTCAAAGCGGTTTGTACCGGGTGCATCTCCTGTTGAGGTTATAAAAGTTCCTGTAGCTCCATTAGCATATTCAACATAAGCTGTAACATCATCTTCGACCTCTATATCATGCCATTTTCCATAATGGAGGTGGGATTGAACCTTGACTGGCATACCGCATATCCATTGCCATAAATCAAGATTGTGCGGGCACTGATTAAGCAGCACACCTCCGCCTTCTCCTGACCATGTTGCACGCCACGCTCCGGAATTGTAATAAGCTTGAGGACGGTACCAGTTTGTAATAATCCAATTTGTCCGCCTTATTTCGCCAAGATGTCCGCTTTGAACCAGCTCACGCATTTTGCGGTAGATATGATCAGTCCTCTGATTGAACATCATCCCGTAAACGACATCTGCGTTCTTTGCAGCCTCATTCATCATTTGTACTTGTTTGGTGTATACTCCGGCAGGCTTTTCAACCATTACATGTATCTTGCGCTTGAAGCATTCAATCGCATATTTTGGATGGTCGTAGTGAGGAACAGCGATAATCGCCGCTTCTACAAGACCGCTGTCAAGCATTGCTTCTGCGCTCTGAAAAAGTGCTATGCTCGCATCTTTTTGTTTCGCAGCTTCAAGTCGTTCTGAATTTATGTCAGCTATAGCAGTCACTTCAATCTCAGGACATTTACCTTCGCTTATATTATTTAGATGGGAAACGCCCATATTCCCAAATCCAATTATACCGAGTCTAACTTTCTTCATATTTATTTAAGCCCCTTTGCTTTCAGGTTTTGATAGCTAAGTTTTAGACAGTCAAATGGGTTTTCACCATAACATTCATCCTGCTCTACAATTAAATACTCAGTTCCCGCATCAGCGCAAGCATTTATTACTGCATCAAAATTTATGTTTCCCTCGTAGACAGGTGCCATTCTTACTCCGCCTTGAGTAAATGCCATATCTTTCAGATGCACACATTCCAGCCTGCCGCTTAGGTTTTTAACCCACTGTACAGGATCGCCGCCCGCAGCTTGAACCCAGTAAGTGTCAAGAATAAAGCTGAGCTCATCTTGAGCAAAGTCCGATGCCATTCTCTCAAGGATAACCTCTTTACCGCTGCCTGTGCGGGTAAATTCATAGTGATGGTTGTGATACATCAGCTTTGCGTCAAGCTCTTTAAGCCGTTTTGCAACCGGTTTATATTTGTCACGGAATTCAATATAGTTTTCCATCTCGTCCTTGTGTTCTCTTGCCATCATTCCGATACCAATATACTTACATCCGTAAACAGCATGTTCTGCTGCAACCGAGTCGGGATCTAAAACAAGCCTATCGCGGTTAGTATGGGTTGCGCAGCAAACAAGACCATTGCTATTTAGCTGTTCTTTTAACCATTCAGCCTCAAATTCACAAGTCGCTGATACCTGGACGGCTTTATATCCTATATCGGCTACTTTGCTAAGAGTAACCGCGAAATCTTCAAGGTTTCTTGTGTAGTCCCTTAATGTAAATAGCTGGGCTCCTAATAACATTTTGAGTTTTCCTCTCTTTTACGAAATATAACTTCTTATATTATTGTAACATATATTTTTAACAAGCTCAACCGCAGTTTCGTCATCGGTAAATTCGCCGTCATCGATCCATTCTCCAACGATGTTGCACAAGATCCGCCTAAAATAATCATGGCGGGCATAGGACAAAAAGCTTCTGCTGTCGGTAAGCATTCCTAAAAATGTACCGATATGTCCTGTCTCGGAAATAAGCTTTATTTGTTCTTCAATTCCGCGCTTTGTATCATTAAACCACCATGACGCTCCGCAGATGATGTTTGGAAAGCTGCCGGCAATCGTTGAAAGAGAAGGGCTCATTGCTGGGTTTAGTGTATACAGAATTGTTTTAGGCATTCCGCTATTTGTGTTTATAGCATCGAGCATCCGTATTATCGCTTCATTTGGTATGATATCTCCCATGCAGTCACTACCACAGTCAGCACCGATTCTCTTGTACTGCTCGGTGTTTGCGTTTCTCTTAACAGCAAGATGCCACTGCATAACAAGATCTCTGCTTTCATACTCCTCGGCAAGGAAAAGATACATATGTCCAAGAAATCCATCAAACTCATCATCTGAAACACTCTCACCTGACAAAGCTTTTATAAAAATTATATCAGCTTCCTTTTCACTGCAAATGCTATGAGGGAAAAATTCAATTCCAATATCACTGAATTTACATCCATTCTCACAAAAGAAGTCAAGGCGACTTTGTACAGCGGCTTTTAGTGAGCTGATGCTATTTACCTTAACACCGCTTACATAACTTAGTTTCTTTATGTAATCAGAGTATTCTTTTCGCCGAATTAAAAGAAGATTGTCGGTTCGAAAAGACGGCGCGACCACAACTGGAAAGCTCTCATCTTCGCGGATTTTTTTATGGTATTCAAGGCTGTCGATGACATCATCCGTAGTTGCGATATACTCAACTTTAGACATTGTAATAAGTTTTCTTGAGGACAGCTGTTTTTCACGGATAACAAGATTAGCTTTATCCCAAATTTCTTGCGCGGTAGTTGCACTAAGTGTCTTTTCTATACCAAAAAATATTGACAATTCCATCATCGTCCAATGATAAAGCGGATTGCCTGCTGCGAAAGCGATAACTAGCGCATACTTTTGAAACTTTTCAAACCATGTGGCATTTCCAGTGATATATTTTTCCTCAACACCGAAGGACCTCATAAGCCTCCATTTGTAGTGATCTCCGCCAAGCCACATCTCACCTATATTATCGAAGGGCTTGTCCTCATAAATCTCCTTAGGGGACAAATGACAGTGATAATCGATTATCGGAATATCTAGAACTTCACTGTATAACTTTTTTCCATGAATTGATTTTAATAGATAGCTGCTATTCAAATGCTCAAATCCTTTCTAAAAAATCTGCTTTTTTATCTCTGTAACCGCTTTTCCTGTTAACTGGTCGCAATCAGCTTGTGTTATCTTATAGTCCATTACTGCTTGCGGAGTTGTATT
Organism: Eubacteriales bacterium; assembly: GCA_028705495.1. Taxonomy (GTDB): domain Bacteria; phylum Bacillota; class Clostridia; order Oscillospirales; family CAG-382; genus GWF2-38-85. The sequence continues at coordinate 10,813 of JAQWDK010000037.1, forward strand.
GGCACATTTGGGCAAAATGTCACTGATGTGCATATCAGAAAATAAAGCATGAGCTTTCCCTGCGAGCTTTGTTATATTTTCACCTAGTCTCGGATTTGCTTTATCCGACCCACCACCGCTTATTGAAATAAAGCCATATTTTATCGGGTGTTGTTTAAAATATTGTAGGTATGCTCTGAGCGGAAAAGCAGGATGTCCCATCCAAACAGGCGCAACAAAAATCAGAGCATCGTACTCACGGAGTTGTTGCGGTTCGGGGGATATTTTAGGAGTTCTGTTTAATAAAAAATCTGCAAAGATTGTACCAAATGTGCGATTTTTCGGCTCGTTTATAGGGATATGCTGCGCTGAGATTGATTTTGCAATACCGTTTGCAAGCATTTCGTTGTTGCCGCTAAAAGAATATGATAAAACTGCGATTCTCATAGATGTCCCTACTTTCTATTTGTTGTTTCCGTTAAAAGCTATACATTGTAATTCTTGATTATACAATTCGTAATAATAAATAATTTTAAAAAATACTTGATTTATTGAGGACAATATATTATATTATTTATAGGAGTAAACTACCATAAAATACAATAAAATACTATTTAGAAAGAAGTGAGGAGAATGCGTTCATCTTTCGTGTTTAAGAAAAGCTTCGCGATTATTCTTGTCCTCTTGTTAACGGCCTCTCTCATGCCCTTGAATGTTTTTGCTACCACTCCTGACGTTCCACCCGCAAACTCTGTAGGTGTTGATAACGGTGTTAATCTAGGAGCACTAGGTTTTAGTAGTTCCGGGTATCAGACATGTTTGAACCGATTGCAGGGTCTATCCGGTAAAACGATTTCTACCGTATGGTTTTACTACGGACGCGAGGACTTAGGTACCAACCCAGGGATCACAGAGATAGCAATTAAGATTTACGATGTTGATTCCAGTACATCTCTCCCAGGAGTCGAATTATATTCGCAAACAGTGGATGTCACTTTGATTACAGATTACGGTTGGTATCGTATTGAACTAACGACGCCATTTCTTTCAGAAGCAGATACACTTTTTGTAGGTGTTTACACTGTCGCTAATAATCATAGCATCATTATAGGTAGAGACAACGCCACAGATGGCGGATCCGAATCTTACATTAAGTATGACACCCTCCCTTGGAGTAATCTTGCCAATTACAACTTTAAAAATAACTATATGATAAGAACGGAACTGTCAATTGAATACATCATCACAATCAATCCATCATTAAATGGTTCAATAACGTCAGATAAGTCAAAAGCAGTTGCAGGCGATACTGTAAATCTTACTGTAACTCCTAACGAAGGATATGCTCTTGTTGATGGAAGCCTTAAGGTAAATGGTGTAGCGGTTACGGGAACAAGCTTTACAATGACAGCCGCAGATGCTACTATTACCGCAGAATTTGAAGCGATTGATTATAATATAACGGTCGGTTCGCTCACAAATGGAACAGTGACAGCTGATAAAACAACGGCAAACATAGGTGACACCGTAAACTTGACCGTTACACCAGCAGATGGTTATAACCTTGTGGCTGGAAGCCTTAAGGTAAATGGTGTAGCAATTACTGGAACAAGCTTTACAATGACAGCCGCAGATGCTACTATTACCGCAGAATTCGAAGCGATTGATTATAATATAACGGTCGGTTCGCTCACAAATGGAACAGTGACAGCTGATAAAACAATGGCAAACATAGGTGACACCGTAAACTTGACCGTTACACCAGCAGATGGTTATAACCTTGTGGCTGGAAGCCTTAAGGTAAATGGTGTAGCAGTTACGGGAACAAGCTTTACAATGACAGCCGCAGATGCTACTATTACCGCAGAATTCGAAGCGATTGATTATAATATAACGGTCGATTCGCTCACAAACGGAACAGTGACAGCTGATAAAACAATGGCAAACATAGGTGACACCGTAAACTTGACCGTTACACCAGCAGATGGTTATAACCTTGTGGCTGGAAGCCTTAAGGTAAATGGTGTAGCAGTTACGGGAACAAGCTTTACAATGACAGCCGCAGATGCTACAATTACCGCAGAATTTGAAGCGATTGATTATAATATCACGGTCAGTTCGCTCACTAATGGAACAGTGACAGCTGATAAAACAATGGCAAACATAGGTGACACCGTAAACTTGACCGTTACACCGGCAGAGGGATACGCACTTGTCGATGGAAGCCTTAAGGTAAATGAAGAAGCAATCACCGGAACGAGTTTTACAATGACGGCTGCAGATGCTACAATTACCGCAGAATTTGTTTTAGAAGAACCGAGCCCTGATACGAGCGATTCGCATATTCTGAATGTTTTAATGTTAATGACGGCAGGTATTATATTATACACCTTGTTATCTATGCGTAAATTAAAACGAATCAAATAATCTTTATTAAGAAGCCACCCGAGTAATTCGTGTAATAAGTTATTCGGGTGGTGTTTTTTCGTCAAACTGCACCGAAACATCAATAAGATCAAAATGATTACTTCGAGTACACCGAAATTTCATCAATGAAAAGCCAGTTGCGTAGGCCTTCATATGTTACTTTAACATACCTTGCGCTGACTCCTGCGACGGGGAATTCGACTACTGTATAACCGTTTTCTTCGGGGTATTTTGTAGCATCTACTGAGATTTTATTACTAAAATTCTTTCCGTCGGTTGAAAATTCGACTATGATGTTCTGGCAAACAATAGCCCCGCCGCTTCCGCTGTTGAGTGCTCTTGCTACAACTGTTGTAATATCGTAGTTTGACTTAAGATCAATCACAAACGAGACATTAGCAACATCAGCAAAACCTGATGCATTTTTGTCAGAATAAGTATCAGCCATCGCATATTTGCCATCAGTCATCTTTTTACCGTCATCGGGGTAGCCATTGTTGCCATTATAATCAATGGTATACGTTTTTCCGATGCTGACGTTATTTAATGCCTTAACTTGAATTGTTTTGCTGATCTCACCGACATTTTTACCCAAAAAGTCAAATACTTTAAAAGTGTATTTGTATGAACCGGAGGATATAATTGCATTGTCGCTAAAATCGAAAGTCAATACAGAATCGGCATATTTTAATTCCGGTGTGTGAGCAACACCGAGTAGCTCATTCCCTCGGTAAATTTCAGCGTAAGAAATACCGTATTTGCAATTTTTGAAGCTTGCACTCAGTTTAACACCAGTTGTAGTTGGAGTCGCACTTAAATTTTGAGATGAAGCGACTAAATTCGCCGAATAATAACCGGCATCACCGGTCTCATAATACTTTTTATAAGCATTGTGGAATATCGGAGTTCCTTTAACATCGGGCGCGTAGTAGTGGGAGTATGCAAACGAGATGAACCCCTCGACATAAGGCTCTGCTCTTTCAAGCTGATAAACAAATCTTGTTATGGGTGCTGAAGTCCAGTTTGATTGTTTGAAGCTTTCGGGATTCCCCCAGAAGGATAGGTTATCGTATTTATCGACAACTTTATTGAACTCTGAATAGTAATTAACAAAAGTCTCGGTTGAAGCGAGCCCGCTTCCGACACAGTCCTGAGGACAGAATATATCACCTTTTCTAAAACGAACTTTCGAAAATATTGTGTCCCATGCTTTTGCAGTATCGACAGCATTAGAATAAGGCGCTCTGTCTACAAAATATGGTGAAATCAAGAACGGCATTGATGGGTTAATTTTGTTAATTCCATCAATGTATATGTTCAGCATATCGGACGCGTTATTATAAAGTGTTTGATTATATCCTGAAAAATTATTGGCAAACTCAGGCACAAAGTACCAGCCATAGAGAACATCGCTGTATTTATCCTTGAATAAATCGTACATCTCTCTTGCTATTGCAACGCTGTCATTCGCAAATTTTTTATACCAGTTTGAATCGGATATACCGTAAGAGCCCCAGCCATCATCGGAATAATTAGGGGATATATAAGCTTTTATCCCATGCTTTTGGCATTCCTTCAGCATTCTTTCGGTAATGTTTTTATTGCTATCATTATAGTTACTACCCTTGTTTTTCTTTGCAAGCTCCGAAGGGTAATAAACAGTTGAAAAACTACCGTCCTTGTTTTGATAAGCTGATGTAAATAAAACCAAATATTCAATTCCAGCCTCTTTAAGATAATCGAAATGTTTTTCCAGTTGTGCATCGGAGTAATTCAGGAAAGGGCCATATTGTATGAATGAACCTTTGATAACAGGATAAGTCTTTTCTTTTGTTTTAACTGTTATCGTAAGTTTTGCAGATACACCGCTTACAGATACAGTTATCACTGCACTACCAGCAGATTTTGCATTAACATTTCCGCTTGTATCTACAGTAGCCACTGCTGAATTCGAGGATTTATAAGTTAGCGTAGCTCCCCCTGTACCGGATACAGTGGG
>JAQWDK010000038.1 GCA_028705495.1 Eubacteriales bacterium
AATTAGTCAGTGTCTTTAGCAGTGAGGGTCCACCCGTTCCCATTCCGAACACGGAAGTTAAGCTCACTTGTGCCGACAATACTTGGCGGGCAGCCGCCCGGGAAGATAGGTCGATGCTGACACCACGAGGCAACAGTTTCGTGGGGACAAGAAGCCGATGAGTTTTTGCTCATCGGTTTTCTTTTTGCCCTTTTTTATATCATCATTGTACCATTTATGGTATATGCTAAGCTTTATCGGTAGTTGATGATGGAAACTGTTTATGATATAATATCTTAAAGACAATAGTTTGTGCGTTCGGTGATTAATATACAGAAAAAGGAGTCAATAATAAGGCATCTCTTCCAATACATAAAAATGAGGTGCTAAAAGTGAAAAACTCCAATGGAAATAATACAACCGATATTAGTGCAAAAAGAATCTTCTGTTTTTGTCTGTCCTTTTTAATTATTCTTGCTGTTTCCGACTTTCTGCCCGTACATGGCGAGGAGAAAGTCTACAATGAAGTTATCAGACTTCATGTGCTCGCAAATTCAGATTCAGAACTTGACCAATCCGTGAAACTTAAGGTCAGAGATTCAATCATAGAAAAATCTAATGTATTTTTCAGTGAAGATGCCAAAAACAAAGAAGAAGCTGAAAAAAACATAAAAAGCAAAGCAGAAGCGCTAGTTAGATTTGTTGACGAGGTTTTAGCCGAAAACGGCGTAAACTACAAGGCAAGCATAAAGCTTGGGCTGGAAAGCTATCCCGAGCGGGTTTATGACGGCATCACCTACCCCGCAGGCGAATATGTTTCATTTAGAATTCTTTTAGGTGACGGAGAAGGGCAGAACTGGTGGTGCGTGTTGTTTCCACCCCTTTGCACTGATGCAGCAAAGGCGAAGGAGAGCCTAACCATTAATACGGAAGCGAAAAAGACATTCACCGAGAAAGAAACAAGATATGTTTTTAGACTGAAGATACTTGAGATTTTTAAGCGCTTCAATTCAAATAGAAAAGTCTTTCACAGCATTCCCGAATAAAATAAAACAAAGGACGGTGGCTGTATGGTCAATTTTGTAATAGGTGGCAGTGGTTCCGGAAAGACCGAATTTCTGCTGCGCCAGTTGTCAGCATATTCTTCCAAACATGATACATACGGACAAGACGCTAACTTTGTTATAATAGTTCCTGAACAGCAGGCACTCGATACTGAGCGCCTGCTTTCGTCGCGTCTTGGCGATGGATATAATATGTTTTGCGAGGTGCTGAACTTCGAGCGCCTTTGCGACAGGGTTTTTCGCGAGTACGGCGGTGTAGCAAAGAAATACCTTGATGGCGGTAGAGGTATATTGATGTCGTCAGCACTGGAGAAGCTGTCTGGTAGGTTGAGGCAGTACAAAGGCATAAGCGGCGGTGCGGATTATGTCCGCAAGATGCTGTCAGCGGTGACACAGTTTGCACAAGCATCAATGAGTGCAGATGATGTATCAAAGCTTGCAGAGGAACCGGGCATAAAAGAAAACGAACCGGTGCTGTCGGAGAAACTCGCCGATCTTTCCGATATAATACGTACATACAAAAAACTTTGCGCTGATATAGACGACCCAGTCGAAAGACCGAACCATCTTGCTGAAATGCTGAAGATACACCCATTTTTCAAAGGAAAAACGCTTATTGTCGACTCGTATTACACCTTTACAGAACAAGAATATGAGATTTTAAGACTTGCGATAGATCAGTGCGAAGATTGTTACATTAGTTTTTGCATGCCTGAAAGCGCTGTTTCAGCAGTTGGAACCCATTTTGACGGTATTGCTTCTGCATACAGAAGAATTAAACGATATGCGGCTGCATCTGGTAAGAAGGCAAATGAGATTTTTATCAGCGGGAACCGCAGGGCTGCAAGGAATGAGCTTGCTTTTCTTGCGGAAAATATCTGGAATCCTATCGCAAAACCATATAATGAAACGACTACAGAGGATGAATTACGGCGAGCTATCAACATATACGAATGCGAAGGCGTTTTCGGCGAGGTTGCCGCAGCAGCATCAGAGGTCAGAACGCTTGTCAGGGACAAGGGCCTTAGATACCGTGATATCGGTGTTGCAATGAGGAACACCGAGAGTTATTCAGCTGTAATTGAAGCGGTTTTCGCTAAATACGGTATACCAGTGTTTTTATCAGTCAGGGAGGATATCACCTCAAAACCACTGCTTTCGCTGATATTTGCTGCTGTTGACTGCGCTAAAACTGACTTTTCATCACAAAGCGTAAAACAGTTTATAAAGTCCTCCTTTTCGGCTCTAACACGCGAAGAAAGCGACTATTTGTCGTCTTATATAGATATATGGAAGATAAGGGGTCGGTCGAGATATAAGGGTGTCGACTGGCAGATGAACCCCGACGGCTACCGTGACAATCTAAGTCCCCGCGCTGAAAAAGTTCTCGCGGTTGTCGCATCAGCAAAACAAAAGCTTTGCGAGACACTTGTGGTATTTGCTGAGGAAATAGGTTCTGGTCTTTCAGCTGAAGGCTGCGCAAGAGCGATTTATTCGCTGCTTGAAGCAACCGGAGCAGAGGAAAGGCTGACCGTGGTAATGAGGACGGCAAGGGAGGACGGAGACGAAGAGAGAGTGTCGGAGCTGTCACAACTTTGGGATATTGTTATATCTATGCTGGATCAGCTATGCTTGACAGGCGGCGAAGAAAAATTGTCTCCTAAAAGACTGCTTGAGCTGCTCCGGATTTTAGCAGCTGAATATTCCACAGGGAGACTACCGGGTGCTTCGGACGCGGTCACCGTCGCCGATGCTCGACTTGCGAGGTTTGACAATATAAAAGCGCTGCTACTCCTTGGTGTAAATGAGGGTATCTTCCCTTCCACTGACAGGGGAGGTGAGCTTTTTGCAGATTCGGAATTGAAGGTTCTCGAAAAAGCTGGATATCAGGCATTTTTACCGCCGGAGAAAAGGCTTGCGGAGGAGCAGTTTTTGTTCTACACATCTGTTTGCGCCCCTTCCGAGAGGTTGTCCGTCTATTATTCATCCTCTTCCAGCAGCGGCGGTGTGATGAAAGCATCGGCAGCGGTAGGGAGGATTTCTGCGCTGTTCCCGACAATCGGCGTTATACGCCCTGCGGCAGATAAAAGCAGGCTTATACAAAACGGGGAGACGGCGGGAGATTTCCTGTCACGGCTGCCTGATGAAGTTAAGATGTTTGTTCCTTCCCTTCCTGTCGGTGGAATTACGGAGTTTGATGCGAAGGTTGAGGCGGGAATGCTCGATGATATTGTGTTGTCACCGTCAAGTATAGAAAAATACAGCCTTTGCCCGTTCTCGTTCTTTGTAAAGTATGTGCTAAGACTCCAGACGGAGAGGACCGCCGCTTTTGAGTCGGGTGAGGTCGGAACATTTATACACAAACTGCTTGAGGTTTACCTCAAAAAGTACGCGGATGATTTTGAAAAAGCGGATAAAAAGAAAATTGCCGAAGAGCTTAGGGATATTGCGTCTGAATTTGTTGAGCTTATTTCAAATGGCAGTGAAGGAGCGCAAAATAAAAGGCTTGAGTTTTCTATTGGTAGAATAACCGGGCTGACAAAGCTGTTTGTTGAGAACATACTCGACGAATTTGCACAAAGCAGTTTCCGCCCAATCGGTTTTGAGGTGAAGCTCGGACGAGATGGAGCGCCACAGGGTAAAATACCACTTTCTGACGGTAGGATAATGGTGATTAACGGTATCGCCGATAGAGTTGACAGCGCAGTTATCGATGGTAAAGAATATATCAGGGTTGTTGACTACAAGAGCGGAACGCAGAAATATAATCCAGTCGAGCCTGTTTACGGTATTGCGCTTCAGATGTTCCTCTATCTTGCATCTTGGTGTGAAGGCGGAAAAGCGGAACCTGCCGGGGTTTTATATATGCCTGTGAAACCGCCGGAGCTCAAAGACGACAGCGACGGTAAAATCAAACGCTCGGGACTCATTCTTGAGGACAGCGCTGTAATTGAAGCGATGGAGTCGCAGCCATCGGATAAATACATACCAGTCAAATATAATTCAAAACCTAAAAAAGATGGCACTCCGGATATTTCAAAGAATTCATCGGTTGCTACAAGGGATGAATTCAACCAATTTTTCAGTTTTATGAAGGGGAAACTGACGGAACTTGACGGTGGTATAAGAAGCGGTGATGTTAGTGTAAATCCCCTGCTTCTTAACAAAAATCTTGACGCTTGCAAAAGATGTGATTTTCTCCCAGTGTGCAGGAATGGCAGGAACAAAAAGCGCAGGGTGGAAAATTTGAAAACTGATAAGGCTAAAGAAATTTTGTTTGGAAGAGAAGAAACTGCAGAAAAGGAGGATTGAAATGCCAAAGTGGACTAGTTCGCAAAACAATGCCATAACTGACCGCGGCAGGTCGCTTGTCGTCTCCGCGGGTGCGGGTAGCGGCAAAACCTCCGTGCTAACCGAAAGAATTTTGCAAAAGCTGCTGGACGGCGGCGAGATAGACAGCTTTTTGATCGTCACCTTTACAAATGCAGCGGCGGCGGACTTGAAAGAGAAGCTTTACGAAGGCATAAACAGAGCGCTTTCCGAAAATCCTGCGAGCAGGCACCTTTACAGACAGCTGTTCGCAATAGAAAGCGCTAATATTTCGACGATACATTCCTTTTGTCTCGATCTTGTGAAGCAAAATTTTCAATCCCTTGGTCTGTCGCCAAAGCTGAGAATAGCTGATGAAGCGGAAGCTGAGCTAATGCTTGATAAATGTGCGGAGGCTGTTTTCGACAAGGGTTACGAAGACGGCGACCGTGGCTTTTTGATGCTTGTAAAACAGCTGACAAACCAAAGAAGTGACGGTGAGTTGAAGAACGCCCTCATCAGCATCTACAATAAACTGATGTCTTACCCCCATCCCTTCTCATGGCTTGAAGAGCGCAGAGATGCGCTTGCCCTCGAAAAAGAAAAAGTCGTATCAGAAGTGTTTTCGACAGAGTTCGGAAAGAATTTAATAAACAAAACAAAAAAACTGATTTCTGAGGGAAGGGCTATTCTTGAAGAAGCAGAAGAATTTTCTTCTATGGTTGAAGAAAAACTTTTTGAACCGTTCAAAGCTTTGGCTGAGGCTTATGATAAAATAACCGATGTAGTTGACAGCGGCTACCTTGCTGTTAAAGATGAACTTAGCAAGATTAAAATTCCATCGCTTCCAAAAAAGAAATACCCGCCTGAGATCGCCGATTATGCTTCTGATTTAAAAACAAATGCAAATAACAAGATAAAAGAAATAGCCGACTTTTACAGCGATTCGCCGCAGGAGATTTTCGCCGATACTTCTGTTGCACTAAGAATTCATGAGGAGTTTTCAAAGCTGCTCCAAGCTCTGGATGGCGAATATGTAGAGCTGAAAAGCGAACGTGGAGTGCTGGACTTTTCCGACCTTGAGCACCTTGCACTTAAACTGCTGACGGATGGCGGACAGTCGTTTGTTGATATGAGACAAAGCGAGCTTTGCAAGAGGCTTTCGGAGCAGTTTCAAGAGATATACATAGATGAATATCAAGATACAAACCCTGTTCAAGATGCAATTTTCTCACTCATAGCAAAACCCGACAATAAATTCATCGTCGGTGACGTGAAACAAAGCTTATACCGTTTTAGGAACGCTGAACCGGAGCTGTTCAACAGCTGCATTGATAAGGCAGGAGATTTTGAAAAGAGTGGCAAGTCAGCACGAATTTTCTTAAAGGAAAACTTCCGCTGTGACAAGCCGATAATCGACTTTACAAATAGAATATTTGAAGATTGTTATGACGGTATCTATGGCGATTACAAGGACAATGAAAAGCTGATTTTCGGAAAAGAGGAAAAAGAAAATCCCGAGCTTGTGTTAGTCGCTGAAATAGCAGAGGACGAGGAAGTTTGGAATAGTTATGGTGAAGCTGACTTTGTCGCTGATATGATACTCAAATACAAAAAAGAGCTTCGTAAAACTGATGGCGAGGAGCTTAGGTTCTCCGACTTTGCAATCCTTCTGCGCGCTCCGAAAACTGGTGCTGAGCCGTTTTTGCGTGCGCTGCAAAATAGGGGGATTCCATCATACACAGAGCAGAGCGGATCATTCCTCGAAACTCCGGAGATACTGCTCGCCGTTTCTCTTTTGAAGGCGGTTGACAACCCGAGAAACGATGTCGCCCTGACTTCACTGCTTCGCAGTCCGATATTCTCCTTCACTGACGAGGAACTGACGGAGCTTCGATTTACTTCAAGAGATGGGACGATGTACGACAGCTTAAGGGATGGTGTAAGGCGGTACAGAGCAAGACTGCGGGATAATAAATACCGTGCATCTCCTCAGATTTCATCATCCAAAAATCAAAAGACGAAAACCATGATGAGGATGCCTAAAATCAAGGAATCGACTGCAAAAAAGGTTGATGAATTCTTAAAAAGGCTTGAATTATGGCAGAGAAAAAGCGAAGGTGTTCCGTCGTATAAATTTATATGGTTTATCTACGGCAGTACAGGGCTTTATTCGCTTGTGTCGAACGAGAAAAACGGAGAGATCATGCAGAGAAATCTGCTGCTTCTTTACGAACATGCGAGGATGTTTGAAAACACTTCTTTTCGTGGACTGAACAGCTTTATATCATACCTCGGAGAGATTTATGACAACAAAAAACCGCTATCTGAAGCTCCGGCGGTGTCTCAGAACAACGATTGCGTTCGCATTATGAGCATACATAAATCAAAGGGTCTGCAGTTCGAGGTTTGTTTTCTGTCGAACGCCGAGAAATCCATGAAGAGTGCGAGCAGAAGCTCGTACATCATGAGGCGGGACGCGGGATTTTTCTTCAAAAAGCGTTTTGTCAGAGGTCTTTATGTGAGGAAATCCTTCCCTGCAAAGCTTTGGGCTGAAAAAGAAGCTCATGACGATGCTGCTGAGAGCATGAGGGCGCTTTATGTTGCGCTGACAAGAGCCAAAATAAAACTCTGCGTTACTGGCGGAGTTCCCAAGAAAAAGAAAAGCGCAGACTCATTTATGGAACAGATTAAAAAGGCTGTTTTAGCTGATGGGCAGACAGCTCCCTATGCTGAATTTATTTCAGTTGGCGGTGACGAAAGCAGTCCGCTTATAGAAGAAGCTCCTGCGGTTACAAAAGAAGAACAGTTTGGCTTTGCTGATGAGCTTATCAGGCGAATAGAATACCGCTACCCCTATGCAGCGGTTTCGCTCTCACAATTGGCGGTGTCGCATCTAAAACTCGGAAGCGAGGGATTTGCGATATCTGAGGACAAAACACCAAAGCTTGCAAGGCCTGTTTTCGATTCTGAGGGTGTAGATTTTGCGGACACAGGAACTGCGATGCATATGTTTATGCAGTTCGCGAATCTCGAATATGCGGCAAAGAGCATAAAAGACGAAGCGGAAAGGCTTATTAAGGCGGAGCTGATTACAAAATTGCAGTCTGATCTTCTCGACCACGGACTGCTCGGGCGCTTTTTCGCGACAAAGCTCTACGAAAGAATAAAAAGTTCTCCGAATGTTATACGCGAAAAACGTTTTAGCATAACAGAGGAGAGCGAGTTCTTTGGGCTTCCTGCCGGAGAAAAGGTTCAGGTTCAGGGCGTTATCGATATGTTTTTTGAAGAGGACGGAGAGATTGTTGTTGTCGATTTCAAAACTGATAGAATCAGCGAAAAAACAGCCGAAGGCTTTGTCGAAAGACACGCCCCGCAGCTTTCTTACTACTGCCGCGCGCTTGAGCGCATGATGGGTAGAAATATCAAAGAAGCACTGCTTTACTCCTTTGCACTGGGCAGGGAGTTCAGCATAGACTTTAGGCTTTAACATAACCCAAACTAAATCCCTATATCGGAGAAAACCGATATAGGGATTTTTTTATTATTAAACCTTGTTTGCAAAGCAAAATACATCCCATGGCGGGATATAGTTTATTTTTCGCATAAACAGCTTATATTTAGGGTAATAATAGCGGATAAGACGGGGTATCGCGAACATATCAGAAGCCCTATGGTAGACTGCGGCGGCAATTTGGGGACGGTGGTCGCAGATTGTGTTGACCGCTCCGCATAACGCTTCGCCGTCGCTTCCCTCGCAGTCGATCTTTATGCTGCCGACAGAGATTCCGCTACACAGGCTGTCGATTGTGACAAGCTCCGTAAAGCCTTCACCAGCTTGACTTAGGGTGGACCCCCTCCCCTTGGAGGAGGCGAATGAAGCACTGCCGTTCCCACTCCATGCTGCCTTGTTTACACAGACGACATCTCGCAGAGCCGCGGTATTTTCGCGAAGTTTTGCGAAATTTTTTGGATCGGGTTCGATTGCAAAAATCTTTGTATATGTTCTGTTTGTTTTAATAAATTCAAGAGCAGTATCGCCATCGTAAGCTCCAGCATCGACATGTGCGAGGTCGTGAGGTTCAAAACTATAACTTTCATCCGGCGATAAGAAAAGTTTTTTAACATCACCGGTTATGTTGAATGCTAAAACGCTTTCCATGACTTGCCTCGACTTTTCGTCAGCAAGATTCTCATAGATATAGGAAAAGTCGTCGATATGTCTTTGAATATAGATCTTGTCACAAACTTCATCTCCAGCGACCGGCATATTGGGCATCACGAGCTCATGCGGAAAATCGGTAAAGAGTTTGCAATCATAACCTCTTAAAGCGAATGCCGGCACCGTCAAAAAATCGCCGAAAGCCGCCTGCGCTTCTTTCAATGTCATAACGGGCATATCTCTAAAGTTGTGACCTCTTACAAAAGCATCGCTTGCAAAAACACCTTTGACTTTTATATTTCTTTTTTCGAACTCCAACAGCAGTTTTTCTGCTCCGTCGCCCATGCCGTACAGTAGAATCGACTTCTTCGTTTCGCGAAGAGTGTCCTCCCAGCTTTTTAGGTTGTTTATAATTTGAGGTATATTTTTCATTTACAGTCCTGTTTTTATTTATTTGTGAACTGAAATCGGTGAGTATTTACTCACAAAGGAAGAAATCTATTGTTTTAAGGAATTTTTCAGAAGGCTTGTTTTGATGTGTATATCTTAGCTTAATAAAGGCAAAAATAATCTCACAAGCAATATCTTATATCCAAAATGCGAATACAAAACATACTCAGAGCCGCGGCTTTACCGCGCTCGGGGATTTTCGGCGGATGATAATCCCCCAATATCCCGGAAAGGATTAAAAAAGAAATGAAAAAAAGCAGCAGAGCATACGGCACCGGCTTATATGTTGTAATGGCGCTGTGCCTCGCGTCGGTTATGACCGTGGGCATTATATCCTTGGTCTATGATTATCGTGATGTGGACTTCGATTTTAGCATACCGGATTACAGCCTCCCGCCAATAGGTGATAATTCAAAAGCGGAACCTGTGGACAACAACCCAAGCGATGTTGACCCCGGTGTTTCGGAACCGGCTGAAGCGATGTTTTACAGACCGGTGGGCGGAAACGCCGTGAAACAATTCAGCCCAGACACACTTGTTTTCTCTCAGACGATGCAGGATTATCGTGTCCACGGCGGAATAGATATAGCTTCTCCCTTAGGCACAGAGGTTCTCGCTTATGCGGAAGGGCTTATAGAATCGATAACCGATGCGCCGCTTATGGGTACAACTGTAGTGATTTCCCATGATAACGGGCTCAAGAGCTATTATATGAACCTTGATGCGAAGGCATCTTTAGAACTTACTGCAGGAGCAGAGGTCAAAGCGGGTGATGTTATCGGCAAAGTCGGAAAGACTGCGATTGTGGAGATTGCTGAACAGCCGCATCTGCATTTTGAGCTTACCGTTGACGGAGAGCTTGTTAACCCCGCCGACTACCTTGACGCAATAGAAGACTAAGAGCCATCCTTTCTTCTTCCTCCCCCGGGCAGGTGCTCGGGGGATTTTTCTTTTAATAAAACTATATCATAGCTCGTCAGCCCTGTCAACAATACAAGGTTCTGCCGCCCGCGCTTAGATTTTTGTTGCATACATCGTGTTAATGTGTTAAAATATAGTCTGACATTAAATTCGGAAAAACCGGAGCCGAAAGGACTGATATTGTTATGACTAACAGAAATGCTGTCGCATCGAGAAGCACAAAGGAAACTCAAATCACAATAACACTTGAAATACTAACTGCCGGAAAAGCAGGGAGTTTTTTGGGGACAAGCGGTATCGGGTTTTTCGATCATATGCTAGGCGCCTTTGCAACCCATGGCGGTTTTAATATAAAACTTGAATGCAGCGGTGACCTTGAGGTTGACGGGCATCACACGGTAGAGGACACAGGAATCGTACTTGGCAACGCTTTTGGCAAAGCTCTCGGCGCGAGAGTCGGGATTGCGAGGTTCTCAAGTGTTTTTGTGCCCATGGATGAAGCGCTGACAAGAGCAGTTGTCGATGTGTCCGGCAGGCCATTCCTTGTCTTTGAAGCGGATTTTCGTGACAGTAAAGTTGGCGATTATGATACCGGACTCACGGAAGAATTTTTCCGCGCTTTTGCATTTTCCGCAGGACTTACACTGCATATCAAGAACGAATACGGTTCTAACGACCACCATAAAATCGAAAGCATCTTCAAAGCTGCGGCGAGGGCGGTATCAGCTGCTGTCTTCATTGTCGGAGAAGATATGCCGTCAACAAAAGGTGTTATTTAAATTCTATTTTTCGGAGCTTTTAACTACTATATGATTTCTATTATAGATTACGGGCGGGGCAACCTCGCCAGCGTCAAAAACGCCCTTGATTTTATCGGAGCGAGAAGCAGTATTATCTCCACCCCCTCGGACCTTGCAAAAGCTGACGGCCTGATACTTCCGGGTGTAGGTGCTTATCCCGATGCGATTTCTGCACTGAAGGCGAGAGGGCTGTTCAATGAAATAAGAGCCGCCGCAGGGAGTGTTCCGCTGCTTGGTATATGCCTTGGAATGCAGCTGCTATTTGACTCGGGTGAGGAATTTACCGAAACTGAGGGATTAGGTCTTATCCCCGGAAAAGTGGTTAAACTCAGCGCACAGGGTCTTGCGATACCTCATATGGGCTGGAATGAACTGACCCAGGTGAATAAAGACAAAATCGGTGAGAATGCGGCAGGGTATGTCTACTTTGTTCATTCATATAAAGCGCTTTGTAACCGGGACAATATTATTTACGAAACGGTCTATGGGGAGAGCATACCAGCTCTTGTAAGAGCTAAAGGTATCCCGGTTTATGGAGCACAGTATCACCCTGAAAAAAGCGATGAGGCGGGACTAAAACTTCTTAAAAATTTTGTTAACATAGTAAAATATAAGGAAAACTAACATGATTATATTCCCATCAATAGATATGCTCGGCGGCAAGGTTGTGCGCCTTGTGGAAGGCGACTACGCCACAGCACACAAGGTTGCGGCCGATCCGATAGAAACAGCAAAATCATTCGAAGCGCAAGGAGCGAAATACCTCCATCTTGTTGACCTCGACGGCTCAAAAAGCGGAGAAAGCTCGGAGATTTTTTTGGCTGCAATCGATAAAATAGCCGCTTCAACAAAGCTTATACTCCAGTGCGGCGGTGGAATAAGGGATGAAGCAAAAATAAAAACACTGCTTGGAGCTGGAATTTCCCGTGTAATCCTCGGATCGGTCGCTGTCAAGAATCCCGAATTTGCAAAAGCGATGATTAAAAGCTACGGTAATGCGATTGCGGTGGGCATTGACGCAAGAAATGGCATGGTTGCAACTGACGGCTGGACAAAAAGCAGCGGTCGTGATTATATTGATTTTGCGAAAGAGATGGCACTATCCGGTGCTGATAACATTATTTTTACAGACATAAGCCGTGACTGTACAATGAAGGGTCCGAACCTTGAACAGCTTCGCCCGCTTCTTGACCTCGGTGTAAAAATCACTGCAAGCGGCGGTGTTGGCGGAATAGATGACATCCGTGACCTGAAGGCTTTGGATGTTTACGGTGTTATCTGCGGCAAGTCTGTTTACAGTGGTGCTCTTAATTTAGCTGAAGCTATCGAAATTGCGGGAAAGTGACGGATGAAAAATATGCTTGCAAAAAGAATAATTCCTTGCCTTGACGTTAAAGACGGAAGGGTTGTTAAGGGTGTAAATTTTGTAGATTTAAGAGATGCGGGCGGTATCGCCGAAAACGCACGTTATTACAACGAAAAAGGCGCAGATGAGATTGTTTTTCTCGACATTACCGCAACTCACGAAAAGCGCGCTAATATATCAGAACTTGTAAAAGTAGCTGCAAGGGAGCTTTTCATTCCGATGACAGTAGGCGGCGGTATTACAAGCGTTGAAGACTTCAGCACAGCCCTCCGTGCAGGTGCTGATAAGGTTGCGGTCAACTCCGCTGCTATAAAAGATAAAGAGCTGCTTTCACGCGCTGCAGACAAATTCGGCAGTCAGTGCGTTGTCTGTGCGATTGACGCGAAGCGTGTCGGAGACGGCTACCATGTGTTTATCAACGGCGGCCGTGTTGATACAGGTATGGATGCTGTGGACTGGGCTGTTGAGGCGGCAAAGCTTGGCGCAGGAGAGCTTTTGGTGACATCGATGGATGCGGACGGAACAAAGGACGGCTTCGATTGTGAGCTGCTTCGCCGCATTTGTGCGAAGGTTAATGTTCCGGTCGTGGCATCCGGTGGTGCAGGTAAAATGGAGCATTTCTACGATGCTTTTGAAGAAGGTGCTTCAGCGGGACTTGCTGCAACTCTGTTCCATTACAGAGAGATGGAGATAATGGATCTGAAGAGGTATCTTGATGGAAGGGGCGTCAGCGTAAGATTATGATAAATCTCGATACGCTGTTTGAAAAGTCGGAGCTTATTCCTGCGATAATACAGGACTCGGAGACGCTTGAGGTTTTGATGCTCGGTTATATGAACCGTGAGTCCCTTGAGCTAACACTCAAAAACGGACTTTGCACATTCTTCAGCAGAAGCAGGCAAAAATTCTGGCTCAAAGGTGAAACCAGCGGTAACTTCCTGCATACTGTATCGATTGCATACGACTGCGACTGTGACACGCTACTTATAAAAGCGAAGCCCGACGGCCCAACTTGTCATACAGGCAACAACTCTTGTTTTTACAGAACTTTAGGAGAAGAATAGATTGAAAATTAAATTTTTCAATCTATTGTTAACAAGAAAGGAAAGGCATTTAGTATGAATACATTTGAAAAGCTGTTCGCTGTAATACAGGACAGACAGCAAAACCCCATCGAAAAATCCTATACCTGCTATCTTTTTGAGCAGGGAACTGATAAAATATGCAAAAAAGTCGGAGAAGAATCCGCTGAAACCATAATTGCAGCAAAAAACGGCAGTAAAGAGGAACTTAAGAACGAAATCTGCGATTTGATTTATCATGTCTTTACCCTTGCAGCAAATGAGGGCGTGGACATTTCCGAGATTGAAGAGGAGCTTGAAGAGCGCTCTGCTAAAATCGGGAACCTCAAGGATATGAAAAAGACTGATAAGAATACTTGAAAAGAGGAAAAACCATTGTTTCTTGCTGATACCCATACCCATTCTTATCATTCCCTTGACGGCTCACCAGAAGCAACGGTTGAGCGCATGTGCGAGGCGGCAATAGCTGCAGGGCTTTCTGAATTAGCGGTTACCGACCATTATGAATGCGTTTATATGAGGGAGGGCTTTTACTCATATCTTGATCTCGAAAAGCGGGAGAAAGATATTCTTGCCGCAAAAGAAAAATTTCAGGGAAAGCTCATCGTCACTTACGGGATTGAGCTCGGGCAACCGACTTTTGACCCCGATGAAGCGAAGGATCTGATATCGTCACACAACTTCGATTTTGTTATCGGTTCACTTCATACAGTGCCTAATATCAGAGATATCTACTATGAGAATTTTGTAAATTACTCGGATTTTCAGATCAAGCTTCTTTGGGAGAAGTACCTGGATGAACTTAAGAAACATGTGCTTCTCGGCGGCTTTGACAGCATAGGACATATCACCTACCCCCGGAGATACATAGTACGCGCTGGAAGGCAGTCCGCTGTCAATCCAGCAGAATATAAAGACCGCTATGCAGAGCTGTTTGAGCTGATTATCGAAAAGGGCTTTTCCCTTGAATGTAACAGCTCCGGACTTCGTCAAGGCTTGGGAACACCGATGCCGGATTATGAACTTATGAAGCTTTACCACGACCTTGGTGGTACTATGGTGACACTTGGCTCAGACGCACACTACCTCGAGCATATTGGAAGCGGTATCGCCGAAGCGGCGGGAAAGATGCTTGATATTGGCTTTAAGTATTTAACAGTGTACCGTCAGAGAAGACCTTATATGATTAAAATAAAGTAGGAATTAAGAAATTGATTATCTGAAAGATGAGGTTTCGGGAAATGGAAGGATTCAAACTCAGCGAAGAAAAGAAGCTTTTAAAGCTGTTGGCTGACGACAGCAGATTGTCTGCCGAAAAGCTTGCAGTCATGCTCGGCAAGGAAGAGGGAGACATCAAGCAGCTGATTGAAAAATACGAGGAAGACGGTGTTATCATCGGCTACCGTACTGTTATTGACTGGGACAAGACGGACCTTGAGTATGTTTCCGCCCTTATTGAGCTGAAAATCACACCCCAAAGAGGTCAGGGCTTTGACGGTGCTGCTGAGAAAATCTGCAAATATGACGAGGTAAAGAGCGTCCTTCTGATGTCGGGCGGTTTTGATCTCGCGGTTTTTATTGAAGGTAGAACAATGCGTGAAGTGGCGTATTTCGTCGCCGACAAGCTCGCGCCGCTGGAATATGTTACATCCACAGCAACCCATTTTGTCCTTCACAAGTACAAAGAAGAAGGAATGATGTATATGCCCGCACAAAAGGATGAGAGAGGGAATATAATTTGATGCCGGAAAGCTGCTTTAACCCGGAAAGCTTCGTGTCAGACCGCGCGGCAGCGATAAAACCGTCCGGAATAAGAAAATTTTTTGATATACTTGACGAAATGAAAGGCGTT
>JAQWDK010000013.1:0-54584 GCA_028705495.1 Eubacteriales bacterium
ATATTGATGTTGCAGATAGATCGGTAACATTATATTTTAAGTGGGGAAAAGACAGATTGCGAAACTTAGTACAGGATGGAAACGAAACATATGAATTAGAAGTTAATTTTTATAATGAAGGCCAGCCCTTGAACGATCCTTACGGCAGACCTGTCGAGTGTTTTAATCCTTGGCTAAAAACCATTTCACCAAATCAAGAGGGGATTATAGCCCCCCCGGATGAATTGATTGTTTATGAAGATGACTGGCACTTGCCGGGTTGGTTAGATCCTTTTGGAGCAATTGATCAGGATTATAGAGGAGCGTATTTATACAAAACCAACTTACCATTAAAAGCAAGATATGCAGATACATTATGGCCAAAAGTTGGGGATGGTAACCCTTTGAATTTTTGCATAGGCATTTCGGATGCACAGTACATAATTGCAGACTATGAATATTATTATGAAATAATTGGCCAATCAGGTGGAAATCAAACAGGGCTGTTTAGCATTACGGGTCAACGAGGATATAAATATAATCACGAAACTTTGCCTGACAGAATAGAATTTTTTGTTTTTAACGAAGAAGCCGAATGCTTAACTCATGATGGTCATGATTTGCTATTAACATCGCTGTGGGGTGATTCAAAATATAGATTAGATAGAATTATTCAATCGATTGATTCAAGGCAGACTACAGATGTTTTGGCTAAGAACAATCGAGAGGTAAAATGGAATTCCAATGGAAACATATACTACCGTAACAATTCATTGGATAATTGGCAGTTAACAGCGGTCGATAGGAACTGGGATTTATGGGATACTTCATGGTTTGGTCTCAATGTTTTTAAGGGCCCAATACAAGAAAACCAATAAAAGGAGTTTAATATGAAAACTGGTAGACTAAGACATTTAATTTATTGGACTGCCCTTATTATTACAATCGCAATATTAGGTTTTGTTGTTATTAGTTCGATAAAGACTGGAACACCAGCATTAGTCTTTACTTTATACACTGTTCCCGCACTTTCGTTATTGCTCGATATCATTGTACATCGCACCATAAAAGATAATAACAAAAAAATAAAATATATTACAATTATACCGGCAGTTTTGTATTTAATCGATGTTGTTAGATATATTGCTTTTAATTATTATAAACAACATTATATCTCTGAAATAATAGGATATATGTTTTTTGGATTCGTTTGTAGTTGTAGCATGGGTATTGTTTTAAACATCTTTCTTGAGTTTATAGAAATAAAAAAAGATGATAATCTATATACTTATATAAAAAAAAGCAAAACCACGAAGCGAAACAACACTTCATTTTGGATATTTTATGCAGCATTACTAGTAATATTCATTCTAATTATCATATATGGAGCATACAAAGAATCAAAAGAACATTTTTTCAACGGTGTGTACGCCAAAATATATGTAATACCTGCTTTTTCGATGTTGTTTTCTTTAATTGTATATATTATCCTCAGAAGGAAACTTATCACCGCAATAATTAAATTAACTTTACTATCTCTGATTTTTTCGTTGATAGTCACCCTAATATTAACAGCTAATTATTACAAAGAACTCGCAATGATTACCAGTTATTTATCTATGTTATTATGTTATCTCGTTACATGGGGAAGTATTAACTTTGTACAATGTTTTACGCTGAATTATTTTTACGTTAATAGAAAGGATAAAAAATGAAAATAAAAAGAATATTATTCTCTCTTATAGTCTTAGCTATAATGATAACAGTAAATATCCCATATGCTATAGCATATGAAAACAATAGGATTACAAGCAAATCAAACTTTGTGATTAAGCAATCAAATGGTAAAGGTATTGCAGAATTTAACATTCAACAAATCGATAATAATAAAATTAAAGAAAGTGAAAATGTATTAAGCATTTCTGTTAAATCTCAAGATTATGCACCAAAGGAATTATTTGAATTAGTAGATATATCTGAACAAATGAGCTTTAGGATTACAAAATATGAATTTAAGATTTTCAACGATGGCAAAACCGAATATCTTGGTTTATATTGCAATCCAGATTTGAGCAACACAGACAATTATAACATTCTAAAAAACATTTTAGGGAACAGCGCTGAAAACCTTAGCGGAGTGGAATTGATTATAAGTGAAGAAAAATTACAAAATGTAATTGATATTTTCAAATAATATGCGAACAATAGTATATTGTTATCCTTGATGTTACTCTGAACAGCGCAACAGGTTCAGACGGTTCGTCTACAGTTCTAACAGTGGGAAAGCACAACACTTACGGAATCCGACGCACGCTTATGAGATTCCCCGCGCTCAACCTTTCGGGCATCTATCCGGATCAAATCACAAGCGCGAATGTTTATATTCGTGACCTTATGGCACAGCAAGATCCCATGTATGTATATTGCCATGCATTTTACGGAAACAGCTGGAGTGAGAGCACGGCAAACTGGAGCAATGTCAACCCGAACAGCTACGGTTCGTCAATGTCGAGTAAAAATGTATACTACGACGGCTCCCGTATTTGGTATGATTTCAGCATATTAGGAGCAGTAAAAGACTGGTCGCATGAGAAGAACACTCCCGGTTACAGCGGTTCAGCAAGACTTAGCAAGGGTGTGATTTTCAAAGCAAACTCAACTGTCGAAAACGGCAGTGCCTATCTCGCAAAAACCTTCGGCTCATATAACAACGGAACAACGAACTACAAGCCGTATTTAGTTTTAAATTATACAAACATAAATTATTTTAATCAAAACAAAGTATATCAAATAATAAATCAAGGCTCTGGAAAGTATATGCAGGTTGATAATAAAAACTTAAATGTAGGTGGTTTAGCTGTTTTATACGGAAATAGCTCTGAATCTCATATCATGTGGCGATTTGAGATGCAATCAAATGGTTACTGTAAAATTTTCCCCATGCACACAAACAATTTAGTTTTAGGAGTATCAACAAGCGGCTCTATACAAACAATTGAGAAAACATCAACAAGTGATCGTGCTCTGTGGAAAATAACAAAAAACAGTAATGGCAGGTATAACATTATATCTAAGTATTTCGAATCGGTTAGTAACAAGTATTTAGCGGCACAATCATCATCGTATCAGATACCTACTATGCATCTTTCCAATTTATCAGCCGACTCTTTATCGGAATGGAATATAAACGCTTATAATAATGATTCGATTTGGGATGGAGAGTATACAAATTTTTGCGGATCGATTGATGGAAATCCATATCAAGTTTATTATACATATGATCAAAATGCTTGGGATGTTTCTGTTGTAGACCCATGGGCTGTTGGAACAGCAGGTATGACATGGAATAACATATCTTCAAATGTTAACTTAATTTATGATTCGCCTATGTATTCATATGATGATTTACCGGCAGGCAATAACTATTTCGTTATATTTAGAGAAAACAATGATTTACGAAATGCTATTGCTTTAACTATTCCTCATTTCAATAATGTTCCGGAACCTAACACAGACAGTAATTGGGATTTTTGCATTATTGAATGTAATCTTGTAAAAATGGCAGAACTCACAGTAGCCCAAAGACATGCAATTTTAGTTCATGAATTAGGACATGCGTTAAAATTATCCCATCCAAGAGAAATAACTATAGAAGCATATATCCCAGATTTTGATTATGATTACATTGAAAACAATAATACACCAAGGCAAACAATAAATAAATTAACATTTCCTTCTCTAATGCAACCTATTTGTGGCGAACAAAGTATTTATAATTACTTGTTCCAACAAATAAGTTTCGACATTATTAATATTGGGGGAATAGCATATAGTTGTGATGGCGAATATATTTATAAAGAAATGAGTTGGAGCTTAACATATTATGACAAATCAGCCTTAATTCAAAAGTGGGGCGAATGACATTTAAATAAATTATTTTTTGAACGACCCCATTAAAACTTCAAATAATATACAAGGAGAATCTTATGAAAAAAATTATTATGTTCTCGTTATCGGCATTGCTAATTTTGTCATTGGCAGGATGTTTAATACCAGAGCAAAGTATAAATGTTCAAGGTAACACAAATTCGAAAGATACTTCAAGCAGTTTGGCTGCAACTGAAAACAATAGTGTGAAATTAGATGTTTTTTATGACCAGAAGGAGCATGCTGATAGTTTTGATATACAAGAAGATGAAAACGGTCTGAAAACTATCATCACTGAAAATGGTAAGCTGACTTTTATTGATTTGTTACATGAAGATAGATGGAGTCAGCGTGATATCTTTATAACCTCCGAGAAGCTAATTAGAAATTTTGAGAGCTTTTCGAATGATAAAATGTTTATTCGCGGCAAAAAAGTCTCTTCAATGAGTTATTATGCCGAAGATATTTATTACGGTAAAAAGCATGATAGCTGCCTTTTTACCATATCAGAAATCGAAGTGTTAGAAATTATCGAAGCTAAATTTGTAAAAAAGAATGTAAAAGTAGGGGATATAATAAAAATATATGAAGGCTATGCTTTTGTTGAAAACGAAAACGGAGAGTTGGTATCTAAAATTGCAGCGTATTGTAGCAGACCAATCGGAGACACATCCGAATATTTTATAAGCGTTTACTATACAGAAGAACAAAAGTATATATACGGTAATCCCAAAGAACATTTCGGCAATGTTCTTGATGGTGTTTGGGCAAAAGGTTTTACAAGACCTATCACTAGTGAAGAGCGACGCCAGGAATTAGAAGAAAAACATTTTGAAAAAATTGAAGAATATAAGGCACAGGGAAAATCTACGGACAGTTTATGGCTTGTACCGGATTACTATAGAGATATTAAGGAATATTTCATGAATAATAATTAGTAACAGCAGAAAATGTGCTATTGTTGTTTATACTTCAGTCGATGAGGTAAATACTATGAAAAAGCTGATGTAAATGAAGAATCATTTGCAATTAGCACTAATTCTCTCGAAAACCAAAATGCATTACCAAAACTAACTCCAGCCGAGGAGCTTTAAGCTCTTCAAAAAAATAGAGCTATGTGTACTTTTTTGCGGCTTGAAAAAATCGTTGAAGGTGAAATTGACGAAGACGCACCTCGCCTTGACTTAGTAACCCTAAAAAAGATTATTGAAGACAGCAAAACATTCGATGAGATTTTTAAAGAAAAAGGTAGCACTACCATCGAAGAGAAATTAGAAACGAAAGAATCCTATATCAAGAGCCTAAAAGAAAAGGCTAAATCAGATATTACAATATACACTGAAAAACCAAATAATAAGAACTGATATTTGAATGAGGCAATATTTATGAAGAGAAAAATATTAACAATATCAATAACACTACTCATTGCTCTAGTTTTTCTAATACTTTCCTTTGCATTTATCCCTGCTTCATCATCTCAATATAAGAACATGCTCGATGAGTTAGCATCAAAATTCTCTCCTGAAACAGCTGGACATCTTTTAAGTGAGAGAATGAAGAATAGTAATGGAGTCATTATTGCTTATATTAACGGCGAAGAAATATATAAAGATGATTTTGAATTCTGGAAACATTGTGCAGAACTTAGTTATATAACCTCTCAAACAGATGACATGTTGTCCGATGACGAAATATTAAAACAAGTTGCAATTCAAAAACTTATTTCAATTGAACTAAAAAAGTCTGGTATTGAATACACAAAAGAACAAGCAATTAAAGACGTTAAAGAAAAAGCTGAAGAACGTTATACAAAACAAACTTCAGAGCAAAGAGAAGAAGATTCTATATATTATAAAACTGCTGGCTATACAAGAGATGAATATATGGAGTATGTCGGGTATAAGTTGGAAATTATATCTCGAAATAACACAGAATATGCAAATATATATTTAGAAATTGAAAAACAAAAAAAGAAGGAAACCTCAACTATAATTTTGTCTCTTACTCCGACCATTTAGACCAATTATTTGAACAATCGGATTTTCAAATTGTTGGTAAATAATAAGAGCCTCCGGTACAGGATTTTTCCTGTACCGGAGGTTTGTTTTATTTTACTTTAAGCGCTTTTGATAAAACGGGTTTTACAGTTTCGGCCATTCTGAAAAATCCGAGGTCGTTCGGGTGGCAGTTGTCGACCGTACAGGTGTCTCTGTCGGACTTACCAAGCATCGTCGCGCCGTTTATGAGCCATACTTTATCGTCGCCTTCCGATACAGCTTTGTTGTATGTTTCGGTGATAATCTCAAGTCTTGGGTCATTTCCCTTGACATGGCAGTAGATGTCCGGAACAGGGTTAGAAATCATTATGATTTTTGCGTTCGGCTGAGCTGCTCTGACCTTGCGGTACATCGGCTCGTGTGTTGCTCTTAATTCGTCGAGAGAGCGGGAGTTGAAGTCATAGTCCATAACAAACGCATCCATCGGTATTGACGCTATGTAGTCGGCAATAAGCTCATCCCCGAAGGCGTTCCCCGAAAATCCGAGGTTTATCAGCTCAAAGTCCAGCCATTTTGCGAGTATGTTCGCGTAATTGTTACCCGGGCGAGAAGCGACACCGCCTTGTGTTATCGAAGAACCGTAGAAAACAACTTTGCCGTACTTTGTTTTCTTCGGTTTTTTTACAACTGCGTTCTTGTCAAGCCCAATCGCAAGAGAAGAAACCCTATTATAAAGCGGGAAATTTATCGTTATATCCCTAAAGCCATCCTTGTCGGCAGGTGTATAAAAGCGGCACATCTTTTCAAACGCGGGTGTGGCAACATTAGGAGGTGTCGCAAACATCTCGAGAGTTTTCCCGGCGTAAACATCAAAACCTGACGAACCCGTAAGCGGCATATGGGGCATCAAATCAACTGAAGGCAATACGGCGTTGAGGGCAATAAACTCGCTGTTAGTGCGGAAGCGAAGTCTGCCTCCTGAAGTGTGTTTGCCGAGCCAAGCAAGCTCCGGGCGTACCTTTTCCATAAGCTCCGCAGGCATTCTTGTAAATAGTCCGTCAAAATAATCTGCAAGCCCCGTAAGGTGAAATGGCTTTTCACGGCAGTCAAGCCAGATAAGGTTATCGTTTTCTATCTTTGATTCAACATTTAGGTTTTTGTCGATATCAGCAATACGCATATTTTTTTCTCCTCAATTTTTATGTTTATACCGTATTATAAATCTACTTATTGGTAGTAATTAATTAGGCTTTAGAAAATGCACGACTATTATAGCACCGCCAAAATAAAATAGCAACCACCGCAACAATTCATTGACACTTTTTTTCCGATGTGTTATAATTTGATAACCAAATGAAAAATGTGGAAAGGTAAGATCGGAAATGAAAAAACTTGCGATATCTCTCGCAATCGTTATGCTCCTTCCATTGATGTTCGCCTTTAATTCCAGCGCAGGAGTTACCGGTGCGGAATCTTATGTTGATGATATCGAGCATCATCCTACCACGATCGTTAAAAGAGACGACCGTACATATGTTATAACAACAAATGTTTTTGACGGAGTTTATACAAGAACCTTCTACAAGCGCGACTGGGGAACATGGAACATCGGCGCGATGTCCTTTAAGCCAAACGGCGGCAGCGAAATCACCTTTGTTGCGGCTTCCACCGACTGGGAATATGTGTTCCGCGCAGGCAAAACCGCCGGCTCAATAGCCTTCTGCGGTGGTAACCACGGCAACGAAAAGATGATTGATATGAAGTTCTACAACGGTGTAACCGGTGCGGAACTCAATCTTGAAGACAAAAAGCCTGTGACTGTCGACCTTCTGAAAATTGTTGAGAACACACAAATCTACTTTAACGCTGCTCCTACCGATGTTTTCGCGAATGTTGAACGCATCTACTACTACAACGGAAACAGCATCTACAACGAATGCAATTATGAGATTGTTCAGGACACCTATTTCTCCCTCTCCTACACCGCTATGATGCCGATAAACAAGGGCTATGGCTCAACAATTGTTTACAACTTAGAAGATGGAACTACAAGGGAATGGAACTCCAAAACAAGCGACACCTTCACTTATAAAGATTTTGAAGGCCCCTTTGACAGAGGAAACTCTGCGCTTTCCGTCAATATCTATGGCTATAATGACCCACGCTATCAGTTTGGTGTCGAGGTATTAACAAAAGAAGACTCCACCGACAACTTTAAAAACACATCCAAAACCTTCTACTGGGATATGAGCAAAGGACAGAATAAACTCTATTTCTCACGCTTCCCCGACAGCGGTTCTGAACTTGTTGCAAACGGTGAAACATGGAACACCATAACAAAATGGGATTTTAACTTTGTTGACGACAGCACCGAAGAATCTGAGGTTTCAGAAGAGGTTTCGGAAGAGGTTTCGGCAGAAGAATCCGTCGCAGAGTCCTCCGAAGCAGTTTCTGTTGTTGCCGAATCCGAGGAAGTCTCGGAGACACCCGATACAGGCTCCCAGGGTACAGCGATATTTGTAGTAATGGCTATTCTATCAGCTGCGTCCCTCATAGTTATAAAAACAAGAAAGGCACTTTAGTTTAAAATGAAAAAGCTTGCATTATTATTAGCAGTTCTCATGCTCCTGCCCCTGATGTTCGCCTGTGACCCGAAAGTTAGCGAAGAATCCGTAAAAGACTCCTCCTTAGAAGAATCACAAACTACAAGCGAAACAGTAAGCGGTGAAGAGAGTATGATTGAAACAAATTACGTTGACGAAATCGAGAGACATCCGACAACAATCGTTAAAAGAGACGATAGTACATATGTTATAACTACCGAGCTCTATGACGGTGTTTTTACAAGAACATTTTATAAACGTGCCTGGGGGACATGGAACATCGGCGCGATGTCCTTTAAGCCAAATGGCGGCAGCGAAATCACCTTTGTTGCGGCTTCCACCGACTGGGAATATGTGTTCCGCGCAGGCAAAACCGCCGGCTCAATAGCCTTCTGCGGTGGTAACCACGAGAACGAGAAGATGATCGACATCAAGTTTATCGATGGTGAAACAGATGAAGAACTGAGTCTTGATGACAAAAAGCCTGTAACCGTCGACCTTCTCAAAATTGTCGAGAACACAGAAATCTACTACAATCAGACCCCAGATGATGTTTTTGCCAAGGTTGAGCGTATCTACTACTATGCAGGAAACAGCATCTACAATGAATGTAATTACGAAATTGTTCAGAACACCCATTTCTCCCTCTCCTACACCGCAATGCTGCCGATAGATAAAAGCTACGGCACAAGGATCATATACGAACTTCAAAACGGCACAAGTCGTGAATGGACATCCGAAACAGTTGAAAGCTTCACTTATAAAAATTTCGAAGGCCCGAGTGATAAAGGCAATGCAGCCCTTGCCGTTAAAATCTTTGGTTATAAGGACCCCCGTTATCAGTTCGGTGTCGAAGTCTTTACAAAAGAAGACTCAACAGATAACTTTAAAAACACCTCAAAAACCTTCTACTGGGATATGAGCAAGGGGCAGAACAAACTCTATTTCTCACGCTTCCCCGACAGCGGTACTGAACTTGTCAAGAAGGGCGAAAAGTGGAACACCATCACAAAATGGGACTTCAACTTTGTCGAAGACGCAGTTTACGAAGAACCTGAAGCGTAATATTTAAACATAAAAATAATCCGGAGTTCTTGCTCCGGATTATTTTGTCCTCTTACTCCTGCTGTCCGCATATAGCTCAGCGCCGAAAGCACGGCTTTTTGTTAGGTACTCTCTGTATCGCTCCTCGTGCCTTAACACTTCTTCTTCGTCAACGCTATCACCGCGGCAATACCCTGCAACGGCAAGAATAAGGCTCGCAAGGCAGTCCTCACCCTCGAGCCTTAACAGTTCCTGCCTATAACGCAAATCCCTGCGCCTTTGTGCTTCCTTTTCGGCTCTTGAGGTGATACCTTTGATGAAAATTGCTGTCAAGCTTCCTGTAATTCCCGCAGAGACAAGAAAGCTCCAAACCGCTTCAAGCATCTCCATAAATCAGCTCCAAAAATAGCTCCACAAGGGTGTCTAACATTTTTATCAAATTCATTTTTCTTCCTCTCTTTTATTAAACTGTACAGCAAGGTTTTTTACATACACACTACCTGCAGCGCAGAGAAGCCCTTGGGTTATGCTGTCGAAAATAATTCCTGCATTCAATACTCCCTCCGAGCCGATATGCCACAAAAACGACATCGCAATTCCTAAGATTCCGAGAATAAACGGTATAAGCCAGTCCGAAACCGAACTGTTTTTAAGTATGATGTCAACAAAGTAAAGCCCCGGTATCAACACAACCATTCCGCTTTTTATAAAATCAGTAAGCTCCATAACTTTTCCTTTCATCTAACAATATACTCACCCAGCTCAAGCTTGCCGTCGGTCGAGCCGTTGATAAAAGCAACCCTATCTGCATGGGATTTAATTTCCGCATCCGTAAGCTCTGCCTTTTTGCAAAGGCTTTCAAACTGTTCCATAGTTGCGGATGAACGGTAGAAAAAGTCCATCTGC
This sequence comes from Eubacteriales bacterium, assembly GCA_028705495.1. GTDB lineage: Bacteria > Bacillota > Clostridia > Oscillospirales > CAG-382 > GWF2-38-85. Next base: position 10,457 of record JAQWDK010000013.1, read on the forward strand.
GCTTCCTTACCCATTCGCACAGCTTTTTTTGACAGCTCAAGTCCACCCTCTCCAAGATCGGAAAAAGTTTTGTAAACCTTGCTATAGGTTTCCTTGAATGCCTTCTCACCGCCTTCAAGCAGCTCATTTACCTCTTTGTCAGTCAGCTTTTCAGTTTTGTCAGCTTGAGGTTTTGTGTACGCTTCAAGCGCGAATAGGAGGTCCTTTAGATATACGCTGTCGAAATTGTACTGTTTTGATATCTCCGCAACATAAACCTTTATTTTTTCGCTGTCTCCGGAAAAGCGTTCTATAAGGTTTTTCGCAAACTCCTTCGCTGTCACAGTAGGTTTATATTTTTCTTCACTCTTTTGCTTCTCTTCCGATTTCTTTGCGTCCTCGGCAGCTTTTACCGCATTCTTTGCAGCTTCTTCCGCAGCTTTAGCCTTCTGTTTTTCTACCTCAGAAAGCTCTTTCTCAAGTGAAGTGCGTGCTTTGTCTTCTGATTTTGTAAGCTGTTCTGCAAGAACGGCTTTTTCTTCTGTATGTTTGTCTAAGAGATTTTCTTTCTCCAGTTCTGTCTTTCTCGAAATTTCGTTTTCTGTTTCTTTCAGCTTCTGAAGCCTTGCTTCTTCCAGCGCATAATTTACACCAGCCTCCAAAGTACCGTCTTTTTCGGCTTTTATGCCGCTGTTCTTTTTACCTAAAAGAGATAAGGCGGATTCCGAGTTTGTTTTATCGAAAGCTTTCGATTCAGCCTTTTTTATACCGCTTTCAAATTCAGCCCTGCTTTTGTCAATCGCCTTGCGGTAAAGCTTCTTCAGCTCACTCTCAGGGGAGCTTAGAGCATAAAGCTTTTCTTTAATCTTCTTTATGCGTGCATCAAAATTATTCAAATATTATCATCCTTTCGTCGTCACCGACAGCGAAATAATATTAGCCTCTGAATCTAAATCTTCTGAAATCAAAGTGAGCTTTGCGGTATTAAATCGTTTCACACCGAGCCTCACTGTTTCCAGCTTCGGTTTCCGGTTAGAAGAATCCGCTCCGGCATGAAAAGGTTCTGTATCACCGACCAGGTCGTCCGTACTCCAGTAAATATCGACCCTGTCCGCCTCGCCGCCAAGCAATACCGAAAGCTCCCGCAATTCCTTCATAATTGACACTTCGCCATAAGAAACAGCTGGTGTTTCCCAGATGCAAGCAATCGCCGATCCGTCGTCTGTTAAAGTTCCAGCGCTTATCTTTCCGATTTTGCCGTCGTCCGTACCGAAATAAACATTGTCACCCACGGCACAAAAACAGCTGATAGAAAGTCCCGAAAAGCAATACCACAAGTCAAGACGATAGTTGTATATCATCACTTTGCCCTGACTTGCGACCCATAACTCACCCCTGTTCTCGAAGTCAAGCATCCTGATTCTTGCGGTAGCAGGATTCGGAAATAGTTCTGTAAATGATTTGCCCACCCTCTGCGATATGAGCTTTGCGTTTCTCTCATCTCTGATATTTGTTGACACCCATTTATAAATACCGTCATACCAGATTGTGACCGGATAATTGTCGATGACAACAGCCTGACCGGGAGCAAGGTTCCCTTTTTGAGAGGACAGCGTAAACACAGGGAATATATAACGGACGACACCCAAAGAATCGGTGACACTCGAAGCATAGGAATAAAACGCGCCCTTGTCGGTGTAGATTATCTGTCTGTCATAGTGACGTACAATATCGTTTATCTTATGCCCCGACAGTTTTATAAAGTTGTTTTCCGGAAAGTATTCTACATTAGATTTACCATCAGCAAGCTCAGAATAAAAACAGTATTCAGGCGAATCACCGCTCCCCCAAACCATAAGCCTTGTGTCATTACCGCCGCCGCAAAGCACCGCACCCTTGCTGGTTGAAACCATATGTCTGCCTGTCGCGGGGAAGCAGTAAGTGATTTTGACATTGTTGATTCCCGATGGAGGCGGTGTTGTAAGTGTAACACTGCTTGTATTGCTATCATAGGTGAAAAGAGCAGTGCTGCCGCCGACCTTCACCTCATCAACCGAAAATGCACCTTTTTTGCCGAGCTTAAAAACCGAGGATGAACCGTTACCGTTATAGAGCTGAGAAACCTTTCCAGTCAAAATATTTATGTCCTCAAATTTCGTTCCTTCGCCATCGGGCGTCGAATTTACGAGAATCGTCGGAATATAACCATCAACAGTCGACAAAGTCGAGCCGTTATATCGGTAATAGTTATTTCCGCTCAGGATGTAAATAAAGTCTCCGAAAGAGAAAATAGAGGCACCGCTGTCTCCAACAGTACCTAAAAGAGTTGCTGGAGATTGGGTAAAATCGTAGCTGTAGAGCCCTTCGCCGGAAACAAAAAGCATAAGTGAGCTCTTGCCGAGCATACCGCACCAGATTGATTTTATCCCGCCGCTTTGACTTAGAATGATGCTGTACCCGTCACGCTTCTTTAGTGAAAAATCGGGGGCGACAACGAAATTTTCCATTCTACTCGCCTCCCCTGTAAAGGAGTCGTCAAATACTCCCGCTTCGTTTAGCCCAAGGAATTTATTTATAACCCAAGTCTTTTTTCTTCTAATCATGTTACCATCTCTTTCGATATAAAAAAGCTGTCAGGTGTTTTTCACACCTGACAGCGTCCACCTCACGAATATATATCCCTAATCTCTAAGTTGACCGCTTTTGCAGACCTGAGCGCGCCGGCGAGAGCTTTTTCAAAAAGCAGCCTGTAGGATGCGTAGCGGTCATCGTCCTCTCCGAGCATGAGCACCGATGCGATCCCTGAAGGAGCAGCCGCATATAGGAGCCTGTCGTCAAGCACAATCTCGTCATTGTCAGCTGTCACAGGCAAAAAAATAAAGCTCTCTCCCGAAAGCCTTGCTTGAGCAGAACTCAGTTCTGCAAGAACCTGATTGACAGCCGTAAGCGTTCTTGATGACAGATAAACGCTGTTGTCCGAAAAACTGCCGTCTTTGCGCCTTTCACCAAGCAGGTCGAGTGCCATTTCAAACAGCTTTTTTACCGTCATAGCTTTAGTTATTGACGGAACGCTTAATCTCAAGCACCGCCACGGACACCCCAATACCACCAAGCGACACGCTTGCTGTGACCGGCTTTAGAGTCATCGTCACCTTGCCGTCAAATCCCTTTACAGCCGCTGATTCAATCACATAAGCTGCAGTCATACCGGGCAGCACCGACAAATCACTGCCGCTGTACTTTTTCGCGGCCCAGAAATCGCCGCTTGAAAATTCCACATCAATTGTGCTGCCGCCGACATAGGTCTGATTATTTACAAACACAATAACATCGTCGTCCGCTGAATCAACTGTAAAAACGCAGCTGTCAGCTGCTCCGTTTTCCAAAACCGATGAAGCGACAAAATCAAGCATTCCGGGCTTGAAAGCCTTTTCTATTAGCGTTGTATTTACTGTAAATGCCATATCTTTTTTCCTTTCAGATTATAATTCGTTTGCGCCGTCAATAAGTCCTGCCGCCACAAGTTCATTCGGCTTTATTACCTTTGCGCCGAACACAAGCCTGCCCCTTACAGCCTTATCAAAGGAGTTCTCGAGTTTGTCGAGTATCTGTGTTTCAAGCACCTGCTCCGCATAAGCGATCGATGAGTAAGAGCCTGCAAGCGCCTGCTGCAGTGTTTTTCCCTCGCTTGTGGTTTTTGCGAGTTGGTTGGAGACATAGACATCATAACCGAGCTCATCCGTGAAACCGATTGTTCCCGTGCCGTTGACACCGTTGTTAATCTGGAACTTGATTCCCGCAAGCATAAGCTTTGTCTTAACGAAAGGCGGTATTACAATAAAAGTCCTTCCGTCGGGCACATTAGCTTCTTCTAACTTCTGTTTAATTTCTGCGAGCACCTTCAGCACATTCGCTGGTGTCACCTCTGTGTTTGTGTAAGTGTACCCAGCTTCCTTGTAGAGACCGAGCACATACTTGTCAACCTCAAGCTTGAGGTTGTAGGATGCGCGTCTCGCCTGAGAGTCGCGGAGTCCGATGGAAGAACGTAGCTCCTCGATATCCTTAATTTTGAATGAAAACGCCTTGTCCTGGTCGATGTTCAAAATCATAGATGCATCGTTCACATCCTCATAGGATATGCTCCCGGTGTAGTCGTAGACCGTCGGTTCTGACAGACCTGTAATTACGACACTGTCGCCGCGCTTTTTGATTTCACCGCTGCAAACAGACGCGCAGATTTTGCGTGCAATGAGGTTGTCCTCATTTGTTCGCATTATCTCCTCAGAGATAATTTTTTCGATACTGTTGTAAGTTGACATAATTTCGTCCTTTCATATTGTAAAATTTATCTTTCAATCTACCACTTTTTCATGGATTTCAAAATGCTCTTGTAGTTCCTTTTGATATCCGCGCTCTTCATCGCTGAAACTTGTTTTTCGGTCAGGTGTTCTTCACCGTCATTCTCAGCGGATGACGCCGCACTCCTTCCGCCGTTGAAAGCGTTGACATTTGATGCGCGGTCCTCAAGATTTGCTTTTCCTACACTGTACAGTGCATAGGCAGCTGTCAGCCCTGCGCCATTCGCCGCATCATTCCAGACTTCCTCAGGTATGCTTTCGGTCTTGACATCGGGGAAAAGCCGCCTGAATTCAGCGACATCTTTTTCAATCGCACCGTTTTCAAAGCTGTTATAACGGTTGTTTTTGTTTACCTCTTCTTCAAAGATGGCATTCGAGTTGCGCTCAGCATAAAGATTCTCGATAAAATCTCTCGGAGATAGCCCGTCACTTTCTGCCATCTCCGAGATCAGCTCAAAGATATAGTCCCTGTCAATCATGTTAAACCTCCCACATTTATTTCTTCTATCAGTTCCGTTTTCTTCGGCACAATACCGTCCGGTATGCGCTCAAGATACTGCTTTAAGGTGATATGCCCACCGGACAGGAGATTATCGAGCGTGTTCAGCGCAGAAATCTCGCTCCACTGTGTCGAAGCTCCTACATCAACACGGCAAGAACGAATCATACCCGAAACCTTTCCTTTTACTGAAAAATTAGTCCAATTTCCCTCGCCCGTCGGCACCATGCGAAACTCATCGTAGTAGGCGATCATAAACTCAAGCCAAATAAGCCCTAAATCCTCAATAAACTGATGCAGCTGTCGGCGGATGTTCTGGAGCGGCATAGCCGATGCCTGTTGAACGGCGATAATTGCAGAAGTGTTGCGCGGGTCGATATTTCCGAGCGCTGTGTCCGTTGCGCCGAGAAACTCCTTTGTGTGGGATATGGCAAGATTTACAACATCAAGCATCCCCGCCTGCATGGACCCGCCAGTCAGCACTCTTGCAACATTGTCAACGCTGCCATTTACCGCAATCGCTTCACCGACACGATTTGTCCACTCATCAATCACTGTAGCATCGTACACAACCTTTGAAAAAGCGGTGTCCATCATATGCTTCATCATCATCGCATAGCCTTTGTTGATAAACACCTGATTTTCGGCAAGACCAGTAGCAGCGCTTTCACCGTGCCAGCAGTTTTTAATCTTTGTCCAGTTGAAAAAGCAAAGCGGATAAAGCCCGATTCCAAGGTCTGTGTCAGGGATTACAACCGCTCCTTTAACGCTTTTACGGAAAAAGATATTTCCGTTCTCACCTCTCCAAAGCTTAATAAGTGTGACGCATTTTGTTTCTTCAATCTCAAGTGAGCCAAACTCTCCCGACTGACCGTCCACCTCACGGTCGGTTACAATCTGTTTGAGTGTATGCTCGTCCGCACCGGAATGCTTTGCCGCCCTTCTCACTTCCTCCACCGTTTCCCTGCCCGAGATTAGGATATAAGGCTGTTTCTGCACATCTTTCACATTCGGATTACCGAAGAAAACATTGGTGTTGTCAAGCAGTACAGTACGAAAGTCACCTGAAAAAGGTTGTCCGGTCACCGCCTCATTGTCCCAGTAAACATAAGCGACACCATCACCCGAAAGCGCTGCATCCCTTAGCGCGTCCGCAAGCAGGGAGTTTATTTTGTCCTTCTCCCAGCGGCGGTCTGCAACCGCATTGCATAATTTTTCAGCTTCTGAAATCACTTCGGATTTGTCCGCGCCGCCGAACTCCATCGGCGCTTCAAATGAGTAGCGCATAACTGCAGAGTCCGACATTATGTTTGAAACATAGTAATCGACAACCCTTTTGAAGACATTGAAAACCGGCGAAGGCAAACCGTTTGTTGTTATTCCCTGCCACTGATCACCTCGGTAAAAGCGCTCGTTTACGGACGTTTTTTCGTACAGTCCTAAAGATCGGTGATACTCCTTTCCCTTTTCGTAAAGCTGCCAATCACCAGAAAGCGACTCATTCTCTTTTTTCTTTCCAAAAATCAAATAATTCCCTCCTATCAATAATCTATAAAATCCCTGTATTCTCCAGCTTTGTCCCTCTGATAATCAAATGTACTCTCAAAACCGGGGAGCAGTTTTTCAAGCCTTGTTCTCGGTTCCCTCGACATAACACCATATCTAAGCGCTTCCGGAGCATGGGTTATCTCATGGGGTGATGAAGCCGCGTCCTCCTGAATGATGCTGTCGAACCTAAGGCGAGGTAAAGAACGAATCAGATTGACACAGCCTGCGAAAATACAAAGCCTTGCATCTCTGCCATCGCTTTTTAGGTACTCTCTCAGCACTCGCCAGCCCGGTATTCTTCTGCTATCAGCCGGAACAAGTCCCCTGAGTCCGCTTGCGTGGAGTAGCTCAACGCCGCTTTTGCCGCTGTCCTGCCTTCTGTTCCAAAGATCAGGTGATGCGGCGGTATAGCGGATATTTTCACAGGATGGGCTGTATTCGATAATCTTTTTTGCCGCTTCTGATAGAATAAGTCCGCTTTCGTATAGTTCACGGTAAACAAAAAGCTTGCTCTCGGGGGAAACCGCAATCCAAAGGCAAGCAGTCATATCAAGACCATAATCAAGAGCGCGAAAACAGGACCATGTACGGGGGATTGTAAAAGGCACACATACATGCTTTTCCGTTTGAAATTCTGGAAAGAACGCACCCTCAAAACTGTTCCAATCGCCGTCAAGCATAGCTTTTCTGCGCGCTTCCGGAAGGGATTTAAGGTTTTCTACATATTCGGGATTGTGCTTCATCAAATAGACATTGTCATAAACCCTTGAAGGGATGAAGAGGTAATTTTCAGCCTTCTCCCCTCTCCTGTAAACCCTGTCTACAAAAAGACGCTTCACCCAGTCATGTCCGACACCGCCGGGGTTGCAAGTCAGGTACATCCTCGGCACAAAACCTTCGTGCGCAGTCCCACCGATTCGATTGCACTCCGTCAGGCACTGATACTGAAAGAAGGTAAAATGCGTCGCTTCCTCCATACCTATAACCTCATATGACTGACCCTGATACTGAAGCACATCGCTTTCGGTGTCGCAGTAGCCGAGCCGAATACGAGAACCATTGGGGAAACAAAATTCCCTCACACTCTCCCGCCACAAAGCGATGCCGTAAAGCAGCTTTTGGAGCGGCAGTATATGATTCTCGCGAAGCTCACCAAGTGTTCGCCTAAGCAGTAGCATATTTAACCCAGGATGAGCGAGAGCAAGCATCACAAGCTTCATCCTCATCGCCCAGCTCTTACCGCCGCCCCTTGCTCCACCGTAAGCGATAAACCGTCCGCGAGCGCAAAAAAACTCCGACTGTTTCAGGTTCGGAGTTATATCGAGCTTTATTTCGTTCTCAGCCATATCAATCGCACCAATGAAGAGCATCTCCACTTATGACTATCACCGGCGTTTCGCTCTCAGAAGAGTCGCCCTTATCAGAATAGTCGTGATTGTTTTTCATATCAAAAGACAGCACAGCTGCAGGTATCTTCCCCTTCATCGCCATCTGCTTTTTGATGCGAGCAATCGAATTTTTCGCCCTTGATACAAAAGGACCATAAACATCGTCCTTCTCAAGAGTCAGCAGTTCCCGTCTTGTGCAACCCAGAAAGTCCGCAAGTGACTCAATATCGGCTATTTCGTCGGCATTTTCTGATAAATAGGTATTAAAATACCTCCCAAGTTTTCTTTTACAGTCGACAGGGGAGGTAAATATTTTATTCGCTTGTGTTTTTATATCCGCCATTCCTTTCTTGCGTTTTTTCGTCCGCTTTTTTGACAATGCCATTATAACAGATTAAAAGCCCATTTTCATCCGGAAAAAGTCCGAATCTAATAACCCTCGTGCGCTTTGTCAGCTTCCTCTTTTGTTTCATGTACAGTACCGCGCGGATGAGCTGGTGGCGCGTAGATTGAGTACAGCTTTATAGGTCTGTTGCCGGTGTTTATGAGATTGTGCCAAGTGCCTGCCGGTACAAAAATGGCATAACCCGGTGAAACATTCGCCCTGTAATTAAGCTTGTTTTCCTCCGCTCCCATCATTGCCTGACCGAATCCGGACTCGACCCTAAGGAACTGATCGTCATTCGGATGAACCTCAAGCCCAATTTCTCCACCTACGGGAATCGACATAAGAGTCAGCTGTAGATGATTACCTGTCCAGAGTGCTGTTCTGAAATTGTCGTTACGTAAGGTTTCTCTTTCGATATCGGTGACAAAAGGTTCCGGTCCATAATCGATATTCGGCATTGTAAAACCTCTTCTGTCCCTTCTATCATAACCTCGCCTGTTCATATATTATCTCCATTCTGCCGCGAAGCGGCGCAATAAAACTTTAGTCTGCTGTTTTATTATATGTTTTAAAAATAAAAGCGGGCACAAAAAAACCGGTATTTATCTGCCATTTCTGACAAATAAATACCGGAATTCTTTAGGTATATTTTATTTCTTTTTTTTCTTGCCTATAATAGCTGCTGCTATAGCGGCAATTACAGCAACTCCTGCTAAAACATAAATCCAGTTGTTATTGTTCTCTTTCACAGTAGACTTAGACTCATCTGCTGACTCAGTTGTCGATTCATCCGCTTTATCTGTTCTAACAGTGAGTGCCGGGCTTGCTTCACTTGCCAAAACGGTTGCAGTTTCCTTCGCACGGCGGTAGAAGCTGTAATCTGTGTCGGGGTTCAAGTTTGTAAAACTGCCGCTATCCTGCCAATTCGTACCGTCTTTGCTGTACTCAAAACCTGCTTCCGTCTTGAGAAGGACGGATGTGCCTGTCTTTGCTTCAAGCTCAGGTGCGGTAACTTCACCAGAATACGGTGTTTGGTCGCCCTTAGGAATATAAATTTTCAGCGCACTCTTGTGTTCATCGGGGTTTTCGCTAATATTAGTATTGTCGAGTTTGCTTAGGTTGAATGTGACATAGGTCCAGTCAGCCCACCAACCTTCGGTTACATTCGTAATCTTTTCTGTTACATTGCCCGCTCTTGTTCCGGTGACAAGCCCTGTGCCAGGCCATTTTTCGGGGCGGTACTGATAACCGTTTTCGATCACTATAACGCTACCAACGGGAATGTCCTCTTTTGTGAGTTTTCTGCCGGAGCATAAAAAGCGTTTGTTGAGTTCTACATTCGTTGCGGTGTAGTACTTATCGGTTGAGGTTGAGTTCCAGTATGAAAATGCAACAGGTTCCCAGTCAAAGAGTGTATAGCCATCGGGGTTGAAATTATCTTCAGGTTCCGTTTTGTAGGTTGATTCTGTCACATCATAGGGCGTTTTTATCGCATTGTTGACAGCTTCTTTGATTACCATTTGAGATTTTTGAGATGCGATTTCTGTATATATATCATCAATCGGCTCTCCGGTCAGCGCTTTGAACCAAGTCATGGCGGCTCCAAGTCGTCCGAGCTGATGGGACAGGTGATAACCGTCGCTTGTCATAGCTGCATCATCAAAATAGCTTGAGCGCATATTCTGAATCGTTGTTCCCGAAGGGATGAGTATGTCGATTTTGTCTGCGTATTTCTCCATAACAGATATTTTCGCAGTGTCTAAAATCGCATTGTACATCTTGTCCTGGTCTTTGTCGTAGTTTGCAAAACCTGCATGAGTGCTGGCCTTTGCATAAGCCCAGGTCATATGCCATGCGTATTTTGTGTCTTTGTTTTCGTTGTTTTCTTTGACATAGTCTATGAGATTTCCGAGATATGGTTCATAAGTTGCGGGTAAACCGCTGTTTGTGCTGACCTGCTGAAATATAATATAATCCCAGTTGTCGGATTTTAAGGCAGTAAGTATCGAAGTTGAGGCTTGCGTTTTCCAGCTGCCATCGCTATTGGTGTTGAAGGCATAGGCGTTTCTATTTCCCTGAGCATTCGTCCAATGAGTTTGGAGACTACAGCCCGCAATATAGAGATTGCCGAGTTTTACATTCTCAAATCCGCCTTTTGTCGCGACCTCATAAAGATGAGCCATTCCGTCTTCACTAAAGCTGTTTCCGATGGCAAGCACCTTAAAAGAACGCGCTTCAGCCGCCGCTTCATTTGCCGTCACAGCAAGACCTGACGATAAAACCGAGAAAACCAACATAACTAAAAATACCCTTTTGATTATCTTCATGAGTAGATAATTCCTTTCGTGAATTGATATCATGTAACTATTTAACCATACCAAACGATATTTTGCAAGCGAAAAAACAGCGGTTGTAAAATAACTCCGAGCGTGTTAGAATATAATGAGGATTAAATTTATATCTCGGAGCCGGAAATGACGGATAAATTAAAAACAAATTTTCGATGCGCTACAAAGAAACTTAGCGCACATCATCTGATATTTGCCGTTTTTCTATTACTTCAAGCGGCAGTGCTCTTTTCTGTACCTCTTTTCGGTGATGATTACTACTACGGAAGTTTTCTGAAAAAAGGAATGTCCTTCTTCGTAACAGAAAATGTCGTACACTACACAAAAACCAACGGCCGCGCAGTTGTTCATCTGCTTGACGAGCTTCTCCTTGCAGGTGGGACAAACTACCTCTGGAAGATATTTAACCTTTTTTCCATTGCGGTTTCGGTTTATTTCACTGCAGCAGTCGCTTCTTCCCGCTTTGCGTTTTCTCACACACCGTCAGATGAGGAAAAACGTCGCTTTTCAAGAATGCTTATCATTATTTGTACCCTTACGGGACTTTTAGAGATCGGTATACTGCGCCAGACATTATATTGGGCGACGGGATCAATGAATTACCTTTTCCCTTATGCGCTGTTTATTTGTTACTACTATTTTTTAAGGCGTGATATAGAAAAAGAAACGGCAAGTTCCTCACTTTGGGCGCTCGGTTTCTTTGCGGGTTTCTCCAGCGAGCAAGCAGGTTTTGCGGCTCTTGCGACAACAGTCGCAATCCTTGTAATGCACTATGTCAAACGCCGCACACCGCCACTCTCTCAGTATTTCACGAACCTTGTCGCAGTCGGTGCGGGTTTTGCACTACAGATTTTCGCTCCGGGGAATGCGATGAGGACAAGCTATTACCCCGAATTTTACGCAAAGTCGATTATCGAAAGAATTTCGGAAAATCTAAAACCCCTTTATAATATTATCTTCAACATCGATGGCATATATATATTTGTGCTGATTGCATTTTGTTGCCTTGCGTTTTTCCTTGTATCAAAAGCCCTTAAAAGCAAAAAACTCCTAAAAGTCTTACTCTTTGCAGCAGCTGCAGTAACGCTGTACACAACCTGCATCTATATGCACGCGCTACTTAACAACCATTTAATCCTCACGGAACTGGCGTTTTTGCCTTGGTTTGCTCTCAGCCTTTGCGGTTTTACAGTGGCAGCATTTATAAAAGCGAAAGATGAGAAAAGCTTTGAATCTATTTTCTTCTTAATCCTTGCGCCCGTCCTTCAACTCGCGATGCTAATCTCACCTCAATATGGACCCCGCACACTGCTAATCTCAGCTTTCTGTCTTTTTATACCGCTTTCATCTTTTATCGCTGAATATATAAAACAACCCGCATTTTCAGCTTCTATAGCAGTAATTCTATTTGCCTTCACCGATGCGGAATACCCCATTTTGCTCCTTATCACAGCCATAGCATTTGCGGTACACCATATAAAAATAAAAAACAGAAGCTCTAAAACTTCCGTCACTATGGCGATTGTTTTAATTTGTGTCTCCTTCTCAGGTGTTGCTAAAAACGCCGCAGGTTATTTTGAGAACCTTCCAGCCCACAATTACAACAGCAAAGCCGTTGCCTCATATAAATCGTCACCACCGGAGGACAAAACCCTGATTCTTGCGTACCTTCCGAACCCCGACTACAAATACACAATGCCCTATGATGACCCCTACCACCTTTCGTGGTATAAAGTCATAAACGACCTACCAGACGACGCTGTAATCGTTTTCGTAGACTATTAATTATTTTTTCGGGAGATTATCAGGATTAGTGTAGCTTATCAGCAGCGATAAATCGTCATCGGAAGCGGATTTGTTGTTCGATACCTCCCCGCATTTTTCACAGCGGTGAGTTATAACAAAGCCTTTTTTCGCGTGAGGTGTTACTGCAATCGGATACATTCTGCCTATGCACTCACAAGCCCTGTCTCCAGGGTTTTGGTCAATATGTAGCGACCAAAGGCAGTATGGGCAGTGGTTCCTTGAGGTGTAACCCAGTGGAGGAACTTCCCTCTCGCAGTTTTTACAAATAAAGCCCGAATCGTTTTTTGAAAAGCGTTTAGTGTCCATAACTATCCGTCTCCCCCTTCAGGGATTAAAAATTTACAATAAAAGAGTTTACAATTATTTACCTTCAGTATTATAATACATTATTATGACATTTTCAACCGCGCTTCGCGGTAAAAGTAGAGGCGTGAAATAATAGTCTGTTTTTATCCATCTATAAACTGTTCACGCCCCAAATATTTAAGAATGGAGTTTACTATGTCCCGTAAAAAGAAAGAACTCAATCCAAGACTCAACGCCGTCGGTGGTCAAGCGGTAATTGAGGGCGTTATGATGAAGCATAAAGATAACTATGCCATAACAGTCCGCAAAGAAGACGGAACGCTTGAGACGGATAGCTATAAATTCAGCAGTATAAGAAAGAAAAGCAAAGTTTTCAACGTCCCTCTCGTAAGAGGTTTTATGAACTTTATCGATATGATGATACTTTCCTATGGTACCCTTAACAAAGCAACAGATATGCTTGGTATTATGGATGAGGAAGAATCAAAATTCGAAAAGTGGCTAAAAAAACGCTTTGGCGCATCGATAGTCGGTTTTATAATGGTCATCTCCGTTATATTCGCTCTCGCTCTCGCAGGCGGTCTATTCATCCTGCTCCCAACCGCAACCGGTAGCTTTATCAACAGCTTTGTTCCTCTCGGCTGGGCAAGGTCACTTGTTGAAGGTGTTGTCAGAGTTGTTATACTTGTCGCATATCTTTTCCTCGTCTCCCTTATCCCGGATATGAAAAGGGTGTTCCAGTACCATGGTGCGGAGCACAAGAGCGTTTTCTGCTATGAGTCAGGCAAAGAGCTGACAGTAGAAAATGTCCGTGAGTTCAAGAGATACCACCCGAGATGCGGCACTTCATTTCTTTTTGTACTCATAATTGTTTCAGTTGCCGTTTCGATGTTCATACCATTTGAAGAAACTTGGCTTAGAACAATCTCAAAAATTCTTGTTTCTCCTATAATTATCGGACTCGGTTACGAATTTTTAATGTATGCAGGAAAACACGACAACGCACTTGTTAGATTTTTAACAGCACCAGGCCTTTGGATGCAAAGGATAACAACAAAGGAACCCGATGACTCAATGCTTGAAGTTGCGATAACTTCACTCAAAAAAGCTATGCCTGAAGAATTTCCAGAAGAAGCTACCAATACCGAAAAAATAGATATGCTCACAGAACAAAACCTCCCGGAGAATGCCTGATGACCGTAAGCGATTTACGAAAAAATATAAAAAAGAGTCTCGAAGAATATATGGTCGACGAAGCTGACATAATTGGCGATATCGTCGTCGCAAGCTCACTCGGAACTACTCGGAGCACACTTTATCTGATGCTCGATAAAGAAGTGTCACCTGCAGATTTTGCAAAAGCAGAAGACATGGTTAAAAAGCTGATGACGGGAATGCCTGTCCAATATGTGCTCGGAGAATGCTACTTTTATGGTTTACCCATCAAAATCGGTGCCGGCTGCTTCATCCCCCGAAGCGATACTGAGCTTTTGGTTACAGAAGCTATCAAACTCCTGCCTAAGGGCGGTAAGTTTGCAGATATTTGCACCGGCAGCGGCTGTATCGCAAAAGCGATTGCAACCAAAAGACCCGACTGCACAGGGCTATCCCTTGACTACTATCCGAGACCGCTTTCAACCGCAGAAATAAACCTTGCGGATTGTCCAAATGTCAAAGTCGAACGCTTTGATGCCCTTGAACCGGATGATTATAGAAGGCTCTACGGCTTTGACCTTATTGTATGCAATCCGCCGTATATACCCTCAGAAGACCTTCAATTTCTCGATACAAATGTGCAATTTGAACCCGAAACCGCACTTGACGGCGGAGAAGATGGGCTTAAATTTTACAGAGCTGTCAGCGAATATGGCAGTCAATGCCTAAAGAACAGCGGTGCGATACTTTTTGAGGCAGGAATACATCAAGCGGAGGATATTTCAGCGCTTTTGCAGTCCCAAGGCTTTAAAACATACACAAAAGACGACCTCGGCGGTATACCTCGCCTTATTGCGGGCGTAAAGATGGGCGGTAACGAATAATGCTACCTTATGAGCGAATAATGTCGAGAAACAACGACAGAATAAAAAGGCTCGTAAAGCTCGGCGATAAAAAGACAAGGGATGCCGAAGGGTTATTTCTGATTGAAGGCTTCAAGCTCGCAAAGGAATACCTCGCAAAAGTCGGCCCGCCTGAGGAAGTCTATGTCCGAGAGGACGCAGTTGAAGAATTTTCTTCATTAATATCATCATTTCCATCGTTCGACAAAAAAATAACTTGCGTTAGTACTGAGGTATATGATAAAATCAGCGATGAAAAGTCCCCTCAAGGACTTCTCTTTGTCTGCCGTTTTCTCGAAAACATCCATCAATACAACCCTTCCGATGTATCGGGTGGTATTATGCTTGAATCAGTTCGTGATGCGGGTAATCTCGGTACAATCATCCGTTCCGCCGCCTCTTTAGGTGTAGAAAAAATATTCCTAAGCGCGGACTGCGCTGATATATATAACAGAAAAACATTGAGAGCCGCCATGGGAGCGGTTTTCGGCGCAGATATAATAATTTGCAAAACGCTTGCGGAAACCGCATTAGATATAAAATCTTCAGGCGGCAGAGTCTTTGCGGCAATGCCGAGAGGTGACGCACTTGTTCTTGGCGAGTTTTCGTTTGCCCATAATGACTGTGTCGTTATCGGCAACGAAGGCGAAGGTATAAGCGAAAGCCTTGCATCCGTTTGCGATGCGCTTACTATACCGATGGCGAAGGGCGCAGAAAGCCTAAATGCTGCTGCTGCCGCTGCAATCATTATCTGGGAAATGAGAAAACTTTAATCATAAAAATCTCGGAGGCTGTATGGACAACACCGTTTACTCTGTCTGGCTCTCAGAGGCCGTCGGCGCTGAAAACAGGCTCTACACCCTGCTCCTTGACGAATACGGCGACTCCTATGGTGTTTACTGTGAGGCGGAATACAATCTGCCCGATCAGTATTCCGGCGCGGTCGAAAGACTAAAGAACAAAAACCTCCACGGTGCGCTGAAAATTCTCGACGAATGCCGCAATGCCGGTATCGAGATTTTGATGCGTACGGATGCGACATACCCTAAACGCCTTCTCGCCATCACAGCACCTCCGTTTCTTCTTTATTCAAAAGGAAAATTAGCTCCCCTCGACGATGAGGTTTGTATAGGTGTTGTCGGCACTCGCGACATCTCCGAGTCTGGCGATTACGCTGCTAAGAGAATGGGGTTCGGACTCGCCTCAGGTGGAGCGGTCGTTGTCAGCGGCCTTGCCCAAGGTGTTGACTCCTCGGCACATATCGGCTGCCTCAGAGCGGGCGGAACAACAATCGCAGTTCTCGGTTGCGGCCATAATACAGCAATGAGGCAGTTTAACAGAAAGCTGTTTTATGAGATAAGCAGTACGGGTGCTATAATAAGCGAATATCCCCCATCAGCCACTGCAAGGAAATATACCTATCCTCAGCGAAACCGCATTATCAGCGGCATCTCACAGGCAGTTGTCGTCGTTGAAGCAGGCGAAAAAAGCGGCGCACTTATCACAGCAAGATATGCCATAAGGCAGGGCAGACCCGTTTATGCTGTCACCAACAGCAACGGACTCCTCGATTATTCCGGCGGCGTTATGCTCCTTGAAGAAGGCGCATCACTTGTCAGAGGACCTGAGGAAATTCTCACCGAATTTGAGCTGCTTTATCCCCATAAAATAAGCCGTCACCGTGCTGATGAAGCATTCCAGAACCGAATTATAAAAAAAACTCCGAGTGAAAGCGTCCCAATAAAGCAAGAAAAGCCAGTACTCGTAAAACAAAATGAAAGCAAAGCCACGAAAAAACTCCCACCATCCTTTGACGAGTCCGGTCTTGGAACAATCGAACGAGAGGTTTGCAGAATAATATATCAAAAAGGCGAGATTAGCCAGGATGAGCTCTGTGCGGTATTGTCAAGCGATGCGACAACAATTGGAACTGCGCTGACCGCACTTGAAATCAGCGGCTTTATCGAAGCTTCCCCAGGCGGATTTTTTGTACCCGCCGACAACTGAAAGGAACAACAACGTATAATGAATGTACTTGTCATAATTGAGTCCCCACACAAAGCACCAGTAATTAAGAATTTTCTTGGAAAGGGTTATAAGGTCGTCTCTTCTGTCGGACATGTAAGAGACCTGCCGAAATCAAAATTCGGCGTCGATATCGAAAACGACTTTGAGCCCCAGTACATTAATATAAGAGGCAGAGGCGAGCTTATAAACAGCCTTAAAAAAGAAGCGAAGGCAGCGGACCTTGTTCTGCTTGCAACAGACCCTGACCGAGAGGGTGAAGCTATTTCTTGGCACCTCAAAAACGCCCTGAACCTTCCCGATGAAAAGGTAAAGCGCGTTACATTTAATACACTTATCAAATCCGTCGTCAAAGATGGGATTAAGAACCCGCGTCAAATCGATATGAACCTTGTAGACTCCCAGCAGGCGCGCAGAGTACTCGACAGAATTGTCGGATACAAAATCAGCCCGCTGTTTTGGAAAAATATCAGAAGTGGACTTTCCGCTGGTAGAGTTCAGTCCGTTGCAACAAGACTGATCGTTGAGCGTGAGAAAGAGATACGCTCCTTTATTCCAAGCGAATACTGGAACCTCACCGCAGCACTCGAAAATCTCAAAACTGAGGGCTTTAACGCTAAGTTCTACGGTAAAAACGGCAAAAAAGTGGAGCTGAAAACAAAGGACGAAACCGACGAAGTTATAAGCTCCGTCAAAAATTCACCTTTTAAAGTCAACTCGATTACAAAAGCGCTCAAACATAAAAAACCCGCTCCTCCCTACAATACCTCCTCCCTTCAGCAGGACGCTAACCGCAAACTTGGGTTCCAGTCACAGCGCACTATGAAGGTAGCGCAGGAGCTGTATGAAGGTATGTCACTTGGCACAATGGGTACGCAGGGTCTTATCACCTATATGAGAACCGACTCTCTGAGAGTTGCAGACGATATCAGAGCTGTTGCAAAAGACCTCATCCTTGAAAAGTACGGTGAAAATTATTATCCCGAAACACCGAATATCTATAAATCCAAAGCCTCAAGCCAGGACGCTCACGAGGCTATTCGCCCTGCGGATGTGAATATAACACCCGATATGGTAAAAGCAAAGCTTTCTGCTGACCAGTTCAAGCTTTATAAGCTAATCTGGGACCGCTTTGTAGCAAGCCAAATGGCTTCGGCACAGTATGATACCGTCACAGCCGACATCGTATCAGCAGGATACAATTTCAGAGCAGGCGGTTATACAATAAAATTCCCCGGTTATCTCGCTGTAATGCGTGATGACTCCTCTTTTGATGAACAGAGCGAAGACGGTATGTCAAAGGGTAAACTCCCCGAACTCAAAGAAGGTGAGACCCTAAAGCTAAACGAACTCAAACCCGAACAGAAATTTACTCAACCCCCGTCAAGATACACAGAAGCATCCCTTGTTAAGGTTTTTGAAGAGCTTGGAATTGCACGCCCGTCAACCTATGCCCAGACAATCTCAACAATAATCGCCAGAGGCTATGTCAAGAGGGAGGCAAAGACCCTCTATCCGACAGAGCTTGGTGAGCTTACAACTGAAATGATGATAAAAACCTTCCCCGATATTGTGGATTACGACTTTACCGCAAAGATGGAGGAAGACCTCGATAAAATTGCAGAAGGTGAAGAATCTTACCTTAATGTTGTCAGAAGTTTCTATGGTCCTTTTGAAAAATCCTTGAAAGAGGCCGAAAAAACTCTTGGTACCATCGATAAAGAAGCTCTTAACAAGCCAGAAGAGACCGACCTCACCTGCGACAACTGCGGCGCGACAATGGTTGTAAAGAACGGCAGATACGGGAAATTTGCAGCTTGTCCGAACTACCCGAAATGCAAGAGTATAAAACCGCTTAACGACCCAGAAAAAGACGGCGAAAAAGCGGAAACAGTCATCGCAGACGAAAAATGCGAACTCTGCGGTAAAGATATGGTGCTCAAAAGCAGCAGATACGGAAAATTCTACGCCTGCACAGGTTACCCCGAATGTAAGAACACAAGAGCGATCGTCCGTGACACGGGCGCGAAATGCCCGGAATGCGGAAAAAGGCTGATTGTAAAACAGGGTAAGGCAAGGTCAACCTTTTACAGCTGTGAGGGTTATCCCGAATGCAAGTTTTCAACATGGGACAGACCCATGCCGGAGAAATGCCCGAATTGCGGAGGGCTGCTCTTAAAATCCGTGAAAAAGAAGCAGATATATTGCCACAATACCGAATGCGGCTATAACACACCTATGACGGATGAAGCTGCAAATGGCGAAAATTCAAAATAAACTTTCTAAGATAAATAAGGAGATTTTACTGTGACAAAAGCAAGGATAATAGTTGACGCAATGAGCGGCGACAACGCTCCGAAGGCAATCATCGAAGGAGCATTATCGGGTGCGGTGGAATACGGAACCGATCTCCTTCTTGTCGGAAACCCTGAAATAATAAAACTAATACTCGAAAGCGAGGCGAAAAAATATCAGTCCTCGCCCATGGACACTCTGCCCGATATAATAATAAAAGAATCCCAAAGCGTTGTGACAATGGAGGATGACCCCTCTATTGTTATCAAGAAAAAAACCGATTCTTCTCTCGCCATTGCGACTAAGCTACTAAAAGAAGGCGCAGGCGATGCACTCATCAGCGCAGGAAACACCGGAGCAATCTTCACAGCCGCAACCCTTGTGCTCAGGAGAATCAAAGGTGTCCGCAGAGCTGCACTTGCAGCAATTGTCCCCCTGGACAACCCCTTTGTCCTCATCGACTCAGGTGCGAACACTGATGTCCAGCCGGAGATGCTCGAACAATTCGCCCACATGGGAGCTTTTTATGCCGAACGTGTTATGGGTATAAAATCACCCCGTATCGGACTTATCAACAACGGTGTTGAGTCCCATAAGGGTACCGAACTCCAACAGGATGCGTACAAGCTCTTAAAGAAGACCGATCTGAACTTTGTCGGTAATATCGAATCCCGTGAGCTTCCGGCAAATGCTTGCGATGTTGCCGTTTGCGACGGATTTACAGGCAATATCGCACTCAAACTGATCGAAGGCATGGCTTCTTTTATGTCAAGAAAGATAAAGCAGCTCTTTTACTCAAACAGCGTTACAAAGTTCGCCGCTGTACTGACACAAAAACAGCTCGACGAGCTCAAACGCTCAATGGATCACCGTGAGCATGGCGGTGCTGTTCTTCTCGGAATCTCAAAACCTGTTATAAAAGCACACGGAAGCTCCGACGCTTACAGCATTTCAAGAACAATCAAACAAGCTGCCGATTACGCCCTTGGCGGTGTTATAGACGCGCTCAACGATGAGTTCACCAAAAAGAAATTTACAAGAATTCGTGGACTTTTTGACGGCAAGGAAGAGATACGAAAGGATGAAGCGTAAAGTTGAAGAATACCGAAAATATTCTGTCTGAACCACGCCCCCTTAGCGAGCTTGAAAAAGAAGTTGGATATACATTCAAGGATAAAAAATACATATATACCGCCCTCACCCACTCCTCTTATGTCAACGAGACAAAGGGTCAAGGCTCAAAGCCGAGGGATAACGAAAGGATGGAGTTTTTAGGTGACTCCGTCCTCTCAATCGTCGTCACCGACTACCTTTTCCGCAACTGCAAAGGTATGGACGAAGGAGCGCTCACGAGAATGAGAGCTGCAATTGTCTGTGAAGATTCCCTTGCCAGCAGGGCTGCAAAGTTAGGACTCGGCGAATTTATGCTGATGGGCCACGGCGAGGTCATAAGCGGCGGCAGAAATAGAAAAAGCACAATTGCCGACGCATTCGAAGCCCTCATCGCCGCAATTTATATCGACGGCGGCTTTGACGAAGCGGCAAAGTTTCTTCTTCCTTTTGTCGCAGAAAGTGTCGGGAGTCTAAGTAAAAAAAGTTGTGAGGACTACAAATCACTTCTACAGCGATTTGTCCAGCAGAGCCGCGATGAAATTCTCGAATACGAAATGGTCGAGGAATCGGGTCCGCCCCACAACAGAAGCTACTCTTTTGTGGTGAAGCTCAATAACAATATTGTCGGCGAGGGCAAAGGTAAATCTAAACGCCAAGCAGAGCAGAATGCCGCTTTTGATGCGCTAAAGCTGTTTGATGCTCTCCCGAACGAATGAACTATATGAAAAAACATGTCAACATCCCCTGGTTTGTAGCGCATGAAGGCTGCGGCCATTCGTGCGTTTTTTGTTCCCAATATAAAATTACTGGCACGGACAACAGAAAGTTTTGTACTGACGATGAAAAAAATCGTTTTTTCAACACAGTTGAAGAAACTCTTTCCACAATAGAAGCTGAAAGAGAAGCGGAAATCGCATTTTTCGGCGGCAGTTTCACAGGAATTGAACGCTCGAGGATGATTATGCTCCTTGACTGGGCTTATAGCTTTGTTAAGTCTGGCAGGGTGTCGGGAATCAGAATTTCCACAAGACCTGACTATATTGACGATGAAATACTCAGCATATTAAAAGCCCACGGAGTCTCTGCGATCGAACTCGGTGTGCAAAGCATGAGTGATAAAGTGCTAACCGCTTCAAAACGCGGTCATAATACATCCGACAGCCTTAGAGCAACAGAGCTGATAAAACATTACGGTTTTTCTTTAGGCTGTCAGATGATGCTGGGTCTCCCTCTTTCTGACGAAGAAACAGAGATAGATACTGCGAAGAAAATTGTCGCCATGGAGGCTGACAATACAAGAATATACCCGATTTTGGTTATTGAAGAGACAAAACTAGACAAGATGAGAGCCGCAGGCGAATACGAGCCGCCTAAAATGGACGAGCTTATTTCAAGGGGGGCAAAATGCCTGAGGGTGTTTCTTGACGGCGGAGTTAAAGTGCTCAGGATGGGGCTGCAGTCAGGAGAAGGGTTCGATAAAAGCGCCGAATATGAACCGGCATACGGTGAATATGTGTGGAACAAACTTTACCTTGATGAGCTGGAAAAAGAATTATGTAGGAAAGACACAAATTTAGAAAATGCGCTGATTGTTGTCTCCGTTCCCAAAGGTGATATTTCAAAGGCCGTCGGGCAAAAAAGGCGCAATGTAGACTTTTTAAAGCAGAAATACGGTATTTACAATTTCAAATTCATTCCGAACCTTTCTCTAAAATCAGGGAAATTAAAGATTGAACAAATTCTCCCGCCAAAACTATAAATTCCAAGGAGATCCATTTGAAGCTAACCGCTGTTGAGATGCATGGGTTTAAGTCCTTCCCCAACAGGACAAAAATAGAATTCGGTGAGGGCATCACCGCCATTATCGGGCCTAACGGCAGCGGAAAGTCCAATGTTTCCGACTCCGTTCGATGGGTACTCGGTGAAATGTCCGTCAAAAGCCTGAGGGGTTCTCGTATGGAAGATATTATCTTCAACGGGGCGGCAGGCTTTTCTCCGTCGGGTTCAGCTTCTGTTTCTCTTATCCTCGATACGCTCGAAGAACATCAAAACTTGCGCGCGCAAAATGGTAACGAGGACCCCGACCCGTCAAATTTGGTGCTGGGTAGTTTTCCCGAAACTGTTATTACAAGAAAATATTACAGAAACGGTGACAGCGAATATTACATAAACAAAAAGCAAGTCAGGCTCAAAGATATCTACGAGCTGTTTTACGACACCGGTATAGGCAGAGAAGGTTATTCCGTTATCGGACAGGGCAAAATCGGTGAGGTGCTGTCTCAAAAAGACGAGGACCGCAGGAGTATATTCGAAGAAGCCGCTGGAATATCTAAATACAGATACAAAAAAATTGAAGCTGAAAGAAAACTAAAAGAAACAGAAGCAAATTTAGTCAGGCTTGACGATATAGTCGCTGAAATCTCATCCCGACTCTCCCCACTCGAAAAAGATGCAGAGAACGCTAAGGCATACCTTGCGCTAAGCGAGGAGAAGAAAGGGCTTGAGGTGACGCTCTGGCTTGATAGGCTTGACTCACTTAAATTAAGGCTTGACGAGGACCGCAAGGAAACACAAGCGGCAAAAGAGCGCAACGATGAGCTTGAAGAAAAGGTTGCAACACTTGAAAAAGAACTCGACCTTGCGATAAACGAAACTTATGAGCTGTCACGCTCATCAGCTGAGAACGACCGACTGATGGCTGAAAAAAAACAGTCCTCTCTCTCCCTTGAAGGAGAAAAAGCAGTAATTGTAAACGAAATGTCCCACCAAAAGCGAAGCTCCGAAGAAAACGAAGCTGCCGCCACTGCTGCAAAGGTGAAGGTTGAAGAAATTTCAGCCGCTTTAGAGAGAGAAAAGACGAAACTTGATATCGTTAAAAAAGAATACGAGAGCAAAAAAGCAGATTTTGACGCTCTTATGCAGCGTTATACAGATGAAAAAAATGCATTAGCGCTGTCTCTTGGCGAACAAAGCCGACTGAGCGCCGAAAAAGCAGCGGTAACCGACACACTATCTAAAAAACAAATTGAGCTTGCAGCAAAATCCGCTCAAAGCGGTGCTTTTGCCGAAAAGTTAAGCCTCGCTAAACAAAGTGTTTTATCAGCTGATGAAAAACGGACTCAACTTGAAAAAGCATTGTCCGATTCCGAAGAAAAAGCAAAACTTGCCGCTTCTGATGCTTCAAAGATGCGTAATAACTGTGCTGGTCTTGCGGATGAAATAACAGAGGTCGCTGGAGAAATCGAGAGCTTTAGAAGCACAGAAAACGCTAAAAAGCTTGAAATGGCAGCTAAAGAGCAAAAGCGCGACAGCCTTGAGAGGTTGGAGCGGCTTTTTGAGGGCTATTCCGACAGCGTTAAATCACTCCTCACCGCTTCCCGCAATTTTGAGCTAAGGAGTAAGGTTTATGGCACTGTTTCCTCAGTTATCAGCGTTGACGGAGAATTTGCGGAGGCTCTCGAATGCGCACTGGGAGCCGCTGTTCAGTATGTTATCGTCGGCGATGAGGACGATGCTAAAAGCTGTATCGACTACCTCAAACGCACCCGCTCCGGGCGTGCAACCTTCCTACCGCTTACTTCCGTTAAAGGTTACAGAGCTGATGTTTCAAGGATAAAAAAACTTCCCGGCTATATCGGTATCGCATCGGATATAATAAAAACAGACGACAAATTCCGTGGCATTGCAGATGATCTTCTCGGCAGAACCGTTGTTGCCGACAATATGGACAACGCTGTTGAAATCGCAAAAGCGAGCGGTTACAGAGTCAAAATCGTAACAAAAGATGCTCAGGTCATCCATGCCGGCGGACACTTTACCGGTGGTTCCGACATCAGGAAAACAGGAATTCTAACCCGTGCATTGGATATCGAAAGGCTTGCGGAGGAAATAAAAAACCTTAACGAAAGTCTGCTTGAAGTACAAAGCAAGAGAAACAGCCTTGAGAGAGATCTCCAAAGAAAGAAGGACGCTCTCGAAGAAGCGAGAAGTGAACTTTCGGAACTTGAAAGAGCCTCGGCTACAAGAGAGAGCGAAAGCCTTTCCGCAGCTGCAGCATTTGCTGAAGCTGCAGCCGCCTATAAGAAGCTCACCGAAGATCTTGAAGCGCTCTCCCTTGGAGAAGGGGGTGCGGAAGCTGAAATCCTAAGATTAACAGAAGCGGTTACAGCTCTTGAACAAGAGCAAAAAACTCTTGAGGAATCCCTTGAAAAAGTCAGCCGTGATGTTGTAACCAGAGGAGACGCAGACCGCAGTTTTGTCGACAAGGTCGGAGAATACAAACTCGAACTTGCAAAACTCCAAAACGAAGCCGACCGACTCTCTGAATCAGCTGAAAGACTCAGCACATCACTTGATGAATCACAAAAGCGTGTAAATGACTGCCTTGCGGAAGCTGCAAATGCCAACGAAAGAGCTGAAAAATCGGCTCAGCGCATAAAGGAGCTTGAAACATCACTGACAAAAAGCAAGTTAGAACTTGAAGAGATGAGCGTAAAACAGGGAGTGCTCGCGGAAAAGCAGAGGGTGGCACAGGAGAGGATAAACAACCTCCGCAGCGAAAGCAAAACCCGCACTGCCGAAAAAGAAGCCGCATTTAGAGAATACACCGAACTTTCGTCAAAATCCGAGAGCAGAAGCGCTGAATACGCGCAGATAATGGAAAAGCTCTGGGATGAGTATGAGCTGACCTACAGCGAAGCGGACAGCATAAGACTTCCCGCAGAAAAGATGGATAAAGCTTCCTCAAGACTCTCGTCTCTGAAAAATAAAATCCGTTCCCTCGGTTCAATAAATGTCAACGCTGTTGAGGAATACAGAACGACTAAAGAAAGATACGATTTCCTCTCTGCGCAAATTGACGACTTGAACAAGACGAGAAAAAGCCTTGACAATACAATCGAAAAGCTCGACACAAGCATGAAGGAGATGTTTTCCGAAACCTTCGATAAAATCAACCGCAATTTCGGTGAAGTATTTTCAGAGCTTTTCGGCGGCGGAACCGCTTATGTGGAACTCCTTGACCCATCCGACCCTCTCGGATCGGGAATCGACATAATTGTAAAGCCTCCGGGAAAGACTATAAAGAATATATCACTCCTGTCCGGTGGTGAGCAGTCTTTTGCGGCAATCGCACTCTATCTCTCACTGCAGCGAATTAACCCGGCTCCGTTTTGTATATTCGATGAGATTGACACCGCACTTGACGAGGTCAATGTCAGTAAGCTCGCAGATTTCATCAGAAAAAACTGCGGGAAGACACAGTATATATTCATCACACACCGCCGCGGTACAATGGAGAGGGCGGACAGACTTTATGGTATTATGATGCCCCATAAGGGCGTTTCGGAATATCTTACCCTTGATTTAACAAAACTCAGAGAAAAAGAAAGTTCTCAGTTTGAGTTAAGGTAAATTCATCATCCTATCGAAAGGAAAACATATAAATGAAGACTCTCGGCAACATACTTTGGCTCATATTAGTGGGCTGGCTTTTAGCACTGGGTTGGTTTTTAGTAGGCGTTTTATTTTGTATCACAATCATTGGCATACCCTATGGCATGCAGTTTTTCAAAATTGCAGGCTTCGCTCTTTGGCCTTTCGAAAAAGAGGTCGTGTATGGCGGCGGCGGTGTTTCCTTCCTGCTTAATCTTACATGGATTCTCCTTTTCGGCTGGGAACTTACTATAGCTGCCGCGGTCGCCGGTCTTGCTCTATGTATTACTATAATCGGTATACCCTTTGGACTACAAGCCTTTAAGCTCGCAAAACTCGGTCTTATGCCCTTTGGATCACAAATAAGAAAATGAGGAAAAACAATGGGATTTTTCGATAAATTAAAGATAGGTCTTTCAAAAACAAAAAAAGCGCTTCTTGCGCCGATCGAGGGACTCTTTTCGTCCTTTGATAAAATAAACGATGATTTTTACGAGGAACTGCTTGATATCCTCGTCAGCGCAGATGTCGGCGTCGGAGTTTCAACTGAAATAGTTGATTCTTTCAAAAAGGTTGTCAAAGAAAAGAAGCTAAAAAGCGCATCGGAAGCAAAAAAAGAACTGATGTCAATCATCTCCGAAATGATCGGAGAAAGCGAAGGGCTTAACCTCACATCAAATGTCAGTGTAATTCTTGTAATCGGCGTAAACGGTGTCGGAAAAACCACCTCAATCGGTAAGATTGCAAAACACCTTACCACTAAAGGAAAAAAAGTTATGCTTGCCGCCGCCGACACATTCAGAGCTGCAGCAATCGACCAGCTCCAGGTATGGGCGGATCGCTCAGATGTACCGCTTGTCAAGCAAAGCGAGGGTTCAGACCCTGCTGCGGTGGTTTTTGATGCGATTGGTGCGGCTAAGAAAAGCGGAATCGATGTTCTTATAATCGACACTGCCGGAAGACTCCACAACAAGAAAAACCTCCTTGACGAGCTTGCAAAGATAAACAGAATCATCGACAGGGAACTGCCTGGCGCATCCCGTGAAACACTCCTTGTTCTCGATGCTGTAACCGGTCAGAACGGAGTTTCACAAGCGAAAGAGTTTGCAAAGGCGGCGAATATCACAGGACTCGTGCTGACAAAGCTTGACGGCACCGCAAAAGGCGGAATAATCCTTGCGATTAAACGCGAACTCGGTATCCCGGTTAAATTCATCGGTGTCGGAGAGGGTATCGACGATATGCAGCCCTTCTCAAGCACGGACTTTGTCTCTGCTTTGTTTGACGCTAAAAAAGAGGTCGAAACGACTGTATGAAGATAGCATTAGCAACTGGAAACGCTCATAAAATCAAAGAAATATCCGCGATACTTGAAAAACTCGGCAGCTTTACACTGCTGACACCGAAAGATATCGGCTTCACATCTGAAATCGAAGAAACGGGCTCAACATTTGAGGAAAATTCTCTTATAAAGGCTAAAGCCGTCAGCGATTTCTGCCGACTGCCTGCAATCGCCGACGATTCGGGGCTTGAGGTTGACTTCCTTGGCGGTGACCCTGGAGTCTATTCTGCACGCTTTGCCGGAGTCGATAGCACGGACGAGGACAACAACAGAAAGCTACTGCATCTTTTAGAAGGCGTAAAAACCGAAGACAGGACAGCAAGATTTGTGAGTGTTATAACCCTTTTTATACCGGGTGATTTGCCTAAAATAATAACAGCGAGAGGCGAATGTCCGGGACAGATACTGCATTCAGAGATTGGTGAAAGCGGATTCGGATATGACCCGCTGTTTCTCTATCAGCCCCTTAATAAGACCTTTGCCCAGATGACCGCGGAGGAGAAAAACGCTGTCAGCCATAGGGCAAAAGCACTTGAAAACTTTGCAAAGAAAGCAAAAGAAAGCCTAAATCTCAGCTAAATTACCTGTGGACAAACAAAAACACGAATACTTCCGCATATAATATTCCGTACCGTCAAAATCACATCACAAATTTGGCGGAAATATGGAGCGGCGGAATTCCGCCCTCATTTGGAGGTGTTCGCGTGTTCAATATGATTATTGCTTTGCTGTCCCGTATCTACTTTATGTTCCTAAGGGTATCGGGCAGCTATTCCTTTCCACCTCCACTGTCAAGGGAAGAGGAAAGCGAATGTTTTGAGAAGTTAAAGCAAGGCGACGCTAAGGCGCGCGCAAAACTCATAGAACACAATCTGAGGCTTGTCGCCCATATTGTAAAAAAGTATTATACAACAACGAGGGATCAGGACGACCTGATCTCCATCGGAACAATCGGACTTATAAAGGCAATCGACAGCTTTGACCCCACAAACGGCACAAGATTCGCAACTTATGCGGGTAAATGTCTGCAAAACGAGATTTTGATGCACTTTCGCTCCCAGAAAAGGCAGAACTGCGAGACTTCTATCGACGAAGCAGTGGATGTTGACAAAGACGGAAACCCGCTTACCTATATGGATGTTATCTGCATAGACGACGACATCGTCGAAAAGCTTGATTTGAAATTCAAGAGTGAACAAGTTATAAAAGCGATTCGCGAAAAACTGAATGATCGTGAGCGTAACATAATTATAATGCGTCACGGACTCTGTCCCAACGGTAGGACATATACCCAGCGAGAAGTCGCAAAAATTATGAATATATCCCGTTCATATGTCTCCCGCCTTGAAAAAGGCGCGCTGAATAAAATGCACCGTTACATAACGAGCGGAGAGTCCGCAGAACGCAGACAACTCACTAAAAAGAAAACTAAAATTAAATAATCTGTTTACAAAAGCCTCTTTTCTTTGTATAATAGTTTTGTTAGAAAACTATTATTCCTTTCGTAAAACGAAGGACAAAGCAAAGAGGTGTCTTTATGAACAAAATATATCTCCTACCCAAAGAGGGTAAATTCTACAAGGCTAATTTACATAATCATACAACTGTCTCAGACGGTGCTTTCACTCCCGAAAAGATCAAAAAAGAATATATGAAGGCCGGTTATTCGGTTGTCGCTTATTCCGACCACAATGTATTTGTCAGCCAAAGTCACCTGACAGATAAGGATTTTCTCGCCCTCGATTCATTTGAGTTTACTATTTATGAGCCTGTTACATCAAATTTCAATTTTGTAAAGGCTCTGCATATTAATTTTATCGACACCGATCCTTCTTATGAACCGGAAAAAAAGAAGGCTGCTATAACCCCTCTTCCCGCTTATGGAGATTTCCCCGCAATCAACAGCTATATCGCGAAGCTAAATGAATTAGGCTTTATCTCATTCTACAACCATCCCTACTGGTCGCTTGAGAATTACAATGATTTTAAAGACCTTGAGGGACTTTGGGGGTTTGAGATTTACAACCATGGTTGTGAAGTCGTTTGTCTCAACGG
Source organism: Eubacteriales bacterium (assembly GCA_028705495.1). GTDB lineage: Bacteria > Bacillota > Clostridia > Oscillospirales > CAG-382 > GWF2-38-85. Next base: position 39,397 of record JAQWDK010000013.1, read on the forward strand.
TTACGCAAGACAAAGTTATGACGAGCTCCTCCGGAGGGGCAAAGGCAATCTCTTCTGCGTTATGACCGACGACAACCACAACCACTCACCTATCGAAAGCCCTTACTGGGATTCTTTCGGTGGCTTTACAATGATAAAATCCGAATCTCTCGACTATCTGAGTATCTCGAAAGCCTTGAAGCGCGGTGATTTTTACTGTTCTATGGGTCCGGAATTTACCTCGCTTTATATTGATAGCGATAAAATGCTGCATATCGAATGCAGTCCGGTTAGCGCGATTTTCCTGACGACCGCTCATCGAAAAACAATCTGTAAGCTCGCATCGAATGGTTCTTCCGTATCTTTTGCTGACTTTAAACTTGACGGCGACGAGGGTTATTTTAGAATAACGATCAAAACAAATGACGGCAAATACGCTGAATCAAATGCATTCTTCCTCTCAGATTATCCGGAGATTTTTTCAAAATAATACACATGACCGCATAAGTTGCAGAATGGGAAATTAAATGAAAAAAGGACTTGCGATTATCATGGCTATGCTATTTTCCTTATCAGCCTTTTCGGTAAATGGGGAGGAAACACCCAAAAACATCGCCGCCGGAAAAGCTTATACAGTCGAAACCGATATGCCGGACACAAGAAGTTATAACAAGGATGTCGATACTGGTTATATGCTCACCGATGGCAAGAAAAGCAGCACCACAACAATTAGCGACGCTAATTGGGTAAAGCTCTACCGCGCTGTAGGTCGGACAATCACAATCGACCTTGAGGATGATTTTGCCGTCACAGGCTTTAACTGCGGCTTTCTGCAGTTCAAGGGACCCGGTGTTTATTGTCCTAAGTATTTTGTTGTTTCCGTTTCCGAAAATGGCAAAGACTTTATGGAAGTTGCAGCCCTTGAAAACCCAGTACCAATAGACAAGCCCGCTGCTTCCCGTGCGGTTTATGAAAAGACTTTTGAAAGCACATACAAGGCACGTTATGTCAGATTTCATTTCAATGTCGAGGTCAACTGCTTCCCCGACGAATTTGAGGTTTACGGAACCGCTCTCAAGGGTGACGAAAAGCCTTTCGTGAAAACACCTGAAAAGGTATTTCCCAACTCATATGCACCGAAAGATGCGGCAGGCGGCGCAATGGACCTTATGCTGCTTCACACAGGATATTACCCTGAAAACGCAGCGATTGTCGACAACACCATGGAATCGCTTATCCCATACCTCGCCTATGTCAGCACTTCAGGACGCATTCTCGACACTATGTTCGACTCCTATATCTTCACTTATGTCGGGGGTCGTGGTCCGAGTGAGATACCCAACAGGAAAGAAGGCGAGCCGATTATCGGTGTAGGCCCCGACACAACCCGCTCCTTTAAGTCAGACTGGGAGTTTCTGCTCGGTAAGCTGTTTGATCCCGTTTTCAACCTTAAAGCGCTTGACGATGCTTCGGAAAAGGTAAGAACATCCCTTAAACTCGGAGATGATTATTCTGTACCCGTTTACATAACCCTTCCCTATCCGAAAATTTCAGACTATGTTTTCGGTGACTATGACGGCGACGGGGTTGACAACAAAATCACCTCCCTTGCCGACTGTGTCAAGGCACAAAAATGGTTCATCGAAGAAACGCTCAACTGCTGGGATGAAGCAGGATACAAAAACCTTGAGCTTTACGGCTTCTACTGGATGCATGAAGCTATTAGCTACGGCACATTCGAGGACGAAGCGGAGCTTATAAAGCTGACCATCGACCTCTGCCACTCTTATGATAAACAGATTATCTCAATCCCGTTCTATCAGGCTTCGGGAATTGAATTTTACAACGAACTTGGCTTTGACTGCTCTTTTATGCAGCCGAACCTCTCTTTCAATGAACCTCTCCAGAGAGACCCGGCAGGTATGATGGAGGACTTTGCAGAAGCTTGTAAAAAGTACGGACTTGCGGTTGAAATGGAAATACATCACCACCTGAACACAAAAGGGCGTGAAGTCGGCAAGTTCTATGAGCAGTATATGATTTCCTGCTCCCGCAATGGTATGATGACCGACACTCCGCACGCATACTATCAAGGTGCAGGTCCCGGTATGATTTATACTACCGCAAAATCCAGCGACCCCTATATGCGTTACATCTACGATACCACATACAAATTTATCAAAAATACACTCTCATTCCCGGATGAGCTGAAAGCTTCAGTTGATAATCTTACCTATGTTGAGAAAAATGATGATGTTATCGGAAAAATAACGCTCAACGGCGACTGGTACCCGAGAGATGTCCTGGCTGTAATAACCAAAGAGCCGAAGCACGGCAGTGTTAGAGTATTTGAAGCGACAAAAAACTTCCTCTACACACCAGGAAAAGAATATCTCGGCGAGGACAGCTTTGAGGTAAAACTCTCCCTTGGTGACGACAATTATGATATTTTAACAATAAATATCTCCGTTGTTGAGCCGGGAATGATTCCGTCCGAACCCGAATCTGGGCCCGAAACAAGTGATGTAACTTCTGCGGACGAAGACGGCGACAACAAAAGCCTACTTATACCCATACTATTAGGCGCAGCTACTGTAATAGCAGCAGCCGCTGCAGCTTTTGGGATAATAAAACGAGTTAAGCTGAAGTCAAATGGTTAGGATACAATAATGATTAAATTTAAATTCGTCGGACAAAGTGATAAAGAGTTTTGGTTTTCATTGGATAAACATATTTCGGAAACGGAATTCGAACGAAAAGTACGAGACAAAATGGGATATGTTTTATTAGAAGACGAAAACCCGGTCGGAATTTTACGTTATAATCTGTTTTGGGATAATACACCCTTCTTAAATCTAATTTTTATTGATTGGCCCTATCAGAAAAAGGGTTACGGATGTAAGCTGATTAATTTTTGGGAAAGCGAAATGAAAAGTTTGGGTTTCGGGATCGTAATGACCTCAACACAGGCGGACGAGCAAGCACAGCATTTTTATAGGAAGCTTGGATATAAGGATTGCGGCTGCCTTGTCTTAAACACTCCAAAGTACGAGCAACCCATGGAGATGTTCTTGGTGAAGGAAATGTGAGTTATTGATAACACACCGAATGAATATTTAATGAAGGGAAACAACCTCTAAATGCTCACAGTTGAAATGCAAATTAAAAATGCTGCCAAAAATATTTCAAATGAAATTATTAGTGATATTAAGATTTATAGTAAGGGTGCATACAGTCAAGTATATACGGCTAGATACGAAAAAAATGGAACTGATGTTGTGATTAAGGTTTATTTGAAAATCGGTTTCATGAAGAAGGAACTGCGCCAGCTAGAGGAATTGCGTAAATTTTCTATCGTACCAATTCCGCAGGTGTACGGTTACTTTTATGGTGATGGTGAACTGACTACTGATATCTATTTTATGGAATATATGCCGGGTGTGCCAGTACGATTTGTTGTCCTTGATAATGAAGCAAACAGGCAAAGAGTCGCAGATGAGGTAGTGGATGCGCATCTTGCCCTTCATAATACTGTAAATCCAAACGGTTTCGGAGAGTTGGACTGCGATACTTTTTTACAAAACTGGGAAACACTTTTTTACAATCGAATTAACAGCTATTTTCAATACTTAAACACGCTAAAAGATAACCCATTATCCGTCAAAGCTCAAGTATTAATTAATGAAGCATTTTATAATTTTAAAAACGTGTTTACACAACCGGTGAAAGAAGCTCGTTTGATTCATGGTGATTATAAGATGAAAAATTTACTAATCGATCCGAATACATTAAAGTTAACTGCAATGCTTGACCCTATGGATTGTTGTTATGGTGACAGGGAGTCGGATTTATTTACTTATACAAATCCACACAAGGACGCTAAATTTGGTTTTTTAGAAAACTACACATCAAAAGTTCGACTTAGCGACAAGTTTTTGCTAAAAAACCAATACTATTTTTTATGGAACGAATTGAAGCTCTTTATACTGATGGGTTATTGTTTTAATGATACATTTGAGCAACTCGGACAGAACATAAGCGATATGATAAAATACGGTTGGTAAAGTACATCCGTAACAGAAGGCTTAGCTGTACTGGGCTTGATTTGTTGAAGCCCAAAAGCAAAGTCATTGATGTGGCAATGCGGTATCAGTATGACTCAGCAGAAAGCTTCTCAAAGGCGTTCACTCGTTTCCACGGTGTTCCACCATCCAAAACGACGCGGAGAAAAATTAAAGTCTTACATCCGCTATCTATTAGTGTCACAATTAAAGGAGGTTTTTGTATGTCACGCGATCTTATTGATAAGTTTTACTGGCGAGATGTCGAAGAACAAAATGGCGAGAACCTTAGCAACCAAGAGAAATATGACCAGGTTGTAGCTTGGGCAGGCAGAGCAAGAGGACAAAATCCGAACGTTTTTGATGCTTTGACAGAATGGATTTTAGACGATTCCCAATGGAAGGACGTAAACTTAGCCAAAAACGAGCAAATTTTAATGCAGGGAGTGCTGGCCCGCTTCAAAGAGCAAAACGCTAAACTAAGGGCGGATTTGAAGGAATTAGAGCCGTCCGGTGTGGTAAACCCGGAGGTGTTCAGAGCGCTTGATAGATTTGATGAGGAGCTTTCAGGTTTTTCTCATGACGAGCATTTTAAAGAAGCGGTCGCCCGAGTTTTCGCCGACTTTTCGGTTATGCGCGAACGAAGTGTCAGAGAAGTTATCGCCGGGAACAGAACAGGTCCTGCCGGTACGAGCACCGTCAATTTCTTCGGATATATCAATTTCTTAAAAGAATTTGATGCGTCAGTGCAGTGGACTCTATTTATGCCCGATGTTGTTGAGAAGCAGCAAAAGGGGTTTAAAATTGACAGCTTTGAATACAAAACAATGCCCACAATGCGCTTTATCGGAAAAGAATGCCGTGAGGGTGACAGCTTCGACAAAATCGAAAACCTAAAGAAGCATTTTGACACTCTCGATTCTATGACAGACTATAAATCCAGTTTTGACTATGATGTTTTGTTTATGCACCATTACGGGCTCGGTGTTGATGTCTGTCAGTGGCATGGTTTTTGGGGTCGCTTTATGAAGGCAGACGCTCCCGTTCCTGAGGGATACCTCCATTTCGACTTTGTACCTCAAAATGACGGCAAAGCGGGTCCGCCTTTCATTTCCCAGTTTGCATTCGCAACCTTCTCCGGGGATATTGATGCCATGCATAAAACCGAGGGCTATGACAGCGATGCAATGTATGATGTTACGAGAAACACAATGCTCGGCGAGGGTGTTTGTATCCCCTACCCGGCAAAATACTGGACTGCGGAAGTGTTCCTTAACGGCTGCGACAAACCCAGCACAGCATATATGTTCAGCGCGGAATTTTAAAACAGGAGAAAAACAATGCCAGATATTTTCCCGGTAAGATATTCGCAACCTTCACCTTCAGCTTTAAAATCGGAGCTTTTAAAGAGATATCCTTTTGATGTGATAGCCGATTGCACGCTTTTTAAAAGCGGACTGAATGATGTATATCAGGTCAGGTCCGGTGATGAAATTTATTATCTTCGCATATCGCCGGCAAACAAGTATGTTTTAAAAGACATCGAAGAAGAAGCCGACATAATCAATCTCCTTGTCGAAAACGGTGTTAATGCCGCACCTCCAGTATGCTGTAATGACGGCAAGTTCGTATGGGAAATAAATGCTCCCGAGGGAAAACGCTTTCTGATTCTGTTTAAAGAAGCAAAAAGCTCTCCTTCGGGTGATGAAACAAAAATGCAATTCAATCTCGGGCAGATGCTTGCTAAGATACATACGATAACTGACAGGAATGATATTTCAGTTAACCGTAAAGGCTTTGAGCCCGTAAATTTGACAACCAGGCCGTTAGAGCTTGTTAAACCGTATATAAATGAAGAAGATTTTGATTTTTTAGCGTCTGCTTCACAAAAATGTATAGAATTCGTCGAAGAATCCGTTCCGGTGAAAGAACCATATTACGGCTTTTGCCATGGTGATATACAACCAAATAATTACCGCTTTATCGGAGAAAAGCCCGAAATGTTTGATTTTGATTGTATGGGAACCGGGTGGCGGGTTTCAGATATTGCAGTATTGCTTTGGAATATGTCGATGGGAAACGAAAAATATAACGAGAGTAGTCTTTGGCAGTCTTTCCTTGACGGATATAACAGCGTGCGTATACTGACTGAATCCGAATTGAAATGTTTGCCTGCATTCTGCGCTTTGCGTATGATTTGGTTTATGGGCATACATATGGATCTGAAAGAACGATTTACAGGCAGTTTTGGATATAACAAAGACTTCTTTGGCTTCTGCATTAATAATTTTAAATCCTGGTACAGCAAGGCATTTCCTGAGCTTTGATAATTCCTCCTAAATCGGGTTTTTAGAATTAGCTTACAGAAAGTTTTTTTCTAAAACTATTGCCACGACAAAATATTTATGTTATAATATGTGAAAATCGGAGAGGTTCGTTTTCTTCTTCGAAAAATAAATTCTGACCAGACTTGCTGTTTTGAAAATAGCAGGCGAAAAGGCCGCGGACAGCCGGGTCAAATGCCGGTCGGCAGAGCCACCAAAAGGGTGTTCTGCTTCAGCTGGGTCGAAGTATCTTCGGCGACAGCTGCGTTATTGATTGAGACCTCACGGGAAAACCGTCGGGTTATCAAATTTAGTGCAAACGTCTCTACATACCCAATTAAGAAACGCTTTGCATTGGTGAACGATTGTATTGTTATGGACTGCGAGGACGCGGTTAAACCGTCACAACTACACTTGTGCAGCCGGTCAATAAGATTGGTATTGCCACTTCGTAAAACGGAGATGGCAGACGACCTGAAGTAGCCTTTTGTCACACGCGGTTTTTTACCGCGCATTTGAAGTCACGACAGTTACTCAGCTTCGCTTTTTGCGTGCTGACGGTCAGTGGCTGTGTTGTGTTTAGGGACTATTAAATTCGGTCGAATATGATCTGATAACTGCGCAAGCGTTTTGAGCCTCCCCTCAGGGGTTTCTCTTATGCCTGCGTTTTTTTATTTCATTTTTTGGAAGGAAATTCGAATTGAAAGAAAAGCTAAAACTTTATGGGTTCAACAACCTCACTAAATCCCTAAGCTTCAACATTTACGATGTGTGTTACGCAAAGAGCGAGAGAGAACAACGCGATTACATCGCTTATATCGACGAGCAGTACAACTCGGAGAGATTGACCAATATCCTCATCAATCTTACCGAGATGATTGGCGCGCAGGTGCTTTCTATCTCAAAACAGGACTATGAGCCCCAGGGAGCAAGCGTCAATATTATGATCGCAGAAGAAAAGATGATCCCCTCAATAGCTGGTGACACTGTCCACGCCCATCTCGACAAAAGCCATGTAACCGTTCACACATACCCGGAGTTCCACCCCGATAAAGCGATAGCAACCTTCAGAGTTGATATCGATGTTTCCACATGCGGTGAAATAACCCCACTAAGCACACTCGATTATTTGATAGGTAGCTTTGACTCGGACATAATAACTATGGATTATAGAGTCAGAGGCTTTACAAGAGATATAAACGGTCAGAAAATTTTTCTCGACCATAACATAACTTCAATTCAAGACTATATCGACGATGAAACTCTTAAGAGATACGATGCTATCGACATCAATGTGTACCAATCGAATATCTTCCATACAAAAATGCTCATTAAAGACATCGATTTAAAAAGCTATTTGTTTAACACCGATATTTACGAACTTCCTCCGAAAACAAGACTTGATATAACAAACGACTTACGCAGAGAGATGATCGAGATTTTCAGCGGACAAGCAATCTTTCCTGCAAATTAATTCGGTGAATAACATTATATTAAAGCGGTAGCTTCAACATAATAATACTCAATTTATAACCAAAAAACTAAGGCGGCTATATAAATGTCTTACAAGAACACACAAACACACGCACCGATAATGGAAGCGCTGGAAAATTTCAGAACAATGCGTGTTGTACCCTTTGATGTACCCGGTCACAAGCGCGGAAGAGGCAATCCCGAGCTAACTGCACTCCTTGGTGAGCGCTGTATGAGCTATGATGTCAACTCGATGAAACCCCTTGACAACCTCTGCCACCCGGTTTCAGTCATAAAAGAAGCTGAGGAATTAGCCGCGGACGCATTTGGTGCATCACGTGCCTTCTTTATGACAAACGGTACAACAAGCGCGGTTCAGGCTATGATCCTTTTTGCTTGCGGACGGGGTGACAAAATTATACTGCCGAGGAATGTACACCGCTCCGTCATTAACGCTCTGATCCTTTGCGGCGCCATTCCCGTTTATGTCAACCCTCACACCCACGAAAGGCTCGGTATTGCGCTCGGTATGTCGGTTCCGGAAGTCGAAGCTGCAGTCAAAGCAAATCCCGATGCAAAAGCTATCTTTGTCAACAACCCGACCTATTACGGTATCTGTTCCGACATCACATCAATCGCAAAAATCGCACACGACCACGGAATGCTCTTGATTGCAGATGAAGCTCACGGCACACATTTTTACTTCGGCGAAGGTCTACCCCCTGCGGCAATAAAAGCCGGTGCTGATATCGCAGCCGTGAGTATGCATAAATCCGGAGGCTCGCTAACCCAAAGTTCCTTTCTGCTAACTGGTAAGAATGTCAACGCCAACAGAATGAGGCAGATTATAAACCTCACTCAAACTACAAGCGGCTCCTATCTCCTTATGGCAAGCCTTGATGTTTCGAGAAAAAACCTTGCACTTAGAGGCAAAGAGATATATGCAAAAGTTGCCGAAAACGCAGATTATGCAAGGCATGAAATAAACCGTATCGGTGATTACTACGCTTATTCTGACGAAATTGTCAACGGCGATACCGTTTTCGCTTTTGATAAGACAAAACTTTCGGTGAACACCCTTGAAATCGGTCTTGCCGGTGTTGAGGTTTACGATATACTCCGTGACGAATACGATATTCAAACTGAGTTCGGCGACCTTGCAAACTTCCTTGCCTATCTCTCCGCAGGTGACAGACTCCGTGATATCGAACGCCTTGTCAGCGCACTCGCTGAAATACGCAGGATTTACAAGAGAAGTAAGCTCGGAATGCTCAGACAAGAATATATCAGCCCCCGCGTTGTGCTCCCACCTCAAGAGGCTTTTTATTCTAATTCCGTTTCCCTTCCTGTTCGTGAAACAGCAGGTAAAATCTGTTCGGAATTTGTAATGTGCTACCCACCGGGCATTCCGATACTTGCGCCGGGAGAAGAAATCACACCCGATATTATAGAATACATCATATACTCAAAAGAAAAAGGTGCGACATTGACGGGTACGGAAGACCCGGAAGTCAGCAGAATCAATGTCATTGACTGAAAGGCAGGTATAAGCAGTTGGATTTATGGTATTCCGAAAATCATACACCTAATGTAAAGCTCACAATCCGTGTTGACAAACAGCTTGCAAGTTTTCAAAGCGAATTCCAGCGAATCGATGTGTTTGAGTCACAGGAATTCGGTCGTTTTCTGACTCTTGACGGCATTATGATGCTGACGGAAAAAGACGAATTCATATATCACGAAATGATGACCCATGTACCGATGGCAGTACACCCGAAGGCGGAGCGCATTCTTGTTATAGGCGCAGGCGACGGCGGTGTTTGCCGTGAACTGAGTAAATACAAGAGCATAAAACATATCGACCTCGTTGAGATAGACGCGGCGGTCATCGAGGTATGCCGCGAACATCTGCCATTCACCGCTTGCGGATTTGACGACCCTCGCATACACATCCATTATGAGGACGGGCTGAAATATATTCGCCGCTGTGAAGGCGAGTATGATCTTATCATCGTCGATTCCACAGACCCTTTCGGGCCGGGTGAAGGGCTTTTTGCAAAAGAGTTTTACGGCAACTGCTATAAAGCACTAAGCGAAGACGGCATAATGGTAAATCAGCACGAAAGCCCCTTCTATAAGGAGGATGCTCTGATTGTTCAGCGTGTCCACAAGAGGGTTGTCAGCAGTTTTGAAATTTGCCGTCTCTATCAGGCGCATATACCGACCTACCCCTCAGGCCATTGGCTGTTCGGTTTCGCTTCGAAAAAGTACCACCCTGTTAAAAATTTGGACAGCAAAAAATGGAACTGCCTTGGTATCTCTACAAAATATTATAACACAAACCTACATCGCGGAGCCTTCGCGCTACCGAACTATGTTGAGGAGCTTTTAAAACATGTCGAACCCGAACTTGAGGACTGAGTTTTTTCTCGGCTGTGAAAGCCTATATGCCGACGCTGCTGCCGTCATCTTCGGCGCACCTTTTGACGGCACAACCTCATACCGCCCCGGCGCAAGGATGGGCAGCAGAACCATGCGCGCGGAATCCTACGCACTCGAGACCTACAGCCCCTATCTTGAGAAAGACATAACGGATTATGCCATCCACGATGCGGGCGAGCTTGATCTTTGCTTTGGTAACACTGAGAAGGTGCTTGCAGACATCGAAAGCTTTTCCGATAAAATTATTTCAGACGGAAAAATCTCTGTAATGCTCGGCGGTGAACATCTCGTTACTCTTGGAGCGCTCAGAGCTGCAGCAAAGCACTACCCCGACCTGCATATTATACATTTTGATGCACACACCGACCTTAGGGATGATTATCTTGGCGAAAAGCTCTCCCACGCAAGTGTCATCAGGCGTGCCTGGGACATCCTCGGCGATGGGCGGATATGGCAGTTCGGAATCCGCTCAGGTGACAGACCTGAATTCGATTGGGCAAAAGAACATATCTATCAGCGTAAATTCGACCTTGACGGACTCGATAATTGCATAAAACAACTATCGGACAAGCCTGTCTACTTCACGCTCGACCTCGATGTGCTCGACCCTTCGGTGATGCCTGGCACGGGAACACCTGAACCAGGCGGAATCGGCTTTAAGGAACTACTCGAAGCAGTTCACAGCTTTACAAAGCTGAAAAATGTCGTCGGTTTTGATATAGTCGAGCTTTCACCGCACTATGACCAGTCCGGAATTTCAACCGCAGCAGCATGCAAGATATTGCGTGAACTGCTCTTATCGGTACTATAAAACAAACAAAGGAGAAAACAAAATGGGAAAAATTATGATTATCGGCGCGGGCGGAGTTGGCAGTGTTGCAGTCCATAAATGCTGTCAGAACGACGAAGTGTTCACCGAATTGCTTATAGCCAGCAGAAGCATTGAAAAATGCGACGCTCTGAAGGAAAAACTTCAAGGAACTACAAAAACCAAAATTTCTACCGCAAAGGTAGACGCTGACAATGTTGAGGAGCTGACCGCTCTGATAAAGAGCTTCGGACCCGATGTTGTGCTCAACCTTGCGCTGCCTTATCAGGACCTGACTATAATGGATGCCTGCCTTGCTGCTGGTGTAAATTATGTGGACACAGCAAACTACGAGCCGCTTGATACGGCGAAATTTGAATACAAATATCAGTGGGCATACAAAGAAAAGTTCGAAAAAGCCGGACTCACCGCCCTTCTTGGCAGCGGTTTTGATCCCGGTGTTACTGGTGTTTTCTCCGCTTATGCGATGAAACACTATTTCGACGAAATTCACTATATTGACATCCTCGACGCAAACGCAGGCGATCACGGCTACCCCTTCGCCACCAATTTCAACCCCGAGATAAACATCCGCGAAGTTACCGCTAAGGGCAGCTACTGGGAAGATGGCGATTGGGTTGAAACTGAACCCATGGAAATAAAGCGTGTATACGATTTCCCCGAAATCGGCGAAAAAGATATGTACCTACTCCACCACGAAGAGCTGGAATCCCTTGCGCTTAACATCAAGGGAATCAAGCGCATACGCTTCTTTATGACTTTCGGACAAAGCTATCTGACTCATCTAAAATGCCTTGAAAATGTCGGAATGACTTCGATAGTACCGATTGAATTTGAAGGTAAACAAATCGTACCGCTTCAGTTCCTTAAGGCAGTCCTTCCCGACCCCGCATCACTCGGTCCGAGAACAAAAGGTAAAACCAATATCGGCTGCATCTTCACCGGTGTCAAGGACGGCAAAAAGGTTCACTACTATGTCTACAATGTCTGCGACCATGAAGAATGCTATCGTGAAGTTGGCTCACAGGCAATCTCATATACAACAGGAGTTCCTGCGATGATCGGCGCTATGCTTGTGATGAACGGAACATGGAGAAAACCCGGCGTTTATAATGTAGAAGAGTTCGACCCCGACCCATTTATGGACGCACTCAACAAATGGGGACTTCCGTGGCAGGAGACCTTCAGTCCGGAGCTTGTTGACTGATGGATTATCCGAATTTTGATCTAAAATCGGTCGAAACGCCTTGTTATGTTGTAGAATTACCTAAGCTTGAGAAAAATCTGCAAGTCCTTGCAGGTGTTTCCCGAAGAACAGGCTGCAAAATCCTTCTCGCACAGAAGGCGTTTTCGATGTACTCAGTCTATCCCCTTATCGCAAAATACCTTGACGGCGCTACCTCCAGCGGTATTTTTGAGGCCCGCCTTTCCGCTGAGGAAATGGGCAAGGAAACCCATGTGTTTTCTCCTGCTTATACCGAAAATGAATTTGATGAAATTGTAAAAGTCAGCAGTCATATCGTTTTCAATTCCTTTTCACAGCTTAAAAAGTTTAAAGCTTTGGCATTAGCCGCAGGCGCAAGTGTCGGAATCCGTGTTAATCCTGAGCATTCCACCCAGGACCATGCAATCTACGACCCATGCGCTGTTGGCTCAAGGCTCGGTGTCACCGCTGCCAATTTTGAGCCAAATGAGCTTGACGGTGTTGAGGGACTGCATTTTCATACTCTTTGCGAACAAAATTCCGATGCGTTGGAGGCGACACTTGTCGCCTTCGAAGAACGCTTCGGAAAGTATCTGCATGCGATGAAATGGGTCAACTTTGGCGGCGGCCACCATATCACACGAACCGACTACGACATACCGCGCCTTGAGAGATGTATAAAATACATTGCCGAAAAATATGGTGTCACAGTCTACCTTGAACCCGGTGAAGCAGTTGCGCTCGGTACAGGAGTACTCGTTGCCCAGGTCATCGACATTGTCGATAATGGAATGAAAATCGCAATTCTCGACACATCTGCCGCATGCCATATGCCCGATGTTCTCGAAATGCCCTATCGCCCTGAAATTGCGGGCGCTTCTCTACCCGAGGAGAAAGCGTACACCTACAGAATTGGCGGTCCTACATGCCTTGCAGGCGACATCATCGGCGACTATTCATTTGACAAACCCCTCAGCGTTGGTGATAGGTTGATTTTTGGCGATATGGCACACTATACTATGGTAAAAAACAATACCTTTAACGGCGTTCCGCTACCGGCAATTTATGTTTCTGATGAAGATGACTCTACTACACTTGTAAAAATGTTCGGATATAACGATTTTAAAGCAAGATTGTCATAAAACTATAATAAATAATTACCATTTTTTCGACAAATTTCAAGTTCGCTATTGTATTCAATGGTTTTTTGTGCTATAATCGGGCAGTATGAAAATATTTAATGGATGTTTGTTTAATTAAGTGAGCGGACAAGCTGATGATTTTATTTATTGCCGCAGGGTTTATTATAGCAAAACTAAAAGGCTTCAAATTGAAGCCAGCCTTAAAAACCCCCTATCTATACCCTCTCTTTATATTAGAGCTTCTATACATATTCGTACAACTTAGCTTTATACTGGGTAACAGAACGCTCCTTGACTATTCAAGATACCTTCAGATCGCATTTATTGCGGTTATGCTTCCCCCTATCATCAAATATTCTATCAACCTCCCTGCAATAATCGCAGCGGCCGGTGTCGCTATTGGTAGCTTTTTAAACAATCTTGTCATGAACGCAAACAACGGGCTGATGCCGGTTTTTCCGACGCTTTCAAAGCTTACGGGCTATTACACCGACGGGGTCGTCGAAGAGGTCAACGACGGTAAGCATATAATGGGCGGTCAGGATATAAAACTTCCCTTTCTTTCGGATTACATCGATATAGGCTGGACAATTTACAGCCCTGGAGATGTGCTTATTCATGGCTTTGTAACGGTAATAATTTACTACTACATAAAAAAGGTCAACGAAGCGGGACAAATCGCTAAATAAAAAATGCAGGCAGCTGCGGGGCAGCGGAGGTTCAAGCTTTTTATGGATATATTTTTCTTTATAATGTCGGAAATAGTCTTAGGATTTATGCTTCAAAGCGTGTCCTGCTTAATATGGCTTTGCGCTTTTTATCCGCAAGATATTTCAGCTAAACAATTTACGATTTATTCTGGCGCTCTGACAATAGTCGTCCTTCTTTTCAGGATGTTACCGATTACATTCGGCATACATACAATACTCTCAATTATCGCAATTATCTTTATCGCAATTTGGGCTATGAAAATGAATGTTTACCGCTCCGTAATAATCGGTATTCTTGCACTGGTAATTATTATGATTTGTGAAATTATCGTTTATATATCGATGCGGCTTTTTATATTTGGCGAAGAGATTTCTGATATGTTCCTATTGACAACAACCTCCTTCAGTAAAGTACCCGGAAATATATCAAACGTAATTCTATTCCTGTTTGTTTCAATCTTTTATGTAGTTATGAAATCCTCAAATAAAGATAGTAAATTGTTCGCAAGGAATTCTATAAATGGAAAATATATGCAATAAAATAGCTTTTTCAATTGGAAAACAACTAAATTACAACGACGAACAGGTAGCTGTTGTCGCTTATGGACTATTTGCAATACTTCAGACAATAGGTATGTTTATACTTTCCTCCATAATCGGTATTATTTTTCGTTGTTGGATTGAATGCTTTATGATATTCCTCGCTGTTGGAATTATGAGAAAATATACCGGCGGAGCTCATTCAAGTACCCTTTTAGGTTGTACCCTTTTTTCTCTTTTTATAATCGGCTCCCTCGGCTATATCTCAAGATATGCACTCAACGATCTCTACCTATCTTTACAAGAATCCTATTATCACTATTTAATTTTCCTGTTTTACATACCAGTATATACCATAATGATCCTTATAGTTAAAAAGCTCGCTCCCGTTGATTCGCCAAATAAACCAATACGAAAACCCGAAAAGATAAAAAGGCTCAACAACTACAGCGTTATATTGGTATCCTTCTACTTTTTACTTTCA
>JAQWDK010000013.1:54684-55850 GCA_028705495.1 Eubacteriales bacterium
AATGATCCTTATAGTTAAAAAGCTCGCTCCCGTTGATTCGCCAAATAAACCAATACGAAAACCCGAAAAGATAAAAAGGCTCAACAACTACAGCGTTATATTGGTATCCTTCTACTTTTTACTTTCAGCTTTATTTTTTTCCATCGCAAATCATAATATAAGATTTCTTTCAGTATCTCTCAGTCTGCTTTTCGCAACAGTATGGCAGACATTTACTTTAACAAAACCCGGTCATAAACTTATACATATTTTAGATTTTCTTAAACCTAAGCCTTGATTTTGCAGAAGGACATCTTGCTTTAAAAGCGGTGTAACAATGCTAAAATACAAGAGAAAACCGAAGGAAGGAGAGATAACATGAAAAAGACTCTTTACTCGGCACTCGCTATCGTTGCAACTCTCGTTGCATCGCTGGTCGCATCCTCCGCTTGCTTCTGGTTTATATATCAGCCGCAGGAACCGAAGTCACTGCAGGACTAATAAGCCGAGCTGAGACAAAGCGTTTCCACGCTTGGGGCGTATTATAATACGCCCCTTTGTCTCAGCTGCATGCTTTTTATCATCTATAGCTTCGAGTAGGTAATTATAATGAATCAGAATAATTTTCACAACAAACAACTTAAATATAAGAATATGTTCTTTACAATAAAGCTCTGCGCTTTATTCTTCTTTGCCATCCCTATTTATCAGACCATATTCGACAGCGCCCTTAGTTTTATACTAAACATCGAGAGTATGTTTTCAGCTTTGATGTTTATACTGCTTTTAATGCTTATATGGATTTTCCTCGATTCAAATAGAAATAAAAACCGTGTCTTTATGGTTCTTGAAATAGTATTGTTTTTTGCTATGTGCAGTTTTGCAATTTATGTAAGCGGCGGTTATCAAAGTTATTACAAGTTTTTGTATCTATTCTTCATCGTTTCCTACACAATCGAATTCGGTATGATCGCAGGCCTAATTATCGCCGGATGTTCATCGGCGGCACTCCTGACAATTGATCTATTATCCATGCCTAAGGGTGACATCAACAAATATTTTGAGAGCGATATAGCCTTGACAGCGATGTTTCTTATAATCGCATGGGTTGTCGGCTACTATGTTAAAAACGAGTCCCAGCGTGTCGAAAAATTAGAGAAATTCGCGAATATAGACGGTCTTACTGG
>JAQWDK010000039.1 GCA_028705495.1 Eubacteriales bacterium
TCAATTTCGAACAACAAAAACCGCAGTAAACAAGTGCTTACTGCGGTTTTAAAATGTTTGGCAATCTAATTATATTGACTTCTCTGTCAATGTTTCGCTTGGTTGCTTATTTCACCTCTTCGAAATTGAGTGTATATGATTATTAGCAAGTTATGGTTTTATGGTACAAATTTGATACGGATGTTGGGTGTGGGAATCATCGGTGACATTGTCGTTTGTGGTTGTTTTTGTTCAGTTCGAGGCGGCGTTCATTGTCAATGAACAGGTGAAGGTAGTGAACAGCATCATACACTTGCTTCAATAATTGCGTCGGGATATTCACGACAATTATGCAGTACCGATTTGCAAAAATCAACAAAGACATCATAGTCTCCCCAACCGTTGGGAGGGTTGAATGCTTTATATTTCTTAGGATTAGCCGTAAGTTCTTCAATCCCCTTTTCGAGAAACGGAATCATCTGAGCAGCCATAGTAATCCCAATCTCCTCAGGTCTCCATAGAACTTCATATAATCCGACTGCCTTAGCCATATTATTGAGATTATGGGTAACATTGAGATTGGATAGCGTCGCCTCTTTATAATCACATTCGAGTTGTTCCAATTCTTCCTTTATAGCTTGCAACTTTGTGTAAGTGGCATCTATATCTGCTCTGCTTTTCTGAATGTCAAAACCGTTTTTGAAAAAGTAGATGTCTAAGCTCATAATGTTTCCTTTTTTTATTGGTAAATATATCAGTACATCATTCTCTCTAATTTGTTTTTCCATCGCTCCCAATCCGGCATTTCGGTTGAAAGTAAGTCATAGAAAGCTTTTGTGTGATCTTTCTGCAGTAAATGGCACAATTCATGTGTAATGACATATTCTATGCATGGCTTAGGGGCTTTGATCAATTCAGTATTGAGTATAATCTTACCTTTTGGAGTGCAACTTCCCCAACGATTATCCATGAATTGTATATAGAGTGAAGTCGGCTCAACTCCATATTTTTTGAATCGTTGTATTACGGGCTCTGCGATTTTCGCAAACTTGTTTTTTGCTCTTTCTTTATACCACTCTTTCATCAAAGATTCTGCTTTGAGTTTATCAGAACATACAATTTCAAAATATTGTCCTTTGAACGACACACTATTGGGCTTGCCTTCTTTGACATATAAACGATACTGTCTACCCAAATAAAAATGTGATTCTCCACTAATATATCTGCGTTTTGGAGAACGTTCGCCAAACGATTTAAAATAGTTTTGCTGCTTCAATATCCACGAAGCTCGTTTCTTTACTTTATCCATTATTTTCGACAAAGAAGCATCAATAGGAGCTTTAAGTATTACCTCTCCATTTGGATTTACAATAATCCCCAAGGTTTTCCGATCGGAATAAACGATAGAATAGCTTATTTCCGTATTACCATATAAAAGCTTCTCCATTATTTAAACCATAATTTTGCAACCTCTACAGAACGGTCTATAATAGTATCCATATCGTCGAAGGACATCGGAATGTCGTATTTTCGCTTAACTTCATCAATGAGATAATCTTCCATATCAATTTTCATCTGACCAATTAAATTGGTTTTTGATGTCCAATCAATAATGGGTTTGTCATTATCTAATATATACTCCCGAATAATAGAGTCTATAGCCAAAGCGGAATCCAAAGCTATTTTTTCGATGGGAAAAGTTTCCGGAACAGTCATTGATTTAAAGGTTTCCAGAGACAATCCATAGTAGGCACGAGCAGGATTGTTATTGGCGATTTCGGACGGAACACTGCTGTCGGTGTGAGAAAGCACAGACTCCATGTGTTGTGTTACCTGTTTCAAATATTCTACTTCGTCAATTCGGCCTTGTTCGTATGCTGAGATGGTTTCTTTCAGCAATTGAGAAAATTTCTTATAGAATGCAGGATCAGTATCCATATTCTCTGTAATATATTTTGCGGTTCGAGAAGCAATAGTATCTGCTTTCGCTGCTTTTCCGGTAATTTTCTCCACCTCTTCTGCAAATTTCTCCTTATCAAATATATCAACCAACTCTGTTAATATTCTTACTTCGCTACTTTCAATATGTGTATCAATGAGTTTCTGAATCTGATTTTCGTATTTTTCATAATCTATCTGATCGGAATATCGTTCTTTAACTGCGCTACGAAGTCTCAAAAACATAGCTAAATCTTCTTTATAACGATTGACTTGCGACTCGTCGGTTTCTTTGTGAAATACGATAGACGATAAGGCTATTTTCAGACAACTTGCATAAGCTGTAAGTTTTTCATAAAACTGCTGGCGAATATCTTCTTGTCGTAGATGCTGACTGTAAGCCTCCAAATCTCTTTTGTTGGAAATGGATTTGAATATATCCCACAGTTCAGAATGTTTTTGGGGTAATTTTGCGACTTCATCCGACACATCAGTAAACATATTATTCAAATCTTCCGGATCATAATCAGCATAAATAGTTAACGCATCGTTTAGTGGTTGAAGGACTCCATAATAGTCAATGATATAGCCAAACTCTTTCCCTTCACAGACTCTGTTTACGCGAGCGACTGCCTGCAGCAAAGTATGTTCTCTCAACGAACGATCAATATACATCACTGTATTACGGGGTTCGTCAAAACCAGTCAACAGTTTGTCTACAACAATAATTATTTCAGGCTCATCACTGTTTTTGAATCGGTTAATAAGATTTGTTTCGTATTTTTTAGCTGTCCCATGTTCATCCATCATACGTTTCCAGAAAGCCTTTTCTTCGTTAGGGGTTTCACCGTAAGCGGTTTCTTCTCCTTCCCGACTGTCGGGCGAAGTTATAAGCACCTCGGATGATACAATACCGATCTGGTCTAAATATGCTTTATACTTTATGGCTATTCGCTTTTTAGGGCAAACCAGCTGTGCCTTAAATCCGGTTTCCTGCCAATTATCTCTGTAATGTTTTGAAATATCCCATGCAATAGTATGAATGCGCTGGTCTGCCTGATTGACTTGGTCGGAACGGCTAAATTTCCGTTTCATATCTGCTTTTTGGTAGTCGTTAAACGGTTCGCTCACCATGTCGAAGAAGTTATCAAGTGCGTTTTCGTGAACAAACTGAGGCACAATTCTACCTTCGTACAATAAGGGTACCACTGCTTTGTCTTTCACCGCCTGATCAACCGTATAAACCGGAAGGATAATTCCGCCAAATTTAGCCGCTGTACTTTTTTCTTTCTTCATCAAAGGAGTTCCGGTCATGGCGATGAAGCAGGCATTAGGCAAGGATTTCTGCATTTGGATACTCATGTCTCCATATTGACTGCGATGCCCTTCATCTATCAAAACAAAAATATTAGGATCTTCCAATGGTTTTTTAAGACCTTTTACTGCTGTCTCAAACTTGTTAATCACAGTCGTAATGACGGCATCGCTTTTACTTTCAAGCAATTCAATCAATTTTGCTCCCGTTGTTGCATTTTCAACATAAATTCCACACTTCTTGAAAGTGCCGGTTATTTGTCGGTCTAAATCGGTGCGGTCGGTAACTAAAATTATTTTCGGATTGCGGATTGCCTTTTCTAATACAATAGCTTGTGCTAGCATGACCATCGTTAGCGATTTGCCGCTCCCTTGTGTATGCCAGATAACACCACCTTTTCGCTTGCCTCCGTCTAATGGCCGAATACGTTCCATCACCTGTTTAATGGCAAAATATTGTTGATAGCGGGCTACTTTTTTAATGCCGTCGTCATAGGCCGTGAAATTGTAAATCAAATCCAAGAGCCGTTCCGGACGACAAAGACTGTATAAATACCGGTCTTGCTCGGTTGGCTCTACAGCTTGCGTTTCCATATCGTCGAAATATTTTCTTACATACCGATAACGAGATGAAAACAAAATATCTTTTTGCCTGTCGGTAAGAGGGGTGTTGACTAATTGATGAAGGGTTGTAGTATAATTGTTCTCCTCATTTTTATCCAAAAATTGTTCTCGCCACTTAGACCAGAATTTTGCAGGTGTGGCGGTAGTAGCGTAAGAAGCCGACAAAGTAGCCACGCCTAACAATAAAGCAGAATAAACGTAAAGTGGACGAATACCATCTTCTTGCTGATTTCGTAAATGTTGTGAGATGGATTGTTCCAATGAATCTTTTATATCTGGACGCTTACATTCGATTACACACATGGGTATCCCATTGACAAAAAGAACAATATCGGGGCGATATGTATCGCTCATACCTGAACGAGTTACGGCAAACTCCTCTGTAACATGAAAAACATTGTTCTTCAGATTTTTCCAGTCGATATAATTCAGCGTAAAACTTTTCTTATCTCCATCAATGCTCTGTTCAAGTGCTTTGCCTAATGTCAACAGGTTATATACGGCTTCGTTACTCGCCATAAATCCTGATTCGGAGTGTACATTGCGCATCGCTTCAATGCCATTCTCGATATTCTGTGCCGAAAAGTATGCTGTCTTTACACTCGACACCTGTATGGAGTTGATGGCCTCTAACTGCTTACGCAAAATAGGTTCAAGCAGTACATTGCTTGTTTTTCCGCCACGCAACTCCAATGCCTCTTCGGGAGACAAATAGGTATATCCCAGTTTCTGCAACAATTGCAGAGCCGGGATTTGGCTGATATGGTCTTCTTTGAAGGAGATATTGTTCATAATTTATGTTGAGTTAAAAACAGAGTAGAATCTTATGAATTTCTACGTCTCATTGCTCTACTTAAGTCATATTTACAATTCGCTCTATCTTGAAAAGCATTTTCAATTAGGATGGTAAGTTTTTCAACATTTAAATCGCTCCAGTTAACAACACTTATTTTTGAATTACTTTCTAAGAAATTGTCTATGAGTCTGTCAGGCATATATGGGTGTCTTCTCTCATACTCAGCTCTTTCAGAAATAGATACCCATGATTTTACGTCAGAAAAAACGGATTCCTTTTCACCGCTATGATCGGAACGAATGGAAGAACTGCCAGATATTGAAGGAAGGTTTATTACTAATATTCCAGATTTTTTATTTATCTTCCCATCATACATACTAGAATATATTTCCCAATCAACATGTTTGCGATTTTTAGTATCTGTCCCAACTAAGACTATTGTCACAGTGGAATTTTGCAAATACTCATCCCGAATAATTTGTCTTATTTCTTGATCGGACAAATTATCGTCTATTTCACCTAAGCCTACCGAGTAATCGACAAAAATTTTATGTTCTTTCCCAAATTTCACTAATTCATTTTTGTAATACTGGTCATTTGCATGATGATAACAAATAAATACATTGTGTGCCATAATTATGTTGTTTTAAATTTATTATTTAGCCCTTTTAGTACCAATGCTACTATTTCAAGAATATTTGTTGATTGAAATAGTATCTTATTTTCATCTTCGGATAGTCCATTGTTTAAACTTGCTATTCCTCCGTGTGAAATATCACTAAAAATAGCATGATAGTTTATCGGGTTACTATTTTCTTTCGTGTTATAATAGCTGACAAAATCAGAATAGGAGGTATCTATATTTGCCTGATCTGACAAATATGATTCAGGCAACTTTTTTTCTAATATTTCTGCAATGATTTTGGAAACGCCTCCAAAACCACCTAAGAGATAGATAGGATTACCCTTGTTTTTTGCAATAAGATATTCTTCTAAAATGCCAGCATATTTTCCTTTGAAGCCGTGCGTTCGTCCTCCTAAAATAATTCGTGCATCAGAATTATTTTCCATTTGTTCTCTCATTTTTGAAAGAGACTTTGCCCATAAGTAGTTGTTTTCTGGAGTTCTGGGAGCAATAAAAGTATCCTTAGAATCAGGTGGACATTCATCTGGAGCTTCAATTTTCACAATTAAAACACGGCTATGCTCAAAATCAGATTCATGAGTTTTGGTTATGTTCAGATATATTGGCCATGCAAAATAATTTGTGAAATACTTAGTGTTTCTGTCAGACTTTTCTTTTTGTCCATATTGGCAAGAAAGATCTGCAAACAGTTCCGTAAACCCTTGCGCTCTTAAGTCTCCACCATATATCAACTTCCCTCCGGCAACTAAAATGTGACGAGATAGTTCAATTGTGACATCTCTTAAAAGAACATCGTCTCCGCCATAATCATGTATATCCTCTGAATCTGAAATAGAAATTGCAATGTTTTTGCCTTTTAAAGAGCCAGACAATTCTGAGTAAGCTTGCATTGGGGTTATAAATGACGCACTGTTATCAAATATCTTTAAGAACTCAATCTCTTCGGTTCCCAAAGGAGGTTCAGGGTATAATATTTTTTTATTTCTATCAATTAAGCAGAATGAGAGAAGTTCTGGAGAAAAAGGTAGAATACAATAATTATCTGGTGCAATGGAATCTTTTAATTGGGTCAGCAACTTTTCCTGATAATATTGATTCAAAGCGGTCCTCAATAACAGATTGACAATATTGCTCCAATTATTATTGTATCTAATCAAAGGTACATTTCCTAAATAAGGAAAGCCTCTTTTAACAGCTCCGCTAATAAGACTCACTACAATTCCGGGAACTTTATTGCGTTTTCCGGCTAACGCCTCAATCCTACACCATTCTCTTTCGGAGTATGTATTAGTCTCTAATACAATGAAAAGCGATTTTTCAACATTTGCTTTTATTTGCTCCTCGAAATCATATCCATCTACAATGTCATTGGCATCAAAAAAAGAATCTAACTTTGTATCTGTTCGAATAAAATCCCTTAGCTCTTTAGCTTTGGCCTCTCCTAGTTTATCTATTTCTTTTTTAGAGTGACTGATGAAGAGTTTCAATTTTTCAGCCTCTTTCCCTGTAATAAAACGAATTAATGCATCAAAGACTCTTGTTTGAAATTCTCCCCAGTTGTCTTTTATAGAATATGATTTTAATGCAATAAATTGTTTTTTTTGCAAGTTTGCATTTATGTCATAAGCATACTTAAATAATGAAATTGGGTAAATTTTAGTGTCACTATCTACAAGGGTAAGCAAGGATTCTATGTATGCTTTCCAATCAGAACAACAATACATAAGCTCATCAACCAAAAGGAATATAGCATTTTTAGAACTTTGTCCAAGTTCGATTTTGGGTATTTTTTGTCCATCTCCTCCTGTTCGTAGAAAAACTGGAATGTCAATTCCGTCTGTTAATGGTCGCTCAGGATTACGACACAACAAGTGATACATATCTGTATATACTTCTCTTCCTTGTATATAGTCTTTGTGATATAAGACATAGACCGACAACGGCATTTTGATCTGCTTATCCATATTGTTATAAATTATAATCTAAGTAGTTATCAAGAGGGTGTGTTTTTGTATGTTCTGTTAATAGGCTATCTGAAAACATACGATACAATGGTTTTCCTTCAATAGTAGAAATATAGTCATTCAATGTTTTTGTTCCTCGAATGATGGGAACAGTTTTAAGATATTCAGGCAGTTGGTTGTCCGTTATACCCTTTAGAGTTAAAGCAGATAGATTCGTTTTGTCATACCCATAACCTATTTCCCAAGGAACCCACTTGGAATACAACGTATTTGGTGAAAACACACATAACATGTGAGAACTTTTATTTATTCCTTTCTTTATCGCATCAACAACCCATTGAGGATTATTTGTTTGACGATGTATTTTTAGATCGCTATCATATTCGTCAAAATATACATCAATACCTGCATTAATGAAATAATCTGCTATTTTTTTACAAATTGAAGCATCATCTTTTTGATGGCTAATAAAAACACACTTGATTCCGTAGTTTTTACGCCATAAAATACTACTCTCATCTTTTAAATAGAATCGATTTAGACCACTCATATCTCTATATTTTTACCCGTTTTTTACCTGTTAACAACACCTGCATCAACCCCCTCTTTTGCTCTTTCAACGCTGCCAATTTTTCTTTCTCTTTGCCGATTTCTTCATCGATTGCCGATAGAATATCAGCAATGGCGGTTTGTTCATCGATTGATGGGACGTTGATTCTTATTTTCCTAAAATTATTTTGTGATATAACGTAGCGTTGACCGCTACCGTCACACAAAGTCTTAGTTTGTTTATAGAACATATCCGTTTGAAAAGCATAGGCTCTAAATTTCAAGTCCCAATCTTCATGCAACCTTAATCTTACCACATGATAACTATATACCACATCTGGCATATCTTCCATTGCAATAGCAGATATACCTATATCGTTAGGAACTTCAGAAGAAGGCGTGAAAAATATATCTCCTTTTTTCACAGAGCATTTTCCAATTTTGTCGGCTGATGCGGTAACCCGGTGATTGAATTCTTTTGAAAACAAAAAATCTCGACGATAAACATCTAGATAATTAAGTAGTCTAATTGGCAACTCTCCTTCAGTACTTTTCTTATCTACACCAGCAGAAGAAATTTCGCCGACTTCTCCTAACTTTACTGTTCTCCACTCCCCCTCAAACCCTTTCAACCTCTTTTTACCCGTAAGCAGTTGCTGCATGAGTCCGCGTTTGCGAGTTTCGAGTTTTTCTATCAGTTGGGTTTGTTTTTCAATGGCAGTATCCCAACAAGTTAGTATTTCGGCAATTTTTTGTTGCTCGGGTAGAGAAGGAAGAGGAATCTTATACTTAAATAAGTCATTTAGAGTTATACTTACTTGATTTGCATTTCCCTGTATAATTGTTTCTATGTGATATATATATCTTCTTGATTTTAACAAGGCGTATAATATTTCATGCCTAATTTCTTTTGAACGTATCAACACTAGGTTTTGGTTCAGCAAACAGCTATTATATTTTGATTCAACCTTAATGGTTTTTCCAACCATTGAGTCATATAAAGGAGGTCTTGAGCCTACTGTTTGAATAATAATATCATTTGCAAATATCCGATAATCACAAAAATTAGAATATTCGCGTAAGTCAAGATAAATACTCTCACCATCCTTTATCCCATTTGAATTTGTATCAGAAATTCTTATTATCCGAATACCCTCTTTTTTGTATTGTGAGTTCTTAAAAGCATAACCCTTTTTATAATTAACAATGCTTCCCAGTCTCTTCACCTCCCACTCTTGCGGAATAATCCCCAGAGGACTGTCTTTGTATCCTTGTGGTATGTGTTTATTCTGCTCCATGAATAGCTGTCTCGATTTTTTCTAAGACTTCTGTTTTGTACTTGGAGACAATTTTTTCAACTTCTTTTTCAGAAGGATAGGTGTTGTAGCTAAACTGTTTATTACCTAAGGTGCTTATAGTATAGTATTCATCTCCAAGTGTAATGCTAAAACCTATAGTAAGAACGGATGGCAGAACTTTATATTCATCTTTTGGATACCTAAGAACATACATATAATATATACTTTTTATGTCAGATAACATCTCCGTTTTTTTATCCGTATTTGCATTTTTAATCCATTCTTCTATTTTCTCTATTTTAGATGCGTTCTTCCTGTCAGAGGTTTTAGAGAAGTGGGTTTCATCCCACTCTTGTTGATAAAAAATGTGTGCTGCGGACTTTAGGGTGTTTACTATATTATCCCTAAGAGGAAGATATAACAATGAAAGAATATTTATTACCTTATCTGCTTTTGTTTGCGTTTTATTCTTTTTACTATCACGTTGTAGCTTCGCCTCTTTCTCTAATAGAGCGATTCGTTTAGCAAAATCATCCTCTTCTTCTATACTTTCGCCTTTAGCCGCTTTTATTGACATTTCTAATGCGTGCTTTGCAATACCTTCCATATATTCCAAAAATGGCTCGACCTGCTCTAATTGCGCATTGGCTCCGTCCGAGGGATTGAGCCCTACTTCAATATCGCATTTATGCAAGACATTAAGGTAGTTTTCTTTATCCTTACTCTGTACAATAACCATCGGATAGCCATACCGCATCAAGATGTAATTAACCAATAAGCGAGCAATTCGTCCGTTGCCATCTTCAAATGGGTGAATACGTATATAACGATAATGAAACAGAGTGGCGAGTTGAATCGGGCATAGCTCGCCTTTTGCTTCTTCTTCGTTGTACCATTTCACTAAGTCAGTCATCAGAGCTGGTGTTTCTTCGGGAGAAGCATAATCGAACATTTCTCCGGTAGCTGTAATAACAGAATTTGGACGAGTTTTGTACTGTCCGACTTTCACCAGATAACGACCTCCATTTTTGCTCATTTTGTAAAAATCCTCCACAAGAATTGTCCGGTTAAGTTCGCGAATGAAATTTTCAGTCAACGGGCGTTCTTTGTCTTTGGCTTCTCGTTTTACCAACTCCAGCCCAACATTATGCGCCTTCATTTCTTCGTAGTCTCGCAACTTAGCATCTCCGGTCGTTTCTCCGAACATCAATAATAATTTGGTTTGACCATAAGTCAAGGTGTTTCCTTCTATATGATTGGAGTTGTAATTAAACTCTAACATAAACTTTTGATCTAACCGCTTTTGATTTTCGAGAGAAAGCGGCTGCAACCCCGTCCACTCTTTATATAAGGTGTCTATCTTTTCCATCTTACTTTTGTTTTAAGGTTAATATCCTAATTCTTTTAAATACTCCTTCATTTTCGACTGTACTTTCTTCAATTCTTTTTCCAAGTCGTCTATCTCTTTTTGTACTGCAGGTATATCTATTTCTTCCTCCTCTTCAAATGTATCCACATAGCGAGGAATATTCAAGTTATAATCGTTTTCTTCTATTTCTGCAGGTGTCGCAACATAGGCATACTTGTCTTCTACCACTCCTGCGGCTAATTTATTCTTTGCGAATTTATTATAAGTATCAACAATGTGAGATATATCCTCCTGCCGAAGCTTATTCTGATTTTTGCCGGGAGCAAACTCTTTGCTCGCATCAATAAACAACACATTATCCGTTTTCTTGCCTTTGTTAAAGATTACGATAGCCGCTGGAATACCTGTTCCGAAAAACAGATTGGATGGCAATCCTATAACGGCTTCCAATAAGTTTTCTTCGATTGTTTTTTGTCTAATTTTCCCTTCGCTCGACCCTCTGAAAAGCACACCGTGCGGTACAACTACGCCAACCTTGCCCTTACCTTCGTATGCCACTTCCAACATGTGGCTGATAAATGCCCAATCGCCTTTGCTTTTTGGAGGAACACCTCGCCAGAAACGGCTGTATTGATCGTGCTCTGCTTCATCCGCCCCCCATTTATCTAACGAAAAAGGAGGATTTGCCACAACAGTATCGAATTTCATGAGCTTGTCGCCTTCAAGCAGTTTCGGAGAGCGCAATGTGTCGCCCCAGCGAATAGTAGCATTGTCAAAACCGTGCAAAAACATATTCATCATAGCTAACGCCCAAGTGCTGCCATTCAGCTCTTGTCCGTATAATGAAAAATTATCATTGCCAACTTCCTGTCCGGCTTTAATCAACAATGAGCCAGACCCACATGTCGGATCACATATCCGTGCTCCGGGGTTACTCTTAGTAAGTTTGGCAAGCAAAGATGAAACTTCTGCAGGGGTGAAGAAATCTCCAGCTTTTTTCCCAGCATCACTTGCGAAAGTGGAGACGAGGTACATATATGCATCACCAATCACATCATTATCTTCTAAGTGCGAAGGGTCGAAGTTTAATTTTTCATCGGAGAAATCGACCAACAAGTTTTTTAATCGGGTATTCTTATCTTTTGCATCCCCTAAGTTGCTGCTATTAAAATCTATATTGCGGAATATCCCGCTACCATCTTCGCTACTCATTTTTTCGCGATTAGCTTCCTCTAAATTTGCCAAGCCTATATTTATCAGTTCTCCGATATTATTCTCGTTGCGGTGTTCATACAGATAGTCGAAAGAACTCTCTTCGGGAACGTCAAATCGTTCACGCTTCATGGCTCTTGCCGCACGCTCTTTATCTCCCTCATATCGGGCTAAATATTCGTTGTATTTAGACTTGTGAATATCGCTCACGTATTTTATGAAAAGCATAGTCAATACATAGTCTTTGTATTGACTGGGGTCAATAACTCCCCTAAAGGTATCACATGCTTTCCAAACAATGCGATTAATATCTAACTGTGTCGTCTTATTCTCCATTATATATTATTTTGTTATTTCAATCAATTGTTTCTGAACCAATTTGCTGCGCAAAGTTACGATACTTTGATAAATTTGCTGTTCTTGCTGTTGCAGCCAATCCACTTCTACAACTTGTTTTTGAATATTTATCGGTGGAACATCCACTATATACTCTTCAATCAAAGCCTTGCTAATAGAGGGAATGGAAGATCCGGCAGCATTAGCTTTGAAAAACGCGAGTGTGTCCTCTCTATTTAGAATCCAACATAAGTAATCCGGCATGACAAGATTGCAGTCTATGATTCGAATAACCAAAAAAGAAGAAGAAGCCACCGCCTTGCCCATTTCTTCCTTATACACAACTCCAAAGTTTGACATCCCCTTGGCGGCTAAAACAATATCACCATCCAATAGTAAATGACTCTCAGTCTTGGCATTCAATTCCAATATAGGCTTGGATAATACAAACGTATTCTCTACTCTACTAAAGTCTCCAACCTGCAAATAAAAAACACTTCCTCCCATAGCTTCTTTCATGTAAGCTCCAGAGCGTATAATTGCAATATCTTTTATTTTTATCCTCATAGATGCATTTTGTAATTTCACTACAAAGAAATAAACAATATTTCATACGCGCAAATAAATCTTAGTAGAAAACCTACGAAATAAAACAATAAGGATGTTTTCGCTTAAAATCCCCAATGACAAATATCACCAACACCTTTGCATATTTTTCCCCTTTTACATTTTGTAAACACCTCTTCTGTGGAAAGAATAAATTAGACAACACTTTTATGGGAAATACTACCCGAAGTGGAACGTAGGTGTGGAGATTTCGCGTAAAACCGCTTGCGGCTTGGTGTTGACGTTTTATTCTTGGAATATACCTTTGTTTGCCAAATGAAAAGGAGTTCTTTAGCCTAACTTTCTTCCTCTCTTCTTTTTCTTGGGTTTCTTACGCAATGGAAATTCATCCTCTGGGTTGGGTTTGCCAACATCTGCAGCGGTGGGGAGTATAGAGAATAGAGAAGCCACACCATCAAGATTTATTGAATGATTTACTGACGTACTGTTTTGCTGTTGTATTGACGTACAGACGTCAGATTCGGATATTTGCTTTCCGGCATCAATATTCATTTTCTTTTCCTCTGTAATGGAAATTTCTTTCTCTTGCATTTGCAATTTATCCTTTATACTGCCGTTCTTCATTGTATTACAATAAACAAATGTTTCTTGCAAATCTCGTTGATAGCCGAAAAGCTTATCAAAACCAGTTTCTGCCTGCTGAAACAAGTTCGTTCTGTCGAAACCACCTTTGATTGCTCCTTTTTTGGTATTCTTGTGGTTGGTAAGCGGCGATAGCTTCTTTTTATTCGACTGGTCTTTCCGACTGACAATCAGATGACAGTGCATATTCAACTCATTATCTGATCGGTTGCGGTCAAAATGGATTTTGCCGTAGAATTTTATATCTTCTGCGGATAATCCTTTATTGAAGTTCTTAGCGTATTCAGGGATAAAGACTTCCCGAATATATCGCTTCATAGATGCAGCTTGCTCTTGTTCGGTGTTACCCATTGTTTTCAATTCCTTTTCTGAGGGGCTGACGTGGATAGCGTAGAATTTGGCATCGGTTTTCAACAATTGACCAATGTTACTGTCAATATCTTGAATGATATCGGCTTTATATAGATTTTCTTCTGTCAGATTGAAGAAACCCTCTGTATAAATGCCCTTCTCCATACGTTCCAAATCCTCGTGTTCCAGATAATTAGCCAATTGACGGCAACCTCCGGCATTGTTGTATGTCCCTTTGGACGGTGGCGGGAAGTCTATATTCATGGATGTTATTCGTTTATTAGGTTGACGATTTCAGCTTTTAGATTCTCCTTTCGTTTCCCATCCATAACTCCACACACAGCCAGCTCAGAATAGAGACCAATCAGATTTAACAACTTCGTTGTACTGCGATCCAGACGCTGTTGCAATGATTTCGATAGTCGTTCTACGGATTGGGTATTTTCATCTAAAACCCGAGCCTGATTATTTATGACCTCTGTTTGTCTGCCGAAGTGTTCATCCAGTTTTTTAAGTACCTGAATTAGGATATTCTTTGAGCTTTTTGTTTCCTGATCCAGCTTTTCCGAAAGTGTTTTGGCAACCAAATCTGTATATATTAGTGTAAAAGTACCCCACATTTCAATCGAAAAGTATACCACTTACAAACTTGAACGGAACAACTTCGTTCATAACGAATGATAAGTATGTATACAAAACAGGAGATTATAATTAGCA
>JAQWDK010000060.1 GCA_028705495.1 Eubacteriales bacterium
TGCATAATATATAATGTACTTATTCAGACCGTATTGATTGGACTCACATGTTTTTGTAAGCCATTGATCGCTGGTAGTTTGATGGTTTATAAAAGCATGTGAGTCATTTTCACGTACGCGCTATAACAAGGAGGATGCTCTAATGAACAACGGAACAGTTAAGTGGTTCAACAAAGAAAAGGGATATGGCTTTATATCCAACGATAATGGTGGCGAGGATGTTTTCGTACATTTCTCATCAATCAACATCGATGGTTACAAGCTTCTTACAGAAGGTCAGAAGGTTACTTTTGATACAGAAGTAGACCCCCGTAATCAGAACAAGCTCAGAGCGGTTAACGTTACACCGGCATAAGCTTTATCTTTGTACCACTTATTTGGTACGGATAACATAACTGTATTAACAGAAAAGCTGCTTAAGCTCGTTTAAAAGTAAAAGGCTTTCCGGAAACGGAAAGCCTTTTACTTATTCCAAGATGATATTACCCCTTATAATAAGGGAAAAAAACAAATCGATTGACCAGTGTATGTATGATGCAGGGTGCGACTGCAAAGATGATACATCAGAAGCTGGTATTTGTTGATTTGATTGATGCGATACATTCCTCGCAAACAAGCTTGTCCTTGAAACTCGATACGTTTTCTGTGCTTCCACAGAAAATACATGCAGGGCTGAACTTTCTGATGATGATTTTATCACCTTCAGCAAAAATTTCAACGGGATCCTTTTCGTTGATGTTTAACGATCTTCTGAGTTCCATTGGTACGACAATCCTGCCAAGTTCATCTACTTTTCTTACAATTCCGAGCAGTTTCATTTAAATCTCTCCTTTCGATAGGGTGTAATTATAAAATATCATAAATTATACCATAAGTCAACAGTCTTATACTAAATTTTACAATTAATTTTATACTTATTTTTTCACTTCAGATATTCCTGTATTGAGAAAATGCCTTCAAATACAAGATCACCCCTGTTTTCCTGAGTGACATCTTCTTGCTTTGTTTCACCTGACAACACAAGTATTGACAATATACCATTGTTTCTACCAAGAGCGATATCTGTGTAAAGTCTATCGCCTACAATCGCCATTTCATCAAAACTAACATCGCACAGCCTTGACATCATTTCCGCACTTTCAAGATGGGGTTTCCCGAAATACCTCGGACTTTTTCCTGTTGATGCTGTTATCAAAGCGCAGATTGCGCCGCTGTCAGGTATAAATCCATTTTCGGTAGGGCAGTTGAAATCTGGGTGTGTGGAATAAAAAATAGCACCGTCACGGATCAAATTGCATGCATGAACAAGTTTTTCGTAAGTTAGGGTAGTATCAAAACTCGAAACAACAATATCAGCATAACTACCATCTGTAAGGTTAATCCCATAATCTTTAAAAGATTGCTCGAGTTCAGGTGTACCCACAAGATAAACACTCGCTCCTGGGTGGTTTTTATTGAGAAAATCAGCTGTTACATCACCGCTGGTTACGATGTCATTGTTGTTAGCCGCAAAACCAAGCTTGTGAAGTTTATTCAAATAGATAGATTTTGATTTCGAAGCATTATTAGTAAAATAGAGAACTTTTTTCCCGGAACGTTTCGCTTCCTCTGTAAATTCAATCGCACCTTCAAGCACTTTGTCACCAAGATAAATCGTTCCGTCCATATCGAGTACAAAAACTTTTATTTCTTTGAGTTTTGCGAGCGTTTCTTGCTTATTTTCAATCATTAAATTGCTTTCCCTTTTTTATTTATCAGTCTTTTAGAACACCATTGACATATTCACCCGTTCGGACACTGTCGTAAATCTTTTGATAATATTCGGCTTTCCCGTTCAATTTCCCACCGACAAAATTACCCTTGACCCAGTCTCCGTTTTCGTAAGACAATTTACCCGAGCCGGTGAAAACACCGTTCTGTATACCGCCTTCATAAACAACATAGGAGCCGTCCTTTTGCTTGCTCTTTAGATAACAATCCGTGTCAGTCTGACCACCATTTGTAAAATTACCTCTGTAAATTGAGCCGTCTGCATAATTATAAACGCCATAACCTTCGAGCTTATTATTAACAAAAGAACCTACATAATTATCGCCATTTGCGTAATTTAACTTACCATCGCCTTGGCAAGCGCCATCAACTACACTACCTTCGTAAATATCTCCATTAGTATAAGCTATTTTACCGACACCTTCTAAACGCCCTTGTGTGAAATCACCTGTATAAACTGTACCATTCTTATATGTATAAGTTCCTGTACCGCTCATAAGTCCATTGTGGTAATTTCCGCTGTAACTGTCACCATTTGCGAAAGTAACTTCACAAGCACCGTTAGGTTTATCGTTGCGAAAAACACCTTCAAGTACGCTACCATCTGCATAACTTAAAATTCCGTCACCGCTTCGCTGGTCGTATTCGAAATCACCTACATAAACATCACCATTTGTGTAAATAAAAGTGCCTTCTCCATGTCTCATTCCATCCATGAAATCGCCTATGTATTCGCCATCTATGTAATTAACAGTAAAAACTCCGTTTAGCTTTTTAGATTCATGGGTATCTGATTCGATATCGGAGCGATCCATAGAATTCGAATCCGATAAATCAGCAGGGGATGGCAAACTGTTTCTGAAACCTACAATAACCAACAAACCGAGCGATAAGACAACTGTCAGAATGGACAATAGTATGACAGTGCTGTTATTCGTCGATTTCTTTTTTCCATAAAGAATAGGAACCATCTTTCGTGACATATCTGATCTCCGTTATTTCTTCGCTGACAGGGAAGCGAAGGTAAATATAGCCGCTTTCATCCGGCTTTAGTTTGTTCTTATCTTGGTATGAGGCAAAAACCTTTATATAAATTATACTATCGTTCTCATCGACTCTGTATCCGGAAAACTGTCTAACAGCTTCATCGTAAAAGTAAACTTCAAGAAAAGCTTCTCCGCTTTCTACTTTAACATCACCGAAACCGTAGTCGGTTCTTTCCTGTAGTATATCTGCCGTATACATAACATAAACTGAAATTGTGGTAATTGAGAGTGAAAGCAGTATGCAAAGGATGAAAATTATAATTCTTCTCATTAAAATATTTTCCTTAACAGAACTAATCGCATGCAAGCGATATAAATTCAATTATATTATACCAGTATAATGCGACCTTGTCAATCATCGACGAAGTAATTGTAAAAAGCGCTTTCTGTGGTTGTCAAACATATGGTCTATTTTTAATTTAAGAAGAATGTGGATAGGTAAGTTCTATCGGGTATTCGGCTTTTCGGAGTGGAGCGTAGCGGAACGGAGAAAAGCCGAATACCCGATGGC
>JAQWDK010000001.1 GCA_028705495.1 Eubacteriales bacterium
TAGCCGATTGCAGCTCACCTTCGGACACATTAGGTTTTGTCGAAGCTATTTGTGAAACCTTGCTTATAGTTATTAGTTTACCCGGAGATGACTTTTCAAATTCGACAATGCTGTCAAGTACAAGTTTATTGTATCTTTCTGAAATTTCCTCAGCAAATGGCAATTCTATACTCCATGATGCCGTCTCACGCAGCTGTCTTGAAAAAGAATTTTTCACACCGTAAACGCCGACTTCTTTTGAATAAATATTCTTTAAAAAGGATACAACAGATGAAAAATGACCGTCTCCGGTAAGCAGTATGAACATATCAATATCAGAAGCAGCAAGTGCTTTTTGATAGATATGGTCGAGCACGATGAAATCGGTAAAATCCTTCTTTGAGTTGCCTGTAGCACTTCTTGTGTCAACAATTTTATTTGAAAATAGTCTTATTCTTCTTATTTCATCGGCAAGACTTTGATGCGAAAAATCTGCAAAAAATATAGCTTCGGTAAGTATTGCGCGTTTCTTTATATCGTCAAACCAAAGTCCGATATTTGGGCGTGTACCGTAATTTCTATAAAGCGAGATATACCAATGCTCATAATCAACGAAAGCAACAGCTTTCTTTTGACGGGTGGCGGACTGGGCTTTTTCTCTTTTGAAAAAATTAATACTCACTTCCTCCTTTCTGAAAAATGTGTTGATTCAATAAAAAAACCTCATTCCGGGTATCGCCGAAGACACCCGGAATCAGGAATTTAGCCTTTATACGTTAATCCACTCGAGGGGCTTTGCAAGAGCTTTTGCGCCGGATTCTATAATGCCCATTATTGCAATAGTTTCTTTAGGATCCGCCTTAACATCACCGGTCTTAAAGAAGTCGCACATTTGGACGATAAAGTTGTCGAAGTAGGAATTCATAGAAGAAACAGATCCAAAGGTACCGTCTGCATAAGCGATATTCATTGCGAAGTTCACATCCCAAGAATTGAAGAGACTCAGAAGTGCACGGCGGCCGCCTTCAAATTCGATAAGAAGTGCGGGAGCTTCCTTTGTACCGACGGACATAACACGCTTTGCATCGCTGCCCATTAGCATTACAATCGGTTCAAGTTGGTGGATTGTGTAAATTTCGAAAACACCAGGTCCGCGTGAGTTGATGAAGCTGATTTCACCCTTCTTAATCTGGTCCATCTCTGACGCAAATCTGAGTGCGGAGGTTGAGAAAAAGGGAGTATTATTCTTTTCAGCAATGGAAACAAGCTCCTCAGCGATCGCTTTAGTCGGAGCAAAGGTCTTGTCGACATAGGTGCGTTTACCACTTGCAAGAGGGAGCTGACAAAGGTCAAGGTGACGCTCGGGGTTGTCGGGCGAGAGGACGATAAGGCAGTCGCTCTTCTCAACAACTTCTTCGATGGAGTTCAGTCTCTGAACACCATACTTTTCGCACCACTGGTCTGTGGTCAGTCCACCCTTAGGTGAATCAATTTCAGCGTAGGCATAAGCGACAACGAGCTCGTCGCCTGCGACTTTTTTGATAAACTCAGGGTAATTATTAGCGTGCCATTCGTCAAGATAATAGTCGATAAATCCTATTTTTTTCATCAGAATGAATCCTTCTTTCGATTAAGTACCGTATTTTCGGTTCTTATATTTTAGTTTTAAGAAAGTCAACTGCAAGTTTAATGTCAGCGTAAGGGTCGTCGCCGCATTCTCTTTCGATTGTGAGGAATCCATTAAATCCAGATTTCTCGAGTGCGTCAAGGTAAGCGTCAAAATCAACATCACCTTGTCCTAAGGGAAGCTCAATGAAGTAATCGCTCATACGGAGATCTTCAATTCCGCCTTCAGCAAAGAAATTGTAGATTACTTTAGGGTCGGTTTTCTTGAGAAGTCTACCGTCTTTTGCATGTGTGTGTACGATGTAATCCTTGAGTGTTTCAACAGCCTTGACAGGGTCGTCGTCTGTTACCATAACAAGATTAGCCGGGTCTAAGTTGACACCGATGCTCTTACTACCGACATCCTTAATAAAGGAGGCGAGAGTTTCAGCCTTTTCAGGACCTGTCTCAATTGCAAATGTGACACCGAGTTTTTCAGCATGGGAACCGATTTCGACACAAGCGGCTTTCATGTTCTTGTAAGCTTCGCTGTTTTTGTCTTCGGGAACAACGCCGATATGTGTGGTTACAACATTACTGCCGAGCTTTACTGCGAGTTCAGCGACAGCTTTGCTGGCGGGAACCTTCCATGCGTTTTCGTCGGTGCGTTCAAATC
This sequence comes from Eubacteriales bacterium, assembly GCA_028705495.1. Lineage (GTDB taxonomy): Bacteria > Bacillota > Clostridia > Oscillospirales > CAG-382 > GWF2-38-85. Next base: position 2,261 of record JAQWDK010000001.1, read on the forward strand.
CATGACCGCCGAAGTCACCACAGAGTGCGGATATAACAAGTCCGCGATTTTTCAGTTCCTCGTTAACCTTTTTGATTTTTGCGTCGTCGAAAGTATCGTATTTCATCTCTCCGTCGACAACATAAAGCTGAATACCTTCAGCTCCGATCTCTTTAGCTTTGTCAAGTCCTTCAAAGAAAGGAAGCTTGAACGAATCGACCATAACGCCAATTTTGAATCTGCTCATTTTCTTAATCCTTTCATATTAAAATTATAGAAAATAACTTATGATGCTTTAATTATACAATACCTGAAACATCAAGTCAATAGATAAAAACTATTGATTTACAACCCAGACCGTGATATAATTTCATAAATATAACTATGCGTAAAGGACTTATGAGCCGGAAATGAAAAAATATCTTGAAGCGGGAAGGCTCACCTCACCAAGGGGTCTGAAGGGCGAGCTAAAATTTGAATGCTGGTGCGACTCACCGTCGTTTTTAATCGGCGTGCCAAAATTCTTCCTCGACAATGAGGGGACGAAACAACTGACTGTCAAGCTATACCGTCCATCCGTACCGTCGATTTCTTTCGATGGTTACGATTCACGCGAGTCGGTTGCAACACTTGTAACAAAAACAATTTACTTTGACCGCGACGATATAACTTTGCCGGATGGAGTCTATTTTAACGACGATTTAATTGGGCTTGAGGTTTTCGATGATGAAAGCGGAGAGAAAATCGGCGAACTCATCGAAGTCAACGATAACGCCACATCGCCTTTTTACACAATTAAAAGCGAAGAGAAAACCTATCTTGTTCCAGCGATAAAAGAGTTTGTAAAGTCAATTTCTCTTGAGGACGGTATCAGGGTAAAACTGATTGAAGGACTGGACGGACTTGTAAAATGACATTCCATATAATGACCTTATTCCCGGAGATGCTGGAAGCTTTTTTTAACGAAAGCATCATAGGACGAGCTCAAAAGTCCGGTGCAGTCAAAGTCAAGCTTTATAATATACGAGATTATACAATAGATAAGCATAGAAAAGTAGACGATACACCTTACGGCGGAGGCTGCGGTATGGTTATGACATGTCAACCCATTGTCGACTGTCACAAAGCGATAATATCAGAAATTAGCGGAAGCGTAAAAACAATATATATGTCTCCTCAAGGCAGGGTTTTTAACCAAGGGATTGCCGAAGAATTTAAAGAATACGACAATTTAATTCTCCTTTGTGGTCATTACGAAGGTGTTGACGAGAGGGCTATTGAAATTGTCGCAGATGAGGAGCTTTCCGTCGGTGATTATGTGCTTACAGGTGGTGAACTTCCGGCAGCGATTGTTTGCGATTCAGTCGCAAGGCTTTGTGACGGAGTTCTGCCTTCATCAGAGTGCTATGAAGAAGAAAGTCACCAAGACGGGCTTCTTGAATACCCTCACTACACAAAGCCTTACGAATATTCCGGAAAGACAGTTCCCGATGTACTCATAAGCGGTCACCACGCAAATATTACAAAATGGCGCAGAGAACAGGCGATTTTGAGAACAAAGGAAAAAAGGCCGGACCTATACGAAAAATACACAAAAAGGGATGCTGATTTTTGAACTATTACAGAAAAATACCCCTTAAAGCATTCGGAGAACATTCGATTATAAAGATAACAAAAACCGAATCCATAAGGCATAACTACCGCCTTTTTAGTGATATGCTTGCAAAGACGAACACGATCTGCGCCTGCGTTATGAAGTCGAGCATTCACGGCACAGACATCAGGGCATCCGCTCCTGTTCTCTATGACGAGGGCTGCCGTCATTATTTTGTCGAGGACCTCAGCGAGGGAATTATTTTAAGGAAACTGCTGCCTTATTCCGATGCAATTATTTACGAAACGGGCGGATTTCTTCGCGGTGAAGAAAATTACTTTAACGATTATAACATAACACCTTGCTTAAACTGCATTGAAGAAATTAAGAGATGGAACAATTACTGCAAAGAAAACGGTAGAAGAAACGCAGTTATCCATTTCGATACCGGTATGAATAGGATGGGGCTACCGGAATATGAAGCCTTGCAACTAAAAGAAAATTTCGAAGAATTAACAAGCTCATTTGAGATCGAATTCTACATGAGTCATTTCTATGATATAAAGAGTGACGACCTTTCGAGCTGCTTTAAACAAGCTCGGCGGCTCGAAAAGTTTCTTGAAGGACTGCCAAAAAGACCGATATCATTCCATGCGACAGACAGCGCTGTTATGCTTAGAGATAAAGGGCTCAACTACGATATGGCGAGAATTGGGATAGGTTTAGTGGGCGGTGGTCCGAGCATCAACCACATAATCGATCCCACCTCCGAGATGTCGGTTGAATATTACGCAAAGCTCTCTCAGGTTAAAAAGGTTAAAAAGGGCGACACAATCGGATACGCCGGAGCATATACAGCAAAGCGTGATATGAAGATTGCGCTCGCTCATGTAGGATACAATGACGGATATCTTCGTTATCTGAGTGAGATGGATAAAAAACCTATTGGCGCATATATGGCTGTTTGTGGCATTAAGACTCCAGTTGTCGGTAAGATTTCTTTGGGAGTTACAACAATTGATGTGACAGATGTGCCTGACGAACTGTTAAAAGACGCTGTTTGCGTGGAGGTCATCGGACCAAATGTTGATGCGAGAGTTCTCGCTGAAATTTCTGGTTGTTATGAAGTTTTTGGTTCTCTTGGACGACCTAATGTAAAAACCGCAGAGTATACGGAAATTGAAATAGAAAAGTTATCAGAAAACGAAAATTGCATGCACCATTAACGAATAGCAGCCTTTCTACTTTGAGCGCCAATCCTTACCGTGTTGCAAGCAACACGGAGCTCCTTTCAAAAATTAATACGGTTCTGGCTTTCACATCAGCTATTAAAAGTAAAAATATGCTATAATATAAAGTAATAATTTCATCGAAGGGAGGGCATGGCTTGAAACGCAAAAAGAATTTGGCGGAGAGAAACCGCACACCTCTTGTAAGTCAAAGCTTTATTGTCACCTTCTTCAGAAACCTCACCGACGCTGTTTATAAAGCGTTTGCGAGCAGTATGATAGGCAGTTTTTTTACTGGTTCCGACGAGACTGAAGCGCTTATTGAAGACAGTGTTACTGCTACCTCTGTGAATAAATCTGCATCAAGATTCTCAGCTTCAAACTTTAGATACAATCTTTCTTCCGCTGTGGAAAACAGTGGTATAGCACGACTTTATACAGCATTTATAAGGATGCTATTGTCAAAATCCCTTCGTGTTTATGGCGTGTTCTTTATGTCATTCGGCGGATACGGAATTATATCTTACCTTATAAAAAAATACGCTATAAAAACAGAAGAAGACCTTTTAAAAAATATTATAATTTTCGGATTCATGCTTTTTGGAGGTTTTTTACTACTATTTTCCGATAAAAAGCTGTCGGAAGCGGTTAAGGAAGGGAAACTGTCCGGACTTATATTGTTTAAGCTGTTTGGTCTTCGTGAAGTTGCAGTTTATAACGAGGGAGAAACTGACAGACGAGCCATGGGAGCATTTACGCTTGGTATGGTCTGCGGACTCCTTACACTTATCACTGAACCTGAAAACATTCTTCTGCCGCTTGTCGGGCTTATTTTTCTCTTCCTTGTGCTTTACTCGCCGGAAAGCGGACTTCTTGCAGCTGTAATTGGCCTACCGTTTTTGTCGACAATGGTTCTCGTTGCAACCATTATAGCTGTAACAGTAAGCTATTTTTTAAAGCTAATTCGAGGGAAGAGGAATTTTACACTCAAAGCATCGGGAGTTACCGCTTTGCTGTTCTTGCTTTCACTATTTTTCAGCGGAATAACAAGCACAGGCGGCAGTGCTGGATTTGAGACAATGGTTGTTTCACTTTGCTTTGCTTGGGGTTTTTTTCTGTCTTCAAATCTTATTCGCTCACGCAATCTTGTAAGAAGCGCATTCCGCTGTTTTATGATTTCGGGTAGTGTTGTAGCATTTATAGGGGTAATTGAATATCTACTTGGATATGCTCCAAAAAAGTGGCTTGACCCAGTGATGTTCTCTGACATAACGGGCAGAGTTGTTTCAACCTTTGAAAACCCAAATGTTCTCGGTGAATTCCTTATAACGCTTTTGCCTCTTTTTATTCTTCTTCCGGTCCTGTCAAGGAAGGTGTGGAAGAAGAACGGCTCCTTCCTTCTACTCGCTGTAGCTTTTGCTTGTCTCTATTTTACTTGGTCGAGAGGAGCATGGATATGCGCTGTTTTTTCGATTGTGCTTTTTGCAATGTTAAGTTCAAAAAAGTCATTCTCAGCAATGGTTTGGCTCTTGCTTCTCACTCCAATCGGTGTTTCGTTAATAAGCAGTACGGAATTCTGGCATAGGCTGACAAGCATCGGCAATCTCGCCGACAGTTCCACCTCGTACCGCGTCTTTATCTGGAGAGCGGTATTTAACATGATCAGCGACTTCTTCGGAAGCGGTATAGGTATTGGCGGGGAAGCCTTCTCAAAGGTCTATATCGGATATTCCTTTGCGGGAATAGAGACAGCGCCGCATTCGCATTCGCTCTACCTTCAACTGCTTGTTGAAGGAGGAATACTGCATCTCTTATTCTTCTGCGCAACAGTGTTCTTTGTGTTACAAGAATGTATATCCAAAGCATCTAAAAGTGCAAACAAGAGAGCGAGATATCTTGTATTCGCCTCTGCTTGCGGTATTGTTGCGTTTCTTGTAATGGGACTTTTTGATTACACCTTTTATAATTTCCGCATACAGTTATTTTTCTGGATTTTCTGCGGATTTTCAATTGCTGCAGCAAGAAATACTCCCCAAACCCAGGTAGAAACAGGTGTCTCGCAACAGTCGGTTTACTATGGTTCAGCAGGGCGTTTCGAAGAACTGATTTAACATTTACCACAAAAAAAGAAAGTGAGGTTGGCGAAACGCGACTAAATCGCGAAAGCCGTTGTCGCTTATGAATGGTTCGGTAATAAAACAAAAAAAGATAAGGCGATTTAATCTCATAGACCTTCTTGTTATTCTTCTTGTGATTGCACTGTTGGCAGGCGGAGTCTATTATTTTACCTCCTCGGAGCGCGGTGGCAGCGATTATATAGATCTTGAGTTCACAATACTCGTAAAAAGCGTGAAATCCACTCATAGCGATAAAGTCGCTGTCGGTGATAAGCTTGTTGAGACAAGGGAGCTTTGCGAGCTTGGATTTGTAACCAGTGTCAGCGTCTCACCTGCAACGCTGGCAACGGTTGACCGAGAGACCGGCAGAATAATGAACACCGCAGTTCCAGGTATGAGTTCAATGGAAGTAACGGTCACGGCAAAAGCTTTAAAATCCGGCGACTCCTATATTGTCAACGGCGTTCCGATAAGAGTCGGAGAGCAGATTTTCTTTAGAGTACCGAATTTGAGCGCGGTGGGTTTTGTAGAATCGATGACGGCGACGGGAGAAGAATCCTGAATGAACCAGAAAGGCATGGTCATAATAAATAATGAACAGCTTTGAGATTAATAAACGCAAGGCAAAATTCAATATCGTCGATATGGTGATAATTGTCGCCGTAATCGGTATTATTGCCGCTTCGTTTATACGCGGTGATATAGTCAGAAGGTTTACGGAAACAGACAATGCTACGGTTGTCTACACATTCGAAGCGAGGAATTTAAAGTCAACTTCAGCGCTTTATATTGAAGAGGGCGACAAATTATATGTAAAAGACAGCGGAAAGTACATCGGTACGATAACCGGATTCACAGTAAAGAACGCCTTGACTGTCGTTGAAACAGCTGATGGCAAGCTAATTGAGGGAACACTCCCGGACAGGATTGACCTTATAGTAACCGCTGAAACGTCGGGCAGAAAAACTGATGCTGGAGTGTTTATAAACGGAGGGCTTTTTATATCCGCCGGTAAAGAATTTGAGATTACAACTGATAAGCTGACATACCCGATGTCGATTGAAAATGTGTATATAAGCGAGACGGATACGAGCAGTTAAACGGAAACTATTCAACATTTTGGCATATAATATTAAGAAGTGGTTAAAATAGCTATATTTAACCTATCGAAAAACATATAATTTTGTCATATTAGACACTCGCCGACACTTGTAATTTTTCATTTATTCTGTTAATATTATTATTGAACCGATTCCGAAGGGAGCATAAGAAATATGATTACCAAAACCATTACAATTCAGAATACGGTAGGTCTACACGCACGGCCTGCGACTTTCTTTATACAGAAAGCTAATTCTTACAAAAGCTCAATCTGGATCGAAAACAGCGACAGAAGAGCTAATGCCAAGAGTTTACTTGGTGTTCTTTCCCTCGGCATATCAAAGGGCGACACAATAACACTCCTTGCTGACGGCGAGGATGAACAGGATGCGGTTGACGGGCTTGTAAACCTTGTGCTGACCGGCTTCAACGAATAACCATAACCGGAAAAATAGGCAGGCAGGGCTTTTATCGCCCTGCCATGTTTGCATTATTGAGAATTTTTTTAATGAAAAGATAAAATGAATAACAATGTAAGTGTAAGAGAAAAATTATATGAAAAGGCTAAACTTCTACCACTGTGTCCGGGTGTCTATATCATGCGGAACGCTTCTGGTAGGGTTATTTATGTTGGAAAATCGAAGCTGCTGAAAAACAGAGTTTCTTCATATTTCGCCCCATATGCGAAACTGTCGGTAAAAACAGATAAGCTTGTATCGAATGTTCGCGATTTTGAATGTTTTTATACACCGACTGAACTTGATGCGCTTGTGCTTGAAAGCAAATTTATCAAACAGCATATGCCGAAGTATAATATCAAGCTCAAGGATGCAAAGGACTATCCCTATATCCGTGTCAGCGGCGGTGATTATCCCGATATGACTGTAGTGCACCGTAAAACAGATAATGACAGTACCTATTTTGGACCGTTTTCATCGTCAAGCTTTGCTTGGAGCGTTGTCAGCACAGTTCGAAAGATATTTATGCTTCACTCCTGCAAGAGGAGTTTCCCGAAAGATATAGGCACAAGACCCTGCCTTTATTACCATATAAACCAGTGCGTTGCACCATGCACCGGGAAAGTCAATCCGAAGCAGTATAAAGAGATATTTGAACGCGCATCACGTTTTTTGAAGGGCGACTACAGACATTTAGCGGACGAGCTTGAAAAGCTGATGGAAGAAGCCTCCGACGATATGAGGTTCGAGGCTGCGGCGAAGTACAGAGACTGTATCGCATCAGTCAAAAAGATGAGTGAAAAACAAATTGTTGTTTCTGACGAGGACGCAGACGAGGATATTGTCGGTATCTACGCAGACGAGCTCGGTTCTGCAATTGCTGTGCTTTTCGTCAGAAGGGGAATCATCTACGACAGAGACTTTTTCTTTTTCGGTGCGGATGAAATTCTTGACAGCAGTGCTATCGCTGGACTTTTGCAGAGGTTTTACGAAATCAGACAGTATATCCCCAAAAAGGTTCTTGTTTCATCGATCCTCGAGAGAGAGGATGCCGATGTATTAGCACAACAGCTTAGTGAAGCAGCGGGCAGGAAGATAATTGTCAATGTACCGCAGCGTGGAGCGAAAGCGTCTCTTGCTGCTACGGCAGCTGACAATGCTAAGGAACTGCTGAGCCTTGAGAGGGAAAAGCAGGTGAGGGACAACAAACTGCTTATATCACTTGCCGAACACTTGCATCTTGAGTCGATTCCGGAGCGCATTGAAGCTTATGATATATCAAACAGCGGCGGAGAGCATACGACTGCGGGTATGGTAGTTGTGGAAAACGGTCGATTCGCAAAGAAGAAATATAGGACATTCAATATAAAAACCACAAGTTCCGACGATTATGGCGCGATGCGTGAAGCGCTCAGCAGAAGGCTCGAAAGGCGGGAAGAGGACGGCTGGGAACTGCCCGATTTGATACTCCTTGACGGCGGTGTAGGCCATGTGTCTACTGTAAGAGAGGTTTTACATGAGATAGGAATAGACTTACCTGTTATCGGTATGGTCAAAGATGAATTCCATAAAACAAGAACTTTAACCGACGGCGATAACGAGGTTTCTATTGCAAAACGAAACGACATTTACACCTTTATATATAAGATACAAGAAGAGGTTCACCGCTTTTCGCTGTCAAATATGGACAGAGCGAGAAGAAAAACGGTAAGACGCTCTTTGCTGGAGAATATTAAGGGCATAGGGACGGAAAAGGCGAAGAAGCTCAATGCAGCATTCGGTGGTTTGAGAGGGCTAAAAGCCGCAAGCGTGGAAGATATTGCTGCTGTAAAAGGTATATCCAAAAACGATGCCGAAGCGGTTGTAGCTTATTTTGCGGAGCAGGAAAAGAAAAAGTCCAATAGTAAGAAAAGCTAATTATTGAAAGGAAAATAACCGGATGAGGATTATAACCGGAAGCGCAAGAGGTGTCAAACTTGAAAGTCTTGAGGGAGAAGCCACAAGACCCACTGCCGACCGTGTAAAAGAGGGACTATTTAGCGCTTTGCAGTTCAGGCTCGAAGGCAGGAAGGTGCTTGACTTATTTTGCGGAAGCGGACAGCTTGCTTTAGAAGCACTCAGTAGAGGTGCGTCCTTTGCTGTAATGGTGGATACCGAGAGAAAAGCAGCCGATATCACAAAAGCGAATGCAACGAAAGCAAAACTTATGAAGCAGGCGAGGATTGTCACCAATGATTACAAAGATTTTATAAACGGATGCAAGGAAAAATTCAACCTTGTGTTTCTTGACCCGCCTTATTCACCCGGTATATTGGATGATGTCTTAGGGCGGCTACTTGATAAGGGACTGCTTGAGGACGGCGCTCTTGTGGTTTGCGAAAGTGCTGAAGATGGCAGACCATCGGATAACGGATTTGCTGAATCGAAGGTTTACAAATACGGTAAAACACTTGTAACGATCTTAGAATTCGCAGAAATACAGTGAGTGTGTTTTTAACGGAGGTTAGCGTGAAATTTAAATAAGATAAAGTTCAACTACGAAGCGTTCACGCCCCGAAATTCAATTAATTGAATTTCATGATTTTTTTGATAGGCCGCTTCGCGGCAGAATGGACATTATTATGGCAAACGCAATGTTTACCGGCAGTTTTGATCCCATAACAATCGGGCATTATGATATCATAAAACGCGCTGCTGCGGTTTTCACTAAGGTTTTTGTTGCAGTGACAGTCAACAGCGAAAAAAATTATATGTTCGATGATAAAAACAGATTTGAGATGGTAAAAAAAGCTTGTGATAATTTAGAAAATGTCGAAGTGATTTTCTGTGAAGGGCTTGTAGCCGATCTTGCAAGAGAAAAGAAAGCGGTTTTTGTCAAAGGAGTAAGAAACTCCGTTGATTTCGCTTATGAATATGAAATGGCAAGCATAAGCAAAGAAATATCGGGTGTCGACACCTTTCTAATCCCAGCTGACCCAGATCTTGCTTATGTAAGCTCAACCTTTGTTCGTGAAATGATAAAATACGGAAATGACCCTGAACGATATATCGGCAGGGGGAAAAGTTGATAAATGGAATTTATTTTTACCTGCAGTGAAGCACATTTTAAGCTTATTGCTTATGAGTTCGAATTGTACGACGACAGCTTCAAATTTAAGAAAGTGCTATTTACGGGAAACGATGGAAGCTTTACAGCCCTTGCTGAAAGTGCTCTCACAGTGGCTGAACTTGCACATCTTATAAAGGTGTCGCCAATTATTTTTGTCAGACATATTCATGCAGTAGATGAGGTTTTTGAGGTTGTCGACAATTTTTGCGACCTTGTCTGTGTAGCGGCAGAAAAAAGACTTGAGCGCTTTTTGAGTTTTGGCGTTCAGCTTAGAACTGATGGCAAGCTCGGCGGTGCTGCTGCAAAAGAAATTTCTCAAAAGCTCACAAATCTGGGCTTTGAGCAAGATATGAAAAACTGTCAGCAGGTTGTATCTTTGACTGTGTCAGGGAACAAGGTATTTTTCGGCGTGGGCAAGGTTTCGGACAATTTGAGCAAATGGAAGGGCGGGATGCCTTTCTATTCGACTGGTTCGGAATTCGGATTTGTTTCAAGAGCTGAGTATAAGCTCAAAGAAGCCTTGGAGTGCTTCGATATTGATCTGAGCGGTAGAAAAGATGCAATTGATTTAGGAGCAGCTCCCGGTGGCTGGACAAAGGTTCTTGCTGAAGCGGGAATAAACACCATTGCTGTTGACCCTCATCTGATCGACAAAGACATAATGAAAAACCCGCTGGTAAATTACCGCAGAACTACAGCAGAGCAGTACCTCGCTGATGACGATGGGAAGAGTTTTGATGTAATTACAAACGACATGAAGATGGACACAACGGACAGCGTCGCATTAACAGTGGTATACCGTAGAAGATTGACTTCTGGTGCTGTAGGTGTTATGACACTCAAACTTGCAGATGGATTTTCGTACAAGGAGATACAAAAAGCGATTGGTAACCTAACTGATGGTGGATATAAAATTTTAGGCGCAAGACAGCTCTATCATAATAGATCGGAAATTACCATAGCTTTTAGCAGTAAAAATGAAAAATAAAAAAGTACCGATTGTTGTAATCGCCGGAGCAACTGCGACAGGCAAAAGTGAAATCGCACTTGAACTTGCGCATAGGCTTGGCGGTGAGATAATTTCAGGCGATTCAATGCAGCTATACCGGGGAATGGATATCGGAACGGCAAAGCCGCCAGTCGAGGACAGAAACCGAGTACGGCATCATCTGATTGATATTAGAGATATAAGCGAACCATTTTCCGTCAAAGAATTCATAACACTTGCACAGGATGCGGCGTTTGATATTTATTCGAGGGGCAAATTGCCTGTGCTTGTTGGTGGAACCGGGCTCTATATTAAGATGACTCTCGAAGGCACTATATTGCCTGACACCGAACCGACAGATAGTTTGAGGGCAGCGTATACAAGCCTTGCGGAAGCAGCAGGAAACAACCTTGTTCACGATATACTAAAAAGCATCGACAGGGAGTCGGCTGAACGTATTCACCCGAACAACCTAAAGAGAGTGATTAGAGCTCTTGAGCTTTTCCATACAACGGGTAAAACTATCGGTGAGCATAACAGCAGTTCAAAACCTGAAGACACACCTTTTGAATCGTTTACAGTTTACCTAAGAGGCAGTCGCGAATGGCTTTACGATAGGATAAATAGGCGTGTGGATTTGTTTTTTGAACAGGGGCTTGAAGAAGAGGTAAGGAAACTTTACGAAAACTCACTTGCACAGACTCCGAGTGCATCTCAAGCGATAGGATATAAAGAATTTTTCCCCTACTTCGAAGGTAGAGAAACACTTGATGAAGTCAGAGAACAGATAAAGAAATCAACAAGAAATTACGCAAAAAGACAGGAAACCTTTTTTGGCGGTATGTGCTTCAACCATATAATGGACGCAGAGAAAGATAGATGTGAAATAAAAGTAAATAATATAGAAAAGCTCTTAAAAAATTCGGCTCTGTGTGATATAATTTAAATATTGACCGTGTGCAATTCGAGGAGTTTTGATTATGCAGCAAAAAAATGTGCAGCAAAAGAACTTTTTACATCAGCTGCTGATTGGTGCGATTGCAATTCTTGTTATCGCATACATGGTGCTGCAGTTAAAGCTCTCGGTAGGTGACCTTTTGACGGTACAGACAGTCGAGCTTGCTACATATGAAGAAACATATGAAGCGACCGGATATATCATAAGAAATGAAAAAATTATCAGCTCTACGACTACCGGTGAAATAAGTTATCTCGTTCGTGACAACCAAAAAGTTTCTTCTAACACAAATTTACTTGCAATATATTCAAACCCGTCCGATGCTGAACTCCAGAATCAGGTCAATGTACTGAAAAATAAAATTGCGGTGCTGGAAAAATCAGCATCATCAATGTCAAACAATATTGTTGCGATCGACGATTCGATAAATTCACTAATGCTTCAGTCAATAAGAAAAATTGAATCTAATAGTATCACAGGCGCTCTCTTTGGAGCGGACGACCTTCTGATAACGATGAACCGCAAAGCCGCACTAAAGGGCACAATTGACTTTAAGACACTCAAACAGACTTTAGAGCACGAGGTCACTTATTTAGAAAACTCAATGAGCGGCCAAAAGACAGTGGTTAGGGCAGACAGAGCGGGCTATTTCTATTCTACGGTAGATGGCTATGAGTCTGTTTTTCTACCGAGTGCATTGGATAAAATGTCGCTTGAAAACTATGAAACGCTTGTTTCATCTAAACCGAACCTTATTGCATCTAATACAGCTGTAGGAAAGATCGTTTATGATAGCAAGTGGTATATAATCTGTAAAATAAACAAAAAAGTCACAGGTGAGCTCAGAGCCGGCAGAACCTATGATTTCGAATATCTTCATACAAACAACCTGCGCATTCCGATGACTTTTGAGCGTTCAATCAGCAGAACTGACAGCGATGATGTAATCGCTATATTCCATTCACAAGAGATGCCCGACGATTTTTCTTTTAAGAGAGAACAGCCCTTGAAAATTGTTATGAAATCTTATGAGGGACTTGAAGTACCTACGGGTGCTATCAGAAGAAGAAACGGCGAAAGCGGTGTGTATATTGTCAAGGGCAACATCGTGCTGTTTAGGAAAGTCGAAATACTTTATGAACGCAGGGGCTCTTTTATTTGTAAATTACCGGATGATAAAGACAAAGCTGCTGTGTCGAAAACTGATCTTTCGCTCTACGATATGATTATCATAGGCGGAAAAAACATATATGACGGAAAGGTTCTGAAGTGATGAGAGATGTCTGAAAAAGACAAAAGGACAATTTCGTCCAATATCGAAAAAATAAAGAATGATATTATAAAATACAGCCCCAATCCGGAGAAGGTAAAACTTCTTGCAGCAACTAAAACTGTTGACCCGGAGCGCATTAAATACGCTCTTGAATGCGGATGTGATCTTATAGGTGAAAACCGAGTAAACGAACTGCGTGAAAAGTACGATGAAGTTGCAGCTCCGATTGAAAAGGTTCATTTTATCGGAAGACTTCAGAAAAATAAAGTAAAATACCTTATCGGCAAGGTTTCGCTGATTCATTCGGTGGACAGCATCTCTCTTGCGGAGGAGATAAGCAGGCAATCTGAAAAGAATTCGGTTGTAACAGATATACTGGTCCAAGTCAATATAGGCGGCGAGGAATCGAAGGGCGGAGTCGAACCCGGAGATGCATCAGAGATTGTAAGCAAAATTTCAACCTTACCTTCTATTCGTGTTCGCGGATTGATGACAATTCCGCCAATTTCCGACGATAATGCAAAATTATCTGCTTTTTTCGACGAAATACAGAAAATATTTGTTGACATAAGGCTCCAAAATGGAGATAATACTAATATAGACTTTTTATCGATGGGAATGTCCTCTGATTATATCGAAGCCCTAAAACATGGCGCAAACATATTAAGAATCGGCAGTGCGATTTTTGGGAGCAGAGGATAAAATAATCTTAAGTACAATAAAAGACGCTGGTTGGTAGACGGCGTATCGAAAGGATAAACGAAATGAGCTTTATCGACAAATTTAAGGATATCTTCAGCGGCGGTGCAAGCGAAGACGAGTACCTCGACGATTATGATAACGGTGAGGAAGCAGAAGAGGAAGCAGTCAGCATACCGTCGCGCAACACAGTAAAGGAGCCGCAGCGTGATATGAGAACTTCCGGTGGTGTTTCAATGAGCGGGCTTTCTCTCGAAATGAAGGTTGTAAAGCCCGATAAATTCGAAGCTGTAACCCAAATCGGCGAGCACCTTCTCGCAAGAAGGACCGTTGTACTTAACCTTGAGGAAACAAACAAAGAAACCATCAGGCGCATCATTGACTTTTTGAGCGGTGTTGCTTTTGCAATCGATGGCTCTATTAAACGTGTTGCAAATTCGACTTATGTAATAACACCCAAAAATGTCGAAGTATCGGGCGATCAACCTCAATCAAACGATGACAGAGCGGGACAGAAAGAACTTTTCTAAATAACAAAGAGATTATTTCCTATTTTTCTGACCTAACAGCAAGAAAGAGATGGTCACACTAATGATTTATGCAATCCTATTGGCACAAACAGTTGACATAATCATATCAATACTTGTTATGATGCTGTTCTTAAGGATTATGATTGGGCTCTTTGCCTCAGAGGGCTCTTTAGTTGAGCAGTTTTTAGGTATATTCACAGAACCCGTTGTTTATCCGGTCAGAAAACTTCTCGCTAAATCGGAGTTTTTCTCTTCCATTCCGATCGACTATTCTATGCAGATAGCGCTTCTTGCACTTGTAATTATCAGCTTTTTCTTGATATTGTAATAAAACCAAATTTGCGAAAGGACGGATCTTAAAATGCTTGCGCCGCATGAGTTGAAAAACAAAACCTTCACTAAGGCAGTCAGGGGCTACAACCCAGCAGAGGTCAATGAGTATATCGAGTTCCTTATCGAGAAATACACAGAGATTTACCGTGCGAACAACGAGCTTGAGAGAAAACTCAAAGTTGTAGCGACAAAGCTCGAGGAGATAAAAGAAGACGAGGAATCTATCCGCAGCACGCTGCTCAAAGCTCAGAAAATGGGTGAGCAGATTATATCAGATGCTTCGGCGAGAGCTGATGGCATAACAGCCTCCATCAAGGATAGATGCGATGTCATTATCGCCGACTTCAAAGATCAAGCGAAAACCGAAAAGGATGAGCTTTGGAAGATACGCACCTTCGTACTTGACTTCAAGAAGCGTTTGTTTGACTCATACCGCGAACATATCCAGAGCCTGCAGTCGATTTCTGTTAACGATATAGAAGAGATTGTTCTTCCGGATGAAGATGTACTCGCAGAGGGTATTCTCAATGATGTCAATAAAGCCGTCCGTGATGAGATAAATAACAAAACCGCACAGAAAACGACAGTTCCTAAAAAGGAAGCTCCCGTAACTGCTGAAACGAAGAAACCTTCCGAAGCCGAGAAGCCCAAACAAGCAAAGATAGAAAAAGTGGTTCCCGATTTATCTGCCTTCAATAAAGAAGAGAAACCCTTAGACGAATCGAATAAAAAAGAAGAAGCGAAAAAAGATAATAAAGACGCCTCTTCAAAAGACGAGGACCCGTTTATTAAAGCTCTCGAACAGACAGCTTCGAAGTGATATAAAGCTTTAACAGTGAGTAGCTATTACGGATACGAAATACGCCGGCGGTATCAGGACCATAAGCGGATGCGGACTTCGATCCGTCATCCCGGTTTCTGACCGACCGGCGATATGTGTTATATTGATAATATCAGAAATGACTACAAAATCCGACACCTGAAAGAATGGAAATGAATATGGACTTAGATGGAAAAAAAGAATTTGATTATGCACAAACGCTGAACCTTCCGAAAACCGAATTCCCGATGCGTGCAAATCTGCCGCAGAGAGAACCGGAATTCCAAAAGGAATGGGAAGAAACAAAGCTGTATGAAAATATACTCAAACACAATGAGGGAAAACCTCTCTTTGTGTTTCATGACGGACCTCCTTATGCCAATGGCAATATACACATAGGACACGCGCTCAATAAGATTCTTAAGGATTTTATCGTCAAGAGCAAGAATATGTCCGGTTATAAAGCGCCATACATCCACGGCTGGGACACTCATGGACTTCCAATTGAAAACCAGATGCTCAAAAAGCATAAAATAAAACCAGGTGACATCAGCACAGTAGAATTTAGAAAGCTATGCGAAGCTTTTGCAATGGAAAATGTCACAACTCAAAAAGCTCAGATGAAGCGTCTTGGCGCGATAGGCGACTGGGAAAACCCTTATCTGACTCTTTACCCTGCTTTTGAAGCGAAACAGATCAAGGTCTTTGGCGATATGGCAAAGAAAGGCTATATCTACAAAGGTATGAAGCCTGTTTACTGGTGCCCGAGCGATGTTACAGCACTTGCGGAAGCAGAAATTGAATACTCCGAGGATCCATGTGATTCCATCTATGTCAAATTTAGAGTTACGGACGACAAGGGTCTGTTCACCCCTTATACAGGTGGACTTGACAATGTTTATTTCGTGATATGGACTACAACCACATGGACACTGCCCGGTAACCTTGCGATAAGCTTAAATCCTGAGTTTGAGTACTCACTTTATAAAAACGGCGAGGAATACTATGTTCTCGCAACTGAGCTTTCGGAATCTGTTGCCGCAGCAGCGAAAATAGAACAGCTCGAAAAAGTCGCTTCGTTTAAAGGTTCGGAACTTGAATATATAAATACAGCTCATCCTTTTTATGATAGGGGAAGCCTTGTTATTGTCGGCGACCATGTCACGCTTGAGAGCGGTACGGGATGTGTTCATACAGCACCTGGACACGGTGTAGAGGATTTCGAGGTTTGCCGCCGCTATCCCGAAATCGGCATAATTGTACCTGTGGACGACAAGGGAAGAATGACTGAGGAATCAGGCAAATACAGCGGATTGACGACCGACGAAGCTAACAAAGCGATACTTGCTGACCTTAGCGAAAGTGGCGCACTTCTTGCTACCGAAAAAATCATACACCAATATCCTCACTGCTGGAGATGCAAGCATCCGATCATATACCGTGCAACGGATCAGTGGTTCTGCTCCGTCGGTGGTTTCAAAGAGCAAGCACTGACGGCTATAAAGGATGTAAAATGGTATCCCTCGTGGGGCGAAACAAGAATAACAAATATGGTTGCGGACCGCAGTGACTGGTGTATTTCACGCCAGCGCACATGGGGCGTGCCAATTCCGATATTCTACTGCGAGGACTGCGGTGAAGCGCTTCTCAACGAAAAGACAATAGATAAAATCTCTGCTATCTTTGAAAAAGAAGGCTCTAATGCTTGGTATTCTCGTACACCGGAGGAAATACTCGGCGAGGACTGCGTTTGCTCAAAATGCGGTTCTAAGAAGATGAAAGCAGAACAGGATATAATGGACGTTTGGTTCGATTCAGGCTCATCCTATGCTTATGTCCTTGACGATAAAAAAGACCACCATTTTCCCGCTGACCTTTATCTCGAAGGTAACGACCAGTACAGAGGCTGGTTCCAGTCATCACTGCTCACATCCGTTGCGACAAGGGGTATAGCGCCTTATAAGGGATGTGTAACCCACGGTATGGTAGTTGACGGCGAAGGCAGGAAGATGTCTAAATCCATGGGCAATGGCGTTGACCCGCAGGATGTAATCAAAACTTATGGTGCCGACGTCCTCCGTCTTTGGGTTTCTTCAGTTGAGTTTACGGGAGATGTTAGGATTTCTCAAGATATACTAAAACAGCTCTCTGAAATATACCGAAAGATACGCAACACTCAGCGCATACTGCTTGCCAATCTTGGCGATGGCGGTGACTTTGATCCCAACAAAAATATGGTGACTCCCGATAAGCTTCTGCCTATCGACAAATGGGCGCTCTCAAGGCTCAACAACCTTGTTAAGCGAGTGCGCAGTGCATACGATGGTTATCAATTCCACAATATATATCATGATATCCATAACTTCTGCTCAATCGATATGTCAAAGCTTTATATTGATATATCAAAAGACAGACTCTATGCTGAAAAGAAGGACTCTTTCGGTCGCCGCAGTGCACAGACAGTTATGTATATAGTTCTCAACTCCCTTGTTAGGGTATTGGCTTCAATTTTATCCTTCACAAGCGAGGAGACATGGAAGTTTATGGCTCATGTTGAAGAAGACAATGCTGACAGTGTGTTCTTCAATGAGATGCCCTCTTATAGGGATGACTACAACTTCCCTGCGGAAGAAGAGCATTTTAACAGCCTATTCGACGTTCGAGACGGTGTTATGAAAGCGCTTGAAATGGCGAGAGCTAACAAGCTAATCGGTAAATCTCTTGAAGCTAAAGTTGTTGTTTACGGTTCAAAGGAAAACAAGGCGATGCAGCTCTTCGAGCGTGATAAAGATATACTCGAGACTGTGTTTATTGTTTCACAGCTTGAGCTTTCAAACGACGAACCCAACGGAGAATTCTTCGATGACGAGGAAAACGGAATTAAAGTTAAGGTGCTTACGGCTGATGGTGAAAAATGCGTCAGATGCTGGATTCATACAACTGAACCGACAACCGACAGTTATGGACAGACACTCTGCCCGAGATGTGCAAGAGTCGTCGATGAGATAAACAAGGAAAAATAATGCTGATAACGCTAATTATTATAGCCATTATCGCCCTCGACCAATTCACAAAGTATCTTGTGGTAAACAGTATGGCCGAACACCAAACGATCGGTTTTATCGAAGGTTTTATGAACCTGAACTATAAGAAAAATACGGGAGTGGCATTCGGTCTGCTGTCTGAACACAGATGGCTCTTCATGTCTTTCACTACAATAATGTTGATAGTAATGGTTGCTTTTCTGATAAAGTATAGAAAGAGCAATATTGTGCTGAGAATTGCAGTCGCATTCCTTACCGGCGGCGGAATCGGCAATATGGTTGACAGGCTGTTTCGTGTGGATGTTGACGGCTCAAAATTTGTCGTAGACTTTTTCGAGTTCGCCTTCGTAGACTTTGCAATCTTCAATGTCGCAGACTGCTTTGTCACTTTTGGTGCGATACTTTTGGTTATCTATGTTATATTTTTAGATCACAAGAACCCAATCTTCGTTTCAAATAAAACAGTGCCTGCTGTCGGTGAAGAGAATCCGGAGGAAGATGATGGCGGAGAGTCCGATGACGATTGAATCGTCGGAACAAAGAACCATTCGTGCCGAGGTCTCCAACACAGGAGAACGTCTCGATGTGTTCCTGTCGCAAAAACTCGATATAAGCCGCAGCGCAGCGCAGAAACTTGAGGTTGTCTCAGGTGGAAAAGCGCTTTCAAAGAATTATAAGCTTCAAGGAACAGAAGAGTTTTGTGTGACAATTCCTGCACCGGAACCAACTACCGCTCAGGCGCAGAACATACCGCTAAGCATCGTTTATGAGGATGATGATCTTTTGGTAGTAAACAAACCTCAGGGAATGGTGGTTCACCCTGCAGCAGGCAACCGTGACGGCACTCTTGTTAACGCACTCCTCTATCTTTGCGGAGACGAGCTGTCATCGGTGAACGGTATGGTAAGACCGGGGATAGTACACAGACTAGACAAGGACACTGCCGGACTTTTAATAGTTGCAAAAAATGACTTTTCCCACCGTATTTTAGCTAAGCAAATCGAAGCTCATACCTTTACAAGGTGTTACCGCGCTGTTATTTGGGGAAGACTAAAAGAAGATAGCGGCACAGTTGACGCACCTATCGGTAGGCATAAGACGGACAGAAAAAGAATGGCAGTTACATTCGAAAACTCAAGAAGAGCGCTCACCCATTTCAAAGTACTTGAGCGGTACCGTGGATTTACTCATGTTCAGCTAGCTTTAGAGACCGGTAGAACCCATCAAATCAGAGTGCACATGGCGCATCTCGGACATCCTGTTGTAGGAGATAGGGTTTATGCCAAAGGCAGGGACGTGTACGGGCTTGACGGACAGTGTCTGTTTGCGGAACATATTGGTTTTAAACACCCGACAACGGGTGAATTTATAGAGTTTAATGCACCGCTTCCGGATTTTTTCACAAATCTATTTAAAAAGCTCGGACAGCCGGAATAAATAATCAAGGATGGTCATCAGATGGAGAAATCCGTTAAATTAGATCTGGAAAAGCGTGCCAATGAAATAAGATTGCTTTCACTCGAAGCCGTCTTTTCAGCACAGTCGGGACATCCCGGCGGCTCGCTATCCATTGCCGAAATAATGAGTTATCTTTACTTTTATAAGATGAATGTAGACCCGTCCGACCCGAAAAAGCCGGATCGTGACAGGTTTGTGCTATCAAAGGGACATGCAAGCCCCGGACTGTATTCCGCACTTGCACTCAAAGGATTTTTCCCGACCTCTGAAATGAAGAATTTCAGACACAAAGACAGCTTCCTTCAAGGTCATCCGACTTTGGACAAGGTTCCCGGAGTTGACATGACAACAGGCTCCCTCGGCCAGGGCTTTTCAGCCTCATGTGGTATGGCTATCGCTTTAAGACAGCAAAAAAATGATGCGAAAGTCTACGTTATGTTAGGTGATGGCGAGCTTGAAGAGGGTCAAGTATGGGAAGCGGCGATGTTTGCAGCGCATTATAAGCTCAGAAACCTCACCGCATTTGTAGATTTTAACGGACTGCAGATCGATGGCGATATAACCGAAGTTATGAATCCTACACCGATAGATGAAAAGTTCGCAGCTTTCGGATGGCATGTCCAGATGATTGACGGACACAACTTTGACGAGATAGATAAAGCAGTTACCGAAGCAGAAAAGGACGAACGCCCAAGTGTAATCGTCTGTAAAACAGCCAAAGGCAAGGGTGTTTCGTTTATGGAAAACAACTACAAATGGCATGGCTCGGCACCTAATAAAGAGCTTTACGAAAAAGCCGTCGCAGAGTTAGGAGGTAGTCTTTAATGCAGAATGAAAAGAAGGCAACCCGACTCGGTTACGGGCAAGCGCTTGCCGACCTTGGAGGAAAATACAATTTCTGCGTACTTGACGCAGACCTCTCTAAGTCCACGATGACCGACCTTTTCAGACAGCAATATCCCGACAGGTTCTATAACTGCGGTATTGCAGAACAGAATATGATGTCAACCGCCGCAGGTATCGCTACGACAGGCATTCCTGTGTTTGCTTCAACCTTCGCGATGTTCGCCGCTGGTAGAGCTTATGAACAGGTACGCAACTCGATTGCTTATCCTGAGCTTAATGTAAAAATCGGCGCATCTCACGCTGGTATAACCGTTGGCGAAGACGGTGCTACGCATCAATGCTGTGAAGATATCGCACTCATGCGTACACTCCCCGGTATGAATATAATCTGTCCGGCTGACTTTACAGAAGCATATTTGGCGACTGAAGCAGCTCTCAAGATTGATGGCCCCGTCTATTTAAGACTCGGTAGACTTAATGTTCCAGTTATTTTTGATATTACAACCCATAAATTCGAATTCGGCAAAGCAGCTGTAATTGCAGACGGTGCTGACGTTGCTATATTTGCAACAGGTGTTATGGTTGCGGCAGCAATTGAGGCAAGAGCAGCGCTCTCAGCTGAAGGAATTGATGCTGCAGTGGTAAACTTTTCGACGATAAAGCCGCTTGATGAAAAGGCTATCATCCACTTTGCTTCAAAATGCGGAAAAATAGTTACAGCAGAGGAACATTCGATAATAGGCGGACTTGGAAGTGCGGTTGCTGAAGTTATTGCAGAGAAACAGCCTGCAAAGCTTTCACGCCTTGGAATGAATGACGAATTTGGAAGAAGTGGCAAGGCTGCAGAACTGCTGGATGTGTTCGGACTCAATGCTGAAGGCATCGTTAAAAAAGTGCGGGGTATTGTCGGAAAATAAATTTACCTTTTCGGGTTTCCATTTATAAACGATACTGCATATACTAAATTATGCGAGTAATAAATCTACAGGCTTCCTGAAAACGGAAGCCTCATTTCAACTCAATTGAACTCACGGAAAGGTTTGTGTAAAATTGAAAAACTTGCTTGTGTTATTTGGCGGAAAATCAAATGAGCATGAGATATCACTCCTTAGCGCTTCTAATGTCTGTTCTTCTGCCGATGCCGATAAATATAACATTATAAAAATAGGCATAACAAAGGACGGGTCGTGGTGGCTCTACACCGGTGACAATTCAAAAATAGCCGATGGTAGCTGGGAGAGCGATAAAGCTAATCTTACACCAGCGATTATCTCGCCCTGCACCGCCCACCACGGTATAGTCCTCTTTAATAAATCTTCACACACTTACGAAATAAAGCATATCGATGCTGCGTTTCCCGTGCTGCACGGCAGCAATGGCGAGGACGGAACGATGCAGGGACTTCTCACAGTCGCCGGTATCCCCTTTGTAGGCTGCGATACATATTCATCAGCGGTTTGTATGAATAAAACTGCTGCGAAGATTTTGTCTGCTACAAGGGATGTAGCAAGTACGCCTTTCGTCACAGTTAAAAACTACGAAAAAGATTCAGCGCTTGACTCAGTCCGAAAAACCCTTTCCTATCCGGTATTTGTTAAACCACAAAGCAGCGGCTCATCCGTCGGTATAACAAAAGTAAAGAGCGAATCAGAGCTTTTAGCAGCTCTTGAAATAGCTTTTGCATCTGATATAGATGCGACGGCACTTGTCGAACAGGCAGTTGTAGGCAAAGAGATTGAAGTTGCAATAATCGGCAGAAGCGACAACCTGTTTACTTCGGTCTGCGGTGAGATTGAACCGGGCAGAGAATTTTATGACTACGAAAACAAATATAAAGAAGATACCGCAAAATACTATGCTCCTGCGAGAATAGATGAAGCGACATCCGACAAGGTAAGAGCCGCCGCCGCTGATGTATTTAAGGCATGCGGTTGTCTCGGGCTTGCAAGATGCGACTTTTTCGTTACCGAATCTGGTGAAGTACTGTTTAACGAAATCAACACAATTCCTGGATTTACGCAGATTAGTATGTATTCAAAGCTCCTTATCCTCTCCGGTATGACAATGAGCGGAATAATTGATGAACTCGTAGAGCTTGCGCTGACAAGATACAAAGTCGTGCATCCACTATAACCTAATCAATTACCGCCAATCGGCACGACCATCAAAATCTTCGATTTTGTGAAGGTCAGGTTTATGATATGGCATAATAACATGAAAGGCAGGCGCCCACGCGCTGTGTGAGTGGAATGAAAAGCTTATCGGATAGAGCAGTGGGAGTCTTTGACTCCGGGCTTGGAGGGCTTACAGCCGCTTCAAAGCTTAGAGAATTCCTACCCCATGAGAATATCGTCTATTTTGGCGACACCGCAAGATTGCCTTACGGTACCCGCTCAAGGCAGACGATTGTAAAGTACGCCAAAAGCGACCTTGCGTTTCTAAAGTCAAAAGATGTGAAGGCGGTACTTGTCGCTTGCGGCACGGTTTCGTCTAACGCAATAAATGAACTCAGGGAGACAGAACCAGATCTGCCGATAGTGGGTGTGCTCGAAGCATCTGCTGATACCGCATGTGAAATTGCTCAGGCGGGAAACGGGAAGGTTCTACTGATTGGAACCTCGGCTACTGTCGGAAGTGGTAAATACGAAGAATACATCAACTCAAAATATAAGGGGATAACAATTCTTAGTCGTGCTTGTCCGCTGTTTGTTTCTCTCGTGGAGAATAAACTGCGTTGCGGTTATTCAGTCAAGCGGATGGTTGCTGCTGAATATCTTCTTGATTTGTCACAAGAAAAACCCGCTGCTGTTATTCTTGGCTGCACTCATTACATACTCCTTGCCGATGTTCTTCATGAGCTTTTCCCAGACAGCGTTCTCGTCGATAGCGGAGAAGAATCTGCAAAAAGGCTTGCCGCGACACTTAGCAAGAAAGACATGTTAAATAAAAGCGAAGATATAGGGAAGTCAGAGTTTTATGTAAGCGATGCAAGCGATGAATTTCTAAACAAAGCATCGGTTTTCGTAAGCGACAAAATAAAAAGTGTGGGACTAATCGATATCGATCAGTATTCGTAAAAAGAAGTAAAGCTGAAAGAATGGACATTAAAATGAAAATACCAGTTGATATAAAAATGAAAACAGAAAGCTTGCCACTCATCGGTTCAGATGACGGAGATGCAGAGGTTTCGGAGCTTCTTCTGAAAGGTGAGCTTCGAAGTATTGAAGGCGGTTATATGCTTAGCTATAGAAGCAATATGACCGACAACACCGTCGCGGTCTTCGATAAGCTTGTAACGGTGAACCGTTCTGGTTCAATCAGCTCACAGCTGGTTTTTGAGGAAGGCAGGAGCTATTTTGGCACCTTCAGCGATAACCGTCATACACTGCAGATGAATACGGTTACTCGGAAAGTCGAAGCGAATATGGGGGATCAAGGAGGCTGTTTTCTCATAGATTACAGTATCTCATACGGCGGTTCGATGTTTGAGCGCAACAGGATTACTTACACAGTCGTTCCGGAGGACGGGATTGTAGCTTCGTGAAAGATTCCTTTGCAAAATAATAAAAAGCGGGAGTTTTGGGGATGCTGGTTGAAAATATAGAAGAAAAAACCTTTAAAAGTGCTATAGATGAGGTAATCTTACTGCCGCGAAGAGCTCTCGGCTATATCGGCTCCGCAAGTGCGGACGAGCTTAGGGTTCTGATATACATTTGTGCTTGTTCAGGAACAATCGATGTTAAAAAAGCAGCAGATGAGCTTAAGATGGCAAAAGAAGTGGTAGAAACCGCAATCGGATATTGGCGAGGGACAAAAATAATCACATTACCGGATGATAATAGCAACCCAAACTCAGAAGCTGAAAAAAAGGCTTCATCAAAGGTAAACACACTGCAAATCTATGAACCACAGCTTCTTGCAGAGAAGGTCGGCGAGGATAACAGGTTCAAAATGCTTGTGGAGCATGTTGCACAGCGATTTGAAAAAGGAACGCTGAACAAAAATGATTTAAACTCGCTTTATTATCTATATGATTATATAAATATTCCTTCGGAACTTTTATGCGGCATAGTTGAATACTGCGCTGAGAACGACAAGAAGTCGATGAACTACCTTGTTAGAACAGCGATAAACCTTTATGAAGAGCAGGAAATAAACACCTATGAAAAGCTTGAGGGTTACTTAAACGCCAGAAGAGCATACAATGACGGCATCTCGAAGTTCAGAAGGCTTGCGGGAATCGCTGATCGCGGACTCACAGCTAAGGAAAAAGCAACATTTGCAGTATGGTTTGAGGAGAGGGTTTACCCCTTTGAGATGATTGAGTACGCCTACGAAATCACAGTGGACAAGCTTCAGAAGTACAACCTCAACTATGTGAATGCAATCCTTGAGAGATGGTTTACGGAAGGGATTACAACCTTTGCAGGAGCAAAGGAAAATGTTGAATCCTATAAAGAAAAACATAAAAAATTCGATAACGATACATACGACTTTGACGATTTCTTCAATGCAGCTTTAAATAGAAAATAGTACAATAACGGAGGAATAAGCATGCGCCACGAAAATTTTGCATCTGTCAACGAACGCTTCGCTAAAAGACGCGAAGCAGCGGAGCTTGCTTCAGAGGAACGTCGCGCTTTTCTCCATTCGAGAATACCCGAGATAAAAGAAATCGATACAGAGCTTGCTGGAACGGGGCTGAGAATTATGGAAGCGGCTTTAACCGGTGGTGATGTGATGGCGGCGGTCAACAAACTCAAAGACCGCAGTTTGGCTTTACAAAAGAAAAGACGTGAACTGCTTGCCAAAAATGGCTATTCGCCCGACTTTTCAGATGTAAAACGCGAGTGCAAAAAATGCTCCGACAGCGGTTATGTCGGGCTTGATATGTGCGATTGTTTCAGGCGGGAGCTAAACAAAGAAAGCTATTTAACCGCAGGGCTCGGCAAAGCTTTTGAAAATAAAACCTTTGATACTATCAACTTAAATTATGCAAGTGGAAAAAGCGAAAGCGGTATAACACCGAGACAAAACCTCGAAAATGTAGTTGAATACTGCAAAAAATACGCTTCCGATGTTTGCCGCGGCACCTCTCACCTGATGTTAATAGGTGGTACTGGGCTTGGGAAAACACACCTGTCGTCAGCGATTGCAATAGCCGCAATTGAAGGCGGATGCGATGTCTACTATGACAGTGTCATAAATATACTTGACAGGTTACAGAAAAATGAAGACCGTCAAGCTGACAGGGTATTCGAAAGTGGACTTCTTATATGCGATGATTTCGGAACGGAATATCTAAACGAATATCGTGCATCGATGGTCTATAATATATTAAATACAAGGCTTGCTAACGGTAAATCGATTTTAATAAACACAAATCTGAGCGGTGAAGAACTGAAGCGAAAATACGACTGCCGCATCTGCTCAAGATTGTTTGGCGAGTTCCATATCAAATATCTTTTCGGGCATGATGTCCGCAGGCTCAAGTTGCTTGAATCCGAGAAATTAGAAAAGGCATAGGGCTAAATTTTGAAGGTAGTACAATTATACACAGACGGAGCTTGCAAGGGCAACCCGGGACCTGGTGGCTACGGAGCGATTCTCCGTTTCGGTAGTAGAGAAAAAGAGCTTTCAGGCGGCGAGATTTCAACCACAAACAATAGGATGGAGCTTATGGCTGCGATTGTCGGACTTGAAGCGCTTACAGAACCTTGTGAGGTCACACTATACAGCGATTCGAAGTACCTTGTCGACTCAGTGACAAAAAGATGGGTTTATTCCTGGAGAAAGAACGGATGGAAGAAAGCGGACAAGAAACCCGCGCTTAATGTTGACCTCTGGGAAAGACTTCTTATAATGCTCAAAAAACATCGTGTGGCATTCGTCTGGATACGAGGACACGACGGCCATGAGTTCAACGAAAGATGCGACCAGCTTGCTGTTGCGGAAGCCGAAAAGCTGATGAAATAACCACAATTTGCGGAGCGGAGTTTTGAATTGAAAAAACATAGTCTCATTCCTGATTTGATGCTTGACAATATCTACGAAATAACCCCCGAATTCCTTAAAGAAAAAGAGATACGGGGGATCGTCTTCGATATTGATAACACTCTTGTTCCGTACGGTGTCGCTAAAGCGGACGAGGTGTTAAGTTCATATCTAAAAAAAATATCCGACAGCGTATTAGCTGTCGGACTTGTATCAAACAATAATGAAAACCGTGTAAAGCTGTTTAATGATAACTTTAGTTTTTTTGCAGTCCACAAAGCTGGAAAGCCTTCGCCGAAAAGCATTAAAGCATTTATGGAGAAGAATAAACTGAGTAAAGATCAGGTTCTTCTTGTGGGGGATCAGCTTTTTACAGACTGCTTAGCGGCTCGTTTTGCAGGGGTTAAATGTATCATTGTAAAACCGTTGGAAGCAGAAAATGGCTGGTTCTTCAAGTTCAAAAGGTCTTTGGAAAAGCCTTTTATAAGAGCATATAAAAGAACAAAGCGAAACTAAACAAGATTTTTTACTTTTGTATTTTTTATAAGAGTTAATAACGCGTCGCATATATCATGATCATCTTTTTTGCATATAATTGAGTTTTCGTAATGTTCGAGCTGTTCGGCAGCGGACAGATAATCACATGCAACAATGGGTTTATTAAGTACCTTTGCTTCTTCTACAGTAAGAGGCATTCCTTCAAAACGAGAGGGTTGGAAATAGATATCGCACTGCTTCATATAGGGGTAGGGGTTGCTTTTTTCACCTAAAAGAACAATTCTTTCTTCAAGTGAATTATATGATATAAATTTTCTAAGATTTTCTCCTTCTTCGCCCACGCCGATTATATACCAGCGCACATCAGCGCATTTTGACAGTTTACCGATTGCTTGGGCTGCACCGAACAGCCCTTTTTGGGAGCAAAGTCTTGCGATGGTTAGTATTCTGCTTCCTCTGAAGTTGTCATCAAAACCAATATCAGCTTCGGCAAGTTCTTGTATTTTCTCAGCGAAAATTTCATTTGGCACAAATGCCGCTTTATTGGCGATATCAGGAAATAGTGTGCAGAATTCATCATTTATGGAAGATGCGACATGCTCAACGCAGTCACATTTTTTATACGCTTCGTAATATAGTGGTTCGGAATACTTTGTGTGGGTATATGAAAAATGTTGTCTTACAACTTTTTTCCCCGCATTTACCTTTTCGAGCATGTAGAACATTGTTTTTTCGCCCCAATAGGCTATCGCTTCATCATAATAGCCGTCAAGAGGCGGCATGAGCTTCATAAATTCGCACCATAGCTCCATTGTGTCGGCTTTTCCGATTTGTTTTTTCTTTGTATGCTGAGCGAGAAGTTTTGCAGAAGTGGAAGGATGGCGCAGTGCCACTGTCTTAAGCAAGGTTGACTTGGCGCTGTTCTTATCAATAAGAAAAATCTTTCCGTAAGGGCGGGGCATCTCAACCACATTGATATATTTTGGAAGTTCCGAAAGTAAAAGCCCTTTTTTTTCTGCGAGCAGAAGTGTTATATCGTAGCAGTCTGGGTCATATCTTTTTAGGTAAGTCAGAAGGCTTTTTTCAGTTCCGGCAAGTCTCATATCGATACCGATAATGAGAAGCTTTTTTTTCAATACGTCACCTCCTACTCAGATTTATTAAGGGCTAATGGTTGCCATTCCGAATGACCGGGGAGTTTATATTTGTATACTACCATATAATGAAAATTTATGCAAGTTAAAATATAAAAAATAACATAAATTAACAAATAATTTAAAAAGGATGCCTATATGAGCGATTCAATCAAAAAAAGAATGGAAGAGCTGGCGAAAGAGCTCGAATATCATTCCCATCGATACCATGTGCTTGACGCGCCGATTATATCGGATTATGAATATGACATACTTTTCAAAGAGTTAAAGGAACTTGAGAGCGCCCATCCTGAGCTTGCTGATGAGAATTCTCCAACGAAAAGGGTTGGAGGAGAAGCAATTTTTAAGTTTGAAAAGGTCGTTCATAAAGTGGCGATGGGCAGTCTTACAAATGTTTTCTCAGAATCCGAGCTTAGTGATTTTGTAAACCGCACTAAAGTATCACTCGCTGCAAAAGGTGTTAATGACTTGTCTTTCGCTGTCGAAAGAAAGATTGACGGACTCTCTGTTTCTCTGGAATACGAAAATGGCATCCTCGTGCGCGCTTCAACAAGGGGTGACGGTAATGTCGGAGAAAATGTTACCGAAAATGTAAGAACAATAAAATCCGTTCCTCTAAAACTGAAAAGCCCAATTAAAAACCTCGTTGTGCGCGGCGAAGTCTTTATGCCAAAGCAGGCTTTTTTGGAGCTTAATACTGAAAGGGAAGAAAACGGTGAAAGCGTATTTGCAAACCCGAGAAATGCAGCAGCTGGCTCACTGCGTCAGCTTGACCCGAAAATCTGTTCAAAACGGAAATTAGATATTTTTGTGTTCAATGTTCAGCTATCATCCGACGATTTTGCTTTTAGCTCCCATAAAGAAAGTCTTGAAAAACTTGCTGAACTTGGCTTTAAAGTGTCTCCGATAGCTAAACTCTGCCGAAGTGGCGAAGAGGTTGCCCACGAGGTCAAATCAATAGGTGAGGAGAGAAGCACTTTGCCATATGATATAGACGGTGCAGTTATCAAGGTTGATAATATCGCGTACAGAGAAATACTTGGTGAAACTTCATCAGTTCCGAAATGGGCAGCTGCATACAAATATCCTCCAGAGCAGGTAATGACACTTCTGAAAAAAATTTCGGTCAATGTTGGACGAACAGGGGTGCTGACACCGCAAGCAGAACTAGAACCGGTTAGAGTTTCGGGGAGCGTAGTTTCAAGAGCGACGCTTCACAATATTGATTTCATAACAGAGCGCGACATTCGAGAGGGCGACAGCGTTTATATAAATAAAGCGGGTGACATAATACCCGAAGTGTTAAAAGTTGACTTGTCTAAAAGACCTGAAAGTGCTGTTCCGTTCCGTATGCCCGAGAACTGCCCGTCATGCGGTGAAAAGGTTACAAGAGAATTAGGCGAGGCAGCTACTCGGTGTGTTAATCCAGCTTGTCCTGCACAGCTTCTGAGAAATATTGAGCATTTTGTTTCTAAAAATGCTATGAATATCGAAGGCATGGGTGAGGCAATTTCAAAGCAGCTTGTTGAAGCCGGACTAGTACGGGATGTGGCGGATATTTACTCGATAACAAAAGAACAGCTGTTAACTTTGGAAAGACAGGGTCAAAAGAGCGCAGACAAGCTACTTTCATCGGTAGAAGCATCTAAAAACAGAGGGCTTGCAGCCTTGCTATATGCACTGGGAATCAGGCATATCGGCGAGGTCGCATCGGAGAAGCTCGCTGCTAAATTTAAGAGCATCGATAACCTGTTCGTAGCAGATGAATCTGTTTTAACCGAGGTCGACGATGTCGGGTTCGAGAGCGCGGCAAGCATAGTCCGCTATTTCTCACTACCAGAAACAGCACAGACTATAGAGAAGCTAAGGAATGCAGGTGTTGTTGTCACAATCTCAGACAATAATAAACCGTCATCAACAAAGTTGTCAGGGCTTACATTCGTCATAACTGGAAAGCTGCCGACAATGGGGAGAACTGATGCAGAGGTATTTATAAAATCGAACGGTGGCAATGTTTCTTCTTCTGTTTCAAAAAACACAGATTATCTTTTATGCGGTGAAGATGCGGGATCAAAACTGACAAAAGCACAAGCACTGGGTACAAAAATTATCAGCGAAGATGAACTCAGAGCGATGGTCGAATAAAATTATTTGGAGATTATGCAAATTTTTTAGCATAGTCTCCAATATTTTTAGTAAAATCGTAAAATGTATTGACAGCAAGCGTAAAGAGTGATAAACTACATTTAGTTCTCAAACAACAATACACAACTACATATTGCGGTTTATCTTAATATAGACATCGGAGGGAAAGTAAAATGGCAATCAGACAAATCGTAAAGAGGGACAGAACGACAGTACCTTTTAAGAAGGAAAAAATAGTGCTCGCTATTTTCAAAGCAGCAGTGGCTGTCGGAGGTAGCGACTTTGCGACTGCAGAAAAACTTAGCGACGAAGTCGTGGCTCTTGCTGAAAAGAGATATCCGGGTGGGATTGCCGATGTTGAGGGTATACAAGACATTGTTGAGAAAGTGCTTATCGAAAACGGTCATGCAAAAACAGCAAAAGCCTATATCCTGTACCGTGAAAAAAGGCGTTCGGCTCGTGAATCCAACGCTTTAATCGGTGCAACAATAGATATGTTCGGCGAATATTTAAACGATCGCGACTGGCAAATAAACGAAAACGCAAACACACAGAAATCAATCAACGGACTCAACAACTATGTGCGCGAAGCGTTTACAAAAAACTACTGGCTCCATGAGATATACACTGATGAAATTAGAGAAGCTCACTTGTCGGGGGATATCCATCTCCACGACCTTGGCTTTTTCGGTCCATACTGTGCTGGATGGGACTTAAGGATGCTGTTGACTGACGGATTCGGTGGCATTCCGGGCAAGGTTGACTCAAAGCCGCCCAAACACTTGCGCTCATTCCTCGGTCAAATCGTCAATTCAACTTTCACAACACAAGGCGAGAGTGCCGGTGCACAAGCTTGGTCGTCCTTTGACACTTACTGCGCTCCTTTTATCAGATACGATAAAATGGACTTTAAATCAGTAAAACAAGCGCTTCAGGAATTTATATTCAACTTGAATGTACCGACAAGAGTTGGATTTCAATGTCCGTTCTCTAATCTGACATTCGACATAACACCCCCCTCAACCTTGAAAGACCAAAATGTAATCATCGGCGGAAAACTGATGGAAGAGACTTATGGTGATTTTCAAGAAGAGATGAATATGTTCAATATTGCATACTGTGATGTAATGATGGAGGGAGACGCAAAAGGTAGAGTTTTCACTTTCCCGATTCCTACGATCAATGTAACAAAGGAATTCGCATGGGATAGCCCTGTCGTCGAAAAGTTCATGGAAATTACCTGTAAATACGGTGTTCCATATTTCTCGAACTATATCAACTCCGACTTGTCGCCTGAAGATGCCTTGTCGATGTGCTGCAGACTGAGGATTGACACTTCCGAGCTTCGCAAGAGGGGCGGCGGTCTGTTCGGCTCCAACCCGCTAACTGGCTCAATAGGTGTTGTCACCATAAACCTGCCGCGTATTGCTTATCTATCAAAGACCGAATCTGAGTTTTTCCTTCGTCTCTGGCAGCAGATGAATATAGCCAAAAACAGCCTTGAAATTAAGCGCAAGGTCGTTGAGGACCAAACAGAAAAAGGACTTTACCCCTATTCGGCGCGCTTCTTGAATGATGTCAAAAACAAGACGGGCAGCTATTGGTACAACCATTTCAACACAATCGGACTCATTGGTCTTAACGAAGCCTGCATAAATCTGTTCGGAGAAGACAACGATATAACAACACCTGCCGGTCAGACTTTTTCAATAAAAACTCTCAACTATATGAGAGATATGATTAAAGAAATTCAGGACGAAACAGGACATTATTACAACCTCGAAGCAACTCCGGCAGAGGGAACAAGCTATCGCCTTGCGAAAAAGGATGTTGAGAGATACCCCGGTATTATAACAGCAGGGGAGGATGTTCCTTATTACACCAACTCTTCACAGCTGCCTGTTGGATTTACCGATGATATCTTCGAAACTTTAGAACTACAGGATGAGCTTCAGTCGCTGTACACAGGCGGAACTGTGCTGCATCTCTATCTCGGTGAAGAAATTAAAGACACAGAGATTGCGAAAAAGCTCTTGAAAAATATATTTACACGCTTTAAACTACCATATATCTCATTTACTCCCACCTTCTCGATTTGCAACGACCATGGTTATATAAGCGGCGAGCATTTCTCCTGCCCTGATTGTGGCGCGGAGACTGAGGTCTGGAGCCGTGTTGTGGGATATCTGCGTCCGGTTAAAAACTACAACACAGGTAAAAAGGAAGAGTACAAACTTAGAAAGAAGTATGTTATCAAGAATTAGATAATAGAAGGACTTATCAAAATGGATATAGCGGGGCTTGTAAAAAATTCATTTGTTGACTATCCCGGAAAGATCGCTTGTGTTATCTTTTTACCCAGCTGCAACTACGACTGCTTCTATTGCCACAACAGACAGCTACTTCAAGGCGGCTATGAACCCTTGTCAATGACAAGCCTAAACGCATTCCTTAGAAAAAGGAAGGTCGACATCGAAGGCGTTGTTGTGAGTGGAGGAGAACCTACAATTCACAATGCACTAAGCGAGCTTTTAACAAACATCAAGAACTTCGGTTATTCGGTAAAGCTTGACACTAACGGCTCAAATCCTGAAAAAGTAAAAGAATTAGCCGAAAAAGCACTAGTTGATTATGTCGCGGTCGATTACAAAGCACCTCTTGCAAGGTATAGCGAATTTGCAGGTAGCAAAATCAAAGGTGAAAATGCACTTGCGACAATAGGTTATCTGCTTTCGTCTGGACTGCCTTTTGAAGTCAGGACAACGGTCGCTCCCGGACTTGGCGAGAGGGAAATGATGGAGATGGCGAAAGAACTGCCAAAACTACCGAGGTATGTGCTTAACAGGTACCGAAAACCAGAGATTTATCCCGATAAGTACGAGAACCAAGTCCAATCTCCGGCGCTAACAGAAAGTGAAATAATAGCTCTAAAACCAAAGCTAAAGCAATTTCAACCAAATATAGTGTAAAGCAAACAACCGCGGGCATCTGTCCGCGGTCCTTTAATGTGCAAATGTTGGTTGCTTTCTATTGAACAAATATTTTCCAAATGTTATAATACTGATGTACAAAAAATGGGCATGACGGAGACTATTATGAAATCACTGCTGTTTTTGAACCCGACAAAAGATAGGTACAACGAAATCAAAGCGAATTTGTCCGCTCAGAACGATCTTAACATCAATAAAATCACTGACCGCATTGTAATGAAGTATTTATCTTTGCGCTGCACTACTGATGAAATACGAGCAAGGCAGCAAATATTCAGAGCATTAGAAACCGACTCATTCAAGAACGGTATGCATATGGTTAAAGAAAAGATAAACCTTTTGTCGGCGGCAAGCATAGCATATACGAATTCGTCCAATGAGGTTGAAAGAATATTTAACGCAAAACGGCTCTGCCTTGCGTATATTGATGCATCGCGTACGATTTTGAAAATAGAAAAAGGATTCTTGTTGACGGATCGTCTTGTTTCAGATATAGAAAACAAAAGTGCAAATATTAAAGCAATTGAAAAAGCGGAAGCGGATTCGAGAGCTGCGTTTAAAACTGTCACGGATTTTCGATTGACATTCGATTACGAAACAAAAGTAACAAAAAACAATATACATATAGAAAGCATGGCTGTTCGACTGCGTAAAAGTGCTTATGAACTGGATTTTGGCGATGGAACAGCGAAGCGTGAGATGTCGCTGGGTGTGAGCGAGCAGCTATCCGCTGCTTTACTCAGACTGTACCCTGATGAGATGCGAGAACTATCAGTTTTTAAAGATAAATTGGTTGCGCTTGTCGATGCAGAACTTCTCATTTTTGAAGAGGAATTAAACTTTTACTTTGGTATTCTCGAGCTTTGCGAAAGGGCAAAAGAACACGGCATAAATATCACCATTCCTGAGTTGACTGACGAAAAACAGTTTATCGCCGAAAGCGCGTATGATGCGACACTTATCTATAAAAACGAGTATAACATTGTACCGAATGGATTGTTTTTTTACCCCGATAAAGGAGTTTATTTTCTAACCGGAGCAAACGGTGGCGGAAAAACGACATACCTTAGATCAGCGGCAGTCAACTTGATATTCGCTCTGACGGGTTGTCCGGTATTCGGAAAAGGGATAAAATTTTGGGCTTTTGACGGAGTTTTTGCTCATTTCCCTTCTGATGAGCGCTTTACAGACAGTGGAAGGCTATTAGAAGAAAAAAAGAGAGTCGATGAAATCCTTGCGAAAACAACTAGTAGAAGCTTTGTGTTCTTGAATGAGACTTTTAGCGGGACGGATGGAGTGAAGGGCACCGCTCTCGCGATTGAAACGGCGAAGACATTAGCAGAAAAAGGTGCTTTTCTACTTTATATCACGCATTTCCACGAGGTTGCCGATTCGGAACTACCAATGCTTCACACGGAGATTGACGCTGGGTGTGCAAACAAAAGAACATACAAGATTGTTCCCGGTGATGGAAGCCGCCGCTCATACGCAGCGGATATATTAAAAAAATATAATCTCACAAAACAAAAGCTAATTGAAAGGTTCGGTGACAGGAGTGAAGCATGATCTCTTATTTATACTGCCGGAGAATGAAGCTTATATCGATTCCGAACTTTATCAAAACTTAAATCTTGATAAGACCTTCAGCCTTTTCGCGATTAATAAAAAACAATTAGAAATCTTTCTTGATGTCTTGTGTAAACCCGTTTTGATTGAAGAAAATATTTATTACAGACGAGAGATTCTCGAGGATTTTCTTGCTAATCCTGAAATGCTCTCCGCGTTCGAAAAATACTTTAGTGAAGTTGAAAAGCAAAAAAACGATAAACAACTCCAATTCGGTTTAGGCGCAAAATTTAGTGCATCGAGCGCCACTGATGCGGCCTTCCAATCTTATGTGACTTTGGTGAGAGACAAATCACAATCGCTTGCGGTTATACTCGGGGCGTTAAAAAATGCCGCGTTTAATTCGGAGAAGAAAAATCTGAAATCAAAAGGATTAAAAACGCTCGTCGACAGAATAAAACAAATAATTACCAGTGATGCTTTTTTAGATTTGCAAGATGCATGTGAAAGTTTGTCCACTCTAAGTCCGGAATATCGTTATGAGTTGGACGCGGTGCTCGGGGAAGCGGCGAGGGTTATTGAAATCGGTCTTGTCAGAGCTGATTATCCCTCGGAGATAACAGTTAAAAAACCACGTTTCATAAGATCTAATCCGGATGAATCCGTTGTTCGCGGAAATACAACATCTCTTCGCAACGAATATGTTTCGAACTCATTGAAAGAGATTGCTGACCTCATCACGAAAATTGAGAACAATATTTACAACGAATTTAAGCTTGTTCCAAAACATCTCGCGTTTTACAGAACAGCAGTGAATTATATTGTTTTTATAAAAGAAAAAGGATTTCCCCTCGATTATCCGACAATGACAACCGACGGAGAAATTATAATAAATCAACTTTACGATCTAGGTCTATGCACACAAATTGAAAACGTTATTCCGAATGAAGTAGACATAAAAACCGGAATGAAGGGATTGCTTCTCAGGGGAGAAAACAACTCAGGAAAAACAGTTTTTATACGCTCGATAGGAACAGCGCAGTTGCTTTTCCAGTCGGGTTTACCTGTGACAGCAAAAAAAGCGTCAATTACACTGGTGACGGGGGTATATACACAATTCGCAGCATCGGAGAGGGAATTTCAAGAAGAGAACAACGCCGGGCGTTTTGAGCAAGAGGTTATGGTTCTGTCTCGTTTTCTGGATAACATCACACCGGGTTCTCTACTAATTCTAAACGAAACTTTTCAGACGACAGCATATGAGGAGGGAGCAGAAGGACTGTTTGATATCCTCCAAGCACTCGAAAGAATAGGTATCCGATGGATGCTTGCGACACATTTGCATTCGATATTCGATAAATTTACTAAGGATGATGTACTAAAGTCGGAAGTTTCATCCGACGGCTCGCACAAGGTATATAAGATATGACTATGAAAACGCAGGTCTTGTAAAAAAGCAACAACCGTGGGCATCTGCCCGCGGTTGTTTACTTGCATTGTATTGACTTTATGCAAACTAAAATGTTATAATTTTGAGAGATAATTTCAGCAGAAAGGCTTTTAAATATATATGATAAAAAAACTACTAATGGGGAACGAAGCGATCGCTTTCGGAGCAATGCGAGCTGGTGTCAGCGTTGTTACAGGGTATCCCGGAACGCCTTCGACAGAGATTTTAGAAACCATCGCAAAACATAATGACGGCAATATATATGTTGAATGGTCTGTGAATGAAAAGGTTGCTCTCGAGGTTGCAGCAGGTGCCGCATACGCAGGCGCAAGAACAATGGTTACAATGAAGCAGGTCGGGCTGAATGTTGCATCCGACCCGCTTATGAGCCTAAATTATATCGGTGTAAAAGGCGGTATGGTTATCGTTGTAGCAGATGATCCGGGTCCGATATCATCACAAACCGAGCAGGACACAAGGCATTTCGGTAAATTTGCGAAAATTGCGGTTTTTGACCCTTCAACTCCCGAAGAAGCATACACAATGGTGGCGGATGCTTTCGATTATTCCGAAAAATACGGTCGTCCGGTTATATTCAGACCTACAACAAGAGTTTGTCATAGCTGCGCTACCGTTGAAATCAAAGAAAATATAGAGAGAATAGCTCCCGAAGGCTTTGAAAAGAGCAATAGATGGGTTATATTTCCCAAGCTGTCATACGAGAATCATATAAAGATAGAACAAACTCTAAAAACGATGAGCGATGATTTTTCTGAATATAGCAGGAACTTTATCACCGGAAGTGGAAAGAAGGGAATAGCTTCAAGCGGAGTAAGTTATTCTTATGTCAAAGATGCTCTTCAAAACTCATCAGCCGAATGTAAACTCCTGAAGGTATCAACGACACCTTTACCGAAAAAGCTTGCGCTTGAATTTTTGCAAGAGCTTGACGAAGTGCTTGTTGTAGAAGAACTTGACCCTGTTGTAGAAAACGAGCTCATCCACCTCTGCGGTTTACATAATATAAAGGTTAATATCAAAGGAAAACTTACGGGGGATATCAAAAACGCAGGCGAAAATACAGTTGACAGCGTTGCTATGGCTGTAAGGAAGTTTTTCGTCGGAAATTCGGATGCGGCTTCAGTTAATACAGTGGATCCTCCTGAGTTACCAGTTCGTCCTCCTGTTCTATGCGCCGGCTGCCCTCACAGAGCGTCATTCTTTGCTGTTAAAGAGGCAACAAAAGGCCTAAACGCTGTTTATTCGGGCGATATAGGCTGTTACACCTTAGGCAATGCAGCGCCCCTCAATATGGTTGACACATGTCTATGCATGGGAGCGGGAATTACCGTTGCTCAAGGACTTCACCGTGTAGAACCTGATAGAATTAACTTTGCCTTTATCGGCGACTCAACCTTTTTTCACACAGGAATTCCGGGAATTATAAACGCTGTTTATAACCAAACCGAAATAATAGTCGTAATCCTCGATAATTCTACAACCGCAATGACGGGACAACAACCCCATCCGGGACTGGGTAAAACAATGATGGGCAATATTTCGGATGTCATAAGCATCTATGATGTCGTCTCATCGCTTAAGGTGTCGAAAATTGTAAGAGCAAATCCTTTTGACCAAGATTCTGCTAAACAAGCAGTCAAAGAGGTGCTTGGAATAAAGGGTGTAAGAGTTATTTTATACGAAGCCCCTTGCATTTTTGTATCAAAGGGTAAAGAAAAGTATGTTTTCAACACAGAGAAATGCACCGGATGCAAAGTATGTATAAGCAAACTCGGATGCCCTGCGATTGAGTTGGATGGCGGTAAAGCTAAAATCAATACTGCACTCTGTACCGGATGCGGTATCTGCGCGCCTGTCTGCAAATTCGGAGCAATTGGAAAAAAGATTGAAAGATAAATCTTTCAATCTTGTGCAAGAAAGGAATGGTCATTTGAATGACTAATATAATGATATCCGGTGTTGGTGGACAGGGAACGGTGCTTGCTTCAAAGCTGATTGCTGCAGCTGCAATGAACAATGATCATGATGTGCGTACCACAGAAACGATTGGTATGGCGCAAAGAGGCGGATGCGTAGCCAGTCATGTACGAATAGGAAGCAGTATACAATCTCCACTAATTCCGCTTAAAAGCGCTGATGCGATAATCGGATTTGAACCGGCGGAGGCTGTTAGAATGCTTCCATATCTGTCCGAGGACGGGTTGGTTATCGTTTGCGATACCGCAATTAAACCTGTTACAAGCTCACTTAAAGGCGGAAGTTATCGGGCAGACGATATGATAAGCTTCCTGAAAACAAATATAAAAAAATTAATAATCATAGACGGCGAAAAGCTTATAAAAGAATGCGGCAGTGAAAAAACGCTGAATGTTGCACTTTTAGGTACAGCTTTGGAAAGCGGAGTATTTCCTTTTAATGTTGATGATATGGCAAAAGCCTTACATGAAACACTGCCCGAGCGTTTTTGGGATATAAATATAAAATCTTTAGACATTGGAAGGAGATATTACAATGAATCCCGAAATGCTCAGTAAACTTAAAACAGCAATTAGCAGCGCTGTTAAAGGTGATTTCTATAAGCGTTGCTTTCACGGCATAAACATTAACAGTATAAATTCAAAAGAAGATTTTGAAAAGCTTCCCTTCACTGACAAAAATGACCTGCGGGAGGCATATCCTCTTGGACTGCAAGCAGTTCCCGACGAGGAGATTGTTCGAATTCATTCCTCTTCAGGCACAACTGGAACACCAGTCATTATTCCATACACCAAAAAGGACGTTGACGACTGGGCGATTATGTTTAAGCGCTGCTATGAAACAGCGGAAATAACAAATCTTGACCGCATACATATAACACCGGGTTATGGACTTTGGACGGCAGGTATTGGATTTCAAGCAGGTGCGGAACTTTTGGGAGCGATGGCTATTCCCATGGGACCGGGCAACACAGAAAAGCAGATTAAAATGATGATAGACATGAAGTCGACTGTGCTTTGTGCTACTTCATCTTATGCGCTTTTACTCGCTGAGGAAATTGCGAAACGTCAATGTGGGGATGAAATTCATCTTAAAAAGGGAATTATAGGTTCGGAGCGTTGGGGCGAAAAAATGCGCCACAGAATAGCAGACGAACTCGGTGTTAAGCTGTTTGACATATACGGGTTGACTGAAATTTATGGTCCAGGAATCGGAATGAGCTGCAAGTACGAGTGCGGAATGCATATGTGGACCGATTATCTGTATTTTGAGATAATTGACCCAAAGACAGGCGAGCTTGTTCCCGAAGGCGAAATCGGGGAGCTTGTTATCACAACCCTTTGCAAAGAAGGCGCACCGCTTATTAGGTATCGCACTCATGACTTGACAAGACTCTTACCGGGCAAGTGCGAATGCGGACTTGACTATCCTCGAATTGACACAATTTTAGGCAGATCAGATGATATGATCAAAGTCAAAGGTACGATTATTTACCCGAGTAATGTTGATGCACTACTCTCGAAAATTGATGGAGTCAGCAGCGAATATCAGATAATGATAGACCATCTCTATGGCAAAGACATTCTAACGCTGTTTTTTGAAACATCGCTTGAAATCGGCGATGATTCCGCTGAGGTGGAGAAAATCGTTGAGCAGGAATTCAAAAATAAAATTGGTATCACACCTATAGCAAAAGCAGTCAGGATGTTTGAACTACCACGTAGCGAGAAAAAGTCCAACAGGGTTTTTGACAACCGCTACTAATATCAAACTAAATAAACGAAAATCTCAAAGTATGACCGCTACAGAGCTTACTTTGAGATTTTTTGAGAATTCAAAACTATTGACAATTAAAGCGCCTTGTGGTATTATAATTAGCGTCGCTAAAGGCGAAATAAGAGGGTGTCATATTCATATATAGTGACGTCTTCTCAATAAAAAAGCTTCAATCTGGTTTTCCAGTTGAACATATACGGAGAGGTATCGAAGAGGTCATAACGGGGCTGACTCGAAATGCGGTACGCTTCGTGGAAGTCATCCTTCCGAAAAGCCTTTGTTTGCTGGGTTTTTCGTAGGCTCGAAAGCAAACATTCTGCGAGTTCTCTCCCCAAGTTCTCTCGGATTTCCGAGAAAAATCTTGGTCGGAGTTCTCATAAATTGAATACGGAGGGTTATCGAAGTGGTCATAACGGGGCTGATTCGAA
Organism: Eubacteriales bacterium; assembly: GCA_028705495.1. GTDB lineage: Bacteria > Bacillota > Clostridia > Oscillospirales > CAG-382 > GWF2-38-85. Next base: position 42,796 of record JAQWDK010000001.1, read on the forward strand.
ATCAGTTTGGGGGCAACCCCACGTGGGTTCGAATCCCACACCCTCCGCCAATTTTCCGGCTGCGGCTCGCCTAAAACGAAGGTGAGCCGCAGTTTTTTTATTGTTAGGCAATCCTACATCACCCCGGAAAGCGCCGCCGAAAGGCCAAGCTCCATCGCCTGAGCTGAATCGATCTTGGAGTTGTAATCCAAGTGCGCGTAGATGTTCGCCGTGGTAGAAAAATCGCTGTGACCAAGCCATTCTTGAATTTGTTTCATGGGAACTCCGTTTGCGAGCAGCAGCGAGGCGCAACTGTGACGCAGGTCGTGAAAACGGATGCGGCGTAAATTGTTCTTTGCCAGCAATTCCGGGAATGTCTGCGTGATATAATTCGGCGTGATAAGCCCACCCATCGGGTTGACGCAGATATATCCGATATATTGCTTGTCGTAGCTCTTTCCGCATAGGTCGATATAGACCTTTTGCTGTTCCTTCACCGCTATGAGTTTCCCTCGAATCGCCGGAACAAGCGGCAGCGTCCGCATACTGGATTTCGTTTTGGTAGTGTCCTGCGCGATGGTATGGCGTTTGCCGTCCAACGTGTAAGATGTGACCGTGTGGCTGATGGTCAGGGTGTTTCTTTTGAAATCAATCGCTTCCCATCGCAAACCGACCACCTCGCTGCGGCGAAGTCCATAAAATGCGCCAAGCAATATGGGGATTTCAAGGTATGTCCCACGGCTGGCTTCAAATAGTTGCTCCATTTCCGTACTGTCGTAGAAGCTTGCCTTAAACGGCTCTTTACGCGGTCGTTCCACTTTGTCAGCGGGATTCGCTACCAACACATCAATCTTCACAGCATACTTCAAAGCCCTGTGGATAACGGCGTGGTAGTGAATGACCGACGATGCTTTCACCCGTTTAAGCTGTTCGGTATAGAATGCTTGAATATCCTGCGGTTTAATCCCCGTGAGCGTAATATTTCGCTCCTCGAAATACGGAACAATCACCCCTTTTGTCATTTGGCGGTATGAAGCGTAGGTTGTTTGCGCTATGGTCGGTTTGGCGATTTCAAGCCAGTCAATCAGATAATCCGAAAAGAGCGTTTCGCTTTCTCTCGGCTCGGTTGTCGGCGGCACAAAATTGACTCTTGCATCGGCGAGCATCGCTTCCGCCTTTTTCTTGTTGCCTTTGATGGGCAAGCCCGTGGGCAACCATTTTTGTCTGCGTTTGCCCTTTTCATCCTGAAAATCAAGGACGATGTAATAGAGATTTTTCTTTTCCTGTAAGTGCCCAGCTACCATATAAGAAGCCTCCTTTTGTTTGAATTTTTTTGTAAATGCACCGAACACCTGCAATCACTACCCCTATATTGTATAAGGCAAGATCGCAGGTGTCGAATGTGCAAATTATTATTTTGTAGATTTATGCTGGCAACAAACCAAGATACTCCAATAGGTTCAACTTTGGAATGCGGAAAAATCGTCCCACTTTGATATGTTTTATCTTTTGGTCCTTCAGCAAAACATAGCACGTCTTTGTGCTGATACCCAGCGCCGCACTAAGTTCTTCTACCGTGAGCAAATCCGGCAAATCCCTCATGACCGTTTTATATATTTCACTTTGCACGTTGTTCCCTCCCGCTAACTGATTTTTGTCCGCCGCCACGATTTAAACTGTTTAGCCATGTCCGCGTATCAAGTTGTACTTGTGCGTCAAGAGAAGTCTTCGCGCTGTCTTGTGCCGCTACTGCCGACCAGATAGTGACCTTGCGCCCGGTTTTATCACAGATTTTCTTGCCGACCATTTCAATTAATCCTGCTTTCGCAAGCTCAGTCAAGCGTGGGGCGGCAAAGTTGCGCTCATCTGTGGGAGTGATTTCGTCCAAAAGCAGGACTGTTGCGACTTCTTGGGCGGTTAAATCGCCCCAGTCTCGTAAAATTTGCAGGACGATTTCCTGCCGCTTGGTTAGGGTTTTGCGGACGATATTGTAGCTCTCGCGGCGGTTTTCTTCGGTAATACTCATTTCGTTGCCCTCCTTTGAATTTTGTAATCCCAGCCCAAACGGCAATTGCAATAACAGCAGGTTTCTTTGAATTTCTGATTAGGGTTGGCTCTTCTGACGGTATGCTCATCGGAGTTATAAAACTGCGCAGCGCAATGGGCGCACAATGTCAACAGCATAATGTCGCTATTTTTGTTCTTGCGGTTCTTCATGGTTTATTCCCATACTGACCGCCAGTGCGCGGTCAATTCCTCTCATCGTGATTTCGTCCAGCGTGCCGATGTAACTCCGCAGACGGCTTTTATCTATGGTGCGAAGCTGTTCAAGCAGCACCTCGGATGGGATACTCAGCCCCCGCATGGCAGGCAGCATATAGTGGGTTGGCAGCTTTTTTTCTTTGGGTTTTCCAGTAATGGCAGCAACCACAATCGTGGGGCTGTAAAGGTTCCCCTTGTCGTTTTGCACGACCAATACAGGGCGAACCCCGTCTTGTTCACTTCCGACTGATGGCGATAAGTTGGCAAAGTACATCTCGCCGCGTTTAACGTATAAAGGCATATTTGCGCCTCCTTTGTTTAATTTTGTATGTATCCGCCGTGCGGCGGGGCATAGGCGGATAAATCCGCCGGAGATGTGGGAAGCCCTAAACGCTTCATTTCTCTGTCGCTCCGCCGCTGTACGGCTTCTATCATCAAAGCGCGATATTTATCCTCAATCTCCCTCGCACTTACGGGAATCGTCAAACAGCAGCTGGTTAAGCCGCTCCACGGGAGTTCCACCCCTCCGCATTCTGATGCCGAGCGACCCCCATTGCCTGCGACGGCTCACGGATGGAAAATCCGCTTCAACGCTCGGACTGTGGCTGGGCCGGAGTTTGGTTCTTCTTCCCAGTCTTCGCCTCCGTGGGATACCGTCCCACGTTTCCGGCTGTGATGTGATACCTCAACCCGGTGGGCTTTCAGGAGAGAAGAATTTGTTTGACGATTGATTTATTCGGTTGTGAGAACGGCGGCTCTTTCGAGCCACTCGCTCCCAAGAGGTTTCCAAGCCTCTCACCTAATGCACTTCCAAACCCGTTTTGGTAAGTGCTTTTTAGCCGTTCGCCAAAACTTTTTTGATTTTTTTCTCTGCCTGCTCCAAGCTGTACACAACGGCGACATGGGAAACGCCCTCTTTTTCGGCGATGTCCCGCGTTGTCAAGCCATTTATGGTATGAAGTAAATACCGCCGTCGTTGGACTTCGGTCAGTGTTGCTAATGCTCTCGCTGCGATTTCGCGCCGCAGTTTTCGATATTCCGACTGTTCTTCCGCCGCAAGCAAAGCATCCTCCGGCGACGCAACACAGCACAGATCTGTTTCCTCTAAACCGTGAATAGACACATTCTTTTTGGTTTGCGCGTTTTCAACGCGCGCCTGTTCGAGCCATATTTCATCCGACAAGGCTTTAAGTTCAGCAAAATCCGATTCGGTTTTGTCAGGATTTTCTTTCAAATAGTCCGCAATCGTGATTTCCACGGTTGTGTCGGTAAAACGGTACACAATACCGTCCGCAAATTTATTGACAGCGTAATCGCTGCTTTGATAGTTCTTCATGTTGACCTCCATTTTTTTGATTTCAGGGTGATAAAAGGTTGAAATCATAACTCGGAGGTGCGCGGGCGTTGTATAGGCGCATGAAAAAGTCCTTTCCGCTGTTCAGCTTTGGAAAGGACACAAAAAAGAGCCTTACTCATAGCTAAAAAGCTACTTGTAAGGCTCCGACTGCATCACGCTTTTTCAGGCGTGGAGTGGTGCGCTTGACGAAGTTGATAAGCTCGTTTTACTGACAGTCTCTGCAGCGCAAAGACTGGTACCACGGAATCGGGTCGAGCAGATATTATTTTTTGGCGGTTATACCTATCTGGTTTTTACAGACATTGCATTTGATATACCAACGGGCTTTTCTGCGACTGTTCGGCAAGACCAATTGCAACGGAGGGTCATCGGTATCCTTTTCCTCCATGATAATCTTGCCCCTGCCGCAAATAGGACACAGTACAATTTTTTTCTCGGCGGTGTGTTGCTGTATCATATCGTTAACCTCCAATCGCATTGTTATGTACAGTTCAAACTGAACACTACGGGCAAAAAAATGCGCTGCTTGTCCGTTACGGGAGCAAGCGCATTTCTACAAGGCGAATCTCCATCGCCTGACGGGACACACCAAAAAGTAGGGCAAGGGTGTCAACGATGTTTCGGTCGTTGCGGTTTCGGTAGAAGGCCATTTTAACGACGCCTTTGGGCATCAGAAAATAACTGCCCAAACGGTCGGCTTGCCATTCGATGGCTTTATCGGATTCGGAGCTTTTTACCGCTTTGGTCATGGCGGCAGTTTCGCCCGACTGCGTGTAAAAGCCTTTGTGAATAACCCAATGGGCAAGTTCATGGGCGCAGGTGTAGCGGAAACGACCGTCGCCGCGATTGTTGATAAGGCTTGCGTCAATAATTACCGTTCCAGCCGTAACTGGAATCAATTTGTAACCTTCCTCATTCTCACGCTCATAAATCGGCACAACCATATCCTCAAAAACGGTTTCACCCAATATTCGTCCGTTGTTGCGGATAAACTGAAAATCTATTTTCAATCCATAAACCAGTTCCATAATGGTTTCCACAGGAATGGATGCAGGCGTTCTGAGCAAGGAACCATCGTACTTGGAAATGACGTGCCGTGCAATGGTTTCCAATGTTTCTTTTTGATAATATTGTGGGGTCATTTCTTCGGTTCCTCCATTTCACTTCGTTTTTTGAGCTTTTCTATAAACTCCATCCATTCCGTATCGGTGGCATCTACATCCTTCGCCACACGCAGGGCGACACGCGCCAGCTCGTTGGCCGAGATGTATTCAGGCAAGTCTCCGGGGACGGCGATATAGGTCTTGGATTTTGCCGCCAACTCAAAAAGCTGTTCCCGCTCCTGTTTATCCAGTTTCAAGAGCTGCGCTATATGCTCTAAAATATCGTCTTTGGGAGCTGGGTTGCGGTCGTTTTCGATATTGCTCATATACACCGGGGAGATGTTAAGTAGCTCCGCCAGCTTACGTAGCGATATATACGGTTCGGATTCTAATCTTTTAGCTCGTATAAAAGAGCCAAAAGTAAGTTTTGAACTCATTTTGGTAATCACCCTTTCTGTGGTGTTCTGTCCTGACTGAACGCCGTGAAGATAGTATAACTCAAACTGAACACTATTACAATGGGTTTTTCGTAAAATAAAACGAGGTGGTCGTTATTTTGACCACCTCGCGGATTTATGATTTTGAAATCGTTGATTTATGGGGAGTTGTGAGATTGAGCCGATAGCGGTGCAACGGATGTCTTGTTTGTCCGACAAACTGGAATTTTATGGGTTGATCTATGTAGAAAATGCTTTATATTGTAATATTTGTGGATTCATATTCTTTTTTAAGTAACACAAGTAAACTTTCCCAATCGTTATTTATTAAATTTGAAAAGTAGAAACAACAACCGACGCATTTTTTATATGATTTATCTTGGAACGAAAATGCAGGACCGCCTTTACAAAAATTAGGGCTACATGAATGACAATCAAATGCGGTCGTAATTATATTTTTAATAGTGTCACTACACGTATCCAAATAATCACAATATGCATTAAGATTCCACAAGCACGCTTTAATTTCTAATTTTTCAGCCGTGCAAGTAATAGTATAAAATACTCGTGAAGGCTTTGTTCTGGAATATACACATTTCCACGTTTTTTGTAGACTTGTTGCGTTAACTTTGCTTTTGCAATTTAATTGTGTTCCTAATTCCACGAATTTTTTCGCTAACGGAATTTGATTAACAGGTAAAATTTCAATCATTTCGATAGGTGTTTTTTTAGGAACGGGTGTTTTCATAGTAATTTTTTGTTGATCCATTTTGTTTACTCCATATCCGATAATATAGATTTCATCACCTTGCAGCACTATACAAATTCTAATTTAGCTATCTTTTCCGTCAATAATCCCGCGCAAAAATGCCGTATATCTTTCCTTTACATCCTCCGGCGCGGCAATGTGCATCTTGCCGCCAAATCCAACCACCCAGCCGAAGAAGGTAGGACTGACCGAAACCTCCACATCGGCGGTAAATTGCTTCTCGTCCACAACTTTGGTTTTGACCTTTGACCCGAAACGGTCAACGATAGATTTCATCAGACTGTTTTCACATTTGAGCGTAACCGTGCGGGTTTCTTCATCATACATGGAAAATACCGATTTTGCGTATTCCTCCACCCGAAAGCCTTTGGGCTTGGGAACAGTGGGAGCATCCGTAAACTTTGGGGTTGCCATCCTATCCACACGGAATTTAACGACCTTTCCGTGGCTTTCGGAAAAACCGAGAACATAGTAGCTGTCATTGTTCCACAGTAGCGCATACGGGCTGAATTTATATATCTGACCACCGTGTTTCAACACTTTTTTCTTGGTTGCTGTATACTCGAAATATTGAAAAGCGATCTGTTTATTATCGCGGATAGCCGAATGTAACAGGTCTACGGTATATAGCACTTTCTCATTGACCGACTTGACCTGTTTTTCCACATAAAGCTGTCGGTTAAGGCTGTCCGCCTGATGAATACTGACAAGCGAAGACAATTTAGAAATCAAGTTTCTACTCTGCTTGGCAGAAATGAACCGCGCTGCCTGCACTGCGTCTACCAGCAACATGAGTTCAGGCAATTCAAAATTGCGATCGCCGATGAAGTATTGGTTTTGGCGACTTTTGTTACACACCACATCAATTCCATGCGCCATGAGCGTATTCAAATCTCCCGCTACCGTATGACGGTTTGCGGTGAATCTTTCGGCATTCAACCGCTCAATAATGTCCAAGATAGTAATCGGGTGTTCTTCATCCGTTTCGCGGTTGAGCAGTTCCAACAGGAACAGCAAGCGGGATTTTTGTGGGGTCATGGTAAGCCTCTCCGTTTCAAACTTCTATTGCTTCTTAACTGGGATTCAAACATCCTCAACATGCTTACTATTTTTCAGTGGTCAAATCTCCCGCTTTTTTGTCCACAGAGAACATATAACCGAAACGGTAATTCCCTTCATGCGGGCGGCCGTCCGTATATACTTCTGCGTGCCAATAGGCGTGCGGGTATGGGATTCCTACGCCATCTGCCAGTATTTTATCTCGTGTAGTGTAATATGCCGAACCGAGCGCGCCGTCGTATCCATCGGTGGTATATATTGCATACGCTGCGCTCTCTGTCGGAACATCATAATAATCATATCCCTCCGGCACAAGCGTATCCGCTTTGAAAAAGCGTCCGGCAAGGAAGTGGTTTTCGGAATCGACATCATTTCCGTTATGGTGCATCATCGAACAAGGTTCGGCGATGTCCGTTCCTTGTTCAACTGCCAACGCTTCCAATGCGGGCATATATTCGTCGCTTCGCGCCCATAAACTGTCCCATCCTTCATTTGTGCGTGAAGCGTTGATACCGATAAACCGCACTTTGCCTAATTTGATGTATTTAAAACTATTACATACCAGTTTTTCTTTTGCCATACCTTCTGTCAGAATCCGCACGATTTCATCTGTAACTTTGGCGAACTCACGGATTTTCTGCACGATTTTTCCGCGCTTTTCCTTGTCTTGCAACACGCCCAGTGTTACATTGAAACCGCCTCCGAGAGCTTCCAAGTCCGTGCCGTTGTCGTTATTCCACATAGCGCCGATGCGCTTGTAAAGGCGGCTGATTTCTTCCAAAAAGGTCATATCGGGATTGAGTTCCCGCGCTTTATCCAAAAATCCATAACAGCAGCTTCCATTGGTGGCGAGAACGCAAATAAAATTATTATACATTCCCCAACCGTCAAATTCTTCCGGTTTCATGCCGTCAAAATATCCGTTTTCGATATTAGCTGCCCACGCGCGGAAGGCCTCTGCTCCGAAATAATGGCCGTCTGTTTGAGTGGTTAATATTTTTGGCAGGTTTGCAACAGCATTGCGATAAATTTGTTTTAGATTCTTTTGCTCTTTCTTTTCGCCTACAAAAAGCCAACCTTCGTTGTTCCCTTTATTAAGTATAGCTTTTTCGAGGCTTATTCGCTGTGGCTCGTTGTTGTCCCCGGAGATATATAATAAGGTCTGTCCGTTTTCTTCATAACCAACAAAAACACCGACTAAATTTTGGAACCAGGCGATTACCGGTATGTTCTTGTCTATATAGCCTATCAAGGATTGCAGATACATTTCCTTGTTTTTACGCAAATCTTTACTCAAAACAAAACTGCTTGTATAACCGCATTTTTCAAAAACATCCTCCGCAAAAGAAATGTCCACCTTATCAATATAATAACTGCTGCGGGCATCTCCGCTCCAGTTTCCGCTTTTCGGGTAATGCTGCGTAAACACATCCCCAGTCAGCCCGGCAAAAAACATATAGGTATAATCCGGCTCACCTAAACATTCCATCACATATTTGGCACAGCCGTTGAACCAGTAATTTTCGCCGTGTTCGCTTGTGACAAGCCGGTGAATCGTGGGGATGATGTTGTTACTTTGCTTGGTAATCATGACAAGTCCTTCTTTCTTTATTTTGTTTTTAGGCGCGTATGCAAGCTGTGAAACCCGAATTTTACGGAAATATTTCATTCCTTGCCCGTTTGATCCGATAATGACAGGCGCGGCTTCTTCCCGGTTCATATCAAGCTCCATATACGGAAAATTTACGCCGCAATAGCGCAGTTCATCGTTTATGAATACAGCTAAATGCTTCGCGCCGATTATCCATGTCAAGTGGTTATATCCGTCAATTTCGATTGCTCCACGCCCCGGAAAGTTATAATAATCATGAAATATTGGTTGGTGGAATTGCAAAGCTTCTCCGGGAGAAATCGTCCAGTTGTTCATATTGATACCGAACCTGTAACTCAATTCGTTGCCGTGGTATAAAATGATACTGCCCTCCGTGGCACCAAATCCGTAACGCGCTTTTTCGTCGATCCGAAACTCCACATCAACCCGAAATGGCAGTTTGACGCTTACATTCGTGTTCAAAACCCGTGTGCTAATCCAGCCCGTATATTCAATCTCACCGTTATCCAAAACCTTATAATGAGGGCTGTTAATGGGCGTTAGCTTGTCCAGAGGCACATCAATTTCTCGCAATATCGGGTTCGCAGCTTCGATTTCTTCAAGGGCGATTCCCGTTATCTCCTCTGGAGGGTCGAACAGAGCAGGGTCTGCCATGCGCTTTTTTACCGGAACGAGCAGGGAAACAAGCTCTCTTTTATCGTCCGGGGATATTAGGTTTTCAAGTAATGTGGGGTGGCGCAACTCGCCGTCGTTTTGATAATCAATCTGATAATATTTGTTATCGTCAAAACTCTTTACAATGGAGCGGAATCGTTCGCCCAAATCCTCATCCAGATAAACATTTATCGACGCGAACAGCCCGCCGTCAAAAACAAAATCAAGGTATTCGCTGCCATTTTCAAAATCGTCCGGAACGCGTTGTATCATTACATCTCTGGCTTCGGTTTGATATTCAAATCGCTCATGCCGTCCGGGGGCGGCTGTTCCAATGTTTTGCTGCTGCAACCAACGCCAAAATTTGTCCGTATCCGAATTGTTCGGTTTCTCTTTCAAAAAAGAAGATACTACATGCATGGCGGGCAGGGATATGATTGCGGGGTCGGAGGATTTTGTAAGCCGCTCGCTTATATCAGTTAATTCGTGATACGTAACCGGCTCTCGTTCCTCAATTAGCTCAATTTGCTTGTCCATTTCCTCATACAGCAGCGGCAGAGCGGATATTTTGGTTACACCGTTTTTCTGCATGGTCTGCAAAAACTCGCTTGTAATGCGTTTTAGCTCGGCAAGCGCGCCGATTTCGTCATCTATTGCGTGAATACGGTTGACGAAAGTTTCAACTACCACGCTCATGCTCTCGCTTTCGTAAATCCGCAGGATATCCTTGACAGGAATTTGCATTTTACGCAGCACCATGATTTGTTTTAAGCGTTCGATGTTCTCCATGTCATAAAAACGGTACTTCTCAAACGCAGGGCGAACGCTCTCAATCAACCCCACTTGCTCGTAATAACGCAGGCTTCTGGACGACAATCCAAGCAGCGTTGTCAGGTCGGTAATTTTTGTGAGTGCATTGTCTATGCTATCCATAACGGCATAACCTCCTTCCGATATATTTCAAGTCTACCACTTGACCGTGCGTCAATGTCAAGGGGGTGTTTCAATTACTTTTCTGCTTTTCCACAGGCACATACAAATAGCGAAACTCGTGCGCGTTCTTTTCGGGTTTGTAGAAGCCGTAATACTCAAAAACCGGCAGACGGTCATTGCCGTACTGATACCCGAATTGCGGAGCAAGTTGTTCTCCAACCCACTCATAGGGCGGAATACCGCCGTTAAACGGCTGTGAAGCGAGGGCTTTCGCGCTGTCATCGTTGATGGCAAGGCGCAGATACTGTCCGGCAGGGAGCTTGTACACATCAAAGCCCTGCGGTTGGTTTTCCGTGCCGACCAAGTCGGCAAACATCACTCCGTTCGGGCGTTCTTTCGAGAAGTAATTGACGCTCATACACACATCCCAATCCGGCTCAATCCGCTCATTCATAGTGGGAATAGGGAGCGCCATAAAGCCATTCAAAATGGGGTCGACATTAGGCTCGTCCGTGTTGTTTTCCGCATATCCAATCTTGCCGCTCCAAATGGTAGCATCCCACTCGACTACCTCGACAGGAATGCCATTGTAGTTGAATGTTTCTACAATCCGCTCCTGCGGGTGTCTTGTACCCGCCGCGAATCTCGGTTTTATCGGCATCAGCAAATCAACTTGATTGGCGGCTTTGCCGTCATAAGTATTGTTCCAATCCCAATAATTCAGGTGTTCTTCTATCCAACCGCACACGCCGTCAATGGTACTCCAGCGGCCTACATAGCGGTCGTTGTTTTCGTCAACCCAATTATATAGCGGCATCCATCCCTCATCCCATGCACCCATCGGAATCACATGAGCGGCGTACATCCCACCCTCCAAGTGCTTTTTCACAAGCGGCGCGGGTACCTCCATGTCGTCCGGGATTGAAATCCATCGCTCAAAGCCGTGGGCAGGGTCATTGTCATCGATACCGTCAGGGTTATTGAACCCGAAGCTACGAGCAGCGGGATATACAAATTTAAGGTTTGCCTTCTCGATAAAATCGTCCAATATCATAGCGGTGGTGTATTCCGCATGTTCTCCGTTTGCGTCTTGTCCGACGATATGTATGGACGCCACCGTCATTGGTGGCAGATACACATAACCCCATACTTCTTATGGGTGATATAAAAGTCAGGAAAGTCAATGTTATTTTTATAAAATGGCTTAACTGTCCTGGTCAAGCGTAATTGTAACACTCTGACCTAATATTTTTCGATATAAATCGGGCTTCGAAAGGTGTAAGATCGTTGTTGTAGGAATGCGGTCTGAGGTGGTTGTACCATAAAAATACATACTCCTCAGTCGCAGAATCAAGCTCCGTATCACTCCGAAAATTATGCTGGTATATTAACTCGCTCTTAAAGGTGTTAAAGTACCTTTCCATCGGAGCATTGTCATACGGGCATCCAGCTTTACTCATGCTCTGAGTAACATTAACAGATTCACAAAACTCAGTAAAGGCTTTCGAGGTGTATTGAGAGCCTTGATCACTGTGTAAAATCAAACCACCCTTTGGGATAGTCTGTGAGGAAAGAGCCTTTTTGAGTGTATTTATTGCTAAGTCAGCAGTCATTACTTTACTATTCAAGCTTGCAATCACAGATCGGTCATAAAGGTCAATAATCGAGCAGTTGTAGCGTTTCTGACCATCTTCCAAAAACAGATATGTAAAATCCGTGCACCACTTTTGGTTAACCTTCTCTGCTTTGAAGTTTTGATTTAAGAGATCGGGGAAAACCTTATGAATATTTCCTTTAACATAACCAGGCTTCCTTCTCTTCAGTAGTGAAAATAGTTCAAGTTCTCTATTCATGTACTTATGCACTGTTGTTTTACTAAGGTGTATGTCTTTTCTGGATAGAAAAACCCTCATTTTTCGATGACCGAGCCGACCTTTGGTATTATGGTAAATATCTTTGATCTGCTCAAGTATTACTTGCTTTCTGGCTTCAAAAACTGTTTTTCTTCTTTTAAGATAATTATAATATGCATTTGGACTGATGCAAAGCCTTCTTAAAAGCCATCTAACACCGAAATATGTATGATTTTTCTCAATAAACCGATAAACCGCTAATCGATTTCCTTTGCAAAGAATGCCGCCGCTTTTTTTAAGAACTCGTTCTCCTTTTTAGCTTCTTCGAGTTGCTTTCTAAGCTTTCGATTCTCCGACATTAAATCATATTCGTCTTTGCTCTGCGGGTTTACTTGGCATTCTTCACGGTATGTCTTTATCCAATTAGATACGCTGCCGTGGCTTATATTATATTCCTCAGCAAGGCTCTTGAGGGTTCGTCCTTCTTCAAGATGAAGGCAAACTATCCTCTTTTTGAACTCGTCTTCGTAATGTTTCTTTTTGTTTTGTTCCATTGTATTTCTCCCTTATAGTTATTATACTATATTAGGGTAAGCTGTTACAACTCTATTATACCATGACAATATACTATGATACCACATTTTTCTTATCAGTCAAGTAAAATCGTAAAAAATAGGGCTATAGCATTTATGCTATAGCCCTATTTTTTTTACTTAGATATTTTTCAAGTGTTTAACTCTTTCCTACACACGAATTACATCTTGAAATACCTTGTTAATTGTTTGATTATTTGATGTAATAATTAGTTTTTTGTTATATAAGCCTCTAAGCCATCCGCCGAGACGTTGAACTCATAAGAGGAGTATGCTTCAACGGCAGAGGGAATTATTACCTGCACCCCTTTGTATTTTTTCCCTGCAGGAAGAGTTACCGCCCCGCTACCAAGAGTAGAGTCTCCCATAATGACCAAAGTTCTATTGCAGCCCGAAGGTAGGGCGGTTATCCTAATGTCATAAGTCCCATTATAAAAAAACTTTCTTTTTATAAAGGCATGCGAACTTGTTAGGTCTACATAACAAATGGCTTGCCCGCCGTCCAAAGCTGTATAATCGGTAAATGTTACTTCTTGTTTAAGCGAAAGCATAAGCGTCCAGTCGGGGGAATCGTGAGGTGCGACATGGGCGTTGTCTACGTCTGCGACATACAGTGAGTTTTGCCAAGTAACCACATCTTTTGCGGCGTATGACACTTCGAGATTCCAAACGCCTCTATAAACAAGATTAAGCCCAGGGTCGCCTTTATCACCCTTGTCGCCTTTAATTGATATTGGTCTGAAATGAGCTGCATTTGTAGGAAGTGTACCGACGGGGGTTGTGTCGTTAAACGCCAAGTAGGTTAGCCCATTGTAGCTTACCATATCCCATCTTTTATACTGAATCGAAGAAACCCATACACCTCTGTTTTCAAAGATGTTTTTTAGATTATCCTCCACTTCTTCAAAATAAAATCTTTGAACTGCGACAATAGCATCTTTGATTTTATTGAGGTTGCCCGCACTCACTATCATCCTTTTTAAAATAGGATTCGCGTTAAGTATATTTGCCGCTGCCGATAAATCGCCACTTCCAACTGCTTCTTCGTACTGAGATAGCAAGGGCAGCGTACTTACATCAGGATCAATAAAATCCTCGAAATTATCAAGTTCTTTTGGGAACTTACTGTCTAGGTCTATATAAGGGATTGCCATATGCACCCACCTTTCATGTAAATGGATAGTCTGGATAGTATGTTGTTAACGACACAGTGCAATCTCCCGAAGCGAAGGAAGTCGTTATGTTTTTGATTAAGTACTGTTTCTTTTCACCAGAACTGTTTGAAGTATATTCAATTTTACGATTAACATCCAGCCAAGGAATGTATGCAAACGTCAAGGTAAGGCCATCGGTAAGTCTCGCGCTTTTATACAACTCGTGCCTACCTCGCTGCATTGCCAAGTCCTCCGATGTTATGTTCTCGTAAACGCCACCATATAGCGGTTTTCTTATCTCACCAATTTTTTCTATGGTGTAAGGACTCTGTGGGTTTACTTGATAATATATCGAAGAACACCCGTTCTCAATCTTGTCCAACTCCTTTTGTAAGGGATTTGGCTCTTGAGAGACAAGTTTAATTATTGAGTGTATTTGATACATCCCCATATAATAAAACTTACTGTTTTGAGATTTTAAAAGTCAAGTCCAAATTTGTTTCTAATTACGGGCAGTTGATTTTTCAATCGGCTGCAGTTTAATATTTTTTATATTTTGTTTTTCCTATTGACAATTGTTTATAAGTACATTATAATGAAAATATACTTAGTTAATTCATTTAAGAAATTATTTTCAATTATATTTTTTATATTTTGTTTTTCCTATTGACAATTGTTTATAAGTACATTATAATGAAAATATACTTAGTTAATTCATTTAAGAAATTATTTTCAATTATATTTTTTACTCATTTAGTTAAGTCAATTAACAAATTAATTCTAAAGAGGAATGACCATGAATATTAAAGACATTAATTTGAGTGTTTTACAAAATGTTGAGCCGAAATTTTCTAAAAATAACAAAAAATTAGTGATGCCGGAATGTCCTTTTCAAGGATTCAAAATTGAGATACATGGATCTGACAATACCCAAACTGTTGATTTGTGCGGCAACATTTACAGACCATTAACCGATACAGTAGTTAATATAATATACAAAGCGGTTAGTCTTAATGATAGTGCTATTTTTGTAAAAGCGGAATACAACACTCCTGTATTAATTAAAGGTGAGTATGAAAAAGAAGACGGAGACAATCTAAAGCCTGATGTTTTACCTTCGCTAAGAGAATGGAAAGGTGGCAACAGCTTATTTGTGTTGCCAGATCCAGCAGTTATTGTGATAAATGACAAAAATCTAAAAGAAACAGCCAATATGATAGCGGACTTTTTTGGAGATCTTTTGAAACTTAAAGTTGTTGTTGAAGAAAGTGATTCTGAGAGTGGAGCTATATTTCTAAATTTAACAGATAAAAACTCTGAGCTTGGCGATGAAGGGTATTATCTAACAATAACAGATAGGGTTTTTATCAATTCAACCAGCATTAAAGGAATATTATATGGAGGGATATCTGCTTTACAAATAGCTTATCAAAGTAAAGATAAACGCACAATACCCCAAGGGACTGCTCGCGATTACCCAAAATATCGTGTGCGATCGATAATGTTGGATGTCGCTAGAGCTTGGATACCCTTGAATTACCTTATTGAAATGACAAAATACATGTCATATTTTAAAATCAACGATTTGCATCTTCACATAAATGACTGGGGAGCAAATGACTATGAGGCATTCAGGCTTGAAAGCACTTATGAGGGTTTAGCAGCTGATGATGGATTTTATACAAAAGATGAATACAGAGCTTATCAAAAGCTCGCATTAAAGTATGGGATAGAAATTTCTACCGAAATTGATACCCCGGGACACAGTAGATGTTTCAGGAAGGTTCAACCACCAATTCCAATGATTTCAGACACACTTCTTGATATCAAGCAACCTGAAGTTATTACATTTGTGAAAAAACTTATTGACGAATACATAACAGGGGATGACCCTGTATTTGCTACTCGGCTTATAGATATTGGTACTGACGAGTTCCCCCGTGAATATTCGAAAGAAATGCGAGTCTACTGTGATAAATTGATACGCCATATCAACGAAAGAGGAGCAAGAGCACAGTTATGGGCATCATTTGGTGGACCCGACGGATATAACGGCGAGACATCAGTATGCGGAAAAGCTAGAGCAAGTTACGCTGCACCTGGCATGCAAGATTATAATACGCTATTAGAATATGGTTTTGATGTTATAAACGCAATAATGTTTCCACTATACATTGTTCCCGGCGGAAATTGGAATTTTGCTGATTATTTAGATTATGAAAGCTTGTATGATACATGGGAAGCAAACTGGTTTGATACCTCAAATAAAGGATGTGCTTTACTTGGCGAACCAAAATTTTTAGGAGCGAAAGTTTGTCTGTGGAATGATCTTTATACTACCAATAGCGGTTTCTCGATATTCGATATATTTGATAGATTAAAAAGCGGCATCGTGATATTATCAGAAAAAACTTGGAGTGGCGAAAAAGGAAAGAGTCAATCGTCGAAAGATTTTGGTAACAAGGTAAGAAAATTGTGGAATCATGTACCTGGGGTAAACCCAGGACGATGGGTTTACTCTAAATCTGAAGTTATATGTTCTTATGATTTTACTTTAACTAAAGATAATAAGGCTATCGACAATTCTGGTAACAGATATGATGCAAATCTTGTTAACTGTAATGTATCAAGCAACTTGATTAAGTTTGATAAAGTAGGATACATGTCACTACCTTTCAAAAGCATAGGATTTCCTTACACTGTTTCAATTGATTTGAAGTTAGATAAATATCAATTTGAAAATGTATCACTTTTCAAAGGAGAGGATGGAGAGTTTTTTATAAATATTGATGGTACTGGGAAATGTGGATTTATAAGAGAAAAATATAAATTTATTTTTAATTGTCAGCTTCCAATCAATAAGCTTTTCAATTTGAAACTAAGCTGCAGTCATCGTGAAACACAGTTAATAATTGATAACACCTTTGTATATGATGCCATAAATCAATTAACTCATACAAAAAAAGATTCATCGACTTTCGTCCTACCAGTAGAAAAAATAGGCCTTGGTATATGTGGCGAATTAGTTAAGTTAGTGATTGTCGATGAATGTACAGATTTTCATCATCTATTGGCAAATCGAAATTATGCCCTCAATTGTAAAGCATCAGCTTCTAGCTATCTTGTAGAGGATGGCAGATTTACAGCAGATATGGCAGTTGATGGAGTTGTAAACCGTTCTTGTCAACTCCAATTCGCTCAAGGCCATGAGCAATGGCTTGAGTTAGACCTCGGAGAAGCAAGGGATATCAACAAATTTGTAATTACTTTTTCGGAGCATATACCTGAATACAAAATATACACTTCGATGACAGGCAAAGATAATGACTGGACAGAAGTTTATCACCTTACTGATGGAGAAGAAGGTATAGAAACTACTGATTTTATTGATATACCATTAACTAAGGCAAGATATGTAAAATACATACAGCTGAAAATGTGGTATGTTGAATCGCTTAATACATTCTACAGTGGCGGTATTGAAGAAGTCGAAGTATATGGTTTTAACAACGATTATTATAACAACCTTTTAAAGAAAGCTGATAACATCCTTCAAGATTCTCACGAAAATAATGAAGCAAATAAAAAACTAAGATTTGCTAAAGAAAAACTCAAAAAGTATCTAACGAACAAAAGGATCTATCAGGCAAACCTTGATCAATTAGCAGATGAATTAGGCAATATCATTAATTATAAAAGGTGGTGAAATATTTGTTTTTAAAAAATAAGCTGATGAAAACATTGACTTCCCTGCTGTTAGCAGTAACAGCATTGTTGGGTTTTGTCTCTTGTTCTAAAGACATAGATAAAATTATAGATTCTTCATCTTATTTAGAATCTGATTCGGATAATAACAACGTTCAGACGCCTGAAGGGGATTATCCGTTTGTAACAGGAACTTTCATTCAACCATTTGCTTTGGCTAATTTGAGTAAAGAACGCACAACAACGCACCTACAAACATTGTTTGAAGTTGGCATTGACACTGTTATTTTACAATGGTCAGCTGTTACACCATATGGGTCCTTCCAAGAAGCGTACTATCCATCAAAAAACGCAAAAGTAAGCCATACAGAAAATTTTAATGAAAATAGTACTGAATTGATCGAAAATCTGTTAAGTGCTGCAGAGGAACTTGGCATAAAAGTTTTTATAGGATTAAACAACGCTGATGAATGGTGGAGTTTTGGACCAAGTGATGCTGAATGGAATGAAAAGCAAGCTCAGACTGGTATAATCATTGCACAAGAAATTTATGACCTTTATAAATCAAAATACCCTGCTGCACTACATGGGTGGTATTACGTTTGGGAAATGTCAAACGGTAGTATTATAAAATGGCCAAAGGAGAATGGTAAGTTACTTAATTTATATCTTGATAACTTAGCAGAGATTGACAGCACAATGCCAATTATGCTCTCTCCTTTTATTTGCGAAGTTGATGGAAGTGCTGAGTTAACAGGCAATAAACTAAAAGAAATGTTAGAAATAGCGAACTTTAGAGAGGGAGATATATATTGTTGTCAAGATTCGGTCGGAGCTGGTTTTATGAGTTTGCAAAAGCTTGATGAATATTTTTCATCGATAAAAGATGC
Organism: Eubacteriales bacterium; assembly: GCA_028705495.1. Lineage (GTDB taxonomy): Bacteria > Bacillota > Clostridia > Oscillospirales > CAG-382 > GWF2-38-85. Next base: position 61,156 of record JAQWDK010000001.1, read on the forward strand.
TGTAAAAACTAAACCAGGTCTCGAATTTTGGGCTAATTGTGAGAACTTCGTACACGGTGAAAAATTTGCTTCTGCCCCAATTGACAGATTTATATCTCAAATGAAAATTGCTTCAGAGTATGTTACAGGTTTGGTAACGTTTTCATATTCACATTATTACTCACCGGATTTAGGTTCAAGCGAAGTTTATCATGAAGTTTATAAGCAGTATTATAAAACGGGAACAATCCCTGCTTCAGATAAACCTGGGACACCGATAATAGTAACTAACAAAATCGATGGTCGCGATGCAGTGTCTGTTTCATTAGAAATAATGCAAAGTACGTACGGAGTTTCTTCTGTCAACCTTTATATTAATGATGAACTAATAAATACCTTAACAAATAAAAGTATTAAGAGCAATAAAACGATGAAGTCAAGCATATATGTCGATTTAAGCAAATATGAAGAAGGAGAAACGGTGGTAATTACAGCAATTGCTTATGATTTAAACAACAATTGCTCCCTAACAGGAACGTCCGAATACAAGAAATAATGAGGTGTGCAATTATAATGAAACCTCAACGATTAATTTATCGAAGTAAAGCAGTCTCTCTCTTATTATTTATTCTACTTTTAATATCTATATTGCCTTTTTGCAGCTGCGAAAAAACATATAACTGTGATTATTCGGATAAAAACCCCGAAAGTAAATCTTTAAACGATGGATATTCGCGCGTTCATGCAACAACATTAAGCTTTGACAATATTGTTACCTTTTCCAAAGCCACTTGGGAAAAGTATATGCAAGATTTAATCGATGTAGGAATAGATACAATAATACTTACTGAAACAGCTTTTACACCTTATGGTAGCTTTAGCAAAGTTTTTTACCCTTCTGAAATTGCTGAATCAAACAAAAGAGAGTCTTATGAAAAAAAAGAGACAATGGTTGAGAATTTACTTAAAAATGCTGAAATATTTAACATAAAAGTATTTATTGGGTTAAACAATGCCGATGAGTGGTCGATCATAAACGCATCGAACAGTATATGGAATCATACGCAATCAGAAATTGCTAAAGGAATTGCAAGAGAACTCAAAGAATTATATAAAGAGAAATATCACGTTTCATTTCATGGCTGGTATATTCCCTGGGTCATGTCAAACTCTTATATAATCTATCAACCTGAAAAAAGCAGTGAGCTGTTGAATTTATATATAGAAGCATTAAATATAGTTGACTCTGAAATGCCAATACTTTTTGCTACAACACTTAACAACGATTTTACAGCTTCGAGAACAGCCAAAGCGATGAACAGCGTACTAAATAAGGTAAAATATAATGATAAAGACATCTACTGTTGTATCGATGCAATTGGAACTGGAACATTACGAATTGAAAGTCTTGATTACTATTTCCACGAAATGTATGCTGCGATATCAGCCAACCATACGATAAAATTTTGGGCTGGATGTGAGAATTTTAATTACACAACAGGTAAAGGTGCTGTGGTAGATTTCTACATAGATCAGCTAAATATAGCAACAAAATATACAGAAAAAATTGTCGCATATAGTTATTCGAAATATTATGCTCCAACAATATGCAATATACCGTCGTTCAATCAAATTTACAAAGAATATTATAGTACAGGGTTTGTTGCAGAAACTATCGCACCTGACACTCCAACTATAACTGCAACTGAAATTGCTGGTCGTAATGCGATTTCAATATCTGTTACTGTGTTTCAACAAACATATTATGTTGATAAAATTGAACTATATGCAAATGATGAGCTTATAAAAGTATTTAGTAACCAGACACGTTACTTGTCATTTTCTGAATACCAAGCAAGCTATTTTAAAAGTCTTGATAATATAAAATCAGGAAGTGAAATAGTGTATAAAGCAATAGCTTATGATATTGGGGGAAATGCATCAGAAAGCAGTTTATTTAAATATGTGAAATAACGCTTAAAAAATTTAATTGGAGGCATAACAAAATGAAAACAACAACACGTTTACTGTCGGGATTACTAATACTATTAATTTTAGCTATTCCGCTAACATCATGTGTACGCAGTGGAACAGATTCATCTAATGGCGGGCAAACATCAAACGAAGAAAGCTCAATAACAAGCACTGACCCTCTCTCATTTCTTCCCGACATTAACTACAATGGTGAAGAAATCGTTATCCTTTGTGAAAACGAAAGCACTGGTAAAGCAATTTATGCTGAGGAGCTTGACAGCACGCTCATCAACGATGCAGTATTCGAAAGAAACAATATGGTTCAAAATAAGTTGGGTGTAAAAATAAAAACAGTTTATGGTGATTCATCCGTTTCATGCCTTGATTTATTAAGAAACAATGTTTCTGGAGGGAATGATTTATATGATGTAGTGATGCCATATATGCCTGCTGCGGCTACTATGGCAATTGAAAGGAATTTATATGATTTAAATGAAGTACCCGAGTTAAATTTGTCTGCAGCTTACTGGGACAAAAATGCAAATGAGGGATTATCTATCGGAAATAAACTGTACTTTACAGTTGGTGCTATGACTTATTCTGATAAAGCTCTGACACTTACTTACATCTTTAACAAGGATGTAGTTAGAGGAAATAATCTTGATGATCCGTTTACACTCGTTAAAAATGGCGACTGGACAATAGATAAAATGCTTGAGATGTCAAGGGTAATTACATATGACAGTACAGGCGACGGTACAATGAATTTCATGGATACCTGGGGTTTATACATGAACAGCAGCTGTGCAAGCGTTTATTTTCTGGCAGCGGATGAAAAAATAACTTCAAAAGACCAATACGATTTACCGCTGCTTTCAATTTATACGACACGTGGTGTTGAAGTGTTCAATAAAATATTTGAAATTTATACTGATGAGACAGCAACCATAAAAATCGAAGGGTTTCATAGCGACGCATTAGCAGCAGGATATCCCTCTTGTTATGATGCTGCAAATGCTGCTTTTGCAGAAAAACGCGCACTTTTTAAGACGATGAATCTTTCTGATTTGACCCCTCTTTCTGATTTCGAAGTCAACTATGGAATTTTGCCTTATCCGAAATATGATAATGAGCAAAAGGATTATTACTCCCCTGTTAGCCTTTTCTATGTAACCCCTGTTAGTATTCCAATATCTAATACAGAGCCTGAAAAAGCAGCGTATGTATTAGAGGCAATGAACGCTGCATCAGTCGAGACCGTAGAAAAAAGTTATTATGATGTTCTTCTTAAATCGAGACAAATTCAAGACACTGAGTCTAAAGAAATGCTTGATATTATCTTTAAAAACAGAGTGTATGATTTATCTTTGATTTATAACTGGGGCGGCAATGATATGTTTGACCCGAATGGTGCGTTTTGGTTTATGAACCAAATAGCGGACAAAGGTGTTAATACCTTCGCATCAACATACGATTCACTAAAAGAAGCAATGCAAAAAAACATGAGTGATATCATAGCCGCATTTTATTCTTGATCATTATTTAAAATAATGAAATAAAAAAGGAGCCTTTGAGATGAAAAAGATCACAACTATGTTATTCGTTCTTCTAGTTTCAACTTGTTTACTTACTACATCAACCGTACTATTAGTGTTTGGAGACGGTGCTAAAGTAATTGTATCAGTCGGAAAATCCTACACATCCACTGGCGCACCTGATATCAGTGCTGATGCGACATACGGAGATTCAGGGGGTGAAATGACCGATGGAGTCATCGGAGACAGCGCAGACGGAAAACCATGGACAGCATATCAGGGAGATGCTGCAGAGATTGTTATTGACTTAGAGGAAAGTCTTGACAACTTAGTACAAATCGATTATAACATTTACGTATGGAAGGGCGCAGGGCTGAATGGCCCGCAAAGTATATCAATTCAGATTTCTGACGACAACGAAAATTGGACTTCTATTCATGAATATGACTATGTCGATGTAGAAGATAATGATATCGTTATTACCCCTGTATCAATATCGATTGGTGAAAGATTTAAAGCAAGATACGTAAAACTGGTGCTGAATAGCTCTGGTGCATGGACTTGTATTGATGAGATCACTATATATCAATTATCTGAAACTACTTCCGAGCCAGCTGAATCAATCCTAGAAGATAGTTCCGAATTACCGGAAAGTACTGAAGAATCTGTAGAGGTATCCGAAGAATCCACTCCTATTACAGGTGATAATAACGCAGTGTATCTATTCACTATATTGGTAACAATAGCTGCTAGTACTATCCTTGTAATTCGAAAAAGGAAAGTCTAATTAAAAATGAAAAAAACTTCGATAATTATCTTAGCTAGTTTTCTGTTTTGCATGTTTACTGTGAGCGGCCTTAGTGCCGCTTCACCTAATTTAAGTGGCTTAAAAAACTTATCGCCTAGTATATCTCAAAATGACAAAGCCTTAATAATGCCAGAAAGCCCGTTAAAAGGTTACAATATCGAACTATTTGGGTCAGACAATTTACAAACCATTGATTTAAAGGGCAATGTATATAAACCACTTAAAGATACAAAGGTTAATTTAATTTACAAAGCAGTTTCTACTAAAAATCCTGATGATGTTATAATTGGTGATTTTAATGTAAGTATTGTAATTAAAGGTCTTTATGGTAAAGAACCTGAAGACAACCCAGAGCCTGATGTACTGCCTTCTCTTAGAGAATGGAAAGGTGGACAAGGTGAATTTCATATCAACCAAACAAGCCATATAGTTATAAACACCCATGATCTTTTTGACATTGCTAAAATGCTTCAAAGCAACATAAAATCTATGTTAGGGTTGGAATTAGAAATCGTTTCTAAAGAACCTGGAGAAAACGATATTTTTTTATGCCTTACCGACGAAAATCCTGAACTCGGTAACGAGGGTTATTATCTGGAAATAAACGACTATGTATCTGTAAAATCTAATTCTTTCATTGGAGTTCATTATGGAGGAATTAGTCTTACTCAAATTGCTTTTCAAAGCACTGACAAGAGTTCTCTACCCCGTGGGATTGCGAGAGATTACCCCAAATATGAAGTTCGTAGTGCTCATTTAGATGTCGGGCGCGCATGGATAGATATTGATTATCTCACAGAAATAATGAAGTATTGCGCATGGTATAAAATCAATGATTTACATCTACATATCAACGATTGGGGAGGCAATCAATATCAAGCATACAGGCTTGAAAGCAAGTTTGACGGATTAGCTGCCGATGATGGTTACTATACTAAAGATGAATATCGTGAATTTCAAAATATATCTTTAAAGTTCGGCATCAATATAGTAACTGAAATCGATACTCCAGCACATGCGACGAGTTTTCAAAGAGTTATGCCTGAAATACCGACTCTGTCTTGGAGTTATTTAGACATTACATCACCAAAGATAGTTGAGTTTGTGAAGCAATTATTAGACGAGTATATTGACGGAGACGATCCTGTTTTTGCTTCGGGTTATGTTGATATTGGAACTGATGAATACCCGAGAGAATATGGCGAGTATATGAGAATATATATATCAGAATTACTTGAACATATAAGAAACAGAGGTTTTACTCCAAGATTATGGGCGAAGTTTGGCAGCGAAGATAGTTATAATGGTGAGACTTCGGTAAAAGGTTATGCGCAAGCTTTATATGCTGTTCCGTTAATGCAAGACTCTCAAACACTAATAGATTATGGTTATGACATCATTAATGCAATTCAAATGTTGTACATAGTCCCCGGCGGTCCTCATGGTTATGCTGATTATATGGATGTCCAATACCTTTACGATCATTGGGAGGCAAATTATTATGCCTATGATGGAAGCTCAAAAGCTTTGTTAGGTCATCCTCAGTTATCTGGCGCGATGTTTTGTTTATGGAACGACCTTTATACTACTAATAGTGGTTTCTCTGTTTTTGATATTTTTGATCGTTTTAAGGGTGGAGTCTCACTTATCAGTGAGAAAACCTGGTATGGTGAGAAAAAGAGCAACCAAAACAGTGATGATTTTATGAAGAAAATTGAAGCACTTGGAAATACAGTTCCAACAGTAAACCCATTGCGATCTATCAAAGCAAAAAGTGATGTTATCGTTGACATTGATTTTGAAAATGCTACAACAGATAAATCTGGTAACTCTTATATTCCAAAGTTAAACAATGTGTTATTAGAAACAAAAGAAGATAATACATATGTTAAGCTTGATGACATGGGTTTTATTTCTTTGCCTTTTGATAGTGTTGGTTTTCCTTATACAGCTTCTTTTGATTTGTTTTTAAGCAGCAATCCTGACGCAGACTCTATATTATTTAGTGGAAGAGACGGCACCTTTTACTTAAATATCGATAACACAGAGAAGGTTGGGTTTAGAAGAGGAAATTACATTTTTATCTATGATTTTAAAATTGCGACTGATGAATGGTACAATATTAAATTGATTTGTGACGGTAAACAAACGATATTAGTTGTAAATGACAAATACAAATATGACGCAATTAATCAAAAATATTCAGATCAGATGCATTCATCTACTTTTGTATTACCTACCGAGCAAATTGGTAAAGGAGTATTAGGAGCGATCGACAATATAAAAATATTAAATAGAGTTATTGATATTTCTCTTTTTAAAAATAAACAAGTTGTAGCTGTAGCTCAAACCAAAGAATCAGCGATATATAAAAGCAATAAAAATACAATTAAAGTCGATGAACAGTTTGATACTAGCAATATAATACTGTTTATCGTTCTTATTTTAATTTTTACTTCAATCCTAATTGGTTTATTAAGAAATAAAAAAGAAAAAAGGAATATTGTTAATGCGTAACTTTTTATATTTAGCAGACAAAGAGAATGGAAATGAGAAAAAATCTAAATACACAATACAACAAAATATAAAGGAAAAGCACCTAAAAGAAATTTTCTTATATATTTTAAAAAACGGGGGATCTACAAGAGCTACGCTTGCACGCAAGCTTGGTCTTAGTCCGCCATCAGTCTCTTCACTTGTAGACGAAGAAGTTAAGAGAGACTTGCTTATAGAGTATGAAGAATCGCAGGTTAACACTGTAGGTCGTCCTCCAATAATACTTGAAGTTAACCAAAACGCGTTATTAATTCCAGTAATATTATTTAAACCTACGGGGTTTTTATTTTCATTATATGATTTAGGCTTAAATGAATTAGAAAAATCTTTTACACCATACAACGACTTTATTACTGGAAATATAAATTCTGACAATAACATGAGTCCGCCAAAAGTTATCCCTACCGATATTGTTGTTAGTACTATTGTCGATATAATAGAAAATCGTTCAAAGAGATTCGTTAAATCAAAAATGAAAGCTTTGATCATTTCATTTCCAGGTAATATCTATGAGAACAGCAATTATTTTATATCAATACCAATGCATGCACAAATTTCTATTAATGTCTTACATCAATTACAAAAGCATTATGACAACAAGCCTTTGCTTTTTGGTAATGATTCGTTGTTTTATGCCTATGCTGAAAAAGATTTTACCAATACAAAAACAAAAGACAAAAATAACCACGACCTAATATTCATAAACATAAACGCTGGTATCGGAGCTGGAATTATATACAATGGTGAATTAGTTACAGATTTTGTATCATCTCAAATTGGTCATACGACAATTAATTATAACGGTTTACCATGTCAATGCGGAAGCCGTGGTTGTTTAGAGCGTTATGTTAACCCAACTACGTTGTTAAATGAAGCAAAAAGTGCATTACGCAGCGGACAAGATAGTTATTTAAGAGATCTTGTAATTGATAAAATTGATAATTTAAGTTTAAAGGAGTTGAGGGTAGCATACGAAAACGATGACATACTTGCTTGTAAGATATTAGATAACACGGCTGAACAACTCGCTTTTGGTATTAGCAATATGGTAGCTATTTTTGCAATTAAAACTATTATAATTGGTGGTGGTATAGAAATTTTAGGAGAGAAATTTTTAAATGCAGTAATTAACAAGTGCAAGACCGTAGGAATGCATCAATTAATGAATGAAATCCAAATATTCTATTCTAAAAGAAGCTATAAAGGTGAAAGCATTGGAGCTGTTAGATATTATATCGAAAAATACTACAAAATAAATTACATTTAATAATTATCACTTTGGCAATTAAAACTAAGATAATAAAGAAAGAATCTAGACTCATCTTTAAACGATGAAGTTTAGATTCTCTTTGTTTTATTATCATCAAAATGTGTTTCAATCTTTGATAATTTGGTTGCATCGATAGCAGCTGTCTCATGGTGTCATGGTGGTTACGAAAGTATATGGCAAAATGGTAATGAGCTCAAGCCAATTTTTACATCACACAAAATGTTGATAATACTAATTCAAACGATGATAAATAAGACACCACAGATTATTATAAATTTCTTTTCAATACTTTACTTATGATTTCCAAAACAACCCCTATAATCACAAAAGCAAGCATCCCAAACGCAAACCATATCCACAGATTGTTCATTGCTGTACCATGAGAATCTATCCAGTCAACTTGGAAAAGGATACCCATAAAGAAACTTGCAATATTGACTCCCCCTATCGAAAATCCCGCATAACCATTGCTTTTTCCCCTTTGTTTGATTATATCACTTTCGTAAATTGCAATAGCAAGTTGCACTAATTGTAAATCCGTAACGATTAAGTAATTTGATTTGTGATGACGGAGAGAGGGGCGAATCCCCGAACGGAGGAATCACAAATCAACGCGACAGCTTAAGCAGCATAAACACAATCGAGTTGCTTTTCAAATAGTTCCTCTGGCGTACGATATTTTAATAGTCTTCGTGGCAAACTATTAATTAGGTCAGCAAATAGCAGTATATCATCTGCACTGTAATCAGAGATGCTCTTTCCTTTGGGAATAAACCGCCTCAGCATTTTGTTATGACACTCATTTGTACCTCTTTCCCACGATGAATATGGATGAGTGAAATATACGCCTATACCGAGAATTTCAAGCTTTGATAAGCCAGCAAACTCTGAACCATTATCGGCGGTAATGCTCTTAAACACATCAGCATATCTTTCGCCATATGCTTTGAATGATTCTGCTAACGCCTCTTCGATAGCTGCTGCGGTGTGGTTTTTTGCTTTTATCCAAAGGACATTTCTTGTCATTCTTTCTACCAGTGTCATAACAACCGGTTGGCTTTCATCTTTAAAACCAAGCACTGAATCTATCTCCCAATGTCCAAATTCTGTGCGTTTTTCAATGTCTTTTGGTCTTTCGTCTATACTTTTACCGAGATTCTTCTTGTTTTATCTGACCTTTTTCTTCCTTGTATTTCGACGCAGTTTCTCTGGCAGATCAATGTTTTTTATAGGAAGCATGCCAAGGTCTACATAGTTATAGAGCGTCTTCGTGCAGACCATTGATTTACGAGGGAACAGGTTCTGTTCCTTTGCACGTCCAAAGCAGGCATCAAGCGACCAACCTTCAACTTTAAACTTCTTTACTACATATCTCAAAAACTTTGCAGTTTCTAAGTAACGATATTTTCGCTTGCTATTACTGCGATTCTGTTTGTATACTGCTTCTCCAACGTCTGCTTTGTAACGCTTTACATTGCCGTTATATAAAGATACAGTTCCACGTTTTATTTCGTTTTTTATGGTATTGTATGGTCTTCCGAGGTGTTTGGCTATGCGATATGGCTTCCATTGATCTTTCAAGCGCACTTCAATTTCATGACGTTCTTCTGATGTTAGGTGTTGCCATTTGACATGCTCTGCGGTATAATTTTGTTTGTCCATAGTAGCTGTTCCTTTCGAATTGTGGTGTCACAACTCAATTCTAACACAGAATCGCTACTTTGGACTATTTTTTTAGTGCAACTTCATTTTACACTCTGCCATTATATCACTTTCCCATTTTTTGCGCAATGGTTATGCGGGATTTTCGATAGGGGGAGTCAATGTCAGTTCCACCCTTTGGTTATGACAAGATTGAAATAGTCGGAGACAAGGGGTTTACTCTGCAACCCAACGAAAACGCAAAAACTATAGAGATTATTTATAAGTGGTATATTGAGGGAGACGGGTCAACTGTAATTGCCAAAAAATTAGATTCTATGAAAATATCTCCTAGGCATGGAGGAATGTGGAGCAAGGCAACAATAACAGATATTTTAAAAAACCCCGTATATATGGGGATGGTCAGATGGGGCTATAAAAAAGAAAAAAAGACATATGTTGATGGCGTTTTGAAAAAGACCAGAACTAAAAACAGTGATGATTATATTTTTGTAAAAGGCATACATCCTGCTATCATATCGGAGGAGGATTTTAACAAAGCTCAGATAAAAAGACAGCAAAACACACATCAATGCACAACGCCGCACAATGAATTAAAAAACCCCCTTGCAGGATTAATTTATTGCCAAAAATGCGGGGGTCTGATGTCGAGGATGGGAAGCAATAAAAAAAACAAGTATGACAATATATATTGCCCCAACAGATATTGCGATAATGTTGCAGCTCCCGTATTTATGATTGAAAAAGCTATTATAAGTGTTTTATCTGATAGGCTCAGGGACTTTAAGGTTGAGGTCGATTTCACAATAAACAACGAAAGGGAACAAGCAATAAAAAACAGCGTCTTAGACGATTTAAGCAGATCTCACAATGTTATTGAAAAGCAGATTTCTCAGACATACGATTTGTTGGAACAGCAGTTATATACGGCAGATCTATTCAAGCAAAGAAATCAAGAATTGCAACAAAGAAAAGAAGAGATAGAAAAAGCTATTGAAAAAATCAATAGCGAAGAAAAGAGCAAGGTGGATCAAAAGTATTATGTGGAAGAGTTTATACCACAAATTAAAGATGTTGTTAGTTTATATTTTAATATTCCGACTGTTCAGGGCAAGAACGATGTATTAAAGACCATATTAAAAAGGTTATATATTATAAAGAAAAAGCCAATACAAGGGGGAATGTCCTTAATGAAAACTTCAAAATAGAACTGTTCCCTATAATAGATATGGAAACATCTTAATTGGCATTGAGAAGTATGGGGCTATACAAATCCGCACATCACGGTCGGTCAGTTTGAGCAGTGTTTCGCTGGCGACTTGCAAATCCGCTGCCGTTTTTTCTTCTTTGAGCGGTATCTTTTGCACAGTCAGCGCGTCCACCGCTTCCAACAAGGTGGTATCGTCCAGCAGACTCAGTTTAATGTCCTGATGGATGCTTTCTTTCAGACGTGATATAAAAGAGTTTATAATATCCCGAATGGTAGACAACGCCGTGATTTCATCATCCACTTCGGCGAGGTTCTGCTGGAAAGCATCTATAATTGCCGCCGTGTTTTCGCTTTTCAAAATCAAAGCGATTTGTTTCAGCGGTATCCGCAGTTTCCGCAGCACAAGGATTTGTCGCAAGCGCGTGACCATCGCTTCATCGTAGGTTCGGTAGGCGTAGTCATCCTTTTTGATGCTCTCAATCAGCCCGATCTGCTCGTAGTATCGCAGGGTTCGGGTGGAGATCGAGAGCTTCTTTGATATTTCGCTGATGGTAGTTAATTTCATATCTTTTTTCTCCTCTGAATTTAGTCCCGGTTCCCCGCGCGTCGCGGATTAGGATCGGGCTATATTCAGTATAAAGTGCGACGTCGCGTCAAAGTCAATGATAAAATGCCGCTCACTTTATATCTTTCCTGAAAAATATACACCGCTCGGTTTCGGTAAAACCAAGCCGCAAATGAAACAAATAGCTATCGGTATTATACAGAAGACAATCACTGGCAAATTCACGACAACCACGCTCCTTTGCCCAAATTTCACATGAGCGGACAAGAGCGGTCGCCACGCCGTGCTTGCGATATTCGGAGAGAACGTAAATTCCTTCTAAAAAAGCGCGAGTTTCACCTGTATTCAGCTCTGTGCCGTTGACATATTCGCTTCGCAATGCAACATGAGCGATACCGATTGGCGTATTGTCCGCAAAGCTGAGAAAGAAACACTGCCGTTCATCGAAGAAGTGCTGATTGTTTTCTGCCAGCAGTTCATCCCGGTTCATGTTATATAATTCGCAAAGAAGATCGGTAACAATATCTATATCGTTTTGTGTCGCAGCACGGGTGGCAGATTCGACAGATAATGTTGGCGGTAAATTTGCAAGATAATCCCGCGCCAAAATCGCGTAATTTGCTGCGTCGCAAATACCTTGGTTGTTCCAGTCGGATTGCAATGATGTTCCTTCATACCGCAGTCCGGCTTTCTGCATTACTTTACCGCTATTCGGATTGCGCGGGTCATGGCGGGACTCTATGCGATTTACACCCACGTCCTCAAAGAAAAACCGAACAAGCCGGATTAACGCTTCGGATGTATATCCTTTATGCCACCAAACCTTGCCGATGCAGTAACCGATATGTACCATTTGCGTTTTATCATCCGACTTCACGACACCAATGCTTCCGATAGGTTCGTGAATGTCCTTTACTTCAATTGCCCATTGATAAAAGTTGGGTTCATCATAATGTGAAAGCCAGATGTCCTCTAAAACCTTTCGGCTTTCCTCAATCGAACCGTGCGTAGGCCACATGAGATATTTGGTAACATCGGGGTCGGCACACCAGTTGCGGAACATGGCTTCTGCATCTTCTACTGTAAATCTTCGCAAAATAAGACGTTCTGTTTCAAGTGTTATGGTTCCTTTGTGCGTCATTTCAAGCTCACCTCGCTATATCTTAAAAAACATTCAGCATCCAGCGGACACCATATTTATCTGTAACGTCCACAAGCAGCAAGCACCATTCGCATGAAGCTAAAGGATAATGAACTTCTCCTTGCTCTTTCAGTATGTTGTATGCGGCAGCAATAGATTCTTCATCATCAAAGGTAACCCAAAACTGCATATTGTTTCCGTTCATAAATTCCGTTTTATAACACGATTTCTCGCTTATCCCCAAAATTGTTTGCCCGTTAATAACGATTTCAGCGTGTGCGTAAAAATTGTCATCATCGGAAGCCTTAAAGCAATTCTGTGATATCGTGTTAAACGCTTTGCAATAGAAATCTACAGCTTCAATGCTTCCTGTTAAATAAGCCATAAATGCCGTTCTCATCTTATTTCCACCTATCTTATCTCTTTCTGGATATATTTTGGAAACTTGGCAACCACCACTTCATAAGCGTAGTCAATCATGCGTATAATCTCATCATCCGGCACAGAGCCATCAAGTGAAACCGTATTGAAATGCGGCTGTTGAACCGGAGGGCAGTGCCAACCTCGCACAACCGAACCGGGGTAAATCATTCTGTAAAGCTCCGCAGATTCGGGCGTGCAGTTAAAGGTAGCCTTTGGCTCGCCACGAAGATAAAATATTTGAGCAAAAATGCGCCCCTTGTCCTGTGATGGAGCCTTCACCTTGACCACCGGTGTTACAGGGTCAAAAGGAAAATCCAAATATGCACCTTGCTTTTTCAAACAGTATTCAATGATCTGTTCGTGGGTCATGTCTTTTTTCCTTTCGCTCAATTACAATGTTTACAAAGAAAATCGTTGCTTTATCATGTGTGCCACCGTATCGGGTGGTAAGTCTGTGTTATCAATTTTTATGTAATTCTCAAAAGCGATTTCGCCGTCATTGCTAACACATCGGGCTTTGGTATCGTCCATTATTAACCGCTGATTGGAAACTTCTATATCGCGTTTTGAGGGTTTATGCATTAAGCGGTTTTCTGTCGCATTCCTTTGTAAACGCACTTCCTGTGGCGCAACTAATTCCGCATAATAAATTTCTGCATTATTCTTTTTGAAAATTTCGGTGACATGGGCAAGATAATCCCATTCGGACTGCCAATCAAACGCCATCATATAAGTGAAAATCATACCGTAATTATTTGATGCGGCGAAATCTTCAAAAATCACTTCGCGCAGTTTTTGGGTAGTATCGCCCTTAAAATAGCCAAAAATCTCAATCACAGGCTCAATTGTCATATGATTGTGAAACAGTCGCAACTCGGTAATTTTCATAAGTTCCTGCCCAACGGTCATTTTACCAACTGATGAATTTCCAAATAGAAATAATAATTTCATATTTTATTTACCTCGTTCTTTCAACGCATTTTTAATTCTTTGAGCGCGTTCTAATTTCCCCCATTTTTCCAATGTCCTTACATATAGTTCTATCGGTGGAGCTTTTATTTTAAGACCATTCCACTCGTAAACCAACAGATTTGATTCGGCATACTTTCCAAAGTGTGTGGGTTCGGGCAAGTCATTTGCATCCTGTAATCCAGAGAACAAACAAACTTCGCATTCAACATATGCCAATCCATTGTATTTAAACGTTTCCGACCTCGACCCTGCGCAAACGATTGGTTCAATTATATAATCTTGAAAAGCATTGCGAACAGTTTCCAAATCCTTTTCATAAAAATAAAAATCCACATCCTTTATATCATCTTCGATTCCGTTTAACGGTAAAAGGATGCTGCCAGTAGTCCACCATTCAATATTTGCTTTTTCGGCGATAGAAGCAATTCGTTTTAATCCTTCTTTCCAATTCATTTAATTATCTCCATCCCTTTCATCTTCCTCAATTTACAAATCATAAAGGCACGGCATATCATCAATGAACTCTGACGGCAAACCCAAATCAGTAAAGTATTCACACATTGCCACAGGTGCGTATTTTTCAGAAGAATAATGCGTGCCGCCAAGTAAATTGATATGGTTTTCTCTTTCAAGCTGATGCACTTCGTGGGAATACTCGTTGTCAACGGTAACTCCCGTTATCAAGGTTTTGACACCGTTTTCGAGCATCTCTTGTACTACTGCCCTGATATTTCCGCCACCCGGGCAGATTGCGATTTTTTCACCTTTGAGATTTTCATCTCCATATAAGTACAAGCTGGTTTTATGTCCCACGGCTTGTGTGTACCATTCTTGCAACTCGCTGATGGTATTGCAATTAGACGTTCCAATCACGCCGCACACAGCACCAAAGTATAAAAACGAAGGTTTTTCAACAATAATGTTTAGTCTTTCAGCCAAGGTCGCGCAGGTTGAATACTTGCCGTAATTATCAAGCGGATGATGTAAAACATAGATTGATATATTTCTTTTTTTAAGCTCTCTGATAAATTGTTCATTGGCGGCGTAATTGCCGCTGTGTTCTTTTATATCCCAAGCGGTGGGATGGTGAGAAAACAACATAGCATTGCTTACATCATCGTTTATTATTTTCAACAATACTTTGTCAGAAAGAAAAACGGTGGTATAGACTTTTTCGATTTCATTTGCAAAATCACACATTAAGCCAATGCCGCCGTTTTGCTTGAACGGCGGAAATAAATACTGATCCAAATCCGGCATTCTTTTTGCCCAGTCAACATCCTGAATGCCGTCTTTGATAAAATCGGTATTTAGTATTTCATACAAATTATGTGCTCTCATAATCTCCCCATGCCTTTCAAATACAACATATTCAAAATAGTGCCATTACCTTTCCACCAATTCTTGCTGACAGCCCATTCTTCCGGATAATCAGCCCAGCCCCAAGGGATAGGCCATGAGCCGTCCGGGAGCTGTGTTTTGATGATGAACTCACATTCATAATCAGCTATTTCTTTATTGTCGGCATAGAAAATACTGTCATGGTCAGTGAGAAACTGTGATGGTTTGCAAATATAGCCGGTTTCCCATTCGGCGGTGTTTTGCGTAATGCTGTGTTTGACTTGTTTGTGTAGCTTAGCTTTCAATGCAGGCAAGTCAATCACATCGTTCACTCCGGCTTCCTCGCAATATTGCATCAAGCGAACAAAACAAGCCGCTGTATGCATATCGCTCAATAAATCCTGCGCCATATAGGAGGCGACGGCTTCTGTTGCTATACAGCAGCCAAGCCGATATAAATTGTTGTTTTTATCTGCAAAACGGATGATAAACCCGGCAAGGCAAGCGGTGGGGTTGTAACCGTAGCATCCGTCATCGTCTGCTTCTGAATACCCCCACCACGGCGCATGAGGATAACCTTCATTACTATTTATAGCAAAAGGCCAAAACTTACCGTTAAAATGCTTACCACTTGCCAGATAGCGCAATATCCCATCTATAATTGGATGCGTATTATCGGCAAAATCAATCTCTCGCAAAATCTCTGTTGCCGTCCATGTTTGAATGGGCGCAGAGTTTGGATTCCAACAATCCGGCTCCAGCGCATGACCGAACCCGCCGTCCTCGTTCTGATAAGTGGCGAGAGCCGTCAACACGGCTTCCTTGCTTCCGCTTTCAAAATGATACTGCCATCGGGCAATGTCTAAAGGTCGAGCATCGCGGTAGATGAATGTGCGGACTTTTTGATATGTTTTCATTTCTACAACTCCTTTCGCATGATTATTGTTCTGCCCTTTTCCGACACTTTTGAAAATCCGGCTTTCTCATAAAGCCGAACAGGTCCTCGACAATCCCATTCGTACCGTTCCGTTCTCTCGATGGGGAATCCGGCTACGGCAATATAGCCTTCGGCTCTTGCGTCGGCGATGACTTGATGTAAAAGAGCGGTGGCAATACCTTTTCCGCGGTATTCCGGGGCAATTTCGAAACAGACTACAGCTTTTTCTCGATTTTCAGCCGGTGCGTGAAAAGGAGTATCGTCATATACAGGTTCTGCGGGGTAATTCGCTCTGTCATTGGCGTTGCACCAGCCGATAGATAAACCATCAACAAACGCCAAGTACCCTCGCAGGATACCATTTGCAATTTGCCGCTCGGCTTCTGCGCGGGAAGCGGGACCGGGATTCTTTGCCACATCATCATATATCGCTTGATACTGCGTTTTACTCATTTGATAGATTTGACAATAACAGCGATATGGTGAATTGTCCGTGAACGCCCGATTATCAAAAAAATCGAAGTAATCGGCGACAAGCTCCGGGGTAAGTGGCTTGATTGATAAATTCATAATCCTATCCTCCCAAAACGATGTAATATTGCCAAATACAGCATAGTGAGGTGCGCATCATACTTTTCTTGTAAGCGGTCAAACACTTCACCTTCACCAAGTCGCCATTTTAACTGCCATTTGCCTTCTTTATTCATTTGTCCAACAAGAAAATCCAAGGATTCATCAACTTCATGAGCAACTTCGGTATACAAAAAACTATCGGGGGTACTGACAATTTCACAGGCGACATCTTCAAAATCGTTTGACCATTTATTTTTATCAAGGTTCATGCAGACGGTCGGATTTTGGAGCAGTATGGATTTAAGCTTATTTGCCAGTACACTATCTTTCAAGCAAGAAACGAATTGATTATAGCCTTTCAGGTTGTATGGAACGGCAATATCGCTCTCATGCCATTCACTTTTACCTGATTGTCCGCACAACGGCGATGCCTTATCATAATACAGTAATATCTTCTCAACAGGATATTTAATGATGTCCAGATATAATTCTTCCGGTACAAGATCGCTGTATAATGCCGTAAACGCCGCAAGCACTGAATGTCTATTTGGGTTATATTTCAAAATTCGCTCGTCCTCATCCCGAATGGGCGTGTTTTCTTCTCCGCTATATCCGCACCACGGAACATGAACACCATTGTTGACACCCGGTTCGTAAAGGTCGCCCCAACTACCCACTTCAGGGAGATAGCGGTCAAGCAGATATTTCATCATCCCTTGAATCACAGGATGATCGGATGTCGGCTTTTCTTTTAAATAAAAAATGTAGCGAAAAAAAGCGGTGCTTGTATCAAACAAGGTTGAGCCGTTGTATTCATACTCATAATCCAATCCGCCGAAACCGCCATCATCGTGCTGATATTTCGCAAGCGCATTCATGAAAGCATTAGTATCGCTGTCCTCAAAAATGTAGCGAAACCACGTACGGTTGATGTCATCCGAATTGGCGAATATGTAATCACGGGCTTTTATGAAGTTTCCATGGGTTAGTTTGGTCATAACGATTCCTCCGTCCTCAACCACAACGCAGGACGAACACCGCCGCCTTTACCTTTGCCGCCTGTGCATTCGCCATGAATATGGACATTGCCGCTAATGCTGATATATGCGGCACGACTGCTGATATAACCGGGAGAACGTAGCCACCACCATGCGTTTTTGCTTCCGAACTTAGCGGCTCTGTCAGCATTATATCGGTCATCAAACCACCATGCCTCACCTTTTGGACCAAATTGTTTTGTCTGCAGCTTTCCGCTGTCGCCGAAATATGCCACCACTTCATGAATAGAAAGCAAAAATATTTTATTAGTTGTAGAACTGCCGCCAATAGTTCCATCCCACGGATTATCGGGGTTGTCGTTAGTCGTTTCTACAATCCAAGCGCGGTCGGTTTCATCGAACGAATCATAAAATTCATTGTTCAAATAATTCCGCAAGTCACACGTTTCCCATGTGATTTCACAATCCGTGTTGTGATACGGACGTTTTTCGATTATCTTTTCGGTGATGATAAGAACCCTATCATCTTGTTTGTCCAACACATACCAGTCATATTTGCCGAAACGCAATACTTCAAAACTCATAATAAATCCTCCTTGCGTTTATTCGCTTATAATTCCGGCGCAAATATCGCCGTAGCTCTTGCTGCTTGGCGTAACGGTCGCTTGAACCACCGCAACGATTTTTTTATCGGGGTAGATGTTTAATTCCTGACCGCCGAACCCGCGTCCGTGATAGCCTTTATCCGATAACCACCATAAAAATCCGTAGCCGCCGTTTACTCCTGACGGTGAAATTGCCGCTTTTACATATTCACCTGAAATAATTTGTTCTCCGTTCCATTCTCCGCCGTGTAACATCAACAGTCCGATTTTTGCAAGGTCACGGGCAGATAAATCTGATGTGGTGTCCGCATCATAAGACGGAAAGTCAACGCCGCATTTTGTTTGCGTCCATTGGTCGCTTTTTATATCCAAAGGTTGATATAAATGCTTATTGCAATAATCCCATGACGAAGTGCCACAAACCGCGCCAATTACAGCGGAGAGTAAAATTACATCCCATTCTTTATATTGAAAAATTGAACCCGGCAAAGCTTTCATTTGCACATCGGCGATATGCTCGACCCAGTTTCGCGAACGCCACAACTGCTCGAACATGGGACAATGATAATGAACTCCGCCGTTCCAGTAAATTCCGCTGGACATGGTGAGCAAGTGCCGTATGGTCATGCGCTTGTGGTAAGGGTGTATATCCTCATTGAATGACGGCAAATAGCGGCACACGGGATCATCAATGCTCCCGATAATGCCTTTATCAAGGGCAATACCAAGCGTTAGCGATAAAATGCTTTTCCAAACCGATTTTATCTGATTGCGTTTTTCCGGCGTGAATTTATTATAGTAACGCTCAAATACCAATTCGTCATTTTCATAAACAACAATCGAGTTAATCAGCCGATAACGGTGTTCGATGACATAATTGTCGAGTTGATTTAGGAAGGTATGATTCATTTCAAATACCTCCCGATGATGGATTTGTCGTTTGTTTTCAATTCGGCAGGTGTTCCTGTGGCAAGCACATAACCGCCGTCGCTGCCACCGCCCGGCCCCATTTCGATAATATAATCGCAGTTTGACAGCACAGCGGGGTCATGCTCGGTGACGATGACTGTGTTACCGCTGTCCACAAGCTTTTGCATTAAGTGTATCAACCGTTCGCTGTCTGAAAATGACAGCCCGGTGGTAGGCTCGTCCAATATGTAGACGTTTCCTTTTGCATTACCGGACTTTCCAAGCTCCGCCGCCAGCTTGATGCGCTGCGCTTCACCGCCGGAGATTGTGGGTGTCTTTTGTCCCAATCCGATATAACCCATACCGACACGCTCCAGCGTTTGCAGCATTTTTAATATCGATTTATCTTTTTCTTTGAAAAAGTCGATAGCCGCAGTTACGCTCATTTCTAAAATCTCTCGAATGTTTTTGCCGTCCAGCGTCACCGACATGGCTTCCTCAATAAAGCCTGTTCCGGCGCAGGTTTCACATTCTAAATCAATAAAGTTCCCCATGCCTACATGATAATGTATTACACCATCACCCTTGCACACCCGGCAGCCACCTTTGGAATTGACTGTGAATAATCCCGCGTCCATGCCGCTTTCTTTGGCGAACAGCGCACGGACTTTATCAAATATTCCGGTGTATGTCGCCGGACAGGATGTGCGGCTGCGCCCGATGGGTTTTTGGTCGATGATGACGCACTTTTTTATATGCTCTGTGCCACCGATTTCGGTATCTGGTAAAAACTCATCCTCTGTGCTTTCTTCCGCGGTTTCGTAATCCGTTTCATCCGATACCAGCTTGTTTTTCAGGGTTTCTTTCAATTTTGGAACAAGAGTATCCGAGATAAGACTGGATTTCCCGCTACCGGACACACCCGCTACACCCACCAACAGCCCAAGCGGTATTTCCGCTGATACATCGTGCAAGTTGTGAATATCGCAGTGTTTGAGGGCTAATAGCTTCTTACCGTCAACAGGCTTATAATTAGCCTTTATCGGCATTGCCGCTCCACCTGAAAGATAGGGCGAAGTCAGAGAATTATCACAACCCATAAAATCGGCATAGGTGCCCTGAAAAATCCGCCTGCCGCCATGCTCCCCGGCGCGAGGTCCGAGGTCAATAATATAATCGGCGGCTTTCATGAAATTTTCGTCATGCTCAACGGCGATAACCGTGTTGCCGCGGTTAATTAAATTTTGAATAATGGAAATGAGTTTTTGTTTTTCGACTTCATGCAATCCTATGGTTGGTTCGTCAAAAACAAAGATAATAGAATCCATTTCGGCAATGATATAACTGGCAAGGAACAGGCGCTGTATTTCACCGCCTGACAAAGTGGGGATGGGACGGGACAAAGCAAGATGATGCAGCCCTACATCGTCCATACATTCCAGCTTTAACAATATTTCTTCGGTCAGACGTTTACCGGGCAGATCGTTTTCCGTAAAGAATTTCCGCAGATCACGGATATACATAGATTCCAGTTCCGATATGGTTTTACCGCCCATGGTCGTATGGGATGCGGCTTCGCCAAGTCCTGTCCCTTTACATTTCGGGCAAGGTTTTGAAGTGATTAACCCGGCTTTTTTATAGAGGTGGTTTTGCCGTCCGCTTATTTCCTCTATCTTGCCAGAACGCAATAGCCACGGAATTACGCCGTTAAACGGCGTTTTCCCTCCATCGCCATATATCAATAAGGTTTGTTCATCTATGCGTAAATCGCAATATCTTTGTTCAAAAGAAAAATGATGAAATTCGCAAAACTCCCGAAATCTGCGTCCCGTTCCACCTCGTGTCACTTCGGGTAATATATCACGTAATAACCTTTCAGGATTTACAAACAGCAATTCTTCGTTGACTGTCGCCGTTGTCCCGCTTCCCAAGCATCGCACACACATTCCTTTTGCCGAGTTCTTTTGGAACATCGCCATATCGAGCGGCAGGCCGTCATCATATTCTGGGTCACGATTGCCGTAATTAGCAAACAGCATAGCCAACATTGCACCGATTTTCGTTTTTGTCCCCACGGTGCTTCGGGGGTTGGATTGGCGCGTAATCCGTTGTTCAACCGCAACCGTGGGTGATAATCCTGTTATGCTTTCAAAAGTGGGAACACTGTCCACCATAAAAGCCGTATCTGAAAACATCAGATAACGCCGTTTTCCTTCTTCATAGAGCGTATCGAAAGCAAGACTGGACTTGCCCGAACCGGAAACTCCGGTGATTACCGTCAGCTTGCCTTTTGGTATTTCGACGTCCACATTTTTCAGGTTGTGGATTCGTGCGCCATTGATTTTTATAGTATTATCCATTTGTTTTGTTCGCTTTCTTTGTCACTTTTTTTATAAACTCACCTTTTGCGGCAGTGTAACCGTCACGGTTATGTTCATAATCTTTGAATAAACCACGCTTCAACTCTGCATATTCGGCGACGGCTTTGGGATGTGAAATCAAATAATCCCGAAAATACAACTCGTCCCAATCGCTTGGGTGGCGCACATGGATATGAAACACTTTACTGGCAAACCCATCATGTAGATAACCCTTGAGAAACATAACACAGTCGGGGCTATCCACTGTTTGTTGCCTAAGACAAATATATTCATCATCCGGCATTACGGCAATCAGCTTTTCAATGTCGGTGTTTTCTTTGATTTCAAGCAGAATATCTACAGTAGGCTTCGCCAACAGTCCGGGTACGGATGTACTACCAAAATGACTTATTCGGGCTATGTTTTCTATGCCTATTAACCGTTCAAGACTTGCTTTTTCCTCGGCATACCACTCTGGCCATGCGAAATTATATTCGCTCAATATAATGGGATAGATTCGAGCCTGCCGCTCTTCGTTAGTTTCCTCGATTACAGTTATTTCTTTTATCATCACGATTTTATCACCGTTTCGAGCAACTTCTGCAAAACCTGCTTTTTCGTATAATCGAATAGGTCCAGCGTAATCAAACGGGTCGTGTTGGTTGTGTAAGTGAGGGTAACTCTCTACAAAACCATAGCCTTCATCCTTTGCGTCGGAAATAACTCGCTCCAACAGAGCAGTAGCAATACCTTTTCCTCGATATTCCGGGGCAATTTCAAAACAGGTGATGGCTTTTACTCGTTCTGCACTGTTTCCACAAAAAAAGCTTTCTGTTTCAAGGCGTCGGTAATTTGATTTGTCGTCTGCGTTACACCACCCAATAGAAATACCGTCAACATAGGCCAAGTAGCCGTTCAATTTACCATCTGCAATGAAGGATGCGGCGCAATTTCGCATGGCATCTTTTCCGTGCTTATAATGCTCGTCAATGGAGCAATCAAAATGGAACCAAGTACAAAAGCAAAACGCACCCACGCGGTCTGTGAACGCTCGGTTGTCAAAAAATTCGAAGTAATCGGCGGCAAGCTCCGGCGTAAGTCGCTTGATTTCATAGTTCATGATTTCCCTCCAAACAGTATCCAGCCATCCGCGCGGAGCATTACCTCATACTCCGCTGCCCGTGCGTTGATCTCATCGTAATCGGGACAGAACGCTTTTACAAAGGCGATAAATTCCGGCGAATAATGGTCATCATACTTCGTGTGCGCCAGCTCGTGAATGATGGCAGATTCGGCGAACTCTTTATCTGTCATCGCAAGCGCCCAAGAAAGTTCAATGAGTTCACCTCTTGCAGCGCAAGAGCCAAACGGCGTAGTGTGTTGTGAAATCTGAAAATGCTTATATCTCACGCCCATGCGTTCCGATAACTCTTGCATCTGATTTGAAAACACATTGTTGCCGATTTTCGTGTAGAGGTTCTTCAAAAAGTTTTTCAGTTGATACTGCCGAAGCCCGGGAATGACGTAAAAACAACCGTCTTTTGCGTTGAACTCGCAAAATTCACCCTCTCGTTTTACAATAGGATATCTTTTGCCGAATAACAGCGGGTGGAATGAATAATTAATACTGGTTTTTGTGTCGATAGCTTTCCGACGCATTGCAAGCTGCTTTTCAATATTCGGCAGATGCAGTTTTACCACATCTTCCGCTGCTTGGTCAGGTGCATCAAAAGGCATATGCACCTCGACATTCCCATCGTCAAGAATGTGAGCCATTACGGAATCCGTATCCTTGCGGACGATTTTATAGGGTATCAATTTTCCACCTCCCGCCTCATAATTGTTTTATGCCTAACGCTTAAATCCCAACCTTAAACTCGCGCCAATCTCGTGCGACTCTAAGCTCCACACCGTCGGCCAGCGCGGCAAAGTGCCGTTCACCACAATGGATTTTCTGCTGTTCAGGCGTTCGTAAATCGCCAATGAGCGTGGTGCCTTTGGTTTCGAGTACGAAGTAAAGGCGTTCCACGCCGTCTTTATCCATGTAAACCGCCCAATCGGGATTATAGGTGCCGATAGGCGTTTCAATTTTGAACTTATCGGGGATTTTGAAGAACATCCGCACATCCGGGTCGTTGTCCAGTGCGATGGCAAAGGGTCGCTCCACCGTGCTGCTATCATAAATGACATGGTCGTACACACTACGCTCCACAGCAATGGCGTTGCGGTCGAGAAAGGCGGTCAATTCCTCGCTGTCAAAAATCTCTTGCAGATAATATTCTTCACCGTCTAATTTGATATAGCGAATGCCATCAATCTCCATTGCACTTTGCACAGTACGGATAGCCTCGATGAATACTTCTGTCATACGCTGTGGGTTATTCAGGAAATCAGGAATGCGGCCGCTTTCAATCAACAACTCCGCTATGGTACGCTGGGAAAGGAAACACTCGTTATCCACTATGCGCAAAAATTCCGGCAGATTATGGGTTTCATCGCTCATATCAGCGGTGCGGAGTTCTGTTTCGGTATGGGTCACGCCGGACTGCTCCACGTTCATGCGGGCGGTGCGGGTGACAACTTTAGCCTTGGTAACGCGCTCGCTTCGGGAAAGCTCTGTCAGGCAGCGGTCTTTCAACTGTACTTCATCTAATTGAACACGGTAGGCGGTACGCCCCTTAATTTTCTCCCACAAAGCCATAAATTCAGGAGAGATCATAACTTCTTTTTTCAGTCGTACACGAACTTCCTTGGAAGCATCCTGAACCGGCGGGCGAGTGTTGGCTTTGGCAATTATCGTTTCAAACTTCTGCCGTGCCGCTTCAAATTTTGCGGGTAAATCCAATGTTCCGGCGGCGAGAGCTTCTTTCATGGTGTCTTTTATCGTGCCGGACTTGGTGACATATCCTTTTTTCTCAAAGTGGGTAAGCAGCTCCTGCGCATCATCGTAGGAAACGGTTTGCTCCACTGCGCGGGTTTGGGTGTAGGTGATTTCCGCTATCTTATCGGCAGTGACTACCGCGCCCATCTGTGCGGCGGCAACTGCCTTTTCTATTACGGGCGCGAGATCGGGAGCCGGAAGTCCCTGCGGCAGTGCAATCGGCGTAGGCGGGGATGTGGGTTCGGACGCAGAAGTGTTGGCATTGGGCGCTGCGACAACTTCCGCAACATAATCAGCAATCAGTTTTGCCTGTTCGGGCGTGACGGTTTTTTCCTCTGTTACCGTGTCAGCATAGGTTAGTCCATTGAACAACGAAAGCTGAAGGATACCAAATTTTACGCCGGTTTCCTGCTCGATTTCACGTTGCAAGGTATCGGCAAACTCAGCAAAAGATTCATTTGCCATGACGTGCAGAATGTTGATGTTTCTATCCTCAATGCGTTCACCGTCCTGATTGACGCACAAACGCAAGCCGCGTCCGACTTTTTGCCGCGCGGTAAAGGTGCTGCGCTGCTCAATCAAGGTACATACTTGAAATACATTGGGGTTGTCCCAGCCCTCTTTGAGCGCGGAATGGGAGAAAATGAACCGCAGAGGACAGTCAAAAGACAGTAGCCATTCCTTATCCTTCATGATGGTGGAATAGGTGTCATAGTCATCGGCGGTATCACCCTTGGTGTTCTTCAAGTTACCTTTCTTGTCCTGCGAAAAGTAACCGTTGTGAACGGTTGAAAGCTCGGAAGAAAATTGTTCGCGCAGGGGTGCGAACTTTGGTAGCGCCATTAACTCAGCATAGCATTCCTCGAACATTTCGGCATAAATGCCTTTCGTTCCATCGACAGTACGATATTTCGCCACCTCGTCAATGAAGAACAGGCTTAACACCTTAATGCCCTTTTCAGTATAGCGGAGTTCTTTATCCAAATGCGCCTCAATGGTGCGGCGAATCTGCGCACGTTTTATGAGGTTCTCGTCTATATCGCCAATGGCCTTGCCGAGATATAAAGCTTCGCTATTGGCAAATTCAATGCTTTCAAACCCCGGCTGACAGTCGATTCCTGCAATGGAGTAGCCTTTATATAAATCCCGCTCACCGGACAGCGCAAACAAATCTGCGCCCGGCTTGATCGTGATGATCTTGCGGTCAACCTTGCCGGATTTCGCGGCTTTATCTATCTCTACGCGCGCAGAAAAGCCGTTCTCATGGCTCACGGAAACCAGCCGGATATAAGGGCGGTTGAAGTCATTTTCAATCTGATTGCTGGACACGCAAATTTGCTTGACCAAACCCATTTGATAAGCGTCCACAGGGGTGAGGCGATAAAGCAGATTGATTTTTTCGCGGTGAGTTGCGCTGTAACGAAACACGCACAGCGGATTCAAACTGGCGATGGCTTCTTTGGCTTTGGGCGTATTGTCAACGCTCTGCGGCTCGTCAATAATTACAATCGGGTGGGTATCCTGAATGTAGCTCATGGCAGTTTCACCATTGAGCCTGTCCTGCTCCTGATTGATGATATTTTCACTCTTTTTGAACGCGTCAATATTGATAATCATGATTTCAATATCGCTGGAGGTGGCGAATAACCTCACCTGCGACAGCTTCTTGGAGTCATAGATAAAGCAGCGTACCGGTGTATTGTCGTACTGCGCCGCGAAATGCTCGGCGGTGATTTGGAACGACTTGTACACACCCTCGCGGATAGCGACGGACGGCACAACCACTATGAATTTGGTGAATCCATACTGCTTATGTAGCTCGAATATCGTCTTGGTGTAGACATATGTTTTGCCTGTGCCGGTTTCCATTTCGATGGAAAAATGGTTGCCCGTGAGGTCAGCGGTGAGCGGAAGACTGTGCCGCTTTTGCACTTCCTGCATATTGGCAATAAGCTGGTCATTACCAATGGTGAGTGCGTTACCAACACCCAAGCCCGCGTCAATGTTGAGCTGTTGCTCGTTGACGATGGTAAAGGTATCCTGCCGCTTTTCCTGCCCACGAAAGAGGCCAACGACGGTGTTGACGGCATCAGACTGAAAGGCTTGTTGCTTGAATTTAAGTTTCATGGGGTCACCACCTTCGGTTATTCAATAGTTATTGCGGAATATTCACTTTGTGGAATAATAAAACCTTCACAAAACGCTATCATTTCATTACCCTTCATTTTTTTGGCTGCTGTATAGCCTAATGTTAAAAGTCTTTTTTCAGCCAAACGATACATATTAATGATATCCGGCGTGTAATCATATGTTAATATCCATTTGCAGTTAAGATTCATTATGAAGTCTTTTAAAATCTCATGATCTTCATGTTTATAAAAGTTTGTGTATAATGAAGAGCCTTGATTATAATAAGGAGGATCAAAATAAATCAAACAGTGTTCATCCAACTCAGATATAATTTCATTAATCAAAGCAATTGCATCTTTATTGT
This sequence comes from Eubacteriales bacterium, assembly GCA_028705495.1. Lineage (GTDB taxonomy): Bacteria > Bacillota > Clostridia > Oscillospirales > CAG-382 > GWF2-38-85. The sequence continues at coordinate 88,349 of JAQWDK010000001.1, forward strand.
AAAGATTAATTCTGGATTCATATAGAGCAATCTTTTTTATTCGATTTATCAAATCATCTTTATTAAAACGCACATCAATTTTCCAATTTCCGTTTTGCTTTTTTCCGCCTATAGGCCCCGCATTTATAATACCTGACCGATTAGTTCTATTTAGAAAAAATGTTGAAAATCCTAAATCAAGCAAATTCGCTTTTTCCTTGTCTCTTTGTATTTCCTTTTGTTTTTCCCATTCATGAATCGTTATTTGTGTTTCTATTATTCTTTCACATAATTTATCGGTGTTATAAATGACTGAATGCCAAAAAGCGTATATCGATCTATCAACATCATTAATAACAATTTTACTTACCTGTTCTTGAAACAATAAAAACAAAGCAACATTAGAACCACCTGCAAATGGTTCGATATATGTACCGCCTTGAATATCATTTAACATAATCGCATCTGAAATAAAATTCGCTAATTTCTTTTTTCCACCAGGATATCGCAATGGGGATGGGTAAATCACAATATCACCTCCAAATATTTTCAATAAATGTCCACAAATCATCCCAAGCGGTTTTTAAATCATCCGCTATCGGTGTTACATCTTTATTATGAACATAAGAATGAAATGTCTTTACTGAACTATTCTGTGTTTGGCTACTGCTCATTTGTCTTGCGGTTCTTAACTCATGTTTTGTCATAATAGCATTAACTTCAAAATAGTTGGCTATAGCTTCTATTTTTTGCGAGAGCTTACTATCTACCGTTACACTCGGAATATTTTTATGTACGATATAATAATCAGCACTTAATTCCATGAAAACTCTAAAAGTAGAGGCAGTAGAGTTGGGATAGGAAGTGATGTCCAATCTCTTTAATTCATTGAATATTTTAAAAATGCGAGCATGTCCAATAGTTAATTTATGTTGAGCTGGGATTAAAGATTTACGGTTTATGGGATAACTCCGCGTCGCCGAGCCGTTCGCGTTTGGGTTTGAATTGTTTTTATTTGAATCTTGAGAATTTCCCGAAGCACCATCATTCTGTACGCTCGCGTTCTCTTTCGTTTTTTTAGTATTATCTCCGTTTGAAGATGAATCATCTGATCCTTTTGTTGCCTGTGATGATTTTTCTTGTTTGTCAAAAAGTCGAGCTTTTAACTCTTCTATATATTTCCGTCTGTGATCCTTAGAATAAATCTCACCTACACTAATATCGACAATTGCTAAATCGTGCAATACTTCTACAAGAAATTTGTTTACACCATTGATTAGAGAATATTCACCCTTTGCATAGTCTATACACAAAAGACTTCTTACTTCTGGGTCACCAATTAAGCGATCAAAGTTGGTCTTTTTAATATTTGCAAATTTGTCCCTAATATATTGTGGAATTTGAGCTAATGAAGATAGATATTCATAAAAAACAGTTTTTGCATCAGGTTTGCCACTGACTTGAGCTTGAAATCTACTACTTTGAAGGGTATCCCAATTAACTGTACCTGCGCCTTCGTTTTGACCCGTGTGTTTTAGACGAATCCATTCATTTGCTATTTTTTCATCATCAATAACAACACAAGTAATGTTTTTAAACAACTCCTTATCTACGGAAGTATTTAGACTTTGAAAGTCACGTTTAATTTTTGAATATATATCTGGAATTAAGTCCGGCTGATTCAATATTTTCAAGGCGGTAATACGCCTATTCCCCTCACGAACAACCCATTGATTTTTACCAATTGATTGAACCATTATAAGATCGGTCGGATTAAGTCCATTGGCGACAATATGTTTTGCTAAAACAATAAGTTTATCTCCTTGATCTTCAATCATCGCTTCTATTGTCTCTGTTTGATGCTGAACAGGATCAAATCGAGGATTTGTCGAATTGAGTAATAATTGGGTTATTGAAAACTGTTTAGTTTCTATGTTGGCCATTTTATTATCCTCCTTTATAATACTTTTATAGTAATGCCCTTATCGCGCAGGGTCAATTTCACATTGCTTTTATCTTCACTACTATTAAAGCATTGGTCGGCGAACACGATGCGTCCCGGTGCGTAGTCCGCCATGATTGCCGCGTCTTCCACGGTAATGTTCAGCGCAAGGCAGACGATGAACTTCACATCTGTGCCGACACCGTAGACCTGTCTGCTGTTCGGCAAGTCGATTGCCACAATCGGCTCACACAAATCCTGTCCCAATTTAAGCATGACCTCATAGACCACATCCACATTGGATCGGTCGGGCTTAAGGATATCGAGCATTCCAAGCAGACGTTGCTCAAATTCTATCACGGCGTTCTCGCCTGTGAGGGGAGAAGAATCCCATTGTTTAAGATTGGAAGAATCCAGCTTGAACACACGGAAACCCACATCCATCGGTGCTTTTTCATCTTCACCGAGCGTGACTTGTCCGTCTGTTTCGGTCAGCTTCTTTCCGGCGCGGCGAATGCGTTCCTTACCGATTTCGCAGATGGTTGCATAACCCGCTTTGGCGGCTTCGCTGTTTTCATCGCAGATCTCGGGGAGCTGCACAAGGATGAAGCGACGGTTGCCGCCGTCATCAGCGTTAAGCTGCATAACGGCGTGGGCGGTGGTAGCGGAGCCGGAGAAGAAGTCAAGGATGATTTCACCATTGTTTGGCTCTGAAACGTAAGCTATAAGTTTTTTTATATCATCAATGCTTTTCGGATTTTCAAATACCCGAACATTATCAAAAATCTTCATAAAATCCATCGTAGCCGTTTGCGCATAGCTAAAAGTAACACTGCGCATAACCTGTTTATCGGAATCAAACAGGTTCCGACGGATTCGTGGTAAGGTCGTCTCATCTACACCGAAAACAACACGTCCAGCCTCTATTTCTTCCTGCATCCTTCGCGGGTTTGGAAATCTCCATCCAGCATCGGGACATTTGCAAGGTTTACAGGTAACAGGATGAAGAACCTCATATTTGGGGCCACCACCACCCGGCCAACTGATATTTCCATCATCACGATAAGGGCCTTTTTCATCTACCCGCGTAAAACGGGCAAGCGGCTTGCGTTCATCGTCATCAGGCCAAGAAGCATATAGGGATTTTAAGCCCTCGTTGACTTTTACCCAATCATCGTTGTGAAGTTGGCGTAAACGCTCAAATTCTTCTCTTACTTCATCCACACCTTCTTTGTTTGCACGAAAAACAATTCCACTTTCGGCTATTGTTGCTGCACTTTTGAAATAAACCAGCATATATTCGTGGCCAACAGAGAAGTATTTGGCATCATTTTTTCTGTTCTTATCATAAACAAGGCATGCAACAAAGTTTTCTTCTCCGAATATCTCGTTACAGAGTTTTTTCAAGTTCTCGATCTCAGCATCGTCAATACTGATAAATATAACCCCGTCATCCCGCAGCAAATTTGCCGCCAGACGCAGACGGGGGAGCATCATATTCAGCCAATTGGTGTGAAACCGTCCCATGCTTTCGGGGTTGCTTTTGGTAGTCTGCTGGGTAATCTCACGATACCGTGCCAACGGGTCGGCAAAGTCATCGGCATAAACAAAATCGTTGCCCGTGTTGTAGGGCGGGTCGATATAAATCATTTTGACCTTGCGGTAATAGCTGGTTTGCAACAGCTTTAATACCTCAAGGTTATCGCCCTCTATGTAAAGGTTCTGCGTGGTATCCCAATCCACGGATTCCTCCGGGCAGGGGCGGAGCGTACCCGTGCTGCGTTTGCCCGCAAGCTGCAACGCTTCCTGCTTGCCTTTCCAGCGGAACTCATATTTCTCACGGTCGTTCTCGTCCAGCGTATTAAAAGTCCCCAACAGCCCCAACAGCTTACGTTCGTCCAGCTTGCCCTCCACAAAGCATTGCGGAAACACAGCCCGTAGCTTGTCCTGCTCGGCGGCGGCAATATCCATAGAAAGCCCGTCTAATTTCGCGTTATCCATTATAAAATCCTCCCGTTTTGTTCTTCGTAGGTTTCCCAGATAAACAGGACAGCGGCAACCGTTGACCCAACTGCCAATCTTGCATGTCGAGGCGCAAGTCCTTTGAATTTTGCATCTTTGCCATGTCCGCTTCCGTATGAGTTGCGCAACTCAGCCATTGACTGAGAAATAACCGCGAGATTTCCCAATAATTTTTTGATTGTTCCGCTTGCCTTTGCTGAATCGCTTATGTGACTTGGAGTTAATTTTAGCAAATCACAAGTTTCTTTCGTCAGCTTAATTACATCCCAATTTTCATCAATTTCTGCACCCATTTCGGACATTATGGTTTTACAGCAATTTTCAAACAATTCTTTTGCTTTACCTATTGCATCAGCAGGGCTTTTTTCGACGGATTCGTCCATAATCCGTATTTGTACGTCTATATAGTTAGAATTGAATTTATTAGCAAGACTTTTAACCTGCGTTTCTATAACAGTATTTTTGGCTCCAGATTTCCTCCAACCATATTTAGGCCTGCCAGATATATGAGATTCTTCGTATAACTCATATCCATCAGCGTTAATTAACCCGTTGACCAAAGCCAATAATGTTTGCCACTTATTGCGTTCAATACGGACGGCGGGGTGAAATGTTTCACATATAAAGCGTAACCAGTCTTCATCATCAGAAGACTTCACCAGAAATCGCTTATCATTGAAAACCCAATCGCCTTCCCAGTCATCATTATTTACAGTGTGCTGCCATATATCTCCGCTCGCATTTTTGTAGCGACCATCATAGGACGGCAGATTATCTAAATCGTATAAACGTGATAAAAATTCAGGTTCATTGAGTCTGCCACTCCAGTAGCACTTAGCATTCTCGCCAGTGTCTGGGTCAATAAATCCGATTAAATACAAATCAACAATATCCTGTTTCGTAAGTTCACTTAGCTGATTTGGCATCATTGATTCCCTCCCATTATTTCTATAACAAACTGCCGCTTTACCTCAGCAGTTAAATTTGCGTCCTCAATAAGCCGTTTGATGGCATTCTCCGCTTCTACATCCAACCGTATTTCATCCAAAATAGCGACTGTTCACGAGTTTTCAGTTCTCGGCTGGTAGTGGATTTTTAAGAATAAAATTTTGTTATATTATTAATCATCCACCAAATCCATAATATCGCCAATATTACATTCAAGAACCTTGCAGATTTTAATAAGGGACTCCATTGCTACCGGTTCATTTCTTCCCATTTTTGAAATGGTACTTGTACTGACACCGGCAGAAATACCGAGTTTTGTTTTATTTAGTCCTTTATCAATCAAGAGCTTCCAAAGCTTATTATAATTGATTGTCAAAAAGGTCACCTCGTTCTAATTATTTTTATTTATTATACCAATAATTCTTTAATAATACAACAGTATTCTTCGCTATAACAATAATATTACCTTAATCCGCCAGATTTATCTCGCCGTATATGCATTTTCATACGTAAAATAGTTGTATAACAATAAAGCCGGACAAATAATGCTTGTCCGGGCAGGCGTGGGGCGTTCTCCCGCATTGGGAATGGAGTTCACCGGTGTCACTGAATACATTGTTTTCGATTGCAGACGTATTTCAAATCCCGCCTTATAAACTTTTAGAATTTACGATGTAAAATAGCGAGCGGGAAGATTTTAATCCCGTCTCGCTTTTTTATATTATTACTGAATTAGAGCCGTCCACATACTCTCGTATTTGGAGGAAAGCAACTCGGCGAGCTGGGCTTTCTGTTCATAGTTAAAGGCATATTGCGCCGCCATATCATCGGCGGTTTTGCAAGTAACGGTAATATGGAGAATGGTTCGACTTACGGTCGTTGTGGTTTCCACAAGATTCCCTTCACCATCATCGGTGACGGTTGCGACTTCAACATCTTTGGTTTCCAGCCAATATTCAATCGTGTGCATTTCCCAAAAGATGTCTTTTAGGATTTGCTTTTTTTCCTCGGTCATGGTCGCGACTTCCTGCGCGTTGGCCGGGTCGTTTGTGGTCTTGACCGCATACACCGATAAAACCTCTTTCCATGCTGGCCGGTTGGTGGACATATAGGTGTCATCGTGGTTGTTTCCATTTTTTATTTCATTGATTTTATCGACATATTCGGTGTTAATTTCCGAAACCGCCTGCGACATGGTTATACCTGTTCCACTGTCCTCGCCCGAAAAGAACACACCGAATATTGAGCCGACCAACAGTCCAATCAGGCATATCACAATAATAATGACAACGGCAATCCAGCCGCCCGCCGCGATGAGCGCAACCAATCCTTTTATGGCTGCAATAATAGCTTTCACCATAGCAATCGTAGCCTTTACCACGCCTTTCGCAGCCGTAACCGCCGCTTTTGCCGCCGCTCTGGATACCTGAGCCGCCAGCTTTGCCGCTTTTGCCGCTGCTTGCGCGGTTTTTTGTGCAGCTTTGGCGGTCTGCTGTGCGGTTTTCACCGTCGTTTTAGCTGTGCGTTCGGCGGTCTTTACCGATTGCTTTACCGTCTTGATGGTGCCTTTTCCCGTGGCTTTGGCTGTTTTCGCGGTTGTTTTGATGGTCTTTTCGGAAGCAATCGCAAAATGCTTTACTTCTCTGCTGGTTCGTACGGTCTGCTTTACGGTCTGTACCGCTTGACGACCTGCCTGCCGGGTCTGCTGTAACGTCTGTTTGGCTTGATTAACCGTCTTTTTCGCATCTATCGCGGCTTTTTGCGCTTGTTCCGCTCTGTTTTTGAGGGTGTCAGCTGTTTTCTTGGTGGTTTCGGCAGCTCTTTTTGCCTGTTCAGCCGCTTCTTTTCGCGCTTTCGGCATCTGCTGACGCGCCTTTTGAAACTGCTCCTTTGCCCGATTGACGTTAATTGCTGCCTTCTGATGCGGGTTACTCAAACGGTGAGCCGTTTCCTCCGCTATACTTTTTGCACCACCCTCAACCTTGTCGGAAGCGTAACCCTCAGCATTGTTGTACGGCGATTGTTGTGTGCCCTCGGCGGCATCTTTGGACTTAACAAAGGCATTTTTAACATGAGCCGTGCCGCTTGCGGTTTTATCAAGGAGTTTGATGTCCTTGACTATATTTTTCGTCTTGATTTTCGCCACATGATTCACCTCCAATCTTTTTCGCTACAACCACAAGCCGATTCCCCTACGGGTGTATTCGCCAGTGGAGAGCGTTATCAATTTATCGCCATATTCGGCGCTCACACCTGTTTCATAAAGCGAAAGATGTTTGCAACGATTTATATATTCGTTAAAGGTAACCGCATCGGCAGCATTTCTAAACTTGAAAGCGGCGGTCAAAATAACCGCCACTGTAACTGAAAACAGCTTTTCCATCATGTCTGTTCTTCGCCGGGTTTCTTATAGAAAACTTTCTTTAATCGTCCAAATGAAAACTTTTGACAAATGAAAACTCTTTCTATATAACTTTGTTTTAAACACATTCTGTAATTCAACTCTTTTCATAATATTTTGGAATACCAGACAATTTGGGAAAAAATGAAAATCTGATGGCATGGTTACAATCTTTATAAAATTATCGTAAGATTTCTATAACAATCAAGTGAGACACCGACGAGGTAATGATTGATAAAGCCAGGGGGCCTCAGATCAATTATAATAGTTCTTTATCAATCGCAATCCATCATAAATTATTAATTTTTCATAATACCTATTGACATTGACCCTGCGTCAACTTGTATAATAGATATATGGTGGTGATTTATTTTGGATTTAGTGCGAATAAATGAAGTGGTGGATGTCTACGGTATATCCAGCAGGACACTCAGATATTATGAGCAAGTAGGGATACTTTGGAGTAGCCATCCCAATAACAAATCTCAGCGGTATTATGACACGGACGCATTAGAAAGACTAAAGCAGATTATCGTACTTCGTAAACTTCAAATACCAATTAAAGACATTGTTATCATATTCAAAAGCGAGAGTACGACAGCGTTGATTCAAGCATTTGTGGACAAGCTTGAATCGCTTGATGAAGAAATCACAGCTTTATCGGAACTGCGCCATGTCGTAAATGATTTTCTCCAAAAAATGCTGATGATTGGAATCAAAAAAATATCCGCGATTACTTTACTATACGAGGAAACGGAAAAACGCCTTGTCCCGTCTGAAAAAAGCGAAGATTTTACCTTTGAAAAGCTATCGGAAATCAGCCGTGAGGCATTACGTCTGCATGATGTTCGCATTATACAATTACCCCCCATGCGTTTTTTATCTTCTCGATTAAAAAGCGGACAAGTGGCAAACCTTGACGGTGGAAATATGCAGAATCTGTTTTCGAAGTACGGATTTATACCAAAACCCGGATTGCGGAACTGTTTTTACCGAAAAGAACCGAATGATGAGTGGATCATGCTCATGCAAATACCGAATGATTACGAAAACAAAACGAGTTATTTAGATGAACCTTTTTCGGGCGGTCTATTCGCCGTCGCCAGTTCTTTCATGGAGGACTTAGATAATACTTTTATTCTCTTAAAAGACTGGATAAATAAAAGCGACCATTATGAGCTTGATATTAATGCAGAAGGAAAATTACGATGCAATGAAATGATCGAAGAAATACTACCGTGGGATATTGCAAATATATTAAACAGATACCAACAAGATGTTTTTATACCTATACAGATGAAATATTTAAAGGAGCCAACACTATGAATATAATGAAAATTAAGCAGACGATGCTTGACAAAGGGATTACGGTGGAAATAATGGAAAAATTTATTTTTCCGGAAACAAAGGATGAAACACCGGAGGAAAAAGTTGCATTTGCGGGCCAAATGGACAGGTTACTCACAAAGGAGCAAATTCTTTCCATTATGGAGGAGCAGGGTTGCAGTAAGAATGAACCTACCATTGAATTTATGTCTAAGCTTAAAGATAAGCCCATCGAAGAGCGTATCAATATAATGAACGCTATGGATATAAACGAATCCGCCCGCAGTAGACTAAATGACGACGGAACATTGAGCATATTTTGGGATTTTTATGATGAAAACGGAAAATATAGATGCGTATGTCCGATAATAAACCAATTATCAGAACCTGCAATCGTTTCACTTACCTATTGTGGTTGTTGCAGCGGACATGTGAAATATCATTTCGAGAACTTTCTTGGTGTGAAGTTGCATCTTATCGAAACGATATCCTCACCTATCAATTCCAACGGAGCAAAACAATGCGAACACCTTTTTGAAATAATTGATAAAGTGGGAAGTGGCGAATACAATTTCAAGCAAGAACAGTTAAAAAAAGTCAGTGAGGAAACCATGCGCTTTATGCGGGGAAAATACGCGCTTGATGAAATAGGCAACGGAAAAGACGCACTTGCATTCGTCGATGGTGATGAAACTGTGTTGACCATATTCATACGCGATGGGTATTATGATTTTGCCGTTGGGCAAGAGGTTATTCTGGTTGTCAATCTCGACGCGCTCGAAAAAGTCAAAAAGATCATCCTCGCTACAAAAAAGCCAAACCGTAAACCCTTCCCGAAAACTCATATTCTCTTGGCTAATTGCGGACATCGCTGTGATCTTTGCGTACATTATAAAGGCGAAACTTCGGTAAGTGCCGACGAACGGGATTTTATTCTAGCGTGCCACAAAGCGGTATACGGCGACTGTACTTGGGAGAAGAATTGCAACGGCTGTCATTTTCCCGATTGTACCGTAGATAGCGCGCATTGTAGAAAAGAGAAAGGCATTGATAAATGTTGGGCTTGCGAAAACTATTCTACTTGCTTGAAAACGGCTGGCTGGCCGCTTGAAATTCATACGCGCACAATTACTACCGACCAAGTGACATGGGCGATACTGCCCTATGTGAAAGGGCAATACGGGAATTAAATAACAAAAACAGGAGGCTCAGAAAATATGAACATCAAAGCTTATCTAACCGAAATCGCCTTACAAAACGGCCTTGCCGCAGAATCCATGCAATTTCCCGACTGCGAGATTGACCCAGTGAAAATTAAGGTCATTATGATCAACGAAGTGGTGCCGAAAAACCCGGACGACTGGTTCTACAGCGAAACCAGCGACCCTGAGAACAGAAGAAATGCACTCGGCTTGTTCGATAGTGCGGGCGTACCCGTCAAAAGTATGCGTGACATCCTTAATTTGGGTATCTATATTACCTCCGCTTTGAAAACCCCGAAAGAAAGCTCCACAGCCGACCCCGAAGTCATTAAAGCGCAGCTCCCGCTGCTTGAAGCCGAGCTTGAGCTGTTCCCGAACCTCAAGGTAATCATGCTGATGGGTGATGTCGCGATAAAGGCAGTCAACATGATTGCAAAGGCAAAGACTAAGAAGAACGCCTGCCCGTCTGGCGCAGCTGGCAGACGCCAGCATTGGGATAACAATGAGTTTTATTGGGGTGGCATCCGAGTTTTTCCGTCCTATATTATGACCGGTAAGAACCTTCTGATCGAACCGTTCAAGCGTGACACGATAACTGAGGATATCAGGCGTATGATGGAGATAATTAAAAATGTCTGATCAAAGGAAACTAAACATCGAAGAAGAAATTAAGAACTCTGGCCTTAGCGACAACTTGCAAAAATCACACATTGAATTATGTCGTTTTTTAGAAGATAACGAGTTCCTAATCGAACCAGAAGATGACGGAAATGGCTGGAAAATATTATTTATGAACAAGTGTGTTGGTCATATGAATTTTACCAATGTAGGTATTTGGGTTGACACCTGTGATTTTGGAGAAAGTGGTTCGGTAGACGATGTCTTAAAAGAAACTGCTTGGGCTCATGTGAGGATTTGCGAGCATTTCAGTTCGGACGGAAAGCAGTGCGGTTGCGGTAGGCAACCGGGTTTTAGCAAAATGCTTTTTGGAAGGGAACATAATAATCTCTGTTTTGCTCATTTAGAATTTATGAATCCTGACGTTGAAACATTAGAAAACATCAAAAAACTAATGCTGTTATTTAAACAAAATAAAAGTAATATGCAATGCTCTTAATGGACATTTGCTGAATTTATAAATTGAAAAATTGTGGTTCGAAAATATTCTTAATACTTTGAATGCAATTATGACTTTAAGTCGAAAGAAATTATGGTTGGGGATGGCTAAAATGCAGCCGTCCCCAATTTTTCTTTTCATTATAGTTTACTTTTCATTTGGTTTGGTCGACATTAGCTTATACAGCTTGGTCGATTTGGGGAATTTATCCTGAAAAGGCACGAGTGCAGATCCTACTTTGATAAGTCCGCAACCTGCATCTACATTGGTAATATAGCTCATTTGCAAATCGCTGATATTCAGCAGCTTAGCAAGCTCAATACGGTCGGTGCTGGCTTGGTTTAGCATAACAATAAACTCGGAGTTTGCCAGCATCGTCCGTGCTGTATGTGATTGCAACATATCATCCACATTCTGCGTTATGCCCGTGCAAAATGCGCCGTATTTACGAACGCGCTTCCACAGGGTGAACAGGAAGTTTGCGCTGTATTCGTGCTGGAACAAAAGGTAAATTTCATCAATAAAGATGAAGGTGTTTCTGCCCCTCGCGCGGTTTGCCGTGATGCGGTTGAGTATGTTGTCCAGCACCACTAACATACCGATGGACTGCAACTGTTTTCCCAAATCCAAAATATCGTAGCAAATTAGGCGGCTGTCCACGTCAACATTGGTCTTCTTGGCAAAGGTATTCAAGCTACCGTCCGTGAAAAGTTCGATTGCCAAAGCAATTTCCTTGGCTTCCGGCTCGTTCTGTTTCAACAATTCCTCGCGGAAGTCCTGCAAGGTGGGGGCGTTCCCGGTGTAACGGCGCTGGATATAACCCTTGTAGACGGTGGCAGTGCAACGGTCAATGATTGATTTTTGTTTTGCACCCAAGTTCGTCCCGCCAATAAGCTGTTCGCATAGCGATAGGATAAACTCGGACTTTAAGATAACAGGGTTCGCGCCATCGCCGTACTCACTGTTCATATCCATTGCATTTATATGATTGTTGGAGGTTGCCGAAATGCGGATTACCTCGCCGCCGAAAGCATTAACAAGGGGTGTGTACTCGCGCTCCGGGTCGATTAAAATTACATCAGCATTTGGGTCTGCCAGTAAAATACTGACTTCCTCGCGCTTAGCGGTCATGGATTTACCCGAACCGGGAACGCCGAAAATGAACCCATTACCGTTCAAAAGATTCCTGCGATTAACGAATATTGGGTTTTTTGAAATGACATTGACTCCCTGATACACACCGCCGCTGTGGTTGATTTCCTGCGCCCGGAACGGTATAAGAACAGCCAGCGATTCGGTTGTCATCGTACGCAGCGCATTGACTTTCCGCAGTCCGAAAGGTAACACCGTATTCAATCCGTCCGCTTGCTGATATTTCAACGTAGCAAACTGGCACAAGTGCTTTCGCGCCGTGGTGAGCAGGGCTTCGGTGTCGCTTTCGAGCTGCTCTTTGCTGTCCGCGACATGAATCAAAGTAACCGTGGCGAACATCATACGCTGGTCACGGGTAGTGAGGTCGTCAAGAAATTCGCGGGTTTCGGCACGTTGGCGTTCCATATCATAAGGAATGATCGCGCTGAAATTGTTGCGTTCGTTCTGTTTCCTCTGAAAATTGGTAATGTTGGTTTCTACGCCCAGCAAGCGGTTTTCTACTTCGCGCACCGCTTCATCGGTCGGCACGGGAATTACATCGATGGAAAACATCATATTGCGATTGAGGTCACAAAGCTCGCTGACCATTGAATCCTTGATAAAACTGGCATATTCCCGCAGGAACATCACACGCCCCCATTTGTCGCCCATGCGGAAACAGTCACGTTCGTATTCGAGGGTATCGGGACAGACGAAGTCTTTGAAATCGTGTCCTTTCCTCATGGTTTCGCCCATCTCAAATCGAAAACTGGTTTCTTCGCCCACGCGGTAGAAGTCATGGAAAATACGCAGGCGGTCGGTTGTGTCCATCTCCAAACAGATCGAACCCAAGCGGTTGAAATGGGTAATCAAATCTGTGCCGATACGCGCGAAATAGGCACGGGCTTCCTCAATATCTTTTTTAAGAACGCTGACCGTGATATATTTTTCTTGCACAATCCCGTTGCTTCCGCTGATTTTGTCAATCAACATCTGATTATATTCCTTACGGTAGAGGTCAAGCCCATCCTTATGCATAGGAATGAGGATGGATTTTTCAAAATCGCTCTTGTTGATGCGGCGGTTGTTGATGGTGATTTTGGTTGTCGCGCCGCTGTCAAGGGAATTGAGAAGCTCGCTGTATTCAAGGAATATTGCCTCTTTGTCCTCTTTGCTGGCGACGCTGTAATTTATATCTGTAAACTTGAAGCTCTTGGAAAACTTCTTGCCGACAATAAAAATGCCGTCCTCATAAATGGCGTTAACGGGGATTGCTTGCTGTACCGTTTTTGGCACAACAAATTCTTCCTTGTCCTGCTTGAACAAGTTTTTGAGTGTCTTAACCATATAAAAATTTCCTCCTCGTCTGGGCAATTTCGCAGAAATTGCAAGAGCGCGGCAACAAAGTTTGGATTATATAAATATTCATTCCGCGCTCTGACTCCCTCTCATGATTTCGTAATAGGTGTTGGACGCGCAGAACATCAACTTTTTCGGCATGAGAAACTCAGACTTTATCCACGCCCAAACAAATACTTCTGCCGACATACCGTGATACTTGATGAACCCAATAGCCGCAAACGGCGCGGCTCCGACAATGCACATCCACGATACGGTTTCGGTTCCGAAATGGTTTCTCAGCCCAAAATAAATGCCCACAGCCATACCGCAGGCAACGATAGAAAATATAAACTGCCGCAGACTTAACCCGAAAAATATGGATTCGGTATATTCGCGGATTTCTCTGTTGATTTTTACTTCCAATTTATTTCCTCCATTTCTGCTTAAAGCCCCATGAGTTCTCGCACAACACGGTCTGCCATTTTCACCGTGCCAACCAAAATCAATAGGTTAAAGCACAATTCGCCGACATATGCCCATACTTGCGTGACCGCTGCTGCGCTTGCGTCTACTGCTGGCGGACTTGACGCAAACAGCGAAAAGATAATGCAAGCCAGCACGATAATCGCGCCCTCCAAACAGACAGCGCAATAGCTTTTGATAAACGCTTTGCCTACCGACTGGCTTGGTTCTCCGGCAAAGGTTGACAGCGGTACGGGCGCAATCGCCGTGTAGAGATAGAGCTTAAAAAATCGCCCGTATACGCTCATAATCATCACGAATGAAAGCACCGTGATAAACAGACCGCCGATGAGCGTCACCGCCCATAATGGGATTGATTCAAAGAAGCCGCAATTGTCAATCGCAGTTCTGATACTGTCCGGCAGAACGGTCTGTGTTGCGCCGCCGATTCCCGAAGCCGACAGGATGGTGGACATCAGCCCTTGAATTATCCTAAAGAGCGCCATCATCAATTCCAGCCCGTAGGTCACGACGGCTTTCGCAAGCGCAAACCGTATAAATATTTTCAAGGCGTGCTCCGGCTTTTTGAGTTCGGCAAAACTGCCGCACGTCTTTACCACGCCGATAACGAAAAACAAAACCAACAGTCCAAGCCCGATTGCCTGAACCGCGCCGTGAATATCAACGATTACGTTCCATATTGTCCCGCCCTTGAATTGTTCAGGGCTTTGCGTGATTAGCTGCCATATCTCTGCAAGTTTGCTGTTCCATGTTTCTAACGCATTTTCAAGGTTATCAGTAACCCAACTCATTTGTGTGACCACCTCTCTTTCTTAAAAAGATAGGGCAGGCTGCGGTGGACAGTCTGCCACTTGTACATAGCCTTTACCGTTCCCGGTTGATGGGTTTTTTGTCGCGCACAATCCCGTATTTATCGTCAACGTAGTATCTGCCTACGAAAGGATTGAAAATGGCGGTGCATTTCACATCACCGTACTGCGCCAGATACTTGTTGTCACCGATTTTTTCAAGAATGGTCGCTTGTGCAAGCCCGCCATCAAGGGAATGGATGTGGCAATCGCATTTGTCGATATAGTTTGGCATGGACATCAACCTCCTGTGATAAGCGACAGAATTTCCTTCGCGAAGGTGATAATGACACCGCCTGCGAGGGTCAGAAATCCGTTGGCTCGCTGCGACGGGTCATGACTTTTCAGCGACAGACCAATCTGCACGATACCGAAGCCAAGCAGGATAAGTCCAATGGCGCGAATCAATCCGAAGATAAAGTCGCTCAGGTTGTTGACGACCGTAACCGGGTCGTCGGTAGCGGCGAATGCCGTCATACCGCAGGTTAGAAGCAGTGTCAACGCCAGCACGACGGCGGCGTAGATATGGAATCCTTTTTTAGCGTCTCCGCTCAGGGTAGACGGGCTTGTCGTCTTGGGGTTTGGGTTTCTTTCGGGGCTGCCCTTGCGCAGCAGCTTGCTTAAAAATGTTTTCATTGTTTTTATTCTCCTTTACATCAAACAAATTCTCTAAATCCGTTTCGGAATAGAGTACATAAGTGGTTGCCTGTTCCTCCGGCGTTTCGGGTTGACTGTCGGGCAGCGCAGCCGTCCGCATAAACTGCAATGTGCCGCTTGAACGGATTTCCTCACCGTGGTCATAGGCTTTGCCATTTCCGTCCGTGGTCGCGCCGACGCAGGGATGGCGCAGAATATCGAACTTTTCGTCCTGAATCGGGCGTTCACCACGGATAAACAGAAGGGCGAATCGGTTATCCAGCATCCGAACCTCGTCCGGGGTGAGAAGCTCACGCCCGCTGTTTTGGAAGTTGGTGCTGTAATTGCCGTTTCGCCCGCTGGATCGTCCGAAGGTGTTTGTGTCGATGGTTTCTTTGCCTAAAAGCTCAGAAACGTATTTGTGTGTAGATTGCTCGTTGCCGCCCAAATAGAGAAACTCATCGCAGTTGCCGATGATACTCTCGTGCTGTTTTTCAAACAACGCTTTTAATTGCGCCAGATTTTGCAAGATAATCGACACCGACACGCCGCGCGAACGCATGGTGGACAGGTCTTTTTCAAAGTCATCAGGGAGCGCAACATTGGCGAACTCGTCCATGATGAAATGAACATGCATGGGCAATGCGCCTTTGTGAACATGGTCTGCTTGATAAAACAGGGTTTGGAATAGCTGTGTGTAGAGGATACTGACAAGGAAGTTAAAACTGGTGTCGCTGTCGGGAATGATGATAAACAGTGCTGTTTTCTCGGTTCCCATTTTCACAATTTCCAGCTCATCCGTAGAGGTTAGCTTCTCCATTTCCGAAAGATTGAACTTCTCCAACCTTGCAGCAAGTGTTATCTGAATAGATTTAAGGGTCTTTCCCGAACCCTTGCGGTAGAGCTTGTAATACTTGACTGCGATATGGTCTGGTTCCTCTGATTCCAAAATGTCAAACAGGTCGTCTAGCGGAGAGCGAAAATCCTCATCGTCCTCTCGTGTGTCGGCCGCTCGGAGCATCTCCATCACCATGCCGAAATTTTGCTCATCGTCCGGCGCTTCATGGCGAAGGTAAAAGATGAGCGCGGACAGCAGCATGGACGCCGAGTTATCCCAAAACGGATCTTGTGCCTGCGAACCTTTCGGTGTAGTCGCTTTGAATAGATTGGTGACAAGCTTCTGCACATCAGTATCGCTTTGGAGATAGACGAAAGGGTTGTAGCAGTAGGACTTTTCCATATTGATTAAGTCCAATACCCGCACCTTTACACCTTTGTTTTCCAGTAAATGTCCTGTGTCCCTCAGAATTTCTCCTTTCGGGTCGAGGATGACCATGCTGGAATTACACTGCATGACATTGGGTTTTGCGTAGAACCTCGTTTTGCCTGAACCGGAACCGCCGCATATCAGGACGTTGAGGTTTCGTCTGTGCTTTTTCACATTAAATCCCATACGGACGTTTTGCGTGAGCAGTTTGCTGTCGGCAAACGCTTTGCTCCTGTACCGCCTATTTATGGTTGCCGCGTCGCCCCATTTTGCGGAACCGTGTTCCTCGCGTCGGCGGTAATTTCGCTTGGTTGAAAAATATATCCCGATACCAAATCCGTAGGCGGCGATTAAAAAGAGGACAGTTTTCAGGCTGTCCCCACAAAGCGTTATTTGAAATGGATTGTTTAACGCCGCTGTTAGGTTTTGAATGATTTCGGGTAGACCGCCCGATATGGCTGGCGCAATTAACAGTCCCAGCCATACCGAGGGTATCAGCCCAAGCGCGGAAAGGAACAGCGTTTGCCGCAGGTTATCTCGCGTCACCGCCACGAACCTTTACTTTTTTTGTTGGGGCAGAAAAGAGTTCTTCGATGAGGTCGTCCACCGTGTTGGTGGATTTATCCTCGCCAATCCGTTTATTGCGCAGATCGTTGAGCGCGGTCAGAACCGCGCCCTGTTCGGAACGGTCAAGTTCAATGACTTTTACTTCTTCTCTCATGACCGCGCCTCCTGCATAGGAGCCTTTTTCTGCGGTTCAAGCACCTTTGACATACGGATGGCAATATCGTTTACCGTATCTCGGATGGTCTTGATTTCGCTGCGAACCTCCTTGCCGTCACGGTCGGCGAAATAAGCTGGTACTTCGGCGAAACTGTAACCTTTGGTATCAATGCCATACTTGGCGCACAACGTGTAGGACGCGGCATAAGCAGCAAAGCCCTTATTCTTGCATTGTAGGGTTTCGGTGCTTTGGTGGTCGAGTTCGGCATAAGCGATTTCCTGTGCTAAGCATCGAAATAGGCTATCCCCGTCCAGCCCGCGCACCACTTCAATCACATCGCGCGATTCGCTATAATGCGCTCCGTTCCCGTCCTGCAAGCTGTCCACCAGTTTAATGGTCGCGGGCGAATTGCTCATCAGCGCTTTGAGAAGGATGCGGATTTCTCTCGATACAGACGGAGTTTTATCTTTCATGCTCGTCTGTGAAATGTCGAACACCTTTTTGATATTCATGCTCGTCTGTGAAATGTCGAACACCTTTTTGATATTCATGCTCACACCTGTGGTGCCGTCTTCGCGCTTATATTCCTTGCCTGGCTCGAAAATAGCAATGCCCGTTGCGCCTTTGTTTACATATTCGCCCTGTTCTTTCCAATGGTCGAAATCGCCGAGCCGTGTTGCGTCGGGTCGCTGGGCGAAAATTAGCAGGGTATTCTGCGCCGAATACCGCTCAAATCGGGCAAGCGTATTCAGATACTGTTGAAACTTCCCGCCGTCCCCGGTAATCTCAGTTTCGGCTTGTTTCGCCATATCGGAGAGATTATCGCGCTCCTCTTTTTTCTTTTCCGTATATTCCTCATCGGAAAGCCGCTCCTGCGGCGGGTTGGCAGGTTCGGTTTCCTTTACATCCTCCATAATGAGGTCATCATAATTCTCCGGCATATCAGCCACGCTCCTTATTCTTAGATTTATTTTTCTTTCCGCGACCGGGCGGCTGTTGGTGCTGTGGAACTGTTTTTTGCGTCTTTGGTTTTGCATCCGGCTCTGCGCGGTCGGGCTGTTTTTCCTCCCGCTTCTTAGCGTTCTGCGCCGTACGCTCCCGCAAAAACTCGCCAACAGACCTCGGTTTCTTAGTCACCCGTGTATCCCCTGCGGATAGCGATGGCATCTCTGAGCGAGGTTCGGACGGACGCTCGGCTCCGCTCCTCGCCGGGGTAGGGTTTTGGGGTTGCTCCTTTGCGGCGGTATCCTGCGCCTTATCCGCTTCCGGTTGGTCATTTGTCGGAACGCCGTCTTCACCGAGCAACTGATCAAGCAGCTTGTCGGCATCGTCACGGTCAAGCGTTTCGCGTTCGGTAGGTGTGGTTTCAACGGTTGCCAGTGGCACAGCGGCGAACTCCAACCTGTCCATAATCCTGCTGATTTTGCTTGCGTCCTCGGCTTTCGCCATAACCTCAGACGTACCGTTTGGTGTGCCGCTTTTGTCTTTGAGTACGCAATAGACAACGCCGTAGCGTTTAGCTTCCTTTGCGAACTGCTCCAAGTCGCTGTTTTTAATGGCAAAGATTTTTGTTTCCTTGCCGCATTTCAACATATTGACAAGCCGTTCTTTGCCGCGTAGCTTAGTCTTGCCGTCCGTGCCGTCGCTTTTGAACGCGGCAAGCAGAAACGCCGCAATGTTCTTCGCACCGGAACCGACAATGCGGATGGCGTAATCAACACCCTCTAAACTGATTCTTACAATTTGTTCTGCTGCGTCACCTGAATTGGTCATATCGGTTTTTCTCCTTCCTGTCTTGATTTAGAATTTGCTCTTGCCGCACTTTCTCGGTCTTATCCTTAATTTGCTGCGTACGGGCGGCAATATCGTCGCACAGCACCACCTCCTTTCGGACTTCGCCCATGCGGGTAGACAGAAGTGATATTTGCTCTTTAACCTCCGTAACCGTCGCTGTATCTTTGGGACGGCGTATTTTGTTGCGAAGCTCCTGCCGCTGGTCTGTGAGCATGTCGAGTTCCTCGGTCAATTTCCCCTTGTATGAAAAAAGCTGTTCTGACGTATCAATCTGATGACGGCAGAGCAGCGTAATCTCCTTTGAGATTTTATCTATTTTCAGCAAGTCCTCCCGATAGAGAAAGTGGATTTTGGACAGCAGTCGCGGCTTATTTTTCGGTATTTTGCCGAGCAGATACAGGTAGTGAACGTAAAGAGCTCGAAACCCTGTGAGCTTCTTTGCGGTTTTCAGATTGCCCTTAAATTTTGCCGTCACAATCCTTGGCTTGGGTTTGGATTCAGGGAGTTTCGGTCTGCCTTGCGTCCGCATCCGCTTGATAATATTATCTCTGGAATACTCGTCGCCGAGCTTGGTGGGTAATCGAGAAAACTGTTCCTTGCCGGCTGGTCTGACGGAGATATACTTGCCCAGCTTGACCTCGTACCCGCGCTTTTTCAGGTTTGCGATAAACTGGCTTTCAGTCATGCTCTGTGAAACGGCCTCGTCTACATCGGCTTTGAGTAACCCGCGCCATGTGGGACGACTATCGCGTTCGGCAACAATTTCGGCGTAATGCTTGGTGCGTCCGAACTTTGGCTTTTCGATGACCGACAGCTCATATTCATGGCATAAACGGTCGGACACTTTTCGCATTTGCGCGTATGATTGTTTGCATGCGTGAAAGCGTTTTCCGTCAATAAAAGACGTGGAACACAACACGAAATGATTATGGAATTTTCCTGTGTTTAAGTGGGTTGCGATGAGAACCTGAAAACGGTCACCCCATAACTCCTGCGCCAGCTTTACGCCGATTTCATGCGCTGCGGAAGCGGTCACTTCGCCCTCGGCAAACGCTTGATACCCGTGGTATGCCAAGACGCGTAGTTGTTTGTCGCTGAGTTTCAATGAATTAGACATAGCGGCATATGCCGTTTCTGGTTGGCAGTTCAGTCCCGTGACAAAATATTTCTGCTCGGTTTTGGCATCGTCCGCGGCGTATTTCAGCACATCGTGCAAATCGCCGTATTGGGGATTTTCGGTTTTATCGGTGTTGACTACATAATCGACAAGGTGGTCGAGCCGCGAACGAACCGTCCATATTTTCGTGACTGCCATGTCAACCGTTATCTCGTGGCAAACATACCGCTGTGAGTTTATCGGCAACCGCCGTTATGTTGTCGGCATGATGTTTGAACAACGGCGTGTCGAGCAGCCCTTGAGCATTTGCCTTATAGGCGATTTGATGAAGATTGTTGCCCAGCGCCCGCACCTCTCGGATGAGTGCGTAGTAGTCGGCGGGCGGTAATTCTACCGGGGTTTTATTGTTGCAAAGGGTACGCACATAACCCTCGCGGGACATTCCTGTGCGCTTGACTTTTTTATCGAGAGCCTGCATTTCAGCTTTGTTCATACGGACAATAAAGGCTTGAGTTCTGTTCATATAGGGTTCCTTTCCGGCAGGGTTTCAGGGGCGCAGCCCTTGACAAGTCAATCACCATCAGGGGTGATTGAGCCTTTTGTGATATCAAAAGGCAATGCTTGATAAGACGATAGACACTCCTAAAGCCTGCGCGTTTTTATTTCGGGTCATTATTTTGCCGTAAGTGTCAGCGTTCGTAACCGCGCTCCCTCTGAACCGGAACAGCCTTAAAATCCACCCCCGTGAAATGGTCGGCGTCGAGGATATGATAGCCGTCAATCCATTGCTTATTAACAAGGCGCTCAGCCTCTATATGATTAGGTGCTTCTACATCCACTTCCATTTGAAGCGTTTCAGTAATGGTCACTTTATACTTTTTCAAATGAATCCCCTCCTTATTTAATGGTGTTCGCGCCATTCCGACGGCTCAACATCAAAACTCACATCAAGCGTTTCTTGTTTTGAATAGGTTTGTTCCGCAATGCCGATTGCATCCTGCGGGTCATCTGCCAGCACCCATATACAACGCATGACCGTTTCAGTGATGTTTACTTTATACTCTCGCATTTGATTTTCACCTCGCTTCATTTCGTGATTTGTTGCGTTTATACCGCTCCGTATCCTCCCGCGCCGTGGATCGCAGAGAGGCACAGGCGGCTTTGGCTGTGCCCCGAAGATAATCCGACCGCTGGCATTTTCGTTTGTGTGCTTCGTCTTTCTCTGCGTAATAGTGACTTTGTAAAAACGCCGCAATCATCGCTTGCGGGTCGGCGTTGCACCAGTACGCCAGTTTGTTCATCAGGGCTTGGTCGGACGCACTTTCATCACCGCGGCGCTGTTCGCCGTTCCAGCAGGATCGCAGAACAGGGTCTCTGAGTAGCCCTCGTTGCAAAAAAGAATCCGCGCTTTGTGGTGAATCCACAGAATAGGATGGCGCAACGGTTTTCACCGGTTCGGACAAAAGATAGCGGTCGTGTATCCTTTGTAGTTCGGCAGAGCGGTTTTCAATGCGGCTATAATCGCCGTATAGATTGCCTGTCACGGTGAAATACCGTGCTTCGCTGTAAATCTCCACGAACCCGCCTTGCTTGCGGTGACGTTCGATATTGGCTGTATCGGCGGTAACAAAAATATGCAATCCATGACCGCTGGGGCTGGCCTCCGTGTAGGAAGCCAGCCTTTCAACAATCGTTTTTGCTTCGAGCTTGATAACTCCATTTTCGATTACATGGTCTAAATCCACGCCGTAAACACCACCGTCAAATTCATAACCGATGCCTGCGGCAAGCCCGCGCCGCACACATTGTACAGCGTTTTCAAACGCGCCCCATGTGTCGGAAACACCGGACTTGGCGGGAATGCTCTTGAGCCGCAGCAAGCTTTCGGGTTGGAACGGTGCTTTAAGCGGCTCACCGACCACGCCCCACACAACCCAATTTGGCTTTCGTGTAAGCATATCGGGGATGTTGATATATTGGTTCATCGGTCACGCCCCCGGTCTTTATTGGGCGCGTCCATTTCGCTCTCATCCGGTGAACCCTCTACCAGTTCAGGTTCACGTTTGTCGAGATTCAAAGCAATATTGACCTCCGCCAACCGCGCCGTTTTTTCGGCCAGATCCGCTTCTTGAGGAAAAGGTTTTTCCACTTCGGTTTTAGCATTCGCCATCTGTGTTTTTGCTTGTTCCAACTGTTCCTTACAGCTCGCCAGCTTCGGCTCCATGCCCTCTAAGGCGTTATCCAAGCGGGTGATGTTGCCGAAAGCGTTGTCGCCAAGCGGAACTGCGTGGGAGAGTGCGCTTTTTAGGGTGATGCGGTATTCGCGGCTGACCACATCAAAGGAAAGCTCCATATCGAAATTGCGGTAGCACCCAAGATGAATCGGTTCGGGGTTGGTCATGGATTTACAGGCTTCAAGAATCGCCGTTCCTGCCGATTTCTTGTCCTCCGGTGTGAATGGGATTCCTTTCACAACCATCGGATAGCCGTCCGGCATAACCACGCCTTTGATGGTTTCAATGTCCTTTTCATATCCGGTAATGCGTTCGGTCAGCCGCTTGATTTCAGTGGGATACCGTTTTAGCAGCCTATCCTCCAAATCATACCGTTGGCTAAGATGACTGGCTTTGAGCAGTTTCAACTTGCTTACCTGCATTTCCAGCTCGCATTTCTCAATTATCATGGGATTGCCTGTGGCAAGCGCCTTGATTTCGGCATAAGATAACGCCTGCTCGTCAACGTCCTCCGCGCTGCGAACAGGCGATTTGCCCGTCATGATTTGTGAGATGAACCGCTGTTTGGTTTCTATTAGCTGGTAGCTGTACGCATCAAAAGTCCCTGATGTGACATAGGTGTAAATGTGAACCTCCGGGTTGCGATTGCCCTGACGGATACCACGCCCGTTTTGCTGAGAAATATCCGACGGTCGCCACGGCACATCAAGACGGCTGATGGCGATAATGCGGTCTTGTACGTTTGTGCCTGTTCCCATTTTCTGCGTACTGCCCATCAACACACGAACTTTGCCCTCGCGGACTTTGGCAAACAACTCTTTTTTACGCGCTTCGGTGTCAGCGTCATGGATAAACGCGATTTCCTCGGCGGGTACGCCTTTGGCGGTCAGCTTGGTTCGCAAATCGTCATAAACGCTGAAAGAACCATCTTTTTTCGGTGTGGATAAATCGCAAAAAACAAGCTGGGTCAGCCTGTCGGTTTTTCCTTCTTCCCAGTGCCGGAAGATATTCTCGGCGGCGATAGCAGACTTACCCTGCTCGTAATCGGTCAGCATGGGGTTCATCAATCTTTGGTCAAGAGCCAGCTTTCTGCCATCATTGGTTATGCAAAGCATATTGTCCTCATGGCTGTCTACCATTTTGTTTCGCACCTTTTCCGCGCGTTCAGCCAAATCCGATACCATCTCCTTTTGCATCTCGCTCGGCTCAACGACGATCGTGTGGAAATTCGCTTTTGGCACGGGCAGATTGAGCATATCGGAGGTCTGAATGTCCGCCACCTCCCGGAACATATTCATCAGCTCAGGGAGATTATAAAACTTGGCAAAACGGGTCTTGGCGCGGTATCCGCTTCCTTCGGGGGAAAGCTCAATCGCTGTAACCGTCTCGCCAAACGTACTCGCCCACGCATCAAAGTGGTGCAGATTGTGCTTTCGCAGAGATTCGTATTGCAGATACCGTTGCAGGGAATAAAGCTCCACCATACTGTTGGAAATAGGGGTGCCTGTGGCGAAGATAACGCCGCGCCCTTCAGTCTGCTCGTCAAGGTAGCGGCACTTCATAAACATATCGCTGGATTTCTGCGCTTCGGTTTGAGCAACGCCGCCAACATTGCGCATTTTTGTGTAAAGGAACAGATTTTTGTAGCCATGCGCCTCGTCCACGAACAAGCGGTCAACGCCGAGTTCTTCAAAGGTCACCAAGTCGTCCTTGCGGCTTTGGTCGTTAAGCTTATCCAGCCGTAATTGCAAGGATTTCCGGCTCTTTTCAAGCTGCTTGACGGTGAAATTGTCGCCCTTGTTTTTCTTAGCGTCAGCGATACCGTCAAGTAAATCATCAAGCTGGTTTTCAAGAATCTGTCGTTGATATTCCGCGCTCATGGGGATTTTTTCGAACTGCGAATGCCCTATGACGACGGCATCATAGTCGCCTGTGGCAATACGAGCGCAGAATTTTCGACGGTTCTTCGGCTCAAAATCTTTTTTTGTGGCAACCAAAATGTTTGCACTCGGATAAAGCTGTAGCCATTCGGCGGCGAATTGTTCGATGATATGGTTCGGCACAACCACCATGCTCTTATGGCACAACCCCAGCCGCTTCATTTCCATCGCAGCGGCAATCATTTCAAAGGTTTTTCCGGCACCGACTTCGTGCGCGAGGAGGGTGTTGCCGCCGTAGATAATGTGCGCCACAGCGTTTACCTGATGCTCACGCAGGTCGATGGTTGGGTTCATGCCAACGAATTGAATATGCGAGCCGTCATATTCACGGGGGCGGGTGGCGTTGAAACGATCGTTATACAAGCGGGTAAGCGCGTTTCGGCGCTGAGGGTCTTTCCATATCCATTCGGCAAACGCCGTCTTGATTTGCTCCTGCTTCGCCTGCGCTATCATGGTTTCTTTTTTATTGAGTACGGCGGTTTTCTTGCCGTCTGCGTCCTCGACATAATCAAAAATCCTCACATCGCGCAGATTCAGTGATTCTTCTAAAATCTTGTAGGCGTTTGCTCTACCTGTGCCGTAGGTGTTGTATGCCCGCACATTGCTGCGGTCACCGGATTTCCCCTCAATACTCCATTCGGCGGTGTGCTGGGAATAATGCACCTTGATGTTCCATTGAGCATAGCGTGGGGTTTCGAGCAGTTCAAATATAAACTGCTGAACCATCTCCACGGGCAGCCATGTCGCGCCTAAACGAACGGAAATCTCAGCAGCGGTCAAGTCGGTGGGTTGGACGGCTTCCAAAGCGGCGACATTTACCGCAAAATCGGGATTGTTTGCAACCGCGTCCTTCACAGCACTCAGTTTTTCACGAACATTGCCCGAAAGGTATTCATCAGCCGTTACCCAGCGGTGACTTGTTGGGTCTTTGAAGATGATGCCCGAAAGCTCCCGTATCAGGGTTTCCTCCGGCATATTGGTTAGCCCAACCATATAGTCAAGGTCTACCCGCGCCATTTCGCCGAGGGATACCGCCAACGCCTCGCTTGCCGTGTCCACGTGGGTGATTTCCGTTTTCGGGCGAATCGTGCGCTTGTTGAACATATCTGCTTTACGGAGTAGGTTACCGTCCTCGTCCACGACCTCCAACGCACCGAGCAGCGGAAAGCTGCTGTCGCTTCCGAACGCGGATATATTGGCGCGGGAGCTAATTAAGCCGTATTTCTTGGTGAAACCGTCGTATAGTCGGTTAAGTTTCACCTGTTCCGCTTGAATATCGCTTTCAGGATAATCCTCAGTCTGATACTCAATCAGCGTCCGAACACAGTCGCGTATGGCAATCATGCCCTTGATGCGGCTCTCGGTGGTAGCGGGTAATTCCTGTGGGTTCATGCGGCTGTTTTCACGGAAATAGACTTTGCCGTCTACGACTGTATAGGAAAAGTTGCGGACAGACGGATCGGCGGGGATAGAGTCGTTTGTTTCCTGCTCATCTTCATCGCGCTCGTATTCGATGATTTCCGCATGAATGTTTTGAATGGCTTCATCCAGCAGATCGGACAATTCACGGTCGGGGAACGGTATACAGGTCGTACTGTTTTCGTTGCCGTACATCCGCATTCCGCTGTCGTTTGACATGGTGCCGAGCATCATTTCTGGGTGTTCCACGAAATAGCTGTTAACGTCAAATCCTTCATCGGTTTTACCAAGATGAATCCAGTCAGGCTCGATGTTTACTATACGGTCACGCTTCTGTAAAAAGAGAATATCCGTTGTAACCTCGGTGCCTGCGTTCGCTTTGAAAGCGGTGTTGGGAAGTCGGATTGCGCCCAAAAGCTCTGCCCGCTGTGCAATATATTTCCGCACCAACGGATTTTGCTTGTCCATTGTGAACTTCGATGTTACAAACGCGATAACACCGCCGGGACGTACTTTATCCAGCGTTTTTGCCACAAAATAATCGTGTATATGGAATTTGTGCTTATCATACTTTTTATCGCTGATACCATACCCGCCGAACGGTACATTACCGACCGCAAGGTCAAAGAAGCTGTCAGGCAGAGCGGTTTTTTCGTAACTTTGAATCGCAATGCTGTTCTTTTGATATAGTTGCTGCGCGATGCGTCCTGTGATGGGATCAATCTCAATACCGTAAACCTTGCTGTCGGACATCGAATCAGGCAACAACCCTTGGAAGTTTCCGATGCCACATCCGGGGTCGAGGATGTTTCCCGACTTGAATCCCATATTATCAACGGCTTTGTAAATGGCTTTGATAACGGCGGGGCTGGTGTAATGGGCGTTGAGAGTAGTTGCCCGCGCCGACTCGTATTCTTCGGGTGACAATGTGGTGTACAGCTCAATAAACTCGTTCTCCCAACCGGGGTTATGCTCTTTGAACGCCGCATCCAGACTGCCCCATCCGACATACCGCGAAAGAATTTCCTGTTCCTCCGGCGTGGCAAGCCGTCCGTCAAATTCCAATTCATGCAGCAGATTAATGGCCTCCATATTCGCCCGAAACTTCGCTTTTGCACCACCGTGGCCAAGGTTGTCATCGGTGATTTTATAATTGTGCCGCTGCTCCATCGGAACATCGGGAAACGCGTCGAAATAATTGACGCGGGCAGGCTTTTTCTTTTGTTCCCATGCGGGAACGATTGTGGGTTCATTTGGCTGTGGGGTGGTCACAACATATTCCACGCCGCCGATGTTCTCAATGTGTTGATTGTCCGCAAGCGGCGGTTCCTGTGTCGCTTCCGTTTTTACTATTGGCTCTTGAACAGGTGTATACAGACGGATAAAATCAAGAGTTTCGCGCCTGAATATGGGAAATCCCGCATTCTGCTGAAAGGATATATCCTGTAAGCTGACGGTATTCCATTCCACGCTGACCGAATCCACAATGAACATACGCCCTTGAATTTCATAGCGGTCGCCAACTTGCGGGATATATGGTTCTTCTGAATCCTCTGACGTTAAGCCGATATCCGCGTCTTCAATTTGTGGTTTTACTGTTTCAACTGATTCTGCTGTCAGTTCCATCAAGTGGTTGTTGGCTGGATTCTCGGCTACCTTGCGGTCAAATCCTTCACGGGACATTTCCTTTTGTATAAGCGGAAATTTCGTGTCAAACATATTGACTGTGGAATCATCAAAGGAAAGCACCTCATATTCATGTGTGCCGATATATACCGTATCGCCCAGGTGATAAACAGGGCGACGATCATACAGCGCGGCAAGTTCCTCGTGGAAATGGTAGCCGTGATTGCGCTCAAATGAGCCTGTTGCCGCGCCTGCAATAGCTTTCATCGCGGTCATCAGCCTTTGCGTTTGCTGCGGGTCAGCTAAAATGGCTTCAATTTGTGCCACACTAACCGTATCGGCAATTTCCTCAAAGCCGTTTTCCGTTAGCTTGTCGTTGAGGTAATGGTTGTGTACATTCAATCCATTGAGAAAATCCACAATCCTCGGGACAAGGGTGCCGCGTTTTTCTGCCGGAGGCAAAGCGATAGCTGCATCCAAAACGGCGTTCTTTTGCCGCCACATCTCTTGATTTTCCTGATATTCAAGATACTGCGGATAAAAAATCTCTTTGTCCTGTGAGGATAATAGGCGGTCGGCAGCGATAAGCTCTTTAACGCGTTTGGCAACCTTATTCCACGTCACGGTATGCGTTACATCAGGTGCTAACAAATCACCTTTTGTAAAGGTCATGCCTTTCGCGCTGTTGCTAATCCAAAAGCCCATATCATTCAAAGGGGAATGCCCACCGTCACCATAATGTTTTTTGAAAAACGCGACATTTTCGTCCTCGGTATGAAACTCTTGAAAATGCTGATAGATAGTGAACTTGGACTGGAACATTCCGCTGCCTCGTGTCAGCTCCTCGTCCAACGCCTCCATCGGTATAGGCATCGTCTTTGAAAAAGCCGACAAAACAGCGGAAGGTGTTTCGGCTGTTGCCGCACCTTCCGCTGTTTGTATTCGTTGCTGTTGTTCTTCGGGTGTGAGAAAACTCGTTAGCTGTAAATCAGGTCGTTGAGAATCGTTTCCTCCACGCGATTGCGAATGCTCGTCATCCGCTGAATCCATGCCGTCGGGCGCTCGGCTTTCATCTGCTCCGTCACGCCCTCGGATTTCGCCATTTGTGCGGTCTGCAATTCCAGCCGTTCCATCGCCGTCTGCTCGATTTCCGTCAAATGTGGATTCAATCCGCCGTTCATCAGCAATCGGCTGAACAAGCCCTTGCGATGGTTCATCAGGTAATGACGGCGCATCAGGGCGTATCTGCCAAGAACCAACGCGTCGTTCGGTTCCTCCGGCAGAGTCAGGTCGGGTATCCTGTACCCGTTCACTTCGGTGTAGGTTATCTCGTTCATCTTCAAAACTCCTCTCTGTAGTTGTTACGGTATTATTATCGCCAATATCGCGTTCGTCCGCAAATGTGCGAATCTGATTTTTATCCTGCCGTTGTAAATTTATTACGGTGGACGCAATCTCCCGCAAACTCGTTTCGGCGATTGCGGAGGTAGCTGTTCCCAGCAATGTGGCGGTATCAGGCGTATTGAAATTGTGGATTCCCTGAAAATCCTCCGGCGCAAAAAACGTTGTTGGTTCAATTCCACAGCGGGACAAAAGCATCCACGCCACGCTTGTTTTCAAGGTGTTGGCGTAAAGAACCTCAACATTCAACTCGTCCAATTCTTCAAGGAAACTGTCTGCGCGGCAATCCATCAGGTCTGACAGATAATCGGTTAAACTGTCCGTCACAGCGTTGTTCGCTGCCGAAATGATGGCTGCCGCCAATGTTTGTGTATCTTCAAGCTCACCGAAATTGGCTTCAAGGGTTTCAAGCACATCATCTTTGTATTCGGACTTCATTTCCCACAGGGGAACAGGACGGGAACGACGGCTTTCATGCGTGTCGGAAATGTCAAAATAGTATTTTAATCTGCGTCTTTCGGGAAAATCACGATCAATCACCGCAATCCCTGTCGCGCCTTTGTTTACCCACCGCCCGAATTGGTCATTCCATTTTTCAAGCTCTAACACGGCGGTCGCGTCGGGCCTTTGGGTGTGAACAAGAACCTGTTCATCAAACGCCAGCTTATAGTTGCGGCTGGCAGAGTGTAAAAACCGTTGCCATTCCACGCTATTCGAGGTTAATTCGTTCAGCTTATATTCGTACATCGCCGTGACAAGTTGTAATTTTGTCGCCATACGGCATTCCTCCCTTCAACGGTGTTTTCTTCATCACCGCGCTCCTTCTTCGCGCCGTTTGGGTCTATCAATCCGTTCCTGTTCCTTGGCTGCGCGGTCGTGCAAATCAGTTTTTGCAGCTTGGTAATCGTTGAAATAATGCCCCATATCAAAGCTGTTTTTGCTGGTCTTATGCCCCTGCCATGTGCCGTAGGGCTGGGCAGCTTTTTCGCAATGCCCCAGTGCGAACACCTTTTGTCCTACCTCCATGCGTTCGACAATTTCGTATTTGCCTGCGTATTCATTCGCGTCAACGGGCTTATCCATTTCAGCCTGTATCCGTGCAAGGCTCTCTTTTGCCCATTCTGGCAGCTTCCTGACCACGCCTTGTATGTCATACCGCTCAAAACGGGTATGTTCGCCTGTGTTCAGGTGATAGCAAAAGACGGCGTTGCCACGTGGATTGGCGATTGCACCATTGCCGCGGACGACATACACAAGCTGGTTGTCGCCGCTTTGGTATTCGGGCGAGAACACGCCTGCCTTGATTGCCACGACCTTGCCCTCAATGCTTTGGGCGTAATCGTTGCGGTCACAATGCTCGGCAGTGAATATGTCGCGAGGCAACCCTCTCGCCTCACAGTCGCTTTTGATTCTTTCGGCTTCGCCGCTGATGCGCCCCGTAAACTCCTGTACCGCTTCAAGGTAATCGTCATCGCCCAAGCCGTTGGAATACTCGGTAAAAATGCCCTGCTCTCTGTAATCGCAGACGATATAATTCATTTTGCCGTCGTCATTTCGTCTTTCGCCCAACAGTATTTCCTTACCGCCGATGCGAAACGCCTGACACACCTCGTAGCCTGAATCTGAAATCATGCGTTTTTCTTTGTTCTCGTCATAATTGTCCATAACTAATGCCCCTTCTTTCTTAAAAATTCAAGGATGATGCGTATGTTTTCATCCTTATGTAAAGGGAAAAGCCCATCAATGGATGGACTTCATGCGAAAATATTGATATTATAATTATAGCAAGATTTGTTAAGAAGCATTCATAAAGTTGTGTTAATATATGATTGTAGCAGCTACAACTAACCGAATGGAGGGAGGACTTTGAACAATTTTCCTCAAATTAAAAACACTCTTGAATATATAGATAAACACTTGGATGAGCAAATAACATTGGAATCCATTTCTGAAAAGTTCCATTTTTCACCGTATTATTTTCACCGAATGTTTTCTATTATTGTTGGAAAAACAATGGCGGTTCATATTCGTGACAGGCGGCTTATGTTTGCCTGCATACAATTATCCGCTACCGAAAACTCCGTGCTAAATATTGCTTTAGATTCCGGCTACAATTCTGCTCAATCATTTTCAAGAGCTTTCAAAGATATTTATGGGGTTTCTCCGAGAGAATATCGCAAGCAAGAACTTCAACCGGTATTTATTTCGATAGATGAAATGATTATGCGGTTTACAAATCGACTTAAAGGAGGAGTTTTTTTGAATCCTAACATAGTTAAAAAAGAACAAATAATTTTAGCAGGAACGTCGGGTGACGGTAACGACACAATGGGTGTTTGGCAGGCATTTGAAAAATTAAGCAATGAAAAACCTTTGATAAACAAAATATCTGATAACGGTTATGAAGTACGTTTATACGATGGCGAGAGTTGCACTGTTTACACGGGTTTAGCTGTTAAGGATGACAAAGTTGATGCAGACTACACCATACTAAAAATACCTGCTTCAAAATACGCTTCTTTTGATGTTTATGTTGCAAATGGTTATGAAAGCGAAAACAATGCTATGGATGAATGGCTAAAAACAAATTCAGAGGGTTATACCGAAAGACTTCTTGAAAACAACCATTATTGCGTTGAGTTTTATGATGAACGTTTTAACGGAAACGAAGCTGGCTCCATTGTTGAAATTTGGATACCCATTGAAAAGAAGTAAATGTATCAGGATGGTCAGCGTAAAAAACTGACCGTCCCTTCATCATATCTACTTGTTTTTCTTCCTGAAATGCAGCCTTACAGCCGCACCAACCAGTTTTGTGTATTTGTTTATTCTCAAACATCCTTTCCGTGGTATTGTCTAATGTAAAACCTGCCCGCAAATTTTTATTGCGAACAGGTTCATCTCTTTACCGGCTATATTCACTCATTTTCGTCCTACATACCAATCATCGTAGGCCGAGCCGCTTATCTGAATGGTATTTGTAACCGATTCGGATATCACCATGCCGGCGGGTGTCCAGCAATCGGATTTTATTACCTTCACCGCATATTTTCCGTTAGGATACCAAAGCGGGGTGAAATGCACTTTACCGTAGCTTCCGTTAATCGGAAAGTTCCAATATGAGCCGTTCCTGTCCAGTGTCCGACATCTACCGCTTGCGTAAGCGTAATTGTATTCGGGAAATAACGCGCAGCCGTACTGGGCTCCGGTATAAGCATCTGATGATGGTATCAGATAACCCGATACAGAGGTCAGCGCATTATAGGCTTGCAATGAAATACCGTAACCCGACTTCATTGTCCAAGTCCCGCCGCTTTGTGTTGTTGTAGAACCTGTTGCCGGAGTAATCGTGTTTGTCCCGGCGGAATATACACCGATTCCGTAATAATTACGGACAAAACTGCTGCCGTTGTAGGTGTATTCCCACCATGTGGCATATCCTGTTTGGTTAATCGGCACGGAGGGGATAGAAAATCCGCCGGGCGCGTTGTTTTCAAACTGCGTGTCAGGTGTTTCATAATATAAATATGGTGTGGTAGAATATGACCGGGACACAAGATTGTAGTAAACACCGTTTTGAAGCACATCTGCCATTATCGTCACATTTCCGTAATTCACCCCTGTGGGAACGCTCCATTTGAAATAAACAAGATTTAAGTCGTTGCCCGGGACAACGGCTTGCGTTTTAGTTGCCGTTGTAATTAACGTGCCATTTGACCGATATACCCGAAATCGCACTGTAATCTGGTAGGCAGGCGTGTAGTTGTCGCGGTATCCGTTTGTCAGCCAATAGCTTGTAATAACACTTGTCGCTTCGCGGTAGGCGGCGTTTGGTATAATCGGGGACAGCCTTAGCGGATGATTGACTTTGCAAGTCAGGGTAAGCGAATTGTTTATACCGTTGGTTTCGTAGCCGGTATGGTAAATCCCCAACCCTTCCAGATAAACACCGCCCCAAATAGAAATACTGCGCTGATTCGGCACTTCAAAGGAATAGGCATTTACATTGATTGTGCTATAAGCAGGAATAGCGTAAATACCGGAAATCTGTGTGCGGTCATTCTTATAACCATTTACATATACAGTGCAGGACGTATTATTTCGGTAGGTGTATTGCACTGTGATATTTTGCCCCGCTTCAAGGTTTTGAGGATCAAGGTAATACCCGCTATCCCCAATCAATCGGATTTGGGTCAGTTCAACATCGGATATGACAATAGGAATATCAATCCAAGTGCTTTCATAGGTGCGTCCCGAATCCGAATACCATGCGGAAGTGAAATCAATCGGGATACGATTGCTTCCGTTGGTATTGGCTGAATTATCAGGAACACGATAAGGATAAAGGCTGCTATATCTGTTATAGGAGCTTGTTTGGCTGATCCCCGCTCCCGAAGCGGCCATATCGGATGCTCCATACGCTCTTTGCCATGAACCGCTAATCCATGCGTATAAGTTTCCCGTAAAGTTGTTGTAGGATGTCCATGAGCTGCCGGAAGTGAAGGTGTAATAAGGGTAAACCCGTTGTCCGGCATAAACCGCCCCGCCGGAACCACCCGACCCTTTATAAGCGGCGGTTGCCCCTGTGATGCTGTACATGGTGACCTGATAGCGGTTGATTTTAGGGCGGACAGGTACATAAAATGTTTTTTCCGCACCCCATTTGAGAACATTTCCGCTGCTGTCAATCCAGTCAACCCGTGCTTTGACGGTATAGGAGCTTCGCGTGGAATCAACTATCGTCGGTGAGAGCGATACATCGTACCATGTGTTGTTATTGCTATAAACATTCCGTGAGGTTGAACCGCCGCTTACAACCCATACGGTCTGTCGGACATAACAGTTTTCACTTTCAGCAGGAAAATTAACGGCAAACCATACGGTATCATTTAAGATGGGATAGCCGTTTGCATAACTGTAATTCCCGAATGCCGAACCGTTGGAAGTGCCATAATGAAATGACCTTGTTGATCTGCTGCCTTTCCACGCTTCACAAACATTTACACTTAAATTAGGTGAAAAATCCGGTTTTGTTTCGGTATATGCGATGCCGACGCCGTAGCCCTTGTTGATGATATCGTAAAAGGTTGCGCGGGAACTGGAACCTATGGCGCTTGCGTTCGTCCATAATCCTTGACCGTCCGTGGTATATAAAGAGTTGGGATAATGTCGGTTTGTATAGCTTGAAATAAAGCCCCACGATTCGCTTGTGGAACTGGAGCCACCGTTGCTACTTGCACCGAGAATATATTTACCGTATATTGCAAGCTCCGTAACCGTAACAGAATGGTAAACACTTTGCAGTCGGACATCATAAAGCGGTTCTACAAGGACTTTATCACCATTTTTCAGATTGCTGACGCTGCCAACTCCAAGGACGGACAGCACACGGTTTAAATTGTTATGGTTAGACTGCCAGCTATTCATACCATCCGGTGTCGGCAAAGAAGAAGCAAAGCCCATATCCGCTTCTTTGTAACAATTATTTGTGTTTTTGCTGGTTGCAAATCCATTATTCTGATTATTTATAAGTTGCTTCTTATTATATTTCACCGTGAATTTATATCCGTTTGTATATTCGTAATTGCCATACGTCGTATTGCGGAAAACATCAATAACCTTTGTTACTTTATTGCTTCCGCTTTTATCCACCACGCTGAACCGATAACCCAAACAGTTGTCGCCCGTGGTACGCACGGCATAGCCGTTCGGGCCTGCGGGAGTACCGCCGCCACCGCCGCCTGTTGAACTGCCGTTCCATTCAAGCGCGAAAGCGTTCAGCGACAAGCCGGATATGACAATACAAACAGTAATCAGTGCCAAAAGAAGCCTAAAAACTTTTGTTTTCATTCAAGCAATCCTTTCCGCGAAATAAAAAAAGACCCGGAATGTAACCCGAGTCTTGCATCGCTGTTCTATATTTTAATGGGTATGGCATTTGTTCGCTTTGACAAGTTCTCCGCAAGTGGGACAGGTAAAATCAATAATCCACTTTTGGCAGGTGCCGTTATCACCGTTTCCGTTTTTCCTGCCGCAAACCTGGCAATACTCCACCGCGTCTTTTTTCGTATCGTACTCCGGGCATTTGCTTGGGGTGTAACAGGCGTTGCCCCACTCGTCCACAGCGTAAAAGCTGGGACAGCTATGGGAGCCGCAATACGGACAACCTTCAACTTCAAGATTCAATATAAAGGCATGAGTTTCGGGACCGTCACACTTATGATTTGGCGAACCGCAGCTATATTTTTCATTATTATCGCCGCCGCCAATTTGAACACCGGCGTTGTCTGAATTATCTGTGCTTTTCGGCGGATCAGTTTCCTTGGCAGCGGTAGCTGTATCCTGCGCTTTTTCTCCGGTGGTGGATTTCCCTGAATCCACATCAATATTTTCATCGGGTTTGACTCCTGATCCATCGTCTGTGATGTCGCTTGCCGCACTGTCCTCGGAATCATCCGGTGTTTCCGAATTGTCAGGAAACTCAACTGTAATTCCGGTATCCGATGTTGAAGCGGATGTTTCCGGTGTGGAATCAATGGGCAGTGATTTATCCGCCCGTGTGAGGGAATATACTAAGGTAATAACAAGAACTAACGCGGCCGCACCGCCGACAATAGCAAGCAAGCGTTTGTCTTTCAGTAATTTTTTCAAGTGCCGCACCTCCTAAAATTTTTCCTTAAATGAGGACTGTACAGTAACGGAAATAACCGCATATCGGGCAATCCTGCCGTCAAACCAGATCGGAACATAAAGCGTGTATGAAAGCTGTATTTTGAGTGTGTTTTCTTCCCGAAACGTAATAACCGGCAAAGTCATTCGATACTTCAAACTTCCGTCATCGTTATAAGCATAAAGGTAACTGCCGATTTTTACAAGGCTGCAAAAATCGCAGAGGGCAACAATATAGTCGTTCCGGTCAAGCGTTTCGGTGTAATCATTACCCTGCTTGATTGAGTTATAGATTTGGATGGAGTTTTGCATGACATAGCTGTCCAGTACAATTTTGCTGTTTTTCTCGGTGATTCGTACCAACGAAACACCGGAAGCAAAGAAAATCAGGACGGATAGTATCATACAGACTACAACAATCATCAGGCAAGGGAAGATATATCCCTCGCCCCGTTTGTTTTTGAGCGTTTTCAATCCCATCACCTCTACTTCCAATACTTTTCCGATATGCCTGAACGCGTCACCGAAACAGTAACCGGAATTTTGAATATACCAAGTCCTTTGAGGTGAGTTGTTACATAAATGGATACGCTCATGGTATCGCCAAGCTGAACCCGACCATAGCCGGAGTTGAAATATTTTTCAGCGGAGGTGGAAATCCCGTAATAGTAATACTGATTTAACAGTTCCGAATCCCTGCTCCAAAAATCACCCTCAAAAGAACCGGCATAGGTTGCCGCTTCAATCAGTTCCTCCGCGATCTGATCCATCTCCTGTTTGAGCGCGATAAAGGAAAAAATATTGATGGCAACAACAAGAATCATCACGAAAACAACCACGCTGATCGCCGTATCAATATATCCCTCACCGCGTTTTGAACGCATTAGTTTTTTCATCATCACAGCACCCCCTAACTGAACAGAATGCCGAGAGAGGACATGATCTGGGCGACTATCACGACAACATAAATCAGCATAAAGCAGAATAACAGGCACATGGACAGCCGCTTGACTTTACGGGGAACCTTCTGCGCCCCCAGCCGTAATTGCTGGCGTTGAATGTCGTTAAATTTCAGCAGTAACGACGCCCAATACATTGCCGTATCATCTCCGCGGAGGATACCAATTAATCCACGGCAAACATCGCTCATCATAGCAGAGCCGACACGGGCTTCCAGCCGGGTCAGTGCGACTTCATAGTTGCCGCTTCGCATATCGGCGGCGGTGATATCCAACTCATGTTTCATCTCCGCTCCGGCGTTTTTTGCGTAAGATTCCAGCATATACAATACATCACGATTGTGTTTCAGCGTTTTATCTATGGTGAAAACAAGGCGCGGGAGTTCATATTCAATGCGCTCTCGCTTCACTTTAATGCGAATACCCACGCTTTTCATTTCACGGCTGTAAAGGAATATAGCCATAAATAGAATCACGGGGCAAAGAAGCGGAAAGATGAACAATACCGGGATGGTGAAAATGCCGACAAGAGAAGCCTTGATAATTGCGTCGGCCTTAAACCGTTCCGGCGACAGATCCAGCCCCGCTGTTTTCAGGTCAGATTCCAACTGAATCCGCTTATATTCATTGATCCTCATATACTTTGATAGCCAAGTGGCGAAACCGCCGAGCCATATATCCAGCCCGCGGGACTTGCCCTTTTGATTTTTGGATAGGTTCATGGCGGCGCCGGAGGTTTTCATGTGAGGAATGCGCCTGATATCGGCAAGAATAAAGAATACTCCCAAACCGCATAATGCGCCGATGATTGCTTGTAACATCCTCCGTCACCTCCTGTACGTTATCGGCTTCGTAAATTTCTGCATAAACAAAGCCGTTATCAGAATAACCGCGCCGCAGATACCCAGCACAATTTTCCCCGATGTTTGGAACATCAGCGTGTTAAACCACTCCCGATTAAGAAGGTATAGAAGCGGAATATTGCCAACAACCAAGGCCACCATCATCCAGTATTCGTTACGAACGGAGGAAAGCATGGTTCGCAGTTCATTGTTGACGATTCTGACATCCGTGAGCTTTGCCACTACGGACTGTAAAGTGTCTTTTAAAACTCGATCCTCTTGACACTGTATCAGTGTGTCGCACCACTCGCGGAAAATGGGTTCATCAATCTTTTCACGCAGAATCAAGAGCGCCCGCACGGTATTAGAGGACACAGCAATTGCATCACCCAAGAACGCCTGAAATAATTCACGCAGCGGAGGACGGATATAAGCGATGTTTTCCCGTACCGCCGACAAAATATCATCACTGCGGACATACGAGGTTGAGATGATAGACAAAGTGGTTTCAAGTTCATCCTTCGTCTGCTTTTCGTAGTAGGAAAGCATATTTGCCGTATATAAAAAGGGCAGGAGCGCAAAAGCAACGGACAATACCGGCAATAAAAACAGGTTGCCGATCAGCGCGGAGAAAATCATACCGCCCGCAAATAAGCAGAGGGAAACACAGCAGACCACAGCGAATTGCTTTGATTTTCCGGTCACGGTGAGTGCCGACTTGAATCCCATCAGCTTTTTATAAACAGTATGCTTCTTTTTGTTCCCCCGCAGATTCCACGCTTTATCCCGCAGGCTGTCATTGGGCGTGATCATGTTCATTAAATCTTCTGCAATGCGATTCGGCGTGAGCTTTAATAAAAAAACGATTGCCAATATCATTAAAACGGAAGCAATTATAGAAAGAATCAAGCGTAATCAGCTCCTTTCGTGAGAAATTTGTTTAATGTGGTTTGTGGTACACCAAACTGAATGAGTTTACGCCGGAGGTTATCGCTCATGATTTCCGGCTGCTCAAAATGTCCGTCAATTTTAAAAGTATCCCCGGCAAGCTCGTTTCCGGTAATGTTGTACCGGAACAGAGTACGGTACTCACGCTCGCCGCTTTGGGTAATCATACATTCGGAAATATCCATGATCTTACGGGAGTTGTCCTCCAGCTTGTGGGCGTAGACAACAATCGGGAACGCTTGACCTGCCTGCATAAGAGAGGTTTGGAAGTTGATTGGAAATCGTTTTTGACAAAGGAGCGCCAGCCTCATATGGGCGGCGTCCGCTGCCGATGCGTGAATTGTTGAAACAACGGTATGCCCGGTCAGACTTGCTTCCACAGCGGAATAGGCTTCCACATCCCGCATTTCACCGATGACTACAATGTCCGGGTTAAAACGAAGGGACGCGACGACCAAATCTTCCTGTGTGATGTCATAGATTGGATTGTCGGAAGGTCTGGACAGCGTATGCACCACATTGTTGCTAATCTGTCCGTCCTTTATCCGTAAAAGGGACAACTCGCGGGAACCGGATTCAATCGTAAAGATTCTCTTATTATCCGGCACAGAGGTCAGCAAGGCATTGAGAAAAGTTGTTTTTCCGGAGGATGTCGCCCCTGCCACGACAAAAGAAACGCCGTATCGCAGACACATACAGAGAAAATCAATCATCTTCTGTGTTGAATTGCCGCTTGCTACAAGCTCCTTTCGGTTGACACGGGAGGGGTGCAGCAGACGAATTGACACGCTGATTCCCCGGTCATCATCAACAAGCGGTTCCTTGAGTGCGGTAATTCTTGTGTTGCCCGGAAGATGCCCCTGTGACATAGGGGTAGCATTGTCGATAATCATCCCAGAATGGTGTAATAGCCGTTTTACAATATCAACGGCGTGTTGCGGACTGTAAAAGTGTTCAGCCGATTTTTCAATATGACCATCTACATAAG
Organism: Eubacteriales bacterium; assembly: GCA_028705495.1. GTDB lineage: Bacteria > Bacillota > Clostridia > Oscillospirales > CAG-382 > GWF2-38-85. Next base: position 127,653 of record JAQWDK010000001.1, read on the forward strand.
TCACGGCAATATCGTCCCAGCCGCCTACATTGATTTCTTCAATTTCATCCCGGCCGAGATACCCGGTCAAGACAGAATATTCAGCCATTTCACAGTACAGCTTGTCGACCAATTCTTGTGACGTGAAACCTTCCATAACGATACTGCGATCCCGAATATACTTTTCGATATAGGTCTTTAGCTGTAGAAGTTTTGAGGATTCCGTCAGAGCGGCAGCATAATTTTTTGAGATATATTCCTGCACGGACTGCAACAGTGATACAAATTCAATAGGTTCACTCATTAAATCACCCGCTTTGCAATGGCGGCCACTTGTTTTCGATAATGAATATCCGAAAGCCGTTCCGAGAGGGTTCCGGTAATCACTTGTTGTTTCAGAGGTCGGCTATACGGCAAAACAAAGGAAATATCTTTGAAATGGCTTTTTACTTCCTCTATCGGCAGATATATATCCCGATCACGGATACACAGAGCCTTGATGCCACGCTCCACAATATTCTCATACATTTCTGCCTGTGAAGCGTAATAAGCGATACTTTTCAAGTCAGGCGCAACCATTTGAATCACATTGTCCGAACGGTTGATAGCCATGCGGGTAATCAGGTCATCCATGTCACTCACGCAGTCAATGATTACATAATCCGCTATCTCTTTCATCACACGGAACAACGCTGTGATTTTATCCTCCGTGGGGCGTGGGTAACTATATTTGTTTTCGCCTGCTGTATAGCCGAAGAAGCCGAAGTCACGCATTGTTTTAACCGGGACAAGCTGTTTTAATATATCCTCCTGATATATGTCGGTTTTATCTAAAGCCTTGCCGATGGAATACAAATCGGAGGTCTTGGAGTGCGGGAAGATGAATGCCATAGACGGGACACACATATCCGGGGACAGAAAGATAACCGAGCCTTTCTTTTGATAGTAAAGTTCCTGTGCCAGCTTGAGGGATGCGGTTGTTTTTCCGCTTTCAGGTGAACCGCAGACGGCAATTATTTTACTCATTGGCCGCACCTCCGGCTGTTTTCAGATATTCGTCCTGTTCATCAAGAAACTGCTGTGCCGTTGAGCTATCTCCCCGATACACAAGAGCGGTCTGCATAGCGGAGCTTTCTTCATATTTTGCCAATAGCTTGGCTTGCTCGGTACTGGCCAGCACCGTAACCGTTGAGGGAAGATCATAGCTGCCATCCTCGTTTTTAACGACCGAATCCTTGTCAATGCCTCCGGCTGTAGTCGTGGTAATGACTTTAATATATTTGAGTTCCGCAGGGATTGCGACGCTGCCGCTGTCTTTATTGGTAACAATGATGCTAATAACATCGCCGTTTTGCAACTTACCGGATAGCCCTGCCGCAAAGGTATCAATGGTAATGCTGACAGCAACCTTACTGCCGTCGAGAGAAGCAAATACATCCTCTGCGGTATTTGCCTGATCCGTCAGTTTTGAAGCGGTGAAATAATCCCCGGCATACAGAGAGGAAACAGCATATTTGCCGATTACCTCTATTTTTTGCGTGATTACACCAATGGGGAGCGTATCGGTCTTGACCTCGACAGTTTCAATCTGCTCCGCCGTGATCTGTGCGCCCTGTCGAATGTCTGCCGAAAGACGAATAACCGTCGTAGTATCTCCCATCATGCGGTTGACCATCGGAGCGACACCAAAGGTAACGGCGACTGCCAGTAGCATACAGATGATTCCGATAACTGTTCTGTTTTTCATGTTCGTATATACCTCCGATTAAATAAAATAAGCTGCCATGAATCCGGCAGCCAGATATGGTATCAGCGGGAACCCCTCCGCTTGGTTTTTTCGTGTTTGAATCATGAGATTTGCAAGGATGCCAATTGTCAGTCCTGCCATCAGTCCGGCAATTCCTCTGCTGATTCCGAGCAGAAAGGTACAAGCAACAGACAGCTTCACATCCGCACCGCCGATAACTTTACCTTTACAGAGAAGCACAGTCATAATCAAGGGCAGCGTAATCAGCGCGGCGGACAGGAGCATACCGGAGATATCTGCGGGTTCATGGCCAATAAATGCTGTGAGCAGGATCATAACATGGAGGTAATCATCCGCTTCTCTTGTTTTGATATCGCTATAAGAGGAAAACAGGAGGATAAGGCAAAAAAGGATGCCTTTGACCGTACTCACAGCAAAGCCAAAAAAACAGAGCAAAAGAATTGTGACCGCAACCGAAATCAATACAAAGGCAACCGCTGTTTTCGTTTTGTCAGCTTTCCATCGCTTTGCGGCATACAGGCTTATCATAAAAGCGGCGGTACCGGCCAACATCAGAAAAGCCAGGACATTGAAAATCAATATTGCCGTTTCCGCTGATATCTGAGGTGGTCGTATCGGCAATGTAGGGCAAATAGGGCGAATAATCATAGTCATGGATAACCTCCCCGAAAAGATAGTTGTGGCGGGGTGAGTTCAAACACCCCGCCACAATCTTCAAATTAAGAACCGGAGTAGCTGAACAGGCTGGTAATCTTGTTACCAAGCGTGGGGATAATGTTGGTGTTGAACAGGGCGTAGAGACCAGCAAGAAGCAGAGCGCCGATAACTACGGCGATTAAAATTTTCACACCTGAATCCACATAGCCCTCAGCCTTTTTGCAGCCGGCGATGGAACGAACCTTGTTTTTGATTGTGTTAAATAGGTTTTTCATTACAAATACCTCATCTTTCTTTTCATTTCAATTAAATGGTTTTTAATGGAAATTAACCGCCGTAATTGAACAGACCGTTGATTTTGCTTGTCAGCGTGGGGATAATGTTGGTGTTGAACAGGGCATACAGACCTGCAAGGAGTAAAGCGCCGATAACCACGGCAATCAAAATCTTAACCCCTGAATCGACATAGCCTTCAGCCTTTTTGCACTCGATGGTGGACTGAACACAGAGGGCAGAAGAGCGGACCTTGTTTCTGACTTTGTTAAACAGATTTTTCATGAAAATTACCTCGTCTTTCTTTATTAGGCTTTTTCAGCCGATTAATTGACCGCATTTTCGTATGCGGAGAGAACGACTTCCCAACGGAAGCATAAGGAGAATAAATGTTCGTAGCTACAAGGCGACCACCTCCTTTACAGTAATTTCGGGTATAAAAAAACCTTAAAAGATTGTTCTTCCAAGGCTGTTTCCAAAGATATATTAATTTGTGGTATATGGTATTATCGTTCCATATCGCGGCTACGTTCACGTTTTCGATACAGTTCCAAAGCTTTGATGATGGTTTCCTCGATTTTTTGAGCAGGAGTACCCGCAGGAAAGTAGCGGATGATTTTTTCTCTTGGCATTTTGAATTGCTCTTTTTGGTTTGGCTTTTCTTCGCTCATGATAGAAAGAATCACATCTTCGTTCAGCCGATGTTCCTGGGAGAACTGTTTCATCTTAATGGACTGCGCCAAGCTGGGGGTAGCGTCTTCACATTGCATGGTGTCCACAAGCGAAGCCTGTTCCGGCTTTTGTAGATATGAAAGCTCCACGGCAGGGCGAAAGGCGATTTTACCTTCATCAACCATTTGCAATATCGGTGGAATCAATTCGGTTAAGCGGATATATCGGTAAACTTGGTCTTTGCTATCGCCAGTTTGCCCGCCGACAAGCGTGGCAGATTTTACGCCGCTTAACTTGTTCGCCAGTGGCGAACAAGTTAAATCCGTCCGTTCACCTTGCCGTTTTAACGCTTCCATTTTCATCTTATACGACATAGCCTTTTCACTCGGCAAAATAGTTTCTCGTTGCAAATTAGCGTCCACCATCGCGATAACCGCTTCATCGCGGGAAAGCTCCCGTACAATCAGTGGCATGGTTTTCAGCGCCGCCAGCGTTGCCGCCATTTTTCGGCGGTGTCCGCTGATAAGTTCATATCGCCCATCCTCCTTTTGTCGGGCGATAGCGGGCGTTTGAATGCCTACCGCTTTAACGCTTTCCACCATGCTCTGCATAGCTTCATCGTTACGCACCTGAAAAGGGTGTTGTGCGATACTACCGTCGGGCATTATCGCTTGAAAATCGTCAATTTCAGAAAGCGGAATATCCAAAACTTTCTCGCGCCTGTCATCGTCACGCTGCTCCTGTGTGGTAAACAGTTCAGCGACTAAGCTCGACTTTTTTGGCATGACGAAGGTCTGTCCCGATTTGTCTGCCATTGCGCTCCACCTCCTTTACCAATTGCTCGTAGGCGTAAGCCGCCCGTCCGTGCGGTTCGTAGGCAAAAACACTCTTGCCTGACGCGCTGGCTTCCTTCACCTTTGTCGAATAAGGTATGGGATTGGGAAAAATACGAATGCTACTGCTATCCCGGCTAGGGTCACCATATGCCTGCTTGAGGATTTCCAGCGTGTTTTTCGCCAGATTCGTCCGCATATTGGCAAGTGTCAACAAAACACCCTCGACCTTCAAGCCGGGGTTAATCTGCTTTTTCACCAGCGACACGGTATCGAAAAGCTGTGTCATACCGATAACCGACAGGTATTCCGGCTGAACAGGCACAATCACGCGGTCAGCGGCGGCAAGCGCGTTGATGGTCATCATGCCCAGCGTGGGCGGGCAATCCAGAACTACGGTATCGTAGTTTCGTTTGACTTCCGACAAGTACGAACGCAGTGCAAACTCGCGGCTCATGGCGTTGACCATCCTCATTTCCAGTCCCGACAATTCAATGCTCGATGGCATTAGGTCAACACCCTCGGCATGGTGCAGGATTCCGCTCGTAGGGTCAAACGGCTTATTTTCAATCACACTGCCCAGCTGCGTGGCAATAGTGACAGGCAACTCGTCCGGCTGTGTCCAACCCAAGCTAACCGTCTGCGATGCCTGACTATCCAAATCGACAATCAGAACCTTTTGACCACGCCGTGCCAGCCCGATACCCAAATTGGTTGATGTGACCGACTTGCCTACGCCGCCTTTCTGATTTACACAGGCATACACAAGGCAATCGCCGTTATGATAATCTTTATGCGCCATCTCGTTTCCTCCCTTCGGTTGATTTCGTTGGGTCGCATTATGCAAAACTCCTCTCTGAAATGGATTTAGCCGCCCTTGTTGTAAAAACAAAGACGGCTATGTAATGGCATACCAAATGCAAAAAGCCGATTATCTTTAATGTAAAAAACAATCGGCTCTTGCACTATGTTGTGTTTAATTCATTGGGTAGTTGCGCTGTCATCGTCCTCATGAATCTCCAGAATGACCGCTGCAATCACTTCATCACTCGTTTCCATCAAAATGCCAATTGCGACTTCAAGTTCGTCATGGAATACTCCCGCGTCTGTGCCATTTTGAATAGCGTTCAGCGCATTCAAGATTTTATCCTTGTCCATTTTCCTTACCTCCCTCCGCAAGTTATGCCCTAATTTTACTTTGGTGGGGAGGAAAGGCGCAAAGGTACAAATCGCGCAAAATAAAAACGGAGTGACTTCCATCACCCCGCAATCTTGATTCTTTTAGTCTTGGCGCTCATCACCGCAAGTATTGTATCGTTCACCGTGTCAATGCACTTGCCCTCGGCAATTCTTCGATTTCGCAGAGCGGTGAGTGCGTGGATGAGAATCATCCAGCCATCAGGCGAGCAGTAGAATTTTTTCTTTTCCACGGTTGCGCACCTCCTTAATGTTTTTAGTTTAACAATAGCAGTCAGGAAGCACAAAGGTAGAAATATGGGAGTGAAGAACCACACCTCAACTCGAAGTCCATTTTTCATATTCGCTGAGCAAATTAAGATGTATAGGTTGTTTCTGGACAATCGTAGAAAACTCTGCGCTTGCCATAAAGTCAATGAAGGTCTTCTTTGGAATATGATAGGTGCGGTTAATGTTAAAGAAGATAAACTTTTTCTCTAAACACCATTTAAGAACGGTTTCTTTTGAATAGCCGCTTATTCGGCATATATCCCGAACTTCACAAACATCCGGGAAAGCTATCAATTTCTCCGAAAGAAATGCTTTCCATAAAATAAGGTCAATGGGGGTTTCCTTCGGAATATATTTTCTTATAACCGCGGCAGCATCAACTGGCTTTCGCGAAGTTCCTGCCGGAACCTGAAATTGATGTGGCTCGTCTTGACGCTTTTTTAAAAATGCTACAATGTCTGCGGTTTTAATGACATATTTGTGCGTTTGGGTTTTTCGCTTTTCACAGGGAAGAAAACCCTGCTCCAAGTAAAATGAGGCTACCCGTTTGGAAACGTGGCATAAACGATAGAACTGCTCTTTCGTAACCTCGTCGGGATATTCCAAGAGAATGTTCTTGAAATCGGCATCGGTATAGTGTTGCATAGTATCACTCGCTTTCCGGCATACACCGCATGAATTTTGTAGTGATTGCAGGCGTCGGCGCAAGTGACCTTGGTTCTGTACGGCGTACCGCACATTAAGTCTTTTATAGTTGTTCGGAAACCCGTAGAAAACAGTGGATTTCACGTGTAGAGTTCTCTCGCGATTCTCTCCGTTTTTCCAAAAAATCTTCCGCGTTCAGTTTTTATCGTAACCCTTGTCGGCGCTCAGTTTTAGCGATTTTATACCCGGAAACCCTTGTATTTTAGGCGTTTCTGAGGTATTCTCACTTCCAACAACATCGAGTTAATGACGGTAGGTTAAAACAAGGGTTCGAAACTCGAAATCAGTTTGTGGGCAACCACACGCGGGTTCGAATCCCGCCCTCTCCGCCAGCGGCAAGTGCCGCTCCAAATTTCGCGCACCTTTCATGGTGCGTGATTTTTCTTTTAAACCCGCGATTTTACATTCATCTTTTTTTGATGATCACAGATATCATTCTTTGTTTGATTTAGTACTTAATTAAGTATGGTATACCGCGTTTTGATAAATCTCTTTGCTTTTCGATGTCAACCCCATTTAAAGCAATAATACTATCAAAAGCCGCTGTGTCGTTAATCTGCAGAACCGCAGCTGTAGGTATTGTAACGATACACCTATTATAAGCAAATGCACTTAAATCAATAATCTTTTTATTGTTGTAAATCTCAACAGATTTCAGATTTTTGCAAGCTGCAAATGCCAATCCTTTTATTTCTGTAACACTTTTCGGAATCACAACAGTTTGAAGATTAGTGCCCGCAAACGCACCTTCACCAATTACTTTGACCTTTTCACCGATTGTAAAAGAGCTGAGCGCTTCGCATCCGGAAAAAGCTCTCAAATCAATTCGGGTAACATTTTTAGCTCCACTGACCTTCCAGAGCTTATCACAACCTCTGAATGCATCCGCACCGATTATAGTAACGCTGTCGGGTATGGATACGGTTTCGATCCTATCATTTTCTTCAAATGCTCCGCTTGCAATCATTTTAACCGATGACGGTATTACAACGTTCGTACCACCGGATGATTTCAGTAGAATGCCGTCACCGACAATATAAAATTCTTTGAATATGGGCTTGAACCACCTTGTATCATCAAACGCTCTTTCACCGATATAGCTTACACTGGCCGGTATAGTAAGTTCTTCAAGCTGTATCGCGCCTTTAAATGCAAAATCACCGATGTATTCCAACTTATTGCCAAAAGCAATCTTTAACATCTGATTGTTATTTTCAAAAGCTCCTTCACCGATTTTTTCAAGTGAATTAGGCAGCACAATCTCTTGAGCGCTTGAACCTGCAAAGCCATAAGGGAATATCTCGATAACGCCTTCAGGTACTATAATTTTTTCTACATGGACACCATACATTGCACGGGGCGCGATGTATTTTACACCTGATGGTACGGTAAAGGTACCGCCAATTGCTTTTGCATTTATAAGAACTCCGTCAATGACAGTAACAGCTTTTTCGTCGATTTTCCTCATCCATGAGGTTTCTGTAAATGCTGTAACATATTCGTATTTGTGGCCGGTCGGGAATGTGATATCATACAGATCTCTGCATCCATAAAAAGCATAATAGCTCAAAACAGTATCATTTGATGTCAGCGTCAGCTTTGTAAGGCGTGATATTTGTGCAAACGCTTCTTCACCGATTAACTTAACGCTTGCCGGAATTATAACCTCGGTAAATCCGCTTGATGAGTAGAATGCTTGCTTGCCGATTTCTGTAAGTCCTGACGGCAAAACAAGATTCTTAATCGCTGAACCTCTGAACGCAAGCATGCTTATTGTTTTAACGCTTGAAGGTAGCGAAAATTCTTCACTAAGCGGACAACCCTGGAATGATGCAAAGCCTATCTCCGTGATATTAGACGGCAGTTTTAACCTTTTAAGCTGTCTGCAGCCATCAAACGCAAAACCACCGATGGTCGCACTTGTTTTTGACAAATCAACGCTTTGTAGCGGACAGCCCTGAAAAGCATAGTCACCGATGCTTTTCAATGTTGAGGGGAAGTTTATGCTTGTAACCGGTGAGCCAGTAAATGCAAAATCTCTGATTGCAATCATGCCTTCAGGCAGCGACACCGTTTTAATCTGTTTATCTGAAAAAACTCTCGTTTCGATATACTTTACACCATCTGGAACAACAACATTCTGACTGTTTCCGTAATAACCAATCAGAACACCGTCACCAACGATGTGAAAATCGCCGGAAGGTTTATCTATAATATATTGAATTGGCATTATATCACCGAACTCATTTACACCTTTACCGATTGTGACATGGTTAATAAAATACTGTGAAACCATCAGCGCGTTTTTCTCAATAATCATTACGCTGTCAGGAATGACAAGCTCTTTTACATTTGTGCCTTCAAACGCATAATCACGCAGCACTGTAAGCGGCAGTCCCATAAAGCTTGAGGGCAGTGTAAGTTTTTCTGCATTCCCGGTGTATTTCAGAAGCTCAATATGGTCGGGATACTTTTCGATAAAGTAATCACCGCTGATAAATCTGCCTGTTCCGTCAGCAGCTTTATTCATTGGCAGGACCGTTAACTTGACTTTAAATTCAAATTCTTGATTGTCATTAGGGTTTGTTGAACTCGCTCTGATGACAAGCACTGTTGTGCCTGGAGTTAAGGTATGAACAGACAAATTATCACGCGCGATAGCAACATTGGGGTTGGTTATATAAACACTGTATTGATACGGATATGCGTTCTCAGGGGTTACAGTCAGCTGGGGTTTGTAAACATCTCCTTCGGTGACTGTTGCAGTGAGCTCTTTTATTGTAACTGTGCTCTTGACCGCGATAGTTTGGTGTATCTTTATCTTTACAGTAGCAGTAAGTCCATTCGTTGTTTTGGCTGTAACCGTTACATCACCGGGCTTTTTGCAGAATACATAATATTGTGAGCCTCTCAGCTCGACTTCGGCGAGGTTATAGTTGCTTGTTCTTATATCCAAATCATTGGGATCGTAAACGGCAGGTGTAATGTTGACGTTCAGCTTAATTTCAGTATTAACAACAGCTTCGCTTTTCTCAGCAGTCATTTTAAGCGTTTTTATCGAGCTGGTACCACCCTTTGAAGTTTCAGATGGTTTTGAAGTAGTATCCGATGTAGTTTTTGAGGTTTCAGATGGTTTTGATGCAGTATCTGATGTAGTTTTTGAGGTTTCGGTTGGTCTTGATGTAGTCGTTGAGCTTTCAGACGATGACGATGTTGTAGCGGACGAATCAGCAGACTCTACAGCTGAATCTTCAGCAGAAATATCACTTTCTGCTTGAGACGGATCACCGTTCTCATCGCTTTCATCAGTATTTGTGCCTTCCGAGTTTTCCGCAGAAGTTGCTCCACTTTCAGACGCAGACGACTGCACACTGTTTGTAGACAAAGATTGCTCATCATACGGCTTGCAGGAAACGAGCAGTACAACAAAGGTAATGTATAGCACAAATGACACAAGCAGGACAACTCTTCTCATAAAATCACCTCATAATTTTTACTTTTTACCATAGCATCAATCCAATTATATCCATACACAGGCAAAATGTCAACAAAAAGTAATTACATTTTCGGTACGAGAAATAACAAATTGTAATATTTACTTGTATTTCCAATTGATGCATGGTAAAATCGTTGTAACGGTTATAACAAGGAATTTGTGTAGGAGGAAAAAGCAATGTTCAAAAGCATAATTGCATATTGGGTGGCTTTATTAATTTTTGTTGCTATGCTTGCAGGATGCAGCAACTCGGTTAAAAATATTCCGTATCACACTTTAACTGATATCCAAAAAACTATAACGAATATTTCCTATAGGAACGATTTCGATTCTATTGCGCAGTCGGTTGTTCTTGGCGACGGTAAATCAATTTTACAATCTGAGCTTTTTTATACAAAAACAGGTACAAATAGTTATTCTGAAGCCTATGGTAACATGCAAAGTACTTTCGAATATACTATATACAATAAGGATGGTGAAATTAAAAAAACTAGTTCTTTATACATTTCATCAAATCTTTCCGAAATAAAGTTGCCAGATAAAATAAAATACACTGATAACTTTCTAGGAACTTTAGATGCACTCAATCTCACCGAAAAGGTCAGAAACCGTGACGATGAGAGGTACTTTAATGTTAAAAACGATGATAAAAGTGAAATAAGTATTTCCTTCCTTTCCTTCCATACAGAACCGGTTAATATAGATTTTTTAGAAGCTTATGCTACTGTTTCTTTCATTGACAATATCGAAGAAAAAGATGAAAAAGATAGGGTACATAATTATCATAAATCTATAAATCTTACATTCCGCGAGGGAAAGTTAGTAAGTATACATTGCTATGTACTTGACAAATATGAATCACCAGATGAAGAAAAAATAAATAATAATAAGGTAGGAATTCGATTTAATAACCCTGAATACAAAGGTGATACTTTCAAGACAAAGCTTGAAGAACTCTATTATGAAGATGGGAAAATTAATACAATATATAGCGTTAAAGCAAGCAATGAAGTAGACATCAATGTATCATATGAAGGAATGCAAAGCGCTGATAATGGTATTTTATATGAAAGATTGACACATAAGGTAAACGGAGAGATGAGATTAACAGATAGTATTTCCGAACCTTTTGCTGATTCTTATAAGCCATCATGGTACGAAAACCTATATAAAAATTATTTATTCTTCGAAATAGGGTTGCCTTATAATAATTTCTAAGTTGAATTCGCAAATGGTGAACTTAATATTTATAGGAATACGAGCAGGTAATAAGATTATCGTATCTGCACATATTAAAATATAGCATAGTTAATATAATTTATTTTAAGATAATATCACAGAGGAATTTATTGTTGTGAATAGAATCGAGTTTCTTAACGAGAAGACAAAGCAACTTTACGAGATGCTTTCTAAAACGCCAGATCTCGATGGTCGCATTGAATTTGAAAACAATGTTATAGAATGGCACAGAAATGGTAAGGTGTACTTAAGCATTTCTTACGACTCTGTCGTTGTATACAGCGGAAAATATAATATTGTATTCCACTGGCATCCAGATGAAAGTGAAGTAAGTGAGTTGTATGATTTATTATGCCAAGCAGGAAAAGCCGGGAGCATTCTTGTAGTTAGAGACCTATTATTATGGCAACATCTATACTTTGTTGGACCAGCAAACGAATATAAACAGGAACAAAAATGGAGCCGACATTTCGACAGAAAATATATTTTTGGTGCTTTAAACTGATTCTGTTATCCTATCATCTTCGTGTAACTAAGTTACAGCCAACAGTTTTTATTTAGATTAAAATAATTAAAATGATGATGTTGAAGGAGCAAGTTGGATGTTAAGATATATCATAGGTGCCGTTGCAGGCGGTTTAGTTGGTTATTTTGTTTTATTTCGTTTAATCGGTTGTTCTAATAGGAGCTGTTCTATAATGGCTAACCCTTATATATCAACCATTCTTGGTATTGTAATGGGCCTACTTATTGTAGTCACTTTTGCGGTACCCGCCAAGAACGATGTTGATGACACCTCCAAAGTAGAGTATAAAAGAATCACAGCAGTAGAAGCAAAGAGCAGAATCGATAGCGGAGATGAACTGATTATTCTCGATGTCCGTACACAAGCGGAATACAATGCCGAACATATCCCGAATGCTGTTTTGATACCAAACGAAACCATCACCGATAAAATGCCGGAGTTGTTGCCTGACTTTGATGCTGAGATATTAATTTATTGCCGCTCAGGGAATCGTAGTGCGCAAGCTGCTCGGAAACTAATCCAAATCGGATACACCAATGTCTATGATTTCGGTGGTATCAATAATTGGCCTTATGACACTGTGAAAGAATAATAAAAATATAAAACAAAGAGGGGCCGAACAACGGCTCCTTTTTTGTTTTATATGGGCTGTTACAAGTACATAAATTCGTACTAACAACAGCCTTTGAAAATATTCTGTCTATTTTATTCTTCCGAAGCAAAAAGGCTAAGCCAAGTTTTGTTGTTTTCGTCTTGTTTTGAAAGCATACCGGACTTTACGCCTTCATAAAGCGAACAAGTAACGAAAGTACCTAAGTGATTTGACAAGAAATTACCCATTTGCCAGAAAAGATGTTTTGGAATTGTTTTCATATATTCGTCAAGTACAATTTTATATGCTGTATTAAAATATTTTTCAACCTGCGTGTAAAACTCATAGGCAAGCTCTTCGAGAAGTGCCCAGCATTTTCGCTCTACAAAATAGTAATTCTGCTTAAATTCATCGCTTTCTTTTATAAACAGTTTTTTCTCTACTGCTATACTAAACAAATATTTGTGCTCATCGGTCAATTCGTCAACTGACAAGACGCCTTTTATTATATCACGACATAATGCAAACACACCGTTGGGAATATCAAAAAATACATTGCTGTCAAGCCCGCTCCAATAGTGGAAATAACCTTGTGCAAACTCCTTGTTAGTCTTGTGTACAGGTCCATCAAACGGGATATACTCCTTCCAATCTTGTTGGCTTTCGTTATGATCGGAGAACCATCCATTATTGTATCCAAGAGCGATCCATTTACCGCCGTTAGGACGGGTAGGTATATCTGGATACGAAACTGTTTTGAATACTTCATGTTTGAATTTCGATGAAGCGAGGTCGGTTATTATGTGGATATATACCCACAGAAGTCTGTTCCATGTGAAATTTGCTGTATTGAAGCTCGAACTTGAAAGAAGAGTTTTATGTTGCTCTAAAAACCCCATTAGCTCATTATAATATCCAGGGAAGCAAGCATTATAAATTTTGTGCGAAATGCTTGTATTTGAACCTGGCAATATGACAAAATCAGTCTGATATTTTCCTCGCGACACTTCCCTCATTATCTGATTGGCAACAAGATTTTTAACTTCATCTTCGATATATGGTGCGGTGGTGCCAAGTTCAATGCAAAGCTGTTCTACTGTCAGCGGTTCGTTATATGCTGCTAACAAGATGTTTTGCGGCAATTTTCTTTTGGCGCAGCTCATTGGTTCGTTGTCTGCCCCGGGTAAGCCTTGACAAGACATGAACAAAGTACCCGGGTTATAGCTTTTTTCTCCGTATTCTCGCATTGTGTTTAACCCTTTCTCAATGGATTTTCGTGAGTCATGAAGCCACCATTTGACTGTTCCGACACTTTTCCCGAGGATGGTAGCAATCTCATCGCAGCATTTCTCTTCAAAGTAATATAGAACTGTTGCCTGACGGTAATTTTCCGCGAGCATAGCAATTTCTCGATGAAGAAGGTTTTCTTGCTCTTTGAGGATTAAATTTTCTTCGGTATTATCGGTTGATGCGAACAATTCGGTAAGGTATACAGTTGATCCATACTTTTTGGAACGCAACCAGTTAAAAAAGGTATGGTTAGATACACTCCACACAAAAGCATTGAGATTCAAAATCTCTTTTTTTGCATATATAGCTTTCCAAACTTCAAGAGCTATCTCTGAAGCTAAATCCTCTGCATCTTCTCGGATGCTTACCTTTTGATAGCAGAATCCGAGAATTTTCGATAGATACTCTTGTTCGAATTGTTCGACTGTTTCTTTTTCTGTCAATGACTTCACCTCGATGTTATACTCTACAACATGTTGTTTCATCTATTAAGTAACCGAAATTCAAAATCGGTTGGGTAATCCTCTTATTATTTTAACATAGGTATTTGGAAATAGATAGCTCAAACAGCATTGCGTTTCTTTTCTCATTACCGTGAAAAATGCTAGTGTTTTGCAGGGGCGGAGTTTACATTGAGAAGCCGTTAAGTTAGATAGCTTGGTCAAGATATAAAGCTGGCAGACCTAAGTATACCATCAATTTCCAAAGTATTTTCTTGTGTTTTTTTACGCTCCATGGTAAAATATTCTACAAATAGTCTTATTTGATTCAAACATCTACAAGGGGAACTGGTATGACCGATAAAAGTATAATGCAAAAAGGGTTTATAAATATCGAACCAATCACAAAAGGCTGGTCGGAGGATAAAAAATACTGTGTAACCGTGGAAGACGGTACAAAGTATCTGCTCCGTATTTCACCCGCTTCCCGTTTTGAATCAAGGAAAGCGTTATTAACTATGCTGGAAAAAGTGGCTGCACTAAAAATACCTATGTGCATGCCCATTGAGTTTGGGCTTTGCAGCGATACAGCTCTTTTCCAAGGCGGGGTATATTTTCTTCAAAGCTGGATTGAAGGCGAGGATTTAGAAACTGTGTTACCCCTACTGTCTGAAACGGAGCAGTATGTATTAGGTTTACAATCCGGAGAAATTTTAAAGGCAATTCATACTATCCCCGCTCCCGAAACGCAAGAGGAGTGGGAATCTCGCTTTAACCGGAAAACAAATTATAAAATAAAGAAATATCATGAGTGCGGTCTGCGCTTTAGCGGCGATGAACATATCCTTGCTTACGTAGAAGAAAATAGGCACTTATTAAAAAATCGTCCGCAATGTTTTCAGCATGGCGACTACCATGTAGGAAATATGATGCTGGAAAACGGTGAGCTTAAAATCATAGACTTTGACCGTTTTGATTTTGGCGACCCGTGGGAGGAGTTCAATCGTATTGTATGGAGTGCAGCGGCAAGCCCCCACTTTGCTACCGGACAGATACGGGGTTACTTCGGAGGCTCCCCGTCGCACGGATTGGAACCGCCAATTGAATTTTTTAAGCTGCTTGCTTTGTATATTGCAAGCAATACATTGTCCTCAATTTATTGGGCAATACCTTTTGGTCAATCTGTTCTTGATACCATGATGCAGCAGTCGCAGGATGTTCTGCGTTGGTTTGATTATATGCAAAATCCGGTGCCGACTTGGTATTTGAAAGATTTTTATATTCAGTAGATTGACGGTGCTCCCTATAAGCTGAAAGCGCCATTTGATTTTTGATTTCTCAACAAATACGGCAAAGTGTTCAAGGTTTTTGATGATCAAGATTATGTGCTGTGTTTGAAGTGATGTATAATGAATAGGTGATATTCATAAAAATCTTTCAGAATATTATTTTTAAATTAGCAGGAACAATTGACAAGTTGCATGCATATTGTTATATTAGTAGTTGCGTAATTACTAATATATAAGTTGAGGTGCCCTATGTCAAAAACAAAAAATGCTTTTATTTCAAAAGGATGTGTAGCGTGCGGAACTTGCTTGAAAGTTTGTCCGATGAATGCGATTTCTATACACAGGGGAACGAAAGCTGTGGTTGATGAAGAAAGTTGTATTGGATGCGGTAAATGTGCTGCAGTTTGTCCTGCTGCGGTTATTTCAATCGAGTCAAGAGACGACATACCCCGTACCAAAAAATCTATGCCAAAAACCAACCCAAAGCGGTGGTACGATTATTTATGGATTGCGTCCGCAATTTATTTAATCCTCGGGTTTTTTAATATTCTATTCGCATGGCTTGGCTTAATTTGTTTTATGGTTCCACTGATGATAGCAGTAGTAAAAGGAAATAAAACATACTGTAATAAATACTGCGGGCGTGGCCAGCTTTTTACGATTTTGGGCGGTAAACTCGGACTTTCCCTTAAGAAAGACCCGCCGAAGTTTTTACATTCAACATGGTTTCGATATGGCTTTTTGACCTTTTTTATGGCTATGTTCTTCTTAATGATCTATTCTACATACCTTGTTTTTTCGGGTGCGCCGTTTAAAGAAGCGGTAACGCTGCTTTGGGTATTTAAATTGCCGTGGAACTGGGTGAATACAGCGTTTGTAGCTCCTTGGGTTGCCCAATTTGCCTTTGGTTTTTACGGAGTAATGCTGACATCAACTGTTCTTGGTCTTATAACCATGATGATTTTCAGACCCCGCTCATGGTGTGTATATTGTCCGATGGGGACAATGACACAAGGAATCTGTAAAATTAAAAATAAAAAAGATAAGATTGAAAGTAGTGGTAATAAAAATGGAGAAGAAAGCGAAACAGTTAGCAGAGCTTCTGAAGGTGTTAGCGAATGAGAACCGTTTATTGATTTTTTGCTCATTAATGGACGGACCTAAAACAGTTAGTAAAATTGCGGAGAAGGTGCCCAATATAACTCAATCGGCATTATCACAGCATTTAGCCATTTTGAAAGCACACGGAATACTGGATTTTAAGAAAAACGGGCAGAGCATAACCTATTCGATCTCTGACCACAGGGTTGAAGAAGTCATAAATGTACTAAAAAAGTATTATTGCACTCCTGAGGAAAAATGAAATATTTAATATCAGGAGTTTATAGTCACGATACTATAAACTCCGATAATATAAATTTCGACGATGCATCGTTGGGGTTTTTACCTTCTGATAATAGCTTTTTTCGGGCATTTTCGTTCTTTTTGTCTGAGAAGGTGACCTTTACAGTATGGATTTTTTCGATACTGTCGTCGATAATGATTCTGTAATTATTATGCGTTCCCCAGCCTTCATGAAAATAGCCATCA
Source organism: Eubacteriales bacterium (assembly GCA_028705495.1). Taxonomy (GTDB): domain Bacteria; phylum Bacillota; class Clostridia; order Oscillospirales; family CAG-382; genus GWF2-38-85. Next base: position 144,469 of record JAQWDK010000001.1, read on the forward strand.
ATTTCGAGCGGATCGTTGCCGTCTACCTTAACAATTATGCTGCCTATCTGTGGGTTCAGGCTTTTTCTCGAAACGAGTGCGAGAATTTTGCAATTGAATTGGAACGTAATGCTTGCGTTGGGCTTTATTGCTACAAAACCTCTCTCAGTATAAGGAGCATCGCGGTTGTATAACTGCCAACCTTCATCAGTAATATCGCTGACTGAAAGGTTTGTACTGTTGAGAATCCTACTTCCCATAAATCTTTCGGAAACAAGGGCTTCAGGTAGCGGCGGTATATCATCATCGATTTCATCAATTTCTAGTATTGCTTTTTCGATTTGATATGTAATAAATTCACAAGTTTTGTGATAGCAAGGTGTATCTGGATGCACACCATCAAATATAAAATGCTGCTTTATATATTCTTCATCCTCAGGTGCAGAATCGGTTTTGAGCTGATACTTGATTGCTCTTGCAAGACTTGCTGTCGGTAAGTCGTAATGCTCTGAGATAGGTAAATCAATATCCATTGAGCTGCCGAGTGATGACAGGCACATATATAGAACAAAAACGCAGGGCTCCGACGGCAACATCAAAAGCTTGCGGAGCAATCCCTCAAAGGTCTCAGCCGCGATTTTTTCGTCGAGTATCGTATCGTTGACAGCGTACTCTACAACTATAATATCTGCATCTAGAGGTAGTATATCGCGTTCAATGCGAGAGACACCGAACAGAGAGGTCGTTGTTCCCCTACCTGCGTTTGTATAATTAATGTTTGCGGTCTTGAATTTATCTTTGAACCATATGTCAAGCAGATCACCATAATATTCGCCGTCGCTCTTGCCCGAGCCCTCTGTTATTGAACCGCCAAGCGTAACAATATTTATGTTGCCGCCACTTTGTGCTTTTTTAATGACCTTTTTTAGCCTTGATCTGTTGCCAAAAGATACTACCGATGCTTCGACCATATTTTTTGCGGTATCAAAATCTGCGTCAGGTGTGAACCTGTTTTCAACTGCTTCAAAAGGATTGTATAAAACCTCGTTTTTTTTCATTTTTCTCCTAACTGTGCTTTTATTCAATAATTAACTAAATTCTATCAAAAACACCTTCACCTGTCAACGTATTATAGGCATTTTCTCAGCATCATTCAGATGCTGAGCGGAAAACATCTGAGGACACGAAAAGTATATTTACAATTTAAAAAGTGTATTATATAATAAATGCAATACCAAAACTTACGATTATTTCAAGGATGGGCAAATGAAAAAAGCAATATTTATATTAACATTATTTTTACTACTCACTATTTTCTCTGCATGCAACAAATCTTCTATTGATGATTCAAGTACAACAAGCATAGCAGATGTTAATTGGCAAGAAACACAAGACAAAATTAAAATAACCCCGGCGGTGAAAGAAATGGACGACAAGATGAAAATCAGACAAATAGATTCCGTGTCTTTCAAAACAGACGATACAACAAATGAAGTCGCACTGACTTTGTTGAAAAACGAGCTTAACAAAAACGGTATCTCAATAACCGACGATGCACAAACAAGCATCTATTTAGGATCATCGAAGCCTGATTTACCCGATGGTGAAGGTTATTTTTTGGATACAACAACGCTCCAAATAACGCTTGCGGCAAAGTCAGCCTTCGGACAGTATTATGCAGTACAATCATTTAGTAAACTGCTTGACGGTAATACGCTAAGTGCGGCGGTGATAGCCGACTCCCCTGACTTTCCGATTCGCGGTGTTGTCGAGGGCTTTTATGGTGTGCCATGGTCACACGAAGACAGACTGTCGATAATTCGCTTTCTTGGTGAAAACCGCATGAATACCTATCTTTACGCGCCAAAAGACGACGACAAAATAAGACTCCTTTGGAGAGAGCCTTATACCAATGATGAGCTAAATAATCTGCACGAGTTGAACAAAACCGCTAAAAATAATTCTGTACGCTTTGTTTTTTCGCTTTCCCCTGGAAACGACTTTGATTTTGGTGCTGGCTATGAAAAGGATTTTTCAACATTAGTAGAAAAATACAACGCTCTTTACGACTTAGGCGTTCGTGACTTTGCTTTGTTGCTCGACGACCTGCCTGTGCGAAATGCTCAGTCTGCTGCCAATCATGTCAGACTTGTCAACGACTTCAGACAGCGTTTTTATAGCGACAAAGACGACCTATCAGAGCTTATTTGTATTTTTGCAGAATACCTTGATTCTATTGTTACAGAAGAATACACAAACACTATTACAAATAACCTTAACTCCGATGTTCTGGTTATGTGGACTGGTCCAACAATTGAAGTTAATTTGAATGCAGCTGGTTTTAACTTTGCGAACAAAGCTTACAATCGTAAAATGCTGGTTTGGTGGAACTACCCTGTCAACGACTACTGCGAGGGCAATCTGCTGGCAGATGCGGCAAAGGGTCTTTCGTTAAATCTAAAAACAGCAGTCAGCGGTTTATTGTCCAACCCGATGAACCAAGCTGAAACCTCGAAAGCAGTGCTGATGACTTTATCCGAATATTTATGGAATGCGAAAGCATACAGACCGGTTACCAGCTATCCCGCTGCTATAAAGAAGCTGTTTCCGGAAGTCAGCGAGTCAGTGCACTATTTCTTTGAAAAAACCTTTGCTGCGGGTGTCAATAACAATACGGACTCGGTTATCTTCAAAAAACTGATTACTGATTTTAACGCTGAACTGGATAAGAATATTAAAAACGGAGATGCTGCAAATAAGCTTCGTTTTGAGTTCGAGAAGCTTAAAAGTGTTATTGTAGATATTAAGGACAACTGCAAAAACAAAAACTTTGTCGATGAAATAACGCCATGGCTTAATAAGGCTGACTTGACATCAGACATGGCACTCATATACTTGGATGTGCTAAATGCCAAAGATGAAGCCGCATATTGGGAATACTGTCGTCTGTTCTTTGAACTTAAACAAAAGTTTGAATCAAATCCCGTTAATTTCAGTGAAAGAACCCTTGCACCATTTGTCATGGCAAATGCTCTCGAGGGATTAAGAACACTCCGCCCAGAAATTTTGTCATTAAAACAAAATGTCGTTACAACCAAGTTTACCGATATTGTAGGACAGCCGACTGTATCATCACCACTCCACTGGTATGATAAATACAATATTTCAAACATCCTCGATGATAAAGATGATACATTTTATTGGTCAAACGCCGCTGCTGATAAAGGCTATTGGATAATGCTTGATTTAGGTAAGCCGCAGCATGTTTTTAACATCAGATTAAAAGGCGGTGTTTCTCCATCAGGATCGGACTTTATCCAAAAAGGTCAGATGCAGTATTCTAACGACGGCATCGAGTGGTTTGACATTGGCGAGGTACAAACAAAAAGGAATGTAACCATTTTAGATCTGGATATAAACTGCCGTTATATTAGATATGTTGCGTTAGAAGATCAGGTATATTGGGTCTCTGTTTCTGAATTTGCTGTCAACATCAGAACAACAAGCGATTTAGTTTCCGCAGATCCCGAGGGAGCATATGAATTTGAACAGCACAAGATCATTGATGGCGATTATTTCTCCTACTACAAGGCGCATAGAAAACCACAATCAGGCGAAAGAATGGTTGTATCTACTCCCGATATAAAATGCCAGAAAATCGACATACTGCAAAGTTCCATAAACGGCGGGGAAGTCTATGCTTATATCGATGGTAAGGAAGTTCTCCTCGGTACGCTTGACAAATACCATAATAGTTTTTCGCTCGAAAAAGTTGCTTCAATAGATAAGCTGATTTTAGTATGGAAAAGTGATACAATACCACAAATAAACGAAATATTGTTTAGATAACAGGTTATCTGGTCATTTTGGTTATAACTGTAGGTTTAGCATGATTTATAATCAAAGGCGCTCTACGATGTAATTTTCGTAGAGCGCCTTACTTGTTTCGTTTTATGTGGTTATACAAGGTTTATTTTTCACACAAGAATAAGTATGATCAGAAATAGTGTCAGCAACGCGATTCAAATTTTAGTGTAGACTCTTCGACTTTTACAACTCCGCTGTTATTATTTAAAAGAGGCTTACCGGCATCCAATAACATTTTTAAATGCTCAGCAACAACATTTACAAGTGAGTAGGTGCTGCTAAGCCCGTTAAACATAGTTAAAATTGCTACTTTCATCAACTATAGCCTCCATTTGTCAAAATAATAATCGCCTATTTTATTATATGACGGAAGAGACTGTTACTTTACTATCTGTTTATTTATACCGTTCGCCGAAGCTCTCTTGGTTTGCAGTGTAAGAGTGGTATATTTTATTATTTTGCAAATTTATATTGACATTATTCGATTTGTCGCATATAATATATCATATCGAAGAATTTAGATATGAGGTGCCAAAATGGACTACTACTTAGAATACACGAAAGTATTTAAAGCATTAGGAGATCCCAAGAGAGCAATGATTGTAGATATGCTTTCCTGTGGTGAACTTTGCGCATGCGACATTTTAGAAAAATTTGAAATGTCTCAATCGACTTTGTCTCATCATATGAAAATTCTGTGCGAGTGTGGGCTTGTTAAGGGACGCAACGAGGGCAAATGGACATACTACACATTAGTTGACGAAACTATTGGGAAAACAAAACAGTTCTTTTGCACCATAACAACCGATAAAGAGAATTGTATTTGCAGAGATAAAACAAATTGTTGCTGGAGGGGAAATGAAAATGAGTAAATGTTGTTGCTCTTCTGAAAACTGTTGCAAGCCGCAGCCAAAAAAGTTAATAAATATAGATTTTCTATATCTAGACACAACTATTTGTGGGAGATGCCAAGATACGGAGAAGGCATTAGACGAAGCCGTTTCCAGCGTCAAAGTGGTGCTTAACGCAGCTGGTTATGAAGTAAAGGTGAACAAGCTAAACATCGCTACAAAAGAGTTGGCGATTCAAAACCAGTTTGTCAGTTCACCTACAATCCGTGTTAATGGAAATGATATAGCTATTGAGCTCAGAGAGTCGCTTTGTGAGGATTGCGGAGAACTTTGTGGCGATGATGTTGACTGCCGTGTATGGGTATATAACGGTATCGAATACACAGTACCTCCAAAAGAACTGATTGTGGACGCAATTCTCAAGGAGGTTTATGGTGGGAAGTCAGTTGAAGAACCCGTCTCTCAATACAAACTGCCACACAATCTGGAAGTATATTTCAATGGTAAAGAATCATATTAAAATGGAGGACTTTTATGCGGATTATAATTATAGGTGCTGTAGCTGCGGGAACCTCCGCTGCTGCGAAAGCAAGAAGAAACAGCGAAGAAGCGGAAATTACCATTTATGAAAAAGACAATTTCATCTCCTATTCTGGTTGTGGTATGCCATATTATATCGGAGGTGAGGTTGAAAGCATCGATGATTTGACTCCACGAGACCCTGATTTCTTTAAAAGTAAATACAATGTTGATGTTTTTATTTTACACGAAGTACTCGCTATCTCCCCCGATGAAAAAAGCGTAACAGTAAAGAATCTAACTTCGGGAGAAGTATTCATCGATTATTTTGACAAGCTTGTGATTGCAACCGGAGCCAGAGCAACTATACCTCCGATTAAGGGCGCGGAAGCAAAGCATGTATTTACCTTGCGCAATATCAACGATATGAACCTAATCAAGGGCTTCATTGATACAAATAAACCAAAAACTGCGGCTATTATCGGAACCGGATTCATCGGTCTTGAGATGTGCGAAAACCTTAAGGTATTAGGTATAGATGTCACACTTGTTGAAAAGCTACCGCAGGTTACCCCGGGACTCGACAGTGATATGGCAATCTATGTGCAAGACCATATTGAAAGGAATGGTGTTAACGTAGTGACGGGCGTTTCTGCTTCTAAAATAACAAAAAGCACTGTAGTTTTATCAGATGGTAAAGAAATTAACGCAGATATGGTTCTTATGTCCACCGGAGTTCGCCCAAACACAGAGCTGGCAGTAACCGCAGGAATAGAACTTGGTGTCGCAGGTGCCATCCGTGTCAATACAAAGATGCAAACCAATTTACCGGACATTTATGCTTGCGGAGATTGTGCTGAGCAGTTTCATATTGTGACAGGAAAACCTATATACCGTCCTTTGGGTTCAACCGCTAATAAAACTGGTAGGATCGCTGGTGACAGCATGACCGGCGGTGACTTGGCATTCAGAGGTGTTCTTGGCACGGGCATATTCAAGATTTTCGATATGGCTGTAGGACAGACCGGACTTTCCGAACGCGAAGCAAAAGATCAAGGGTATGATGTTGCTGTAAGTCATAACATAAAACCGAATAAACCGGGCTATATGGGTGGCAAAGAAATGATTATTAAGGGGATTGCCGACAAGACTGATGGCAGGATGCTCGGTGTCCAAATTGTCGGATATGAAGGTGTTGATAAACGACTTGATGTCTTTGTAACAGCAATTACCTTTAAAGCAAAAGCGGAGGATTTGTTTCACCTCGACCTTGCCTATGCTCCGCCATTTTCAACCACCAAAGACCCGGTTATGTATTCCGGCATGATACTTGATAATGCCATCAACAGGGGCAGACAACTGATAACGGCGCAGGAGCTAGATACACTGATGCAGTCGGGTGAGAATTACAATTTAATTGACGCGCGAGCAGTAACTCAATATGAAAAAGAACATATTGAGACGGCACAAAGTATCCCGCATGCAAAACTTAGGAATGCTTCTGAAACATTAGACAAGAAAACAGTTGCGATTACCTATTGTAATAAAGGCATTACAGGCAATGCAGCTCAAAACATTTTACTAAACAAAGGGTTTAAAAAAGTATTTAACATTTCTGGTGGATATAAGCAATACAAAATAAATCCATACAGAAACCAATAATTTTGAGGTGAACTTATGAGTAAAGAAAAAACACAAGGCATTAGTTTTTTTGAGAAATACCTTACTTTTTGGGTGCTTCTCTGTATGGCGGCAGGGATTTTAATCGGTAGATTTTTACCAGGGATTCGTTCGGGCTTAGAAAGTATGAAAATAGCCGATCAAAATATTCCGCTTGCAATTCTAATGTGGATTATGATTTATCCAATGATGTTGAAAGTTGATTTTAAGTCTGTAAAAAACGTAGGAAAGCAACCACAAGGTGTTATTATTTCTACCCTTGCAAGCTGGGGAATTAAGCCCTTTTTGATGTTTGGATTGGCTACGGTATTTTTTCAGTATATATTTAGTTCCATCATCCCGGTAAATATAGCTACAGATTTTGTAACAGGAGCTGTATTGTTAGGAGCAGCACCTTGTACCGCGATGGTGTTTGTTTGGAGTACATTGACAAAAGGCAATCCCGCACAAACGCTTGTACAGGTTTCTATAAATGATTTGCTTATTTTAGTACTATTTGTCCCGATTGTCCAGTTGTTGCTCGGTATTAATAATGTAGCACTTCCTACAGAAACGCTCGTCATGTCTATTGTATTATTTGTTGTGATACCTCTTGCCGCCGGTGTGCTATCTCGAATTATAATAACAAAACATAAGGGCGAAGAATATTTCGACAAAAAATTCGTAAATAAGTTTGATGGTGTGACAACAGTAGGTTTACTTTTCACCCTTATTATCATCTTTATATTTCAAGGAGATATAATTGTTGAGCATCCTCTTTACGTGCTGTTAATTGCTGTGCCTCTCGTTCTTCAAAACATAATATCTTTTTCAATGACTTATTTCGTAAGTAGAGTGGCAAAGTTACCACGAGACATTGCAGCACCCGCTTCCTTGATTGCGGCTTCTGACTTCTTTGAGCTGTCAGTAGCAGTTGCAATTGCACTTTTTGGTGTGGACTCACCTGTGGTTCTTGTGTGTACTGTCGGAGTATTAACCGAGGTTCCAGTAATGCTTTTGCTTGTCAAGTTTGTAAATAAAACAAAACACTGGTTTCCTCCAGCAACATCTGAATATAAGTTACTTAATCAATTATAAAGGAGTTTTAACTATGAAAAGAATGAAAATATATGAACCTGCTATGTGCTGCCCTACAGGAATTTGCGGTGTGGGCGTAGACCCTGAACTGTTACGTGTTTCTACAGTTATCGAAACATTAAAAAAGAATGGTACAATTGTTGAACGCTTCAACCTCAACAGCGCACCTGCGGAGTTTATAAGGGACAAAACCATTAATGTCTATATAAACGAAAAAGGAACAGATGGTTTACCCGTTGTAATGGTTGATGGTGCAATTGTCATCGCAGGCAGATACCCCACTAACGAAGAATTCACGAAGTTTCTAAACATTCCTGAAGACGTACTGAAGCCTGTAACAACGAAGACGATAAAAAAGAAATCCGGTGGTTGTGGATGCAAGGGCGGTTGTTGTTAAGATGAATTTATTTAACCCGCAAAAAATAAAATTGACAAAATACCTGTTTTATACCGGTAAGGGTGGTGTTGGAAAAACCAGTATAGCTTGTGCCACTGCCGTATCTCTTGCCGACACTGGGAAAAAAGTGTTGCTCATCAGCACGGACCCTGCTTCCAATTTGCAGGATGTCTTTTCGATGGAACTAACCAACAAGGGAACTCCCATCCCCGATGTGCCTAATTTAGTAGTTGCAAACTTAGACCCTATACAAGCCGCCGCTGAGTACCGTGAAAGCGTGATTGGACCTTACCGTGATAAACTACCCGCCTCCGTCATTACGAACATGGAAGAACAGCTCTCCGGCTCATGCACTGTAGAAATCGCAGCATTCAATGAGTTTTCTAATTTTATAACAGACGGTAAGATTCAACAAGAATATGATCATATTGTTTTTGATACCGCTCCTACTGGTCATACCCTACGAATGCTTCAGCTTCCATCCGCATGGAGCAATTTTATCAGTGAAAGCACTCACGGCGCTTCTTGCCTCAGTCAGCTTTCCGGTCTAGAAAGCAAGAAAGCTATTTACAAACAAGCAGTGGATACATTGTCAGATGGCGACTTAACCACTCTTATTCTTGTTACTCGTCCTGAAACAACACCATTCGGTGAAGCAAAGAGGGCTTCCGGCGAACTATCTGCGTTGGGTATCAACAATCAAATGCTGGTCATCAATGGTATATTGATGGAACATACGGATGCATTATCCTCAAGCCTTTACGAAAAACAACAAGCTGCGATTACGACTATGCCAAAGAGCTTAAAAGGATTCGAAACCTATATGGTGCCTTTGCGCTCTTACAACGTTACCGGTTTAGAAAATGTACGTGCTTTACTGAGTAGCGACCGGGTGACCTCCTTCACTCAAAAGCTGAACACTACCAATATCCCTACGCTGAACGATGTTATAGACGAATTGGCAGCTGGGAGTAAGCGTGTGATATTTACAATGGGAAAAGGTGGAGTAGGCAAGACCACCGTTGCGGCCGCTATTGCACTTGGTCTTTCGAATCGAGGGAAGAAAGTACACCTTACAACTACTGATCCTGCTGCACACCTGAAGCTTGTGCTGGATGAAACTAACGGTATATCCATGAGCCATATTGACGAAGCTCAGGAACTTGAAAAGTATCGGTCCGAAGTGCTATCAAAAGCTCGAGCAGCCGGTATGAGCGAAGAGGATATTGCTTACGTCGAGGAGGATCTTCGTTCCCCCTGCACACAGGAGATTGCTGTATTCCGGGCTTTCGCTGAGATTGTGGAAAAAGCTGATGACCAGGTAGTTGTTATCGACACCGCACCAACAGGTCACACCTTGCTACTGTTGGAATCAACCCAGAGTTATAATCACGAAATACAGCGTACCAAAGGTGAAATACCCGAAACAGTGGCGCGACTGTTGCCACGGCTAAAATCCGAGGAAACGGAAGTAATTATCGTGACACTACCAGAAGCAACACCCGTTTATGAAGCGATGCGTCTGGAGAAAGATTTAAAACGAGCAGGTATTGCAGCAAAATGGTGGGTAATCAATCAATCACTTTACTGTGCGAATACTACCAATTCCATGTTAGCTGCAAAAGCAGCTGGTGAAGTAGAATGGCTAAACCGAATCGACGAACACTCGAAGGGAAAATTCGCCTTGATTACATGGCATGCTGAGGAAATTAAGGGCGAGCGTCTTTTGGATTTATAATTAAAATACTTTAACCCAATATCAAAAAAAATACAGCCAACCGCTTGATTTTAACTTCAAGCGGTTGGTTTTTTATCTTTCAATCTCTCGAAGTTTGTTTCTTTCGTTCCGAATGATGGAACGAATCGTAAAGGACGCGACCGAAACAAACTTCAAAAAAAATTATAAATGGTGGTCAGAGTTATGCAACAATTGTTGACAAATAACGATGAATTATATACAATAATGTTAGTAAGCAATAGCTACTGAAGAGGGTGCTTTATTAAAGTAATAATTCACTGATAAATGGATTACAAGGGTGACCGTATGAAAGACTTTAAGCTAAAGAATGCATTAGATGCCATTCCTGTTAGCGTTGTGATATTGGACAAAAATGCTTTAATTAGTTTTGTTAATAAAGCAGCACATCACATAATCAATAAAAACGAAGACGAAGTGATTGGCAAACACTTTGGAGATAGTTTTTGTTGTACAGTCAGCTACAAGGACGAGCGAGGTTGTGGCTTTGGATCATCGTGTTCTGATTGTGAGATAAAAAAAGCAATATCAGCAGCTATTCAAAACAAACAAACCACAGAAGGTATTGAAATTAATAAACAGCTTCTTATTGACGGGAAGGAGACTGACTTTTGGTTTAAAGCAAATGTTTGCCCTGTAATGGTTGCCGATGATATAAACGTAATAATAACACTATTTGATATCACAGAAAAGAAAAAGGAAGAACTTTCGATCATAAAATCAATGGATTTTTGTAAAAACATACTCGATCAAATTCCGGTAATCGTTTGGAGGACAAACGCAGATTTGGAATGTGAATATGTAAATATGGAGTTGGAAAGATTTACGGGTATAGTTATTGAAGGATCATTAGGAGACGGTTTAAAAAGAGCTGTTCACTCTGATGATTTTGAAATGTATCGTAAAGCTTTAAATGAAGCAAATAAAAAAAGAAAGCCATTCCAAATTGAAGCGCGTCTTCGCCGTCATGACGGCGAATTTCGTCATTGTTTAATTTCTGGCACCCCATATTATGATGTAGACGGTCAGTTTGGTGGATACATCGGTACAGACCTGGACATAACTGAAAGTAAAAAAACAACAGAAACCTTGAATCGTTATCATACACTTGCTGAAACAACGAATGATATTATTCTTTTCATTGATATGGATGGTAGAATTATCGATGCAAACAATGCAGCGGTTGAAGAGTACGGATATACCTATGAAGAATTATGTTCAATAAACATAAGAGATATTAGGAATAATTGGGGATATACAAAAAATCAGATGGAGATCGCTAACAAAGAGGAGGTACGCTTTGAGACTGTTCATCGTCGTAAAGATGGAAGCTACTTTGATGCGGAAGTAAGCTCTCGTGGTACTGATATGGATGGCAGGAGAATACTTACGAGCATAGTTAGAAATATTTCCGCACGTAAGAGGGCAGAGAGAAAGCTGCAGGAGCAAGAAGCGCTATTTAGAACTGTTTTTGAACAATCTCCAATAGGTATGGCGTTTAGCAAATCTGACGGTGAAATTGTTGAAGCCAACCCTGTGTATGAAAAGTTTTTTGGTAGACAAATAGAAGAGCTAAGACAGTTAGGATGGAAAAAACTCATTCACCCTGATGATCTAAACAAAAACATCGAAGAACTTAACAGATATGCGGCTGGGGAAATAGATAGATTTTCGGAAATAAAAAGATACATAAGACCGGACGGCTCCATCATTTGGGGCAGCTTGACCTTAACACCTTTATTAGATGAAAAAAGGAACCCAAGATTAAGCCTTTCTATGATTGAGGATATAACCGAAAGGATTCATTCGGAGCAAAACCTTAAAGAAAGCGAGAGAAGTAAATCCGTACTTCTTTCAAATTTACCCGGAATGGCATATCGTTGCAATTATGATAAAGACTGGACAATGCAGTTTGTCTCAGACGGATGTTTTGAGCTGACCGGTTATCGACCGGAAGATTTATTGGGAAACAAAGTGTTATCATACAACGATTTAATCAACGATGAATATCAAAATTATTTATGGGAGAAATGGGCTCAATTATTACCTATAAAAGGTGTTTTAAAAGAAGAGTATTCGATAACGACATCAACCGGTGAAACAAAATGGGTTTATGAGCAGGGGCGAGGTATTTATGATGAAAATAATGCGGTCATAGCTCTTGAAGGACTTGTTATTGATATAACGGATCGCAAAAAGAAAGAAGAAGAAATCCGTTTTCTTAATTATCACGACACTTTAACCGGTTTATTTAACCGAAGATTCTTTGAGGAAAAAAAGAAACAATTGGACACAGCCAGCCAACTACCCTTGTCTGTTATTATCGCTGATATAAATGGACTTAAACAAATCAACGACGCCTTAGGACATGCTCAAGGGGATAAATTAATCGTTGCGATTTCTAAAATTTTGAAAGAATACATGCGTCATCAAGATATATTAGCCAGAACAAGCGGAGATGATTTCACCATTCTCATGCCCCACACAAATATTGAAGAAGCTGATAATATAATGAAACTAATAGAAAAGGCATGCGATGAAAACAAAACCAATGAAATTTACCATACAAGCATTTCTTTGGGATGTGCAACTAAGAATGATATATATGAGGACATTAATGACATTCTAAAACTTGCAGAAGACAATATGTATCAACAGAAACTACTTAAAAAAGAGAGTTCTCATAGTTCGATAATTGCCTCTTTGAAAGCATCGCTTTTTGAAAAAAGTCAGGAAACTGAGCAACACGCTCAGAGGTTAATAATATTATCAAAAGCAATTGGACAGAGATTAAACCTGTCAGATAAACTACTAAATGAATTAGAGCTTTTATCAACACTGCACGATATTGGTAAAATAGGTGTAAAAGATGCTATACTAAATAAAACCGGCAAGCTCATACAAGAAGAGTGGGTTGTAATGAAAAAACATCCGGAAATCGGATATAGAATTGCAATATCGATTCCGGATCTAAAACCAATTGCTAAATATATTTTAAGTCACCACGAACGTTATGATGGAAAAGGTTATCCAAAAGGGCTAAAGGGTGAGGACATACCTTTGCTTTCGCGGATTATTGCAATTGTTGATGCATATGATGCCATGACTGAAAACAGGGCATATCGAAAAGCGATATCCAAAGAAGCAGCTATTCTTGAAATTGAACGAAATAGTGGAACTCAATTTGATCCTAGCATAGCAAAAATATTTATAGATATTCTTTCGGAAAACAAAAGATGAAGAGGTTTTAGTTTAGAGCGATGTATTCATCTACTCCTTGCAAAAAATATCCTGATGATTATCAATACTTGCTATAAAGTCATTAAGCATTTTTACAATGTCTCTTTTTTCTGAAGTCAAAAAGCAATTATTTTGACCAACTACTTCTATATATTCAAATAATGCACTGCACATCAATGGGTGGCTGAACCAAAAGACAGTGGTAGGGTTGTATGTTTTTTTAACTATAGCTCCCGTGCCTTCTTTAACACATATTTGGATATTTGAATACGGGCTTTTATTAATCGGAATAAAATTGTAGTTATCATCATCAAGTAGAGTTATAAGATGCTTTATGTGTAGTGAAAATTCTACAGGTGTATAAAATATTTCTGTATTTATGAATAGGTCAGATAAATCTAAGCAAACCTTACCTGCAAGCACTTGTTCAACACTTGGTAAAGCTATGTACTCTTTTATAATGCCATCTTTCAACTCGCGTTCAAATTGTCTGACAAAGTCTGAATGTAAATCTATGATGCTGTCAATTTTCTCTTTTTCAGCTCCTGATCGAAATAGTATTTTAATGAGCAAATCTGATGGAATTGTAGCAAAAGAAAGCAATGATGACAGCTTTTTAAGCGAACCCTGAGCTTTCGATAATTCTCCTGTGAAGAGCATATATTCACTCAAATTATTCCTTTTGAAAACCTTGATTAAAGGTTTTGCGCTTTGAAGAAGTGTATCTATTTGGCTTTCATAATAAGCTATCTGCTCAAAACTATCGCAGTAATTATAAATTCCAGAGTTTTCTGTACCAGTTACAACGCTTGCTGAAATGGCTGCTATTTCTGGAGCTACAAATAGCGTGTGAGAAAACCAAGGGTCTGAATGGCTTTTACGATAGAAACCCTCAATGGCTCCCGACATATACAATGGGAGCCATTTTTCTATTCCGGCAAGCATTTCATCAATATTTCGAGTGATGTTATGAATTATTTTTATAGGAATTCGTCTTGATAAAACCGATGACATAAGAGAAGCCCACTTTTGTAAAAACTCAATGTCGGCTGTAAGCCAGTTCATGTTTTGATCTGAATATAGCTTTAAAGTTTTTGGTGAATCTGACGTTACTACTGTGCTGAGAAATTTAATAATAGCTCTACGAAAGCCGTCTAAACCAAAATACTCCTTTGAATCGTCTCTAGTTAAATCCTCTGTTATGATGTTATTCAGAGGAGGCAACTGAGGTATTTTAGATAAAGTCAAGTCTCCCAGTTTATCAAGAAAGTTATCGATCCTACCTGAAGTGTATTTACCGCTTTTGTCAAAGAACCATTCTTCGAATTTATTTATAAATCTATCATGGTTTTGGAAAGTTGAAACGGGTTCACCGATAATATCTGATAATTCCTGTTCGCGCTCACTTTGCTTTACTATTTTATAAAAATAATTGCACAAACTATCCATTATAATATTGCTCTTCAAGGGCGTTCTATGACCATTTCTGAAGCGGCTGATTAAAGAGGAATCGACATTAAGCGCACGAGCAAGCCTAATGTTTGAAATAGCATACATATTCATAAGGATATTTAATTTATCGCTGAAGAAGCTCCCAGTTATTTGATCGCGTTTTTTTGAATTATTTTGTTGCTTTTCCGTTTCTTCGATTAAATATAAAATCAGCTCGTCTGGCAGATTTTCATGATTTGATAATCCGCACTCTTGTAGGAGCTCTTCAAGTAAGTTGTGTTCTTTTGCATATCTTATTATGCCTTTGCAGCATAGTATTAGGTGCTTTGATTCTGGACTGGGAATCCTCGCTCCTGAACGGAATCGGCTAATTGTAGACGGGTCAATTCCAGCACTTTTTGCAATATCAGCATTTGTGCAATTTAAGACACGCAAAATTAAATTGAATTTATCTGTAAACTTCACTTTTATTTCACCGCCTTCTAATAATACCTTATGTTTGTATTATATAAAATGACTTATTAAATGTCAATGACAAGAGAAATGTCATTATATCTTTGTTATTAAAAATCATATATAGTAAAAATAGATAGAATGAGTTGCGCGGTTGCATACAAATATTTTGACGAGGTTTCTGAAAATGATTTACTCCGAAAAAGAGTTATCAGAGGAATTTGTGTGGGAAATCAAAGTTCCCATACTGAAAAACAGTTTTATATTAAAGCAATTAGGGTTTGCGGTTGGTATCCCCTTTGGTTTGTTATTAGTTGTCTTAATTGTTGTGAAGGCATATAACGGGTTGTTGCTATTGGGATTAACATTTGGTTTAACTTTATTATTGTTTTTCATTATTTTCAGAGGTACATATGATGTAAGGTATAAATTAGCCCATTCTAGTATCTCTTGTTTTACACAAAAGTCACAGCAGAAGCGTGTGAAGGTTCTTTCCATCCTTACTGTAGTTTTAGGACTGATAAAGAAAAACCCTACATCAACAGGAATAGGACTACTTTCATACAATAGTATTAAAGTTACAATCCCTTTTGAAAGGATAAGAAAAATAAAATATATTGAACCAAAAAGAACAATTATTGTTTATGGCGACTTTGCAGAAAATATAGCCGTTTTTTGCACAGAAGAGAATTATGCTTTTGTAGAAAGGTTTATAAAAACCAGAAGGAGCGAATTAGTGTAAAATTTAACTCAGACTAAGTTCAACGGCGTTGCATTCACACACCTCAAATTTAGTAAACTTAATTTCATGATTGTTTTGAGCAGCCGCTTCGCGGTAGATTGGAGACTAATATGAATTGTAATAAATGCGGATCAGAAATCCAAGGCGAGACAAAATTTTGCACTATTTGCGGGAACCCTATTGATAACAATCCTATTCAAAAAAAGCCTAAAAAGAGAGGATGTTTAATCGCATTACTAATTTTTCTCGGTATAGTCGCTGTTCTTATTACTTGCGTTGCGATTTTTTTACCTGGCTTTTTTAGACCGAAGGATTTAGGAATTAAAACAAGTAAAGAAGCATATGAGAGCGCCCTTGTAAAACTAAATTACGAGAAAGACGACGCACCAACTTCAGGTACTGCTGACGACTTTACATATATTTATGGGGATCTGAAAGAGGTTGACACTACTTTAAACAGTGAAGAGTTAACATCGTTTTTTAATTACAACAGACCGAAATACTATGCTTTAAAAGATGTTCAAATTCGAATTAATCCGGATAACACTATGGAGTTTTCCGGTGCGATTGATACAGAATACTTTTTAAGCAATGTACTTGGCGGTGAGTATAGTGTAGAAGATATTGAGAAAAACTTTCCTCTCATTAAAGCTATACCCGGGTCAGTTAATGTATATGCACAAATTTCCGGTGAAATAGTTGACAACAAATCAGCCGATTTTGCTTTTAGTAACATTGAAGTAATGGGAGTTGGTCTGCCTTCAGATATATATGAAACAGAAAACGCTAAAGATGAAATAAAAAGCCTTATTGATGGTTTTCTTGAAAGCACAACTGAAAAAACAGGTGGGACTTACGAGTCAATCAAAATAGAAGATGGAGAACTCAATATAAATGCAAATCTCCCGTCAATGTTAAAACGGGAAGCAAATGAATGATATGATTACAAACTTTCGAGCTTTTTCATTTCCCCATATAGTTGGTCTTATTGTGCCTTTGATAATCGGACTGCTCTTAATTGGAATGAATAGACGAGCACCGATAGGTAAAAAGCGTATTGTTAATATTATTTTTGTTTGTATTCTTATAATAGTTCGCGGTTCTCGATATATCATGGATGTTTGGGTTGGCAACTTCGACATTTTTGATCTTTTCTCTCTGCAAATCTGCCACATAGATCTTATCCTGTTGATAATTTGTTTGATCAGACCTAATAAAGCTTTGTTTCATTTCGTTTTTTTAATTGGCATACCTATGGGATTAGCAGTAGCTCTTTTTCCAGGGAGTAATCATCCTGCTCCGGGGCTTCCCCGAGCAATTCTGTTCATCATGAGCCACATGATGTTGGTTGTTGGCGCAATTTATCTTGCGATTGTCGAAAAAATAGAGTTGAAACTTAAATATGTGCTTTCTATAATCGGAATTGCCAATGTTTTGATCTTTGTTCTTTACTTTATCAACAAAGCACTCGGAACAAACTTTCTTTATATCATGTATGCCCCAGAAGGAACGGTAATTGCAAAACTTGACGCATTATTCGGATGGCCCGGGTATGTATTAGCAATGGATACAATCGCTGTTACAGTGATTTTGCTTGTATTTATTGTTTATACAGTTGTTCTAAGATTATACGGTTATCAAAGACATCTATTCAAAGAAAGAAGGAAAGATTATGATAATGTATAAAAAAGCATTTATGCTACTGTTCAGTTTATTTTTTCTAATGTTTATGGCGTCTTGCGGTAATGCTGATTCTGTCACTTCGAAAAGCGTCGATACAAATGCGCCTGTGATTGAAAGCATAACACAGAAAAGCGGTACAGGCGGTGATATAATCGACATCTATGTCAACTACGACGCGAGCAAGTATGGTAGGGACGATTTTTCCGTTTTGATTGACGGAGTAAAGGTTGAGCTTACAACAAAGTATCTGAGCGGTAAACAGTTCGAGTTTGCACTTCCGCTTAATCTCGAAGCAGGTAAAAAGTCTATTGCTGTGGAGCTTGGCGGAAAAAAGAGTAATGAAGTAGAGTATGAAATATTAAAGCCGGAAATTACGTCGATCGATCTTTCAGAGATAAGCTTCATGTATTACAATGAAGTTTCAGTGATAATCGGCGGAAACAATCTCGGATTTTCGAAGGATAAAGTAAAAGTAACTTTAAATGAGAGGGAATTAGAAATCGAAACGGTTTATAAAACCGGAATAAAAGTAATCTTAGAAAAAGGAATTTCATCAGGCGATCTTGTGGTTTATGTAAACGGCAAGGAAATGAAAACCTTCCCGATTACCATAAGTGAATCATAATGAACGTTTTTGTGGGGAGGGTTATTAATGTTTTGCCAGAACTGTGGTACGAAATTAAACGAAAGTGTATCTTTTTGCGAAAAATGTGGCGAAGCTGTTGCTCCTTTAACACACGAAGAACAACCTCGCGCAAATGGACTGATGGGCTTTTCCTCTAAAATCAGCGATCCGGCGTATTCATCTTATAAAAAGAAGACTGTGGCTTGGGCGTTTATTTTTTCAGGCATACTTGCTATAATCGCCGTAATTGCTTTCCCGATTTACGGAAACAAAAGCGGGGAAATAGAATGGCCTGATTCACTCTTTTACGGAATTGGCATCGGTGGTATGTTCTTGTTAATAGCACTGCTTCAAACATTGAAAAAAGGCTTGGATAAAACATGGGACGGCGAGGTCATATATAAAGACGCTTATACTGTAAGAGAGCGAAATGATAACGGAAACCTACATTATCATAAAATGTATGTAATGAAAATTAGAAAAGATTCAGGTGGTACTAAAAAGCATAAATGGAGAGATATACCGGGTGTTTACGACTATTACAATGTCGGTGATAGGGTTCGACATCACAAGGGTTTTTCATATTATGAAAAGTATGATAAATCACATGATAACCAGATAATGTGTGCGGCATGTATGTCGTTTCTTGATATTGATAAGGATATCTGTCCGAGGTGCAAGTGTCCCTTATTAAAAAACAAGGTTTGATTGGAGAAAAGACTGAAAGATAAACCTTTCAATCAGTAAGCTAGATAAGGGTGATCATAATAATGAAACGCGGAGTATGTCTTCTTGCAGTATTTTTGCTTATTGTGCCATATTTAATGATTTATTCTTCAGCTGAAGCCGACGATGGTTATTGGACATTAAAAGAAACATTTGTTGACGAAGAAAATTCAAAGCTTGTCGACGATATTGCAAAAGAAAATGAGACTTATATTGCATATAGTTATAAAATTTATCCCGGCGGTGGAAGTATGTCCACGACTACGGATTGGTTCGGATCTACATATACTGTAAAAGCTGCTTTTTCGTTTAAGATACCGGAGAAAATCAAATCCGGAGAAAAGTTTAACATAGAGCTTAAAGTTTGGGATGACGGCTCTGATAACCCTGACGCTCATATCAGCCATAATACTGGCGCAAACGCGTATGTTAAATATGGTGACAGTTGGTCAAGTATTGGTAGGGCCGGAGCATGGACGCAGGATTTCCAGCTTCGTGATAACCCACCTGCTTCAGCAATGAAAGCTGAAACAGTAACCGAGTTAACTGCACCCGGTAAAGAACAAGGATTTTGCATTTGGGTTGATATTATGGCAGGAAGTTCTCCGGGAGCTTTAAAAATATGTTATAACTACGAATATATCGATAACAGTACTTCGAAAACAACCGAATCAAAACCTAAAACAGAAGTTTCTAAAAATCCAGATCTTAAAGATGCAGGGTGTGTATTTTCAGACTTGGGAGGTCAGGTAGAAGTCCTTAATCCGATAGGTTATGACGAAAACGGAGAACCACAATATGACGAGGAAGACTGGCATTTTGCAAAAATAGACGAGCCTCGCTATGTAGGAACAAAAATAAAGACCGGAAGCAATTACGCTGATAATAAAAGTATGGCTATTATCAGCTTTGCTGACATGTCCACTTTTGTTTTGCAAGAATCAACAACAATAGAATTAGTCAGTCCGACAAAAAAAGAAAGCAAAATCAAGCTTGCTATGGGTAATATATGGGCAAATGTAAAGAAGATGGTGAAGGACGGAACGATGGATGTCGAAATGAGCCAAGCAGTAGCAGGAATCAAGGGTACCATCTTCGTCTGTGAGGTAAAATCCGATGGTACCTCGACATTAAAAGTTATAGAGGGAGAAGTGCAGTTTACTGAAAAAGCAACAGCAAAAACAGCTACGGTAAATGGCGGAGAAATGATTGCTGCAGGACCGCAAGCAGTTTCGTTAACAAAATTTGATATAAAAGCTGAGCACAAAAAGTGGTTAGAGTTCGATCCTAATCTTCCAATAACAAATAAAAACAATATAGCAATGCTTGTGGTTTTGTCGGTTTCCGCTGCCGCTGTAATCGTTGTCTTGATTTTTGCTTTCCGGAAAAAATACAAGTAAGATCAGAAGAAGACGATATTCAAACTCCGGTAAAGGGTTCAACCCAATACCGGAGTTTCTATTGGTAAAATATTGTTGACAAAACAAGTCTGAATGTTATAATCAAATATAGTATTAAAATTATCAGATTCTTTAAATACTCAGAAAGGAAGTACTACAATGAGTGTTTTAACAGTAAACCAGTTAAGCCGTGATTATGGAAATGAGAGAGGGATATTTGATTTAACTTTCCAAGTAAAAGAAGGCGAGGCACTTGGTTTTTTAGGACCGAACGGTGCCGGGAAAACTACTACAATTCGTCATTTGATGGGATTTTTAAGACCTGAAAAGGGAAGTTGTTCGATTAATGGCTTAGACTGTTGGAAACACCGGGCTACCATACAAAAAGATTTAGGGTATATTCCCGGGGAGATATCCTTTTTTGATGATATGACTGGTAAGGAATTCTTGAACTTTTATTCAAGCTTTCGGAACTTGAAAACAACCAGTAGGATTAATGAATTAATTGACCGCTTTGATCTTAATACTCGCGGGAAGCTAAAGAAAATGAGCAAAGGTATGAAACAAAAAGTCGGGATTGTTGCAGCTTTTATACATGACCCACAAGTTTTGATTTTAGATGAGCCTACCAGTGGACTCGACCCATTGATGCAAAACCGATTTATTGAACTGATTTTAGAAGAAAAGCAAAAGGGAAAAACAATCCTGATGTCATCCCATATGTTTGAAGAAGTTGAACGAACCTGCCATCGAGTTTGCATTATCAAAGAGGGTAAACTTGTCGCTGTTGATTCGGTTGATTCTTTAAAGGCATCCCAAGCGAAAAAGTTTGTCATTACTTTTGAAAATGAAGAGATGGCAGCTGATTTTACGACGAAATGGGAAGAGTCTACATATAGATCAAATCAGGTAACACTTATAGCCCGACAAAACATAAACGATATGATTGCTCTACTCAGTACATATTCTATAAGCAATATCACTTCGCCTGAACAAGGTTTAGAAGAAATCTTCTTGCAGTATTACGGAGGTAGTGAACATGCTTAACATTACTTTATATAAGCGCGGAATGCGGGAAAACATAAAAATAATTCTTGCCTTCGCAGCCGTACTTACAATGTATTTCACTATAATAGTAACAATGTTCGACCCTACTTTTGGTAGCGCACTAAGTGAGCTTGCGAAAGCTATGCCAGAATTAATGAATATGTTTGGAATGAATCCGTCTTCAAGCACACTTACTGGATTTATGTCAGCATACTTGTACGGATTCATTATGTTGATATTTCCTATGGTTTTCTCGATAATCTGTGCCAACCGACTTGTTGCACGTCATGTTGATAAAGGATCGATGGTCTATCTATTATCTGCCCCTGTAAAACGAAAAACCATAGTTTTTACGCAGATTAATGTACTTATCAGCGGAATATTCATCATCGTGTTATATGCAACTGCTTTAGGGATTGCCGCTTGCGAAAGCTCATTTCCCGGAGAACTTGACATACCGAAATTTATATTTCTTAATATTGGTGTTTTCGGATTACAGCTTTTAATAGGCGGTATTTGTTTTCTAAGCTCATGTATATTTAACGAAACGAAGTATAGCATCGCTTTTGGTGCCGGTATACCTGCATTGGCTTATGTGATTCAAATGCTTGCTAATAGCGGTGAAGAACTAAGTAATGCAAAGTATGCAACTTTTTTCACCTTGTTTAATTCGGACGGCATAATTGCAGGTGATACGGTAACTTATATACAAATACTTGTGCTTTTCTTGACCTCATTTATTTTATTTACAGCTTCTGTTATTACATTTACACGGAAAGATATGCCTATATAAAATCGAGTGATTCATCTTAGTTTCTTTAACTTTATTATTATCAAAACAACTGCTACCATTAGTACAACCCCGCCTGCAATGATCCAAGTTATATAACCATCTTTAGAGTTATTATCAGTGGTAACGTTAGACTCATTAATCGAATTGCCATTTGAAACGCTTCCGACGCTTTCAGCGATGTTTGATTCATCATTATTAGCGCTCTTAGATATCGGAATCAAGAACTGAGCATTTGCCGCCCACTCACCATTTGATATTTCTCTGCCACGCACTAATATATAATCCTTATACACTTCTACAGAGTAACCTTGACTGCCGGGTGATTCAGAGTCAGCATCATTCCAAAGATATGCGACTGATGCGTTATTCAAATAATTTGCACCTTTTCCGTTACCTGGTAGAAAAGGTTGGATAGAATCAAACTTCCAATGGGTATGCCCTGTAAAAAATAGCAGATTCGGATATTTATCAAACAGTTTACGTATTTCAGAATCCTGCGTAACGCCGTGCCAGCTTTGGATTTTGGGATCAATCTTTGTAAGCGTGCCTGAGGTTGTATCTTTGAGAGGTTGATGCATAAATACGAAAATTGCGTTTTCGCTTGCCGATGCCTTTTCAAGTGTCTCTTTCAGCCATTTTATTTGATCTGCTTTCAGGTTTGCATATCCACCTGTCTCATCCGCTTTCGATTGTGAGCCTAAAACAATGAAGGTATTGCCCTCAATCTCTACACTATAATAAGGTGCGGTTGCTCCTGTATATTGCTTAAACAAATCGACAAGACCGTCGTATGTCTCTCCCTTCCACAAATCGTGATTTCCGAGTGTTGAATATATGTTAGGTAAACCGTTCTTGTTTTTATCAACAATGCTTTTGAACTCTTTCCATTCTTCCTCATAACCATAATTCGTATTATCGCCGGTTATAAAAATTGCACGGCTATCAGGGTTTGCGTTTAAAATATCTTTTAGAGCCCTATCAAAATTTTTATTGTATGTATGAGAAGCGTCAGTTGTTATATGCGTATCAGATAAAACATTAAACGAATACAAAAGTTCTGAAGGATTGAGTATCTCTAACAAGATTGCTAAATGTGTAGGTTATGATGACCCTCTATACTTTAGTCGTGTCTTTTATAAAAACATAAATATCACCCCGAGCGATTATCGAAGGATGGAATAATGACCGAAACAATTATTATTAATTATGGAGGGATTTAACTTTATAAAGTACTTGATTTAATAGTCAATGACCACTATAAACACGAAAAATAGGAATTATTGACTATTAATTTAGCTATATATGTTGACATTTGGAATTGATGATGCTATACTCAGATAAACATTTGTGTTAGTGGAAACCAAGGGAGAAACCGTTCATGAAAAGCGGCGACAATGTGCGACAAAGAGCTGACGGTCGATTTGAAGCCCGATTTCATAAGGGAAGAGACAAAAACGGACGGATAATTTACGGCTTTTGTTATGGAAAAACTTACGAAGAAGCTGTTTCGAATCGTGATCAAGCAATAGGTAAGCTCTCTGTTCCTGAAGACGGAGTTCGCCGAATGAATCTACTGATACTCGGAGCCGGTGGTCAAGGCCGTGTTGTGAAAGAGGTTGCAGAAAGCCTCGGTGTGTTTGAAAAAATTAATTTTCTCGACGATGATTCTTCTAAACTTGATGTTATAGGAAAGCCCTCTGAATGCGCACGCTACCTCGGTGAATACCCGATTGCTATCCCGTCGGTTGGCAACTGCGAGCTGCGTCAAAAGTGGACTGAGATGTTGGCGAAAGCAGGTTTTATACTACCAACACTAATTTCTCCGAGTGCGACTATTTCGCCAACTGCAACAATTAGCTACGGCACCCTAATCGAGCCAAAGGTGATTGTTGGTGCAAAAGCAAAAATCGAACATGGCTGCATCATAAGCTCAGGTGCGATAATTGAACGCGATGCTTGCGTTGAAGCCTACATACATATTGGTTACGGCGCGACCGTGAGGAAGTAGAAAAAATATTTACAAAACCACGCTGATGATTTCTATTAATTGTATAAAACAGACTAAACAATAAAGCAGAGAAGATAGTTGAATTAAATAGAGAGGGTTACATTATTGCTGTATTAATAGCTTGCAGACATAAAAGCAACTTCATTCCGCAGTAGTTTACTCCGGCGAAAGCCGTACATATATAAGGACGTAAATATGAGTTTTAAAGGTATAAACATAAAACCATTTTATAAAAAAGTATGGCTCAGCTCCCCGACGATGCACGGCTCTGAGCTTGAATATATACCCGAAAATTTTCCTACAAATTGGACGAATCGTGTACAAAAATATAATCGAAATAGAGCGGTTAGTCGCTGACAGGGTGGGCTGTAGGTATGCAGTGGCTTTAACTTGTGCGACTGCCGCTCTTCATCTTGCAATATCAAATTAATCGCAAACTACAATAGAATCGCTTTTGTTGGGCTAATGTTGCTATTCGTCAAAATTGCTATACAACATATAGTATAAAACAAGGACGCTCACCACTATATGTTGTAAAAAGGTACGGAAACGGAAGAACGTTAATCTAATATCTTATATTAGTTAATATTAGTTAAATAAATTGAAACTTTGTTTTGTGAAATATGACCAATGTATTAACAATTAACCATATGTTGACATTTTGTTGAAGCAATGTTGAAGATTTGAATGCTTCTGTTATGTAAACGAAAAAGCCTTATATATCAATGATATTTAAACATTTAACCCACATATCACACAGTTATATTAGCCGCTTTTTGACTAATTTTATTGCAAAAATATCAATATTAGTGATGAGGATATGTTCCTAACAAAAATAATATCTGTTATGTTATTATCTTTACCTCATCATAGTGTATATGCTTTAAAATCAAAGTTACATATAAAAACCCACAAAAAAAGAGCCACAGCATTAAGCTGCAGCCCTAAAATAAAGTTGAGTTAAGCAGGACCAATATATTTTGTATGGAGTATAGGGTGCTTCGGAGCATCTGTGTAGGTAATTGAAGTGCACCTATATGTGCCGTCGGCATCAGTAATGATACATCCTGGCTCGAGAATAAGACGGCATTGCTGGATTTCACGCTTTGTCTTTTCCAGAGTGAATATTGTGTCCATGGTGTCCAAATCTCCGTCATAAATCGAGTAAGACTTCTTTGATGAGAAAGCTTTTTTAACAACCTCACGCTTTCCGCTTTTTATAGCAGTGCAATCCACCATGATAGATGTGTAGTCTGATTTATGAGACGTTGGCAAAATGGTTTGATGGTTTATCATTGGAGATCCTCCGTTTTTGATTTAATCATTCAAGCAATTACCTGTTATGAAAAATAATCGCCAAACAATTATTTACGATTATATTATACTCATTTAACGACTACTAGTCAAGTTATAATAGGGGTTACTATAGATATATATGCTTATTTACTGACAATCTGACTGTTAACGAGGTGACGATGTGGCGACGTTTCATGAGAGACTAAAAGAGCTAAGAAAAGAAAAAGGACTTAACCAGGAAGAGCTGGCTGAAGCCTTGAATGTCACAAAGGGAACAGTATCGGTTTGGGAGAGAGGCGTAAGAAAACCAGACATTAAAACATTAGAAGAGACAGCCATATATTTTGAAGTTACAATGGCCTACCTTCTCGGAATTGATGATGCCCGTGATGAGACAGATCGTGTGGAATGGGGCGAAGATGCATTTGAGGAAGAAGAGCTTGAGGATATTGTTTTAATGCTTACAAGACTCAGTCGATCTTCAAGGCGTATTATAGAAGGTACAATTAAAGCAGCTTATGATTTAGATAAAGAAAATGGTCAGCTTAAGCCTAAAGGAATTTTTGATGTTTTGATCAAGAAACGAGTTGACTGACGAGTAGGATGAGCAAGTGTTTTGTATTACAAAGCTATTTTTGTTACTTTTTGACCGAAGTTTACTATAAGTTATTTAGACTAATATCAGTGAGGTTTTTTATGTACAAAGCTTTTTTCAAACGTTTTTTTGATATAGTCTTTTCTTTTTCTAGCATAGTCCTGCTGTCATGGTTGCTTATCTTTATATCATTAGCAATTATTATTGACGATCCGGGCCCTGTTATTTTCAAGCAGAGACGAGTAGGAAAAGGCAAGAAGCTGTTTATGATTTGGAAGTTTCGCAGCATGAAAATGAGCACTCCGCATGATTTACCAACACATATGCTCAAAAACCCTGAGCAGTACATAACAAAGGTTGGAAAGTTTTTGCGTAAGACTTCTCTTGCTTGAGTAATAATAGGGACAAAAACCTGAAAAGCCTTATGTGTCAATGGTTTTCGAGCATTTTTATAGGTTCATAAAATCTCACAAATGTATTTATGAGTCAATAATAGTCCTTGAAGGCGAGTGAACATCTATTTGAAAATCGTCAATTTACTGTTGTAGGCGTGAATCTAATGCGGTTGTTTTATGTGAGAAAGAACGGTATAACCGATATTTTCGATAAGTTTATTAGACTAATATCAAAGAGGTATCTTTTATGTACAAAACTTTTTTTAAACGCTTTATTGATATAGTCTTATCGTTCTCTGGTATTGTTCTGCTATCTTGGCTGCTTGTCCTTATATCTTTAGCAATCATAATTGACGATCCGGGGCCTGTCTTGTTCAAGCAAAAACGAGTAGGAAAAGGCAAGAAGCTGTTTAAAATCTGGAAGTTCCGTAGCATGAAAATGAGCACGCCACACGATGTACCAACACATATGCTTAAGAACCCTGAGCAATACATAACAAAAATAGGTAGGTTTTTGCGTAGGACTTCACTTGACGAGCTGCCGCAAATTTTTAATATATTGACTGGCCAAATGAGCATTATCGGGCCAAGGCCTGCATTATGGAATCAAGACGACCTCGTCGCCGAGCGCGATAAATATGGCGCGAACGATGTACGCCCCGGGCTGTCAGGCTGGGCTCAAATCAATGGTCGTGATGAGCTGGAGATACCAGTAAAAGCAAGACTAGACGGTGAGTATGTTTTCAAAATGAGCTTATCAATGGACTTAAAATGCTTCTGGGGCACAGTCGTTAAAGTGCTAAAACACGATGGTGTCGTAGAAGGCGGAACTGGTGTGTTGGAGAAACATGAAGTGAAGCCCGTCGAAGAAAAACAAGAGGTTTTTAAATGAAAAAAATTCTCATAACGGGAGCCAACAGCTATATTGGCACTTCGTTTGAAAATTACATAAAGACTAATCACCCCAGTGAATACCTAGTTGACACAATTGATATGGTAGATGGCACTTGGCGTGAAAAAAGCTTTACCGGATATGATACGGTGTTCCATGTAGCAGGGATAGCGCATTCAGATACAGGTAAAGTAAGTGATGAACGCAAGGCATTATATTATAAGGTTAACACAGAGCTAACGATTGAAACAGCAAAAAAAGCAAAAGCTGACGGTGTCAAGCAATTCATATTTATGAGTAGCGCAATCGTTTATGGAGACAGCGCACCAATAGGCAAACAAAAAGTAATAACAAAAGACACTGTTCCGAAACCGTCAAATTTTTACGGTGACAGTAAGTTACAAGCAGAGAACGGCATATTGCCATTACAGAGTGATAGTTTTAATGTTGTAGTGCTACGTCCGCCAATGATTTATGGAAAAGGTTGTAAAGGAAATTACCAAGTACTTGTAAAGCTAGCTTTAAAACTTCCTGTTTTCCCTTATGTAAAAAACGAGCGTTCAATGCTTTATATAAAAAACTTGTGTGAGTTTGTGTGGCTTATGGTGGAAAATGACGAGCAAGGTATCTTTTGGCCACAAAATGCGGAGTACAGCAATACTTCTGAAATGGTCAAGATGATAGCCGAAGCACATGGCAAGAAAGTCAAGCTTGTTAAAGGTTTCACATGGTTATTCATTATAACGAGTCGTTTTACAGGCTTGGTCAACAAAGCTTTCGGGAATTTAACATACGATACAAATTTAAACTATAACATTATAAATTTATACAATCTAAAAAAGAGTATAGAGTTAACGGAGAGGCTTAATGGGTAAGCACATTCTTGTTATTAGCCAGTATTTTTATCCAGAAACATTTCGTATAAACGATATCGCAAACGAGTGGGTTAAAAGAGGTTATAATGTTACTGTTTTAACTGGAATACCAAATTATCCTGAAGGCAAATTTTATAAAGACTATAGCTGTTTTAGAAATAACCGCGAGACATGGAATGGTATTGATATTATAAGAATACCGTTAATTCCAAGAGGAAACAACTCAATTAGTTTGGTACTTAACTATCTTTCGTTTGTAGTTTCAGGCTTCTTTTGGAAGTGCTTTACTCGAATTAAAGCTGATTTTGTGTTTATATTTGAAGTATCTCCTATGACCCAAGCATTGCCAGGTGTTTGGTATGCTAAGAAAAGAAAAATACCGTGCTATATATATGTGCAAGACCTTTGGCCAGAAAACGTTCAAATAGCTGCAGGGATTAACAACCAAAAAATACTTAACGCAATCGGTATAATGGTTGATTACATATATAAACGCTGCACGAAAATATTCGTTACGTCTCAAAGCTTTGCTAAAGCTGTAAAAGCGAGAGGCGTTGAAGAAGATAAAGTAATATACTGGCCACAATATGCTGAAGATTTTTATAAACCTAATGCAGATAAATCAAAGCTGATACCTGATGACGGAATAATAAACATAACGTTTACAGGCAACATCGGAACAGCACAAGGATTAGATATTCTTCCTGAAACTGCAGCGGAATTAAAGAGACAAGGTATCAGGGTAAAGTTTAATATAATTGGGGACGGAAGAAATAAAAAAAATCTGATAACACAAATTAATAAAAAGCAAGTTGATGATTATTTTAACTTGGTTGGCTGGCAACCGGCAGAGGACATCCCTTCGATTCTATCCGCAAGTGATGCAGCTTTTCTTTCTTTTGCCGACAACCCACTATACTCAATGACTATACCTGCTAAGTTACAATCTTATATGGCTTGTGGAATACCGATTATTGGCTCGGTATCTGGTGAGTCTGAAAAGATTATAAATGAATCTAACTGCGGGATTGTTTGTCAGCTCGGCGATTACCATGCTCTTGCTAACGCTATTAAGCAGTTTATTGAGATAGGTCAAGAAACAAAACAGCAAATGAGTAAAAATGCTGAATGCTATACAAAGCTCCATTTTAGCAAAGACAAACAGATAAATTTTATCGATGATTATTTTATATGAGGTAAAAATATGGGAAGGTATTTAAATAATACAAAACGTGAGTTTCAAAGATGTGTAAATTGTGTGATGGACACGACCGATTCAAAAATCGTATTTGATGATAATGGCGTTTGCGATTTTTGTAATGATTATAAAGAAAACATACTTCCCCATTGGAATCCATCAAATGATAATTCAGAGCTTGAAATAGTAGCTGAAAAGATAAGACAAGCTGGTAAAGGTAAAAAGTACGATTGTATAATAGGGCTTAGTGGCGGAGTTGATAGTTCATATCTTTGTTATATAGCTAAAATCAAAATGAAGTTACGCCCTTTGGTTTTCGTTGTTGATACTGGGTGGAATCTAAATGTAGCGGTTGAAAACATAGAGAAGATTGTAAAAAAACTGGATCTCGACATGTATACAGAAGTTGTAAACTGGAATGAAATGAGAGATTTACAACTTGCATTTTTCAAAGCACAGGTTCCATATCAAGATTTACCTCAAGATCATGCGATTTTTGCTGCTCTATATAATTATGCTGTAAAAAACGGTATTCAATATGTATTAACAGGTGCTAATAACTCAACAGAATGTATACGTCCTCCAGTTGAATGGGTTTATCAAAACGATATTACATTTATCAAAGATGTACACAAGAAATTCGGAAAAATCAAACTAAAGACATTCCCTCTTTGCGGAATGATTAAATATCGACTTTTCTATCCATACATTAACGGTATGAAGCGTGTAGCTCCGTTGAACATGGTTACTTATGATTATGATAAAGTAAAAGCTTTTTTACAGGACTATTTTGATTGGCATCCATATGAAAATAAACATTACGAAAATGTCTTTACACGCTTTTACGAAGGTTATTATCTACCACATAAGTTCGGTTATGATAAGCGAAAATGCTATTTATCAAACATGATATTAACGGAGAATATGACTCGTGATGAAGCTTTAAAGGAACTCGAAAAAAATCCTTATTCAAATGATTTGATACAAGAAGATAAAGAATACATTGCGAAAAAACTTGGTGTATCAATTGATGAATTTGAAAATCTTATCAATGGAGAAAACAAAACTTTTGAAGATTATAAAAATTCTTTTAAAGTCATACAGTTCGGGACAAAAGTTTTAAGATCATTATCTATAGAGAAGAAAAAATTTAGATAATAAGGATTATACAATTTTGACAGTTATTCTTGATTATGATATGGGTAACGTTTGTTCAATACAAAACATGTTAAAAAAAATTGGTGAGAAAGCTATTATTAGCCGTAACCCTGATATTATAACAAATGCAGACAAACTTATTTTGCCGGGTGTTGGCAGTTATGATATGGGAATGGAACAATTGAAACAATTTAATTTAATAGAACAAATAAAAATCCATGCTATTGATAAACAAAAACCTATACTTGGTATTTGTCTGGGTATGCAACTGTTGGGTAGAAGAAGTGAAGAAGGAAACAAGCAAGGATTAAGTTTGATACCATTTGATGTTGTGAAGTTTAACTTTGATTGTATTAATGTTGAAGAAAAAGGGTTAAAAATACCACACATGGGGTGGGATTATACACAAAATACATTTGATGATGTACTTACAGATAATCTCGACGAAAGACAGCGATACTATTTTGTCCATTCCTATTACGCAATGTGTGATGATACGGAGAATTCATTAATGTCATGTAAATATGGGTATCTATTTACTGCAGCAGTCAAAAAAGGTCGTATTTATGGGGTTCAATTTCATCCTGAAAAAAGCCATAACTTTGGGATGAAACTTCTTCAAAATTTTGTACAGAGGGTATAAAAATGTATCATAGACCTAGAATCATACCCCTTCTTTTAATTTCAAATCGTGATCTTGTAAAAACAATAAAATTTGCTAATCCACGATATATAGGTGACCCAATTAATTCAGTTAAGATTTTCAACGGTAAAGGTGTTGATGAACTTTGCGTACTTAATATAACTGCATCCAAAGAAAATAGAACACCCGATTTTGAATATTTAAAAGACATTGCCGGTGAAGCATTCATGCCACTTAGTTATGGTGGTGGAATTACTGATATAGAACAGATCAAAAAGATATTCCATATGGGGTATGAAAAAGTCGTAATAAATACAGCGTTTTATTCCAAACCAAAACTTATCAATGAAGCAGCTCGATATGCAGGTAGTCAAAGTGTTGTTGTATCAATTGATGTTAAAACTGATATCTTCGGTAAAAAACGTTGCTTCTCAACAGATGGAACCATAAAAACAAAGCTTTTACCTATTGAGGCTGCACTGTTGGCTGAGACCCTTGGTGCAGGTGAATTAATCGTAAATTCTGTAAATAATGATGGAGCTATGTGTGGATATGATATTGAACTTATAAGAAGTATAGCAGAAGCTGTTTCTATTCCAGTTACAGCTTGTGGTGGTGCTAAAGATATCACCGATCTTAAAAAAGTTTTAACTGAAGGTAAAGCGCATGCAGCTGCAGCTGGT
This sequence comes from Eubacteriales bacterium, assembly GCA_028705495.1. GTDB lineage: Bacteria > Bacillota > Clostridia > Oscillospirales > CAG-382 > GWF2-38-85. The sequence continues at coordinate 176,499 of JAQWDK010000001.1, forward strand.
AGTATGTTTGTATATTACGGAAGAGAAAATGCTGTACTTATTACCGTTCCAAGTGAAAATGATTTAATAGATTCGGGATTTTATAGAAGAGAAGGGAGTCAGCAATAATTAAAAATTTATTGTTGGACAAAAAATGAAGGTATGTATATTAAGTTTGGTTGAAATGAAACATATGGTAATGTCTTCTATTTATACTGATTATTTTCATCGTAATGGTATTCAATATGATATTGTATATTTAGACAGGTATAACTTAGAAGAAAATAGTAAAGCTCAGACAATATATCGTTGTATTTGCTCAAAGTACGGATTTTGGTCAAAGATATATGGATACATAAAATTTAAATTGTATGCTCAACAAATTTTACAAAAAAATAAATATGATTTTGTTGTTGTTTGGAACGAGTATACATCTGTTTTATTTTCGCATTATTTAGTAAAACATTATCACCAAAAATATTCCGTTAATATACGAGATCTATTTAACGAAAAAAGTATTATTCGTAATCCAAAAATTCTTAATCCATTATTAAAACAAGCTATAAAAAATTCGTTATTCGTGACAGTATCTTCTGGTAAATACATAGACTATCTTCCAAAATATAACAACTATCATTTTATTCATAGCATAAACAGCGAAATACTTCCAAAAGCTAAATTATATTCGGTTCAAGGCAATATAAAGCCAATAAAAATTTTATACATTGGTAAGATAGGTTATTTAAATGAAGTGAAACGCCTGATTGATTGCTTGAAAAATGATGATAGATTTCTCATGAAGTTTGTTGGTATAGGCTCAGAAATAGTTAAGACTTATGCTGATGATTGTGGATGTAAGAACGTAGAGTTCGTTGGATCATTTGAGCGGCAAAAAACACTTGAATATCTTAACGAAGCCGATATAATATATAATCTTTATAACCCAACTAACGCATGCGAACGGACTGCATTATCAAATAAACTCTACTATGCAGTATGTTTGAATGTTCCGATTCTTGTATTCAAGAATACATATATGTATGAAATTGCCGAAGAATGTGGCATTGCTTTTGCAGTTGATGGTAGGTTTGATAACTCATTGGGTAACGAACTTTACAGATGGTTTGAACAATTTGACAGGAAAAGTGCTCAAAAAAAATGTGAGTCTTTTTTAACAAAAGCTAAAGAAAGTAAGATTATATTTTACAACTACCTTGACAATAAGCTTTTGAAGGAGAAAAAATGATTAATGTAATTGGACTTGGTTATATAGGACTTCCTACAGCATTAATGCTGGCTACTCATGGTGTAGAAGTTATTGGAACAGACTACAATAGAGAGCTTATTGCAACGCTTAACGCTGGTAAAACAACCTTCAAAGAAAAAGGGTTGGACGAGCTATTTTGTGCTGCGCTCAAGTCTGGCATAAGGTTTAACACTGAATATCAAGTTACAGACACATACATAATATCAGTTCCTACTCCATACGATAAATTCAGTAAAAAAGTTGATGCTAGTTATATAGTCGCTGCAGTAAAGAGTGTGTTGGATATATGTCCAAAAGGAGCAACCATCATTATCGAGTCAACCGTTTCTCCTGGCACTATAGATAAATATATCCGCCCGGTGATCAAGTCGAACGGTTTTATAATCGGTGAAGACATTAATCTTGTTCACGCCCCGGAGCGTATTATCCCTGGCAATATGGTTTATGAGTTGCTACACAACAACCGTACAATTGGCGCAGATGACCGTGAGATTGGCGAGAAGATAAAAAAAATTTATGCATCTTTTTGCCAAGGGGAAATCGTTGTGACCGATATCCGCACAGCAGAAATGACAAAGGTCGTCGAAAACACCTACCGTGCTGTAAATATAGCTTTTGCCAACGAGCTTGCAAAGATCTGCCGTCAAGCCAGTATGAACGTTTACGAAATAATAAAAATTTGCAATATGCATCCACGCGTAAATATCCTTCAGCCTGGTCCTGGTGTCGGTGGTCATTGTATTTCTGTTGACCCGTGGTTTCTTGTAGGAGATTATCCTTCGCTTGCAAAGGTTATAGACGAATCAATGAAGACAAATGATGCAATGCCGGATTTCGTTCTTAACCGCATTTATGACATTATGAAAAAAAATAAAATGACAGACATCAAACGGATCGGTTTGTATGGACTTACCTACAAAGAAAATGTCGATGATATGCGCGAATCACCCACTTTGCAACTTCTTGAGACTCAGGAACGCCATCTTGCTGAACCATTAAAGGTGTATGACCCGTTTATCGAACATGATGTTGTAAAAAATCAATATCATGAATTGGACAAGTTTCTTGCCGATGTTGATCTTGTAGTTATTATGGTGAAACATAACGAAATTCGTCAAAACATGGACAAACTTAAAGGCAAACTTGTTCTTGACTGCCAAAATATTTGTGAATTACCCGGCGTGTATCATATTTAAGAGTAGGATTAATAATGTCAGAATCATTATATAAAAAAGCTGTATCTAACACTGTAAAAATGCTGTTGTCTTCTGGAATTGTATTTGTTATCCAGTTCTTAACGATGATAATATTAGCGAGAATTTACAGTCCAGATGAATTTGGCTTATTAAGCAAGATTACTATTATAACAAGCTTTGCTGATGTATTTTGTCAGCTTGGATTAGGCGCTGCCATTGTTCAAAAAAAAGAGTGTACAGAAAATGATTATAAAACAGTAGCATTTACATCAATAATCTTGGGAGCAATAACGACGTGTATTGTAGGTTTATTTTCAGTGCCTATATCAGAAATGGTAAAAATTGAAAATTATTCCTTCTTAAAGCTAATCGCGCCGGCATTTTTGATAATGTCTATTTCTGTGCTTCCGACAGCCAGGCTTCAAAAAGATATGCGCTTTAATATAATCGTTGCGAAAGATATCATTTCCTATCTTTGTTACGCTGTAACCTGTATCGTGCTTGGAATTTTTGGTTTGGGGATAGTTGGTCTGATATTAGGCTTATTGGCTAAGTATATTATTTCAACATTAATCATTATTGTCTATGGCAAATATCCTTTATCTATGAAATTTTATCGTGCATCCTTTATGAGCATGTTCAAATTCGGAACAGGATTTTCATTGTGTAAAATATGTAGTGTGGCAACAGATCAAAGTGATTATTATGCAATTGCCAGAACCTTAGATAATACCAATCTTGGATTGTATAATAAAGCGTTTCAATTAATATCAACACCGATTTCATTAATTGGACAAGGCATCGATCAAGTATTCTTTTCGTCTTTTTCGAAAATACAAAATGATGAAAAAAGGATCGGTGATTTATTTATAAGTGTTTCAGCTGTTACGGGGTTGGTTTGTTCGATTGTATCTGTCTGCTTTTTCTATAGTTCGGGAATCATCGTAAATTTGTTATTCGGTAAAGAATGGATAAACGCAACTGTTCCAATATCAATACTCAGCCTTGCTATTTTTTGCAGATCTTCAATAAAAATAACTGATCCAATTATGCGAGCTAAGGGGTATGTTTATCCGCGTGCGTTATTTCATTGTATAAATACAATCCTTACAGTTTTCGCAGCTTTTTGCGGAAGTTCATATGGTTTACTTGGTATTTCGATTGGCGTTGTTATTGCCCAGATTATGAACTATTTTATCAATGTATTCTACATATCGCGTAAACTGCATATTGATATTGTTCGCTATATGCGGTCAACATTACCTTCAATGATTATTACAAGTATAGCCGGATTGATTGGGTATTCACTCGGAATAACGGATTCTATCTGGAATGGTGTATATAGCGCACCATGTTGGATTTTTATAATAGTAACTATTGTTATTGTGTTGGCTTTTTGCTTATTAATATATCGTACTTGTTTGGATAAACAGTCTAAAGACGAGGTAAACCGCTTTTATGCGACGCTAAAATCTATATTATTTAAAAATTAGTAAAAAATAAATTAAAGAAGGTGCGATGTGATTGACATTTTATATTATGCGGAAGAACTAAATGTCGGCGGTGTCGAAAACATGATGTTGCAATGGGTTGAACATGTAGATTCAAATATTCATATTGATTTATTCGTAAGAGAAGTTATAGATGAAACAATGCGTAATCGTTTTACTGCGGTCGGGTGTGAAGTATATGAAGCGAAGTGTTCAGTAAAGAATTTTGTAAAGAAAGCACATGAATTATCGAAAGTATTCAAGCAAAAAAAGTATGATATTATTCATATACACACTTCATTGGCGACAGACTTTCTTGTTCTTGCAATTGCTAAAAGATATGGCGTAAAACATCGAATTACTCACAGTCATAACGTGCCGATAATACCACGGTTTATAACACGTTGGGCGGATAAAATATGTAAACCACTTCTTCGGCATTATACAACGGACTTTTTTGGCTGTAGCAAACAGGCGGCGATTGCTCTATTTGGTAATAAGAAAAAATATATTGGTAAGTATACAGTTATCAAGAACGGTATCGATGTGGAACGATTCAAATTCTCTATGCAAAACAGAAATGATATACGTAAAGAGTTCCTTATTGCTGATGATGATTATGTAATTGGTTCTGTCGGTCGCCTTGATTTTCAAAAGAATTACGAATATTTATTGAGAATAGTCGCAGGTTTAAATCTTGAACAATGCAAATTAAAGGTATTGATTATCGGAGATGGGTATGAAAGAGAAGCATTGCAAGTATATGCAAAAGCTCATAACATTAATTTACTGTTACCAGGTAAACGAAATGATGTAAATAAAGTTTTAAGCTGCTTCGATCTATTTGTCCTTACAAGCAGATATGAAGGATTCCCAGTTGTAATGATGGAAGCACAGGCAAACGGATTGGATGGCGTGGTTTCCGAAGCGATACCGGAAGAAGCAATCTTTGGGGAGAACATAAGAAGAATTGATTTATCAAATGAAAAGCTTTGGCTTGATTATATTATTGAACATATCAATATCAAAAATAATGAATTTGAAAAACGTTCCAATAGGCATAAAGGTGTCATAAACGCTGGATATGAAATAAATAATTGTGCAAAAACCATGATACAATTTTATTTTCAATTGAAAGAATTGAATTAATATTACATATATTAACAAGGATGATATTTCATATGAATGTAGTAATCGATAGTACGGAAAAGAACAAGCGTAGCAACATTCTTGTAATAATGTTTTGCTCTATTACATGTGGTGCTCTATTCGCTTTAAAAAGCTCGCCATATGCATTGATAATATATGGAATAATTGCTATCATATCTCTTTTTAGTAAAAATAGATATATACCATTCATTATGATAGGCTCCAGTAATTACCTGCCAGCTGTATATGGGATATCACCTCTTGTCTTCTGCACAATATTATTATTGCTAGTGTTAATGAAAGCCATGATCTTAAAAAGAAGCATTAGATTCGCCAAGTTTCCCACATCATATCCCATACTGCTATTAATAATGATTGCTTGGAGTTTTATAACGGGAACAACTTACAATGATTTATCTTTTTTTGGAGATTTGATTACTATATCAATATTTGTTATAGTACTATATTTGCTCATGTCAAATTGTTCATTAATTACAGAATACATATTACGATATTTTGTCATTGGATTAGGAACTGGATTATTGTTTACAGCCCTAATTAAAACTGGAATCGAGCGTTTTGTCAGTACACAACCTGATCGTTTAGCGATTGGAGAACGTGCTGATCCAAATTCAACGGCATTATTATTCGCAATATTTTGTATATATATATTTATTAAGTTTTATGATAATTTGAGAAGCAAGAAACATTCTATATTATTCTACGGTATAGTGTTTGTTTTTGGTGTTACATGCTTGTTTTTGACTCAATCAAGGAGTGCAGCATTATGCCTCTTTATAACAATAGTATTATATATTCTTAATCGGAAAAAGAACATTGAAGATAGTTTTATGAGCTTCACTTTAAAATCAATTGCTTTAATATTATTTTTATTAGCAATATCACTTTTATTTACTACAGTTACAGAGTTAATTTTTGATTCATGGAATGCGTTCTACTATAGACTTCAACATCCTGTATCTCAAGATGGCGAAAGAATATTTTTATTTAAAATGAGTGTAGAGACATTTTTGAAGAATCCATTTATGGGTACAAGTTTAGACACTTTTAAATCAAATGTTGGTCACATACCACATAGTGCATTTAGTGATTATATGGTCACAAATGGAATAATTGGAGTGATATTTTATATATTCTTTTTTATCAGACCAATGTTGCATATTTTCCATATTAGGAAGAATAACAGAGTTAAACTTGAGTTTTATAGTTTTTTTGTGTGTGCACTTAACATACTGTTTTATTCTGCATCAAACGAAAAAATAACGTTTTTCTTATTAATAATACTAATATTTTCATTGATTAACGATACTACAAAGGATGGTGATATTGTAAGTGAAGAAATTGATCGTACTCCACGGAGCGACAAACTGTAAATCAAGTAATTATGGCGATTACTTATATGGCGAACTCATATATAAATACCTAAAAGAAAAAAGCTATAACGTCATATTCTATCAACCGTCTGATTTTTTTAAGAAGCATATACCAGGATACACCGGAATATGTGGTCGAAAAAATCCTGCCGCCGTTCTTTATGTCCCCGGAGGATATTTTGGTGAAGGACACAATGCAAGTTTCAGAGAAAATATCATACATTTTTTAAGATTCATGCCTCTTGGTATCTGGGCATCATTTCGACACACCCCAATGGCGGTCATTGGAGTAGGAGCCGGTCCCAATAATTGCAGATTATTAACATATGGAGTTAAAAGGATTTGTAATCATTCGGAGTTTGTGTCAGTCAGAGATAACATATCATATGAAGCAATAAAAGTTCTTTGTCCAAAGGCAAACCTGTATAACTGTTCAGATTTGATAGTTTCTTCACTCCCATATTTGAGACAAAATAATACTAAACAAATATCTGAGATTATAAAAAGCAGGGGCAATAGAAAAATTCTGCTAATCCATTATAGTAATAACAGACTTGCGTTGAGTCTGTTTGCTAAGGCTGCAAAAGCATTTATTAAATCTCATCCGGATTATTTTGTTGTTGTATCTTCTGATTCATGTCTTGAGAATGAATACGAATTGTTTAGTCGTTTTAAAGAAATATTTGGTGAAGCCTGCGGACACTTTAACTATGATGATCCTGCAGAATTTACTGCACTTTTACAGCAAGCAGATATGGTATTGACATGTAAGTTGCATGTAGGTGTTGTTTCATGTTGCTACGGCAAATCTGTAATTGCCGCTGCATGCCATCCGGAAAAGACGAAGCGATTTTATGAGCAAATCAGTACACCAGATCGTTGCGTATCACTATTTGAAACAACCACTGACGAATTAAGTCAACTTCTAGAAAAATTCTATTTAGCCCAGATAAGAATTCCTGATAGTTTAATTAATAAAGCCCAGATGTCATGGACACTACTTGATAATTTTTTGAATACATTGGATCGGTAAAATGACAATCGAAAATCTAAAAACAAAAGAGGGATATAGATGAAAACAGTAATGCTTGTCTTCGGAACACGTCCCGAAGCAATAAAAATGTGCCCGCTTGTTAATGAGTTGAAGACGCGTAAAAGTATTAAAACATTAGTTTGTGTTACAGGACAACATCGACAAATGTTAGACCAGGTACTTGAAACTTTTAACGTTGTGCCGGATTATGATTTATCAATCATGAAGGACAAGCAGACTCTGTTCGATATAACCACTAATATTTTGAACCATATAAAAGAAGTACTTGAAATTGCTAAGCCTGATGTTGTTCTTGTTCATGGTGATACATCAACAACTTTCGTAACGGCACTAGCTTGTTTCTATCTACAAATACCTGTGGGACACGTTGAGGCAGGTTTGCGTACATATAACATATATTCACCATACCCCGAAGAATTCAATCGACAAGCAGTAGGTATTGTCGCAAAATATAATTTTTCGCCTACAGAACTATCAAAGCAAAACCTTATTAATGAGGGAAAGAACCCAGATACCATATTCGTTACAGGAAACACTGCAATTGACGCATTGAAAACAACAGTAAAACAAAATTATACACATCCAGAATTAGAATGGGCAAAAGACAGTCGCCTTATTATGATTACAGCTCATCGTCGTGAAAATCTCGGTGAACCGATGCATAATATGTTCCGAGCAATTCGCAGAGTTATGGATGAGCATCCGGATGTTAAAGCAATTTATCCAATTCACATGAATCCTGTTGTTCGTCAAGCTGCAGATATGGAACTTGGGGACTGTAATAGAATTCGAATTATCGAGCCTTTAGATGTGCTTGATTTTCACAACTTTTTAGCCCGTAGCTATATGATACTAACAGACTCCGGAGGAATACAAGAAGAAGCACCAAGTCTTGGTAAGCCTGTATTAGTTATGCGTGATACGACTGAACGTCCTGAAGGAATTAAAGCAGGAACATTAAAACTTGTTGGAACCGATGCGAAAATTATATATGAGAGCTTTAAAGAACTTCTTGAAAATAAGGAATCGTATGAAAAAATGAGCCATTCAAGCAATCCATATGGTGATGGTCTTGCTTGTAAACGAATTGCAGATATTTTGGAGGTAGGTCGTGTTACTTTTTAAAGAAAAAATTCTCATGATCACTGGTGGCACTGGTTCATTCGGTAATGCTGTGCTTAATCGTTTTTTACAAACAGATATAAAGGAAATTCGCATACTCAGCCGCGACGAGAAGAAGCAGGATGATATGCGCCATGAGTATCAAGCGAAAATGCCAGAACTTTCGGGCAAAATAAAATTCTTCATCGGTGATGTACGCGACTTAGCATCTGTTAAAAATGCTATGCACGGTGTCGACTACATATTCCATGCGGCAGCACTTAAACAGGTGCCCTCATGTGAGTTTTTCCCTATGGAAGCCGTAAAGACGAACGTTATCGGCACAGATAATGTCCTGACCGCTGCTATTGACGAAGGTGTAAAGTCTGTTATATGCCTTTCAACTGATAAAGCTGCTTATCCTGTCAATGCTATGGGGACAAGCAAGGCGATGATGGAGAAGGTTATCGTTGCTAAATCTCGCACGGTTAACCCCGACAAGACAAAAATCTGCTGTACACGCTACGGCAATGTGTTGTGTTCGCGTGGTAGCGTTGTTCCGCTGTGGATTGAGCAGATTAAATCTGGCAAGCCTATCACAATTACCGACCCTAATATGACACGCTTCATTATGTCACTTGATGAGGCTGTTGACCTTGTCCTGTTCGCTTTCGAGAACGGTACAAGCGGTGATATTCTCGTACAGAAAGCTCCTGCTTGTACGATTGGAACACTGGCTCAAGCTGTTAAAGAGCTGTTTAACACAAAAGATGATATCAGGGTTATCGGCATCCGCCACGGTGAGAAGATGTATGAAACACTTCTGACTAACGAGGAATGTTCTGGAGCGATTGACCTCGGAAGTTTCTACCGTGTTCCTTGTGACAAGCGCGACCTCAACTACGATAAATATTTTAAAGACGGCGATATACAGCGTAATACATTGACCGAGTTTAACTCAAACAACACTGATTTGCTTAATGTCGAACAAGTCAAAGCAAAACTTCTTACTTTACGGTATGTCAGAGATGAAATAGCAACATGGGAGAATAAGTAATGAACATACTTATAACCGGGGCTAAGGGTTTTGTCGGCAAGAACCTTGTCGCTTGGCTTAACAACATAAAAGAAGGGAGGGACAAAACCTTCTCTTTAAATACTGACCTTAATATATTCGAATATGATATAGACACAGACCCAACATTGCTTGACGAGTACTGCTGTTCGGCTGACTTTGTCTTTAACCTCGCCGGAGTGAACCGCCCTAAGGACCAGGGCGAATTCATGTCCGGCAATTTTGGCTTTGCTTCAACCTTGCTTGACACGCTCAAGAAGCATGGCAACTCATGCCCCGTTATGCTGTCATCTTCAACCCAGGCAGCGCTTGACAACCCCTATGGCCAGTCAAAAAAGGCAGGTGAGGACTTGTTCTTTGAGTATGCCAAAACAACAGGTGCTGAAGTTTTGGTCTACCGCTTTCCCAATGTGTTCGGTAAATGGTGCAAACCAAATTACAACAGCGCAGTAGCGACATTCTGCCACAACATAGCACACGACTTGCCGATCACCGTTAACGATCGCAGCGTTGTGATGAACCTTGTGTACATAGATGATGTGGTTACCGAGCTAATCAACGCGCTTGCAGGCAAGGCAAACAAAAGGGAAGACAACTTTTGCTATGTTCCAGTGGTGCATACAATAACCCTCGGTGAGATCGTTGACCTTATTTATTCTTTCAAAGCCAGCCGTGACGACCATAGCGTACCGAATATGGCTGATGCATTTACAAAGAAACTTTATGCAACATACCTTTCCTACCTACCGACGGACAAGTTTAGCTACCCCCTTAAGATGAACATCGACGAGCGCGGCAGTTTTACTGAAATCATCCGCACACCTGAACGTGGGCAGTTTAGCGTTAATATATCAAAACCTGGTATCACCAAGGGAAACCACTGGCACAACACTAAGAACGAGAAATTTCTTGTCGTCAGCGGCAGGGGAGTGATAAAATTTCGCAGAGTTGACAACGACGAAGTAATTGAGTATTATGTAAGCGGAGACAAGCTCGAAGTAGTTGACATCCCAACCGGATATACTCACAACATCGAAAACCTCGGTGAAAGCGACATGGTAACGTTCATGTGGGCAAACGAGTGCTTTGATCCGAACAAGCCTGATACTTTTTTTGAGAAGGTGTAAAACCTAAGTATAACCTATCAAGTTTCTGATATTGTGTAAATATAACAACAAAGGGAGAGAAGTAATGGACAAGATTGAGTCTTGTGTTATGAAAGATGCGAAAATTTCTTTTTGTCCATCTATTGCATTAGAAGTGCTATGCTTCATACAGAAACAATCTCTCGATGATACAAAATGGATGGATAAAAGACAGATAGATGAAATAAAAAACATCAACGAACAATTACCTGATTCATTTTCAAATCGGCGTATTGGTATGTCAACATTATCTTTGATTCTTAGCACATACACTGATAACCATTTAGAGGATATTTCTATAGATGATTTAATAACTATTTTCAGAAAACCATCTGATATATCAAGTGTTGTAAGAAACCGAATTACCAATGAATATACCGCATCTTATGTTTACCCAACGCTGGAGTTGCTTTGCGATGGATGGGCAGATAAATATATTGAAAAAATATCTATAATGAAAGAAATCGGATTTGAACAGCAGTATAAAACTCGGATTCTTCCATTAGTTCAAAAAGAAATTGAAGAAAAAAGTCAGAATATAATAAAATACAATACAGTTAATCTGTTTAATCAAATTTCAATTCTAAAAAGTCAGCCTTTAGTTGAGAAGGTAAAAATATTTGTTTCTTTTTTCAGTTTTCCGACTGCATTCACACTTTATAAAGGTAATTTTCTGACATGCTTTACTGCAAATGATACAGATTTTTTTAGCCTGATTGCACATGAACAAATGCACGGATTCGCATGTAGCGAAACAATTGAATTGTATAAGCAGTATGTTGCGCAGGATTCTTATCTTACTGAAATGCACAAGCATCTAATCGATGATATGCAGTCAGGAGATGAAGAAGAAATGGTAATGGCAGCAGAATACTATTTGTGCCTATTAGCAGGTAGTTACACAAAAGAAAAATTGCTGCAATACGCAAAAACACGGTATAACGGATATTGCCCAACCTCAGTTATCTTATTTCATTTATTATCAGAAGAAGCGGAATTGCCATCAGATTATAATAAGTGGCTCATTAATAAATTTCAAACAAAACAACTTCCCCAAAATAATATTCCTGAATATTTAGACCAGATAAGATAATCCAAGATGATTATCAAATAGATTGAAACGAGTGCTTTAATCCGAACAAACCAGATACGTATTTCGAAAAGGTGTAAATATTAGTATATTATACTTCAATCACTACATTTGAGGAAAAATGATGAAATACTTTGACTTCGTAAAGTTCACTTTATATAATGAATACTGGTATATAAACTGTTTAACTAAAGGTAATTTTAATGATGAAGGCACTATTGTATCAAAATTCATCTTACCAAAGAAAAAGGAAAAAGAGTTCAAAAATCAATTAGGCAATTTCCATTATAACAATCTTGGAATCATTCCGGACGAAATCCTTCAAAAAGTGTCAAGCTCTCTTCCAATTGAAGAGGTTATTGACTTTTTACATAATAATTATCTTGAAGTGCTAACCCTTATAGAAAAAACAAAGGTACATAATATTGCAGTTATAAGTAACTTTTCAGATGAAGTCTCAGAGTTATTAATGCAAATAGATAGAATTTGGATTTGCAATCCTGAACCTTTGACAGTGAACGAAAATGGTGAGCTTAAGGTAGTTTTTGACGCAAGCGCTGGGTATCAAACCTCACTTGTTTTCAAAAATGCTGAGATATCTCAAGAAGTAAATTTTGAATTTGAAGATATTAATAGTTATGAATATTCAAAAGAAAATGAGTTTTATACCCTTGACATTGCAACTTCGAATGATATTGTTACTATTAAATTTAGCGATGTTGAACGAGTTCAAGAGTTCTTTGATTACTCATCAAGTTTAATAAACCCCACTACGCCAAAAGATTTTTATCCATGGACTATTGTTGCAAACATACTCAATGAACTTAAACTTCTTGAATCAAAATTTGGAGCAGAACGATTAAACAACAAAGAAAAGGTCTTCTTGCCTCTTGTTAATTTTGCCCCTATTATGTTTCAATATAGCCTCTTTGATATTGCTGAGCACGATCGCAATATTAAGAGTATTGAGTTTTTTGAAACTCTTGTCAAAGAGCACAATGTTGAATATCTAATACCGCTATTAAATCAACTTAAACAATGTACCGACAAGTCAAAATTATTACACCTTACTCGAAAAGTTAGTCTTGCGTTGTTTGATAAACGCTGCGAACCGTTATGGAGACGAATTTATCAAGACTTAAAAGACGCAGCTTCGGTGTACCCGTTAAAGAATGAAATTAATAAATATGATCTCGAAACCGAACGCAAACGCATAACAAAATTTTTATTATCACAAGATTATACCGGGAAGTACCCCTTTTTTAAAAAGCTTACGTCTTTAAAAGGTATAAAAATGCTTGCAAATCTAACTAACACATACTTTGTTGGACATGAAAAAAACATGGCTTCCTATATATTTTGTGAAGAAAGCTTCCTTTATGATGATAGACTTTTTATCTCTTATCTTTGTGGTACAATCTTTTTAAAACCGAAACAATTAGATAAATTCGACCAACTTGATGCATATAGTGCATTTTTTGTTGACAAAGGTCGTAGATTTACTTCAATTGTTAGACAAAGTGTTTATGATTTTGATGATAATATGATTGTAAAACCAGACATTTCTATTGCTTTGATAGCAGCTAAAAAAGCAAGCGTGCAAAGATTGACAAAAGAAGAAAACAATAAAATAATGTCTGCAGATAATACCAGCATTTTAACAATTATAATAGCTTGTATGGTTTTTGGCAGCTTCCTTTTTGGTCTTGCAATGACAATCGCAATGATGGTTATAACATTTATTTTGGGAGTTACTGAAAACCAATCAATTGAATTAATTATGGAATTTATTAAAACATTTCCTTGGCACTGGGTATTTTTAGGTTCAGGACTTCCATTCGGTATAATTTTAGGGATGTTTACGATTATAGCCAGGAAGAGAAAGTAGCTAACTGTAAATATAACTGCATTGAGATAAGGTTTAAAAGACATAAAATTTACTATAATTAAAATAATTATTTAAGGGTAAAGCATGAGAAAAAATAAAAATAAATATAAATATAAATCCGCTCTTCCGGAACAAGTGCTCGATGAAATTACGCTGTATGTTAAAGCTGCTGCAGAAATTTACGGAGTTATTGCGATTAGCAAGCTTGCAGAAATAATAAATTCTCAAAATGAATATCAAGTTACGGAAGAAGATATAGAATTTGTATTTAATCGTGGAGAACATTTTTTCTGTTGTAATTATGATAAAAATATAATTCACGAATCTTTAATGATAAATGACGATGACGAAGATTATTATAATATACTCACTAGGCAGGAGGACAAACCTTATAAAGTGCCAGAAAAGGATGAGTTTTTAAAATATTCAGACAATGATACAATACAAGTACCAGAAGCATTTAAAAAGCTGCGTAAATACCTTGTCGCCGAAGTTGAAATAATGCGTGATTTTGCCGAAGAAATATGCGACGACTTATTTATTGGAATTAATTTTAATGATGAAGTTGAAAACATCATTGTCGAATTTTCAAGACGGGGAATATACCCAACAGATGATCAAATGGAGTGTATAACTAAACTTTATTTCGAGTGTCGTGAAAAAATATCTCTCTGGGAAAACCGTGGCTATTCCTACGAGGAACTAAATCAAATGGGGGTAAATATTGAATATGATGATGAATAGACTTAAACTAATGACAATAATCGGCACAAGGCCTGAGATCATCCGCTTGTCCGAGACTATAAAAAAATGTGATAAATATTTTAATCAAATTCTTGTGCATACGGGACAGAACTATGATTACGAGTTAAATCAGGTGTTTTTTGACGATCTCTCTCTGCGCGCCCCTGACTTTTTTCTAAATGCAGTCGGAGCTGATTTAGGTGAAACGATCGGCAATATAATCGCTAAATCATATAAGCTTATGGCCGAACAAAAACCCGATGCGCTGCTTATTTTGGGAGACACGAATTCATGTCTGTCTGCAATTTCCGCAAAGAGGCTGCATATTCCAATATTCCACATGGAAGCAGGTAACCGCTGCTTTGACGAGTGCCTTCCGGAGGAAACCAACAGGCGAATAGTTGACCATATCGCTGACGTCAACCTCTGCTACAGCGAGCACGCAAGGCGTTATCTGAATGCAGAGGGTACTGCCAAGGAGCGCACCTATGTCACAGGTTCACCTATGGCGGAGGTGCTGCGCTCCAACCTCGATAAAATTAACTCGAGTACAATACTTGACAAGTTAAAGCTTGAAAAAGGGAAGTACATTCTTCTTTCTGCTCACCGTGAGGAAAACATCGACACGGAAGCAAACTTTTTCAGCTTAATGAACGCAGTCAACGCAATGGCTGAGAAATATGATATGCCAATCCTGTACTCCTGCCATCCGAGAAGTGCAAATTATATCGAGAAACGTGGGTTTAAGTTTGATAAGCGTGTGATACAAAATAAGCCACTTGGATTCCATGATTATAACAATTTACAGATGAACGCTTTTGCTGTTGTCTCGGACAGCGGTACACTCCCGGAAGAGTCTAGTTTCTTCCTGTCTGTCGGAAATCCATTCCCAGCAGTTTGCATCCGTACCTCCACCGAACGCCCAGAAGCGCTCGACAAGGGCAACTTCATACTCGCAGGCATCACCATAGAACAAGTGCTGCAGGCAGTCGATATCGCAGTAGAGATGAACCGCAACGGCGACTACGGCATTCCTGTACCGGACTACACAGAAGAAAATGTGAGCACCAAGGTCGTGAAGATAATTCAATCATATACAGGTATCGTGGATAGGATGGTCTGGAGAAAATATTAGTAATGGTGTCATGATAGAATACAAGTCTTGAGTAAGGATTGGTGTTAAAGATGGGGCATTGCTTTTTTTAATAATGTTATCTTATATTTAGTTATAAACGAGTTTTGATTGATGTATTATGAATACCCAAATAAGGGTGCGTTTTCATTATATATTGCCTTTTAGGATTTTCTTTACCCAAATGAATTACTTACAATACTTGACATTGCTTGCAGTATAGGTTATTATATTCATAATGAATTAAGATACTTTTGCTTCATAGTAAAAGAAAGCTTTTAGGGTAAAGAAATGAAAAAATATTTGACGATTGCGCTTCTAGCGATTATACCAATGTTCTTAATGACCAAAGCGGATTCTATAAAATTTACAGCTGAAGTGACAGAACCTCCTTTGATATATAACGCTTATTTTCCTTTAAATATTAATGTACACGATAGTACGGCAGACTTTGAAATCTATATTGATAAATGGTCTGGCTTCCTTAAAGAGAAGTGTCTTGTTATTAAACTGGAATCTGATTTGAGATTTTACTTCGATGGAGAAGAGACTGATACAGCAAGAATTTTCTTAGGGCAGTATACAGGTGAAAAATATGCGCTGAAAATAAAGGCTGTGGGCACAGATGGTGTTCACGAGTTTACTACGCAAGTAAGTACAGAAGAACCGAGTTTAGATTAATATATGATGAGTTGAATATAACGATTGTCTCAACCAGAATTACCTAAGTTAATGATTTGGTTGAGAAAACAGAGAAAGAGTAATAGATCAATGTCTTAAATTCCAACCCCTATTATATACCGCTTATTAAATTAGTAAAATCCCGATAAGGTATAGTGTGCTAGCCATCGTGTTAGTTGTACCTTATCGGGATTATTTTATATCTATCTCTTTATGCATTTATGTGGTTCTTTGTCTTTAGCAAATAATAAACTTTTATAAAACAACTTGACAGTTCATTTGTACACTGTTATAATAAAAACACGCTCAGAACAAATGTTCTTGCTATTTATGAGTATAATAGATAAACATATGAAATCATTATCATTGAGAGCTATTTACCGGAAAGCAATAAAAACGAACGAAAAAGAAGATGCTTTATTAGAAAGGATCACACTTCATGCTTAATTTAGATGGCTTAAACGAAAAACAAATAGAGGCTGTAACATCAATAGATGGTTATTTTCGTGTTATTGCAGGTGCAGGATCAGGAAAAACAAAGGCACTGACGCATCGTTATGCTTATCTCGTAGGCGAAGCAGGTATACCTCCACGCAATATTTTGTGTGTAACTTTTACGAATAAAGCGGCTTGTGAAATGAAAAAACGTGTCAAAGCTCTCGTTGGTAAAGACTGCGATACATCCTTAATAACAACCTATCACGGCTTTTGTGCAAGGGTATTACGAGAAGATATTAGCGGTTTGTTTTATCCGGAAAACTTCTTGATTCTTGATACACCTGACCAGAAGGTAATATTAAGTGAAATATACGACCGTCTTAATATAAGCCTCGATTTCGCATCATATGAAGACATATGCTTGGCAATTGATATATATAAAGACGACCAGTCCTATGTTGATTATCTTGTTGATCCCAAAGCTGAAATACATCCCGAAAAAGCCAAAAGCCTTAAAGAAAAAATAATATTGAATTATTTAATAGGACAAAAAAAGATATTTGGGTTAGATTTTAACGACTTGATGTACTTTACATTTGCGCTCTTTAAGAAAAAACCGGAGATAAAACAAAAATGGCAGGAGCAGATACAATATATACTCGTTGATGAATTTCAAGACTGCTCGAAGCGTGAATATAGACTTATAAATATTTTAAGTGAAGTTAACAAAAATCTTTTTGTCGTTGGAGATCCCGATCAAACTATTTACGGCTGGCGTGGAGCTGACATGAAAATAATAATGGATTTCGATAAAAAGTATCCTAAAACTAAAACAATCATGTTAAACCAAAACTACCGCTCTACACCCGAAATAATCGCAACAGCAAATTCTCTTATTGCAAACAACAAGATACGAATAGAAAAAGAGCTTTTTTCAAAGCTCGAACCTGGTGTGCTTCCAGAACATCTACATGCTACAGATGAAAAAAGCGAAGCCGAAGGTATAATAAAAAGAATTAAAGCACTACTAAACGAAGGCTATAGATATAGTGATATTGCAATATTATATCGTGCTGCTTATGTATCAAGATTTATTGAGCAATATTTCACAAAAGAGGGAATACCGTTTGAGATATTCGGAAGCCTTAGGTTTTTTGAGCGCATGGAGATAAAAGATGCGCTTGCATTTCTACGGCTTGCCGCATTTGGTGATGATATATCATTTCTTCGCATTATAAACAAACCGAGAAGGCGAATGGGCAAGCCGAAGGTTGTTTATTTAAAAGAACTTGCGGCAGCTCATGGTGGCACGCTCTATGAAAATCTTAAAAATCATCTTGGTGATGAAATCTTTGCTAATACTGGTGCAGCTCAATTTGTTACTTTGATTGAAGAACTTCGTGCCAAAGTAGACAGCGTAAATCCATCAGTTCTATTACAATTAGCGTTATTGAAATCGGGTTACGAAGAATTTATACGCAAAGACGGAGATATGGACAGACTTGATAACATCGCCGAACTTAAACGCACGGTTGAAGTATACCAAGAAAACTACGGAGAATTTTTGCCACTCAAAGTCTTTTTACAACAGATAGCGGTAGGGTTTGATAATGAAGCAGACGATAAACGCAACTTTATTAAGCTGATGACGATACATGCGGCTAAAGGTCTTGAGTTTCCAGCTGTCTTCGTTTGTGGTATGACCGAAGGCATCTTTCCGTCAAGCAGGACAATAGAAGAATGGTTCCAAGCCGGGCTTGAAGAAGAGCGTAGGTTATTCTATGTTGCAATCACTAGGGCAAAAAACAAACTCTACCTAACAGAATCAGAAGGTATCGGAGCTAATAATCAAAAAACACCGTCACGATTTCTTTTTGAAATAAATGAGAATTTATATACCAGAACTGGCCGTATACCTGAAGAACTTATTCGAAAAACGAAGAAGAAGGCTGGTATATCCAATAAAGCGGAAACGCAAACCTATCAAGTTGGCAGTTCGGTTTTACATCCGTTGTTTGGTGAAGGTATCATCGAGAGCATTGATGACAAATATAAAGTTTATAATGTAAGGTTTAAGAAAAATGGTGCGATTAAATCTATTAGATTTGATTATGTTGGATTGTCTCAAATAAATAATGACACATCTAGTAGATTAGAGGAATCATTTTTAAATTTCAATCTTTGAAACTTTAAGAAGAGATTGATATAGCTGACTTTAATTAGATATACTCCTCATAGCAGATATAATCGTAGTGTGTTTGTTATAAAAAAACTTCGAAGTTCAAAACGTAGATATACATCTGCCACGCACAATAGAGGAATCAATTTTCTTGATATACATTAGATGCCTCATCCGGTTTTAGATAGGCATACAAATAGTGATCAAATAAATAAAACTCCGTTTCTTTATACGGATATTGTCGGTCGTATGAACCAATATTTTGAGCATTACCGATTTTATCAATTCTCAAATTTGCACGTCGAAATGTTTGTGGCACGGTCAATTGTTTGTACATGGAATAGTTGAAAGAATCTGAAATAGAAATATGATTGCAAATATCGGATAACTCTTTTTCAGGAGAGTAGAGTGCAAATAGGGCCAAATTAACGCCAATCGAATATGCAAAAATATCGTTTTCTACTTGCTTTGAGTAGTAAGTAAGGCCTGACAATCCTTTTTTCATGCATGCTAACATAACTAATTGAGAAATAATATATTCAGATTTGAATACTCGATTTGATTCTTTAACTTTGAAAGATGTTGCAAGTGACAATAGAAATAACTTGAAGATGCTTTTACGATTTACATCTGAATATTTTTTTGACCAGCAAAAATCTCTAAAGTTTACTGCTAAGTTTAAAATCTGTTGTGTGTTATCCAAAGTCACTGGAGATACATTAAACATATGGTCAGCAGGTCTGCCCATCTCCATCCAGCAGACATATGAAGAAGTTCCTAAATACAAGCAGGGAAGCCCCAGAATACTAAAACGTTCTGACTTTACTATTGAACGTTTTGAAAAAGGAATATGTAGCATTTCTTTACCTTTATAATCAGTGATTTTCTCATTGCAACGTGCTCTGAAAAACTGGACGTCTTGTTCGCATAAATATGTACAAAAGGAAATGCTATTGTTTATGTGTGACACTGCTAAGCGACTATCACAAACTTCCAATATTAGTTCATCCATTTGATGTTGGGCTTCAAAAATATAGCCGCAGTAATACTGATCGACAGCAAATAGTAGCACACTTCTGTATTTCTTTACTTCTTCCACATAATGGTCCTCTGCATTAACTTCTATGAGAGCATCCTCCAACTTTTGAAAAATTTCTTTTAATGCCCCCCTATATTCGTTGTCTTTGCTGATTATAATTGGAGTGTAAAAAAGGTTATGTTTTTCCCAGAATCGATCAATCCAGTCACACATATTTTCCTCCTATTCTAAAAAACGGCGTTCTTTCGAAAGTACAGTAATAGTAATTAAACTTATCTCAATTGCTACCATATGCTTGTCCACCAACTAAACAAACTGCGAAGTTTGTATCATATCAAAATGAATAAAAGCTTCTTTTATATTAGCTTGCTTGTCTACGGGACAAGGATGTGTTCGGTAATTTACGGAATAACGATTTGGAGATACTTTGGGTTGTAGACCACAAACTTCCTTCATGTGTGCGATCCAACAAGTTTTCGGTGAATAGCCGTATACATCTTTAATATATTCTTGAATTTGTTTATATGTAGCCACTTGGCACCCTCCTTAAGTGTTTAAACATAATGAGAAGTCTATAAATCTTTTATCAACTAAATCTTACTCATCTTTTGAACTTCATTTGCAATCTGATCTTCTTTTTTTTGATGTGTAAATTGCCTATACTTGTAGAACCAATCTGGTATCAGAAAGGAGTTTTCTCTACTTTCTTGGATTTTGTGTTGCAATGAGACAAGTTCAACATTTAATTTTTCTAAATTGCTTCCGATAAATTTCCGTTCTACTACTTCACAACTTTTTTCCAACTCGCTTAAACGTTTAATATCTCCATTAGCATTAATGTAATTTGTAAAACAATAATCCGCGATTGGGACAAACCACGAGATAACGCAAATAAATTTAATCAAAGTTGGATTTATTAATAAAAAAACTATTAGCAACACGATAGATATGGCTATTAGGAAAATAATTTGAAAGATTTTATATTCATGTCGCAATATTTTATCCCAACGAACGTTTTCTCTCTGACAATGAAAAACTTGTTGTTCTGCAGAGAGTGACGAATAGTCACTATACCAGTTAACAATCTCATCGAACGCTGATTTGTCTACCTCACTCACAGCGTCTGCTATATTTGAACGAGTAAGTAAATGCCCCCACTCACTGATATTATTGCCAAGTATACCAGAATACAAAATAACATCAAAGTACTGCTGAACTGCAGCTGCATGTTTTTTGTGTTTGTTGATAAACAGATCAATATATTTTGAAGTTATGAGCAATAACACAGCCAGGAGGAAAGAAACGGCTGTAAGCCAATCAATATTAAGCCAAGAGGATAAAACTGAAATAATCGCAAAAAGAAATGTCACCAAACTTTTGAATGCTGCTGCCTTCTTTGCTAAACTATACTCTCCACGTTGGGCTAAGAGACATTTCAGCAACAGCTCATCATTCTGTTGTTTAAAAATACTTTTATTCATATTTTGGGAAGTCGCTTCCAAGTATCTCACCCCATTTATTTATTGCCTTTTTTTCATCTTTCTCAGTGATTTCTGCATTTGACGCTTCACAAGCTTTCTCATAATCTGTTTGTGCCTTGGCTTTTATCGCATATCTATCGAGAATCTCAAGTGTGTTAATGTCTCCTTGAATTTCTTTCATATCATAAACCGATGCAGTAATATGATCGGCAATGTATTTCAAGGTTTCCTTGAATCTAAGATCGATCCACTTGTTTAATTCAACTTGAGCATCTGCATAGTTTATAATTATCGTTTCTAGAAGGTATGAAGGAATTGTTTTTGCGTTTTTTACTTTGTTCCATTTCTTGCAAAGACGAATTAATTCTAACAACCGACCATCTTTACTTTGGTTTGTACTAGTAATATGAGCTTTATCTTTATCGGGGGCAGTTTTCATCCAATTTCCACTACCATTAGGAATAAGATAATACTCTCTACCGTCACTTTCAGCTACAGTATGAAAACATGGAACTATATCAAAAGACCAATCATATGATTTCAAGTTTAGTATAATTGCTTCGCCGTTTCTTCTGATTTCAGAACGTGAATATTCACGTACATTTTCCAGCTTCTTCTTAAACCTGTTTGCAACTGCTATACTATTTAAAGTTCCATCGCTTCGAGTGCAATCTTTTTGTGCCACATTTGTAGTACTCGCAGTAATTCTCACATCGTTCCATATATCGTAAGAATTATAAGTTCCTCCATTAGCAGCAATTCCGATCATCAGGTCAATATCGTCAAGTTCTCTACATTTTGTTTTCCTTGCGAAGGAACCAAAATGCACATTAAAGCCATCATACAAATCGAAGAAGCCATCCTTATCATCAAATTCTGATATATTGTCAAGCAAATTGTCCCTACTATCCCTTGCTGCAGATACTACAGTCGTGTCAAGATTTACGACATCACACATAAATTCACAAAATGCATTATTTACTGTTTTTGCCACTCGTATTACCTCCTAAAACTTTTCATTATTGCTATAACAAGCACTTTATTTCAATTAAAGTAAGTATAACACATAATTACATATATCGACAATAGTTAATATGCATTAAAATTCATGCAAATAATTGTATATATTTACAGTAAAACATTACATACTTAACATTATTACACTCTGATACAGAATGTATTTGATTTGTTTAATGATGATGGAAATTTGATATAAATTAACGACATTAAAATTTTAATTTGATGCGTTGGAGAGTGAAATTAATAATAACTAAATATTTTTTGTCTGTCTTCTTGACAGAGAGTAAAATCACCTTTGGTAGCTTTTATTATGTTTAATTATATAATAAAAAATGCATAAATGCTTGATTTTCACCACATAATATAATATAATGATATTAAGAGGTGAAAATATGATAAAGACAACTGCAATTTTATTGGAAGAATTAAAGCAATATGCAAATCCGGCAAGCAAACTATCTCGTATGGTTAAAAATGGCGAATATATTCAAATAGTAAAAGGTCTGTATGAAACAGATCCTACTACTCCCGAATATCTGCTTGCTGGAAGCATTTATGGCCCCTCATATTTATCTTTTGAATTTGCGTTAGCCTATCATAGTATGATCCCGGAGGCGGTATATACTTTTACTTCTGCGACCTACGATAAGAAAAAAAAGAAAAAGTATGAAACACCCTTTGGCACCTTCACATACAGAGATGTACCAGCTGAGGTTTATTCGCTTGGTGTATTAATAGTTCGTGATGGCGATTACTCATATCAGATTGCATCGCCGGAAAAAGCGTTATGTGACACACTTTACACAAAAAATCCAGTTGCTAACCAAAAGGAGCTGCAAAGCCTTTTATTTGAAGATATGCGAATTGACGAAATCGAATTTAGTAAATTGAAGCTTGAAGATATTTTATTGCTGGAACAAAGGTACCGTAGCACTAATGTCCAAAAACTATGCAAACTGATGCGGAGGCTCTGATATGAATACTATAATCGAACAAATGCTAAAATCATATAATACACAAAACTTGTATGATAAAAAGAATACCATGAAGGAAGTCATGCAAGAAATTGTTCTTTGTGGTCTGAGTCGAGCAGGATTTTTCAAAAAAGCTGCTTTTTATGGTGGTACTGCGCTTCGGGTGTTTCATGGGCTTGATCGTTTTTCCGAAGACCTTGATTTTTCGCTTGTAAAAGTTGACGAAATTTTTAATATAAAGGAATATTTTCCGACCCTCGAAAGAGAAGTAAATGCATATGGGCTTAACATGACAATAACCGAGAAAGAAAAAACGAAGGAAACTAATATTCAATCAGCTTTTCTAAAAGGAAATACAAAAGAACATCTGCTTATGTTTTATTCAGATAGTGCTATACCAGGCGTGGCAGTAAATGATGCAATAAAAATTAAGTTTGAGGTTGATATAAATCCACCAGATTTCGCAACGTTTGAACATAAATATCGGTTGTTACCCGTACCTTATGAAATTAAGCTTTATGATGTTCCAGCATTATTTGCAGGTAAGATTCACGCAGTTATCTGTAGAGCATGGCAGAATCGCATTAAGGGAAGAGACCTTTACGATTATATTTTTTATCTTTCGCGTAAGGCTGCTGTTAATCAAAAACACTTGAGGGAGAGATTGTTACAGTCCGGCTTTATCACTAATGAAACAGTGTGCTCGTTAGATGAAATAAAAGAAATGCTTTTCAAAAGGTTTAACTCCATAGATTATGAACAAGCAAAAAGTGATGTAGAGCCGTTTATTCGCGATACATCTGTGTTAAATGTTTGGAGTGCTGAGTTTTTTAAACAAATAACAAATGCCTTAACCTCGAAGTAATTGCACATTTGGATTTGATAAGAAATGTAAATTGTAAAAAGTAATAACCTTCTGTTCTTCATCAGTAAGTTTCCTAAAACAAAAAGCTGTATAAGCTTATGACTATTAAACCCGACGAGTAAAAATCATAGAGCAGAACGCATTAATCGTTCTGCTCTATCTCAAGTCCCGCAAAAAATTCATCAAATTGACAGTTATAGATTTCCTTCAACGCTAATATTACACTAACTTTAACATTCAGTTCTCCGGCTTCATATTTCGCATAAGCGCTTCTTGCTATATCACAACCTCTTCGCTGCAGCTCAGCACAAAGCTTTTCCTGAGAAAGACCGTTTTTAATGCGCAGATCACGTAGATTATCACCAATGATACGGTCTTGCCTTATTTTCTGTATCATATATTTTAGCTCCTTGTTGACCAGTATTGGTTGCAACTTCTAATATTATATGGTATAATCGAGCAAAATATTGACCGCTATATTGGTCAGAATCAAAGGAGGCACTTATTATGATAAGAAAAATTGATGAATTAGGCAGAATTGTTCTTCCGGCGGAAATGAGAACTAAGCTTCATTTAGAAAAAGAGGATGCAGTAAACATTGATTGTGTTGATGATAAAATTATTTTATCCAAAGCAAAAGCAACTTGTGTCATCTGTCATTCATCAGAAAATGAACTGCTTTCAGTAGATCATGAGCTTGTTTGTTCTGAATGCATTCAAAAAATAAAATCATTATGGTAAAAATAAGAAGCAAGACTGTAGCGATAGTCTTGCTTCTTGTTTGTGCGCTCAGCATGATATGAATAAATGCAGTAGCTTCCGCTTTTTATTAATTCGGAGTTTTAACACCGCTTACTCTCATAACTATCATTTTTCTATAAATTTTTATAAGGTTTCTTATAAGTGTAAACACATACCACTATTTCGTCAAAAATATTCAGAAGTATCAATATAATTACCAATAAAGTAGTATTAACAAAGTGCGTATAATTGCCGTACCTTTTTTATAATAACCTATTGACAAGGAACGCATGTTCGTGTATAATGTGAATGAACTTAATGTTCAAGTATTACTGAGAGGTGCTTAAATGCGTATTATCGATGAAGATAGATTAAAGAATACACTCGACTTTATTCTTGACTATCAAAAGACAGAAGGGAAGACGCCGACTTATCGTCAAATTCAACATAGTTGTAACTATACTTCATTAGGTACAGTTGCGGCAGATGTTGCAAGGTTGAAAAAGCGTAATCTTATCGATTCGGATAGTAGCACCGGCTGGAACAGTATCAAAATTCCATCACAGCTTGCTTCAGGTAATACCCACAATACATTGGTTGTTGGTTCCGTCCGGTGTGGCGAACCTTCGCATGCACTTGAAAACATCGAAGCATCTGTTGCACTACCTGATGCTATTTTCGGATGCGCTGACCATGTTATCCTCCACGCTGTAGGCCCCAGCATGATAAAACGTGGTATATTCGATGGTGATCTGCTTGTTGTCAGGCGGCAATGTGTTGCTGAGTTTGGACAGACAGTTATAGCAATACTTGATGGTGACTCCACTTGCAAGATATATGCTTCAAGAAATGGGGTCCCCTTTTTGAAAGCTGCGAATGATACTGTAGATAACCGTGGAAAGCGAGTTTATGATGTACATCCTAAAACCGAATGGACTATTTACGGTGTTGTGGATTTCGTTATACACGCTCCTGTTCGAGACGAACTTTAAGATTTATATTTATGGTGAGGGGAGAATTATAATTGAAATGGATTCCGATTAAAGAAAGATTGCCGGAACCAAATGAGCAGTTAATTGTCAGTTACAATAACGGAAGAATAAACATTCTTATTCAATGGTGGGCAGATGGTCAGAAGCCAATCTATTCAAATTGGGATGATGATTCGGACAAGTACCCTGTGATTACAGTGACAGCGTGGATGCCCTTAATAGAACCATATATCGAAAGCGGAGCCTCCAGCTTATAAACCGAAAGGATGGCATTGCATGGAAAATTGCATGGTTCACACCCCAGAAGCACACATAGCAGTCGCAGAAGTGTATGCAGATAACGGGGTTGTGTTTATGAAATTTAAAAAGCCAAAATCACAACTTTACGAAGTGATGACATTAGATAGCTTTCTTGCACAAGTTTATCAGACATTAGAAAAATCATATTACGAGCGATCACTCAGATGAGTAGAGAGTCCGAACGATTGTTGCGAGACTCTCACTGCTGATAGATAACATAAGAATTATTACTCAAAACGAGCCAAACCAAGCGAGTTTAGCCGGGAGAGTTCTATAGGTTAGTTAACCTATGGAATTCCCCGGCTTTTATTATGTTGAAAGGAATTTAAAATTATGGATGTTAAGAAGAGCTGTGATATCAGCAGTATAAGAATTGATCTATCAGAAGACGAATTACACGATGCTTGTCGGGTTTATAATACAATTAGAACAATAACACGAGCAGGATTCGATGCTGAAATAAAGCAGGTTAAAGGAACGTTGAAAATTTTAGCGGTAAAGAAAAGTATAGCCAAAGAGATTAAAATATAATATTTCCACTGATGAATTGGCATTGGTGAAGAACCAAGAGGGGTTAGTAAGTTGCAACAACGCAACTTACTAACCCCTTTCTTTTATTTATAAACAAATATCAAACCTGAATGCATGCGGGCAAAGGATATTTCACAAACAGACACTTGCAAATTAGAAGCAAGTTATGTTTTTGGATACCCTCAGTTTCGTGTGCCCATTTTCAGGCTAGAGAACTGTGCGTATCTCTATACTAGGTCTGTTTTTTGTGTCGAACCTTTGCTCATGTATCGGGAGACAGGAACCCCGATGAAAATTATGTGGCAATGCTATTTTGCTAAATACCCCTAACTCCATTTGACTTTTCAAAAGCGAACATCATTGAAATTTCAATATTTAAGGAGTTAAAGACATGAGTTGGAACTACACAACTGAAAGAAATAAGTTTGAAAGAGAATGGGTGAAAAACGAAGCTATTTATCGGAAAGAAGGAATGAGCGATGATCAGATAGCTGAGATAAGGTTATTTGACGAAAAAATATTTAACAGCAATCGGACGTATGCAAGACATGTTCAATCGCTTACATCTTCCGATTTTGAAAAAAGAATAAGTGATGATGTTGAAAGCACATTGCTAGATCAATTTAAAAACAAGTTATCTGTCACGATAGATGACGATTATCGAAGCTTTTCACGATATTGGTGGATTGAAGAAATTGAAAATGAAAAACTTGCGAAACAGATAAAACACATGAACAAGAAAGATATTGAAATTCTCACCTTAATAGTCGTGGACGAGAAAACGCATAAAGAAATTGCTTCGATGTTGGGTATCAGCGTAAGAACAATTGAACGCAAGCAGGCAGCTTTCAGAAAAATTTTGACTTTCTAAAAAAAGTTTGAAAAACGTGTCGGGTTTTTGCCATTCTCGTTGCCTACCAATTGAGGATATAAAATTTCCCGAATACATTGACAACTAAATATACATTCAACAAGTACATTACTTGTGTTTGGAGAAATCCAAAGCTGTTATTGTAAGCGCGCCAGGACTCCATTTGGACGAGCGATTAAGCTTATACAATGAAAACCAAATTGCTTTTGGTGGTGGCGATGATAAACGCAAGGGATAATGATACTTCTCTACGGAGCTGGCGGAGAACCCGGCAGAGGTGAAAGTCCTATGAGTTCGATTAGCAGTCGAACGCTTGTTGATTTCCTTTTATGCATTTGGGGGACGTGGTCGAATTAAGTGCAACCATCTAAGCACAAGATGATTCTTGTGTTTAGATGGATCGTAAGATTCAAATTTGACGAAAGGAGGAAACCGATGAGCAAATGCAAGGTGATTGCCATTGCAAACCAAAAAGGTGGTGTAGGAAAAACTACTACAGCGATGAACTTAGGTGTTGGATTGAGTAAGAAAGGAAAACGAGTTCTTCTTGTCGATGCCGATCCACAGGGTAGTTTGTCTATCAGTCTCGGAATTAAAAATCCTGACAATCTCGATGTAACATTATCTACTGTGCTTCAGGATAATATGAACGAAACTGAAAATCAAGCCGAATACGGAATTATTCATCAATCTGAGGGAGTCGATTTATTACCAGCTAATATCGAACTCTCTGCTTTTGAGGTAGGACTGATTAATTCGATGAGTCGTGAGTACGTGATGAAAAATTATTTATCTAGCATCAAAAAGAACTACGACTATGTTTTAATTGATTGTATGCCTTCCCTTGGTGTAGTGACAATCAACACTCTTGTAGCAGCCGACTCAGTTATCATTCCATCACAACCAAGCTTTTTATCTACCAAAGGTATTAACCAGCTTGTACGCTCGATTGCGAGGGTAAGAAAACAAATTAATCCGAACTTACAGATTGACGGAGTTCTTTTTACAATGGTAGACAGTAGAACTATTAATGCGAAATCTATCATTTCTTCAATGAGGACTTCCGGTTATCCCATTCGGGTTTTTGAGTCGGAAATACCGAAGTCGGTAAAAGCGGCTGAGAGTAATCTTGAAGGAAAAAGTATCTTTTCTCACAACAAAGACGGTAAAGTTGCGGTAGCTTACGAAGCGTTAACAAAGGAGGTGTTAGGACTTGACGAGCGCCAAAGAGATCGAGTTAGGACTTCGGGATGCGTTAGATGAACTCTTTATGGATGATGCTGGTAAAAAAGAGAGCCGGCTTCCAAAAATCTACGACATCTCATTAAACGAAATTGATGACTTTCCCGATCATCCATTTAAAGTACGGCTTGATGAAGATATGGAGCATTTGGTGGAAAGCATTAAAGAGCGAGGTCTTATCACCCCTATCACACTGCGTAAAAAAGAGGACGGACGATATGAAATTGTATCGGGACATCGCCGCAGAAAAGCGTGTGAGATTGCAGGACTTCAAACGGTAAGAGCAGAAATCAAGGAGCTTAACCGTGATGATGCTATTATATTAATGGTTGAAAGCAACTTGCAGAGGTCTGTTATATTGCCCAGTGAAAAAGCATATGCGTATAAAATGCGACTCGATGCCATGAAACGACAAGGGCAGCGAACAGATTTAACTTCTTCTCCACTGGATAATAAGTTAAAAGGCGTTACTGTTGCGCAGAAGATCGGTGACGAAACTGGTGATAGTCAACCACAAATCTATCGTTATGTTCGCTTGACAAATCTTGTTCCTGAGATATTGGATTTAGTTGACGAGGGCAAAATTGCACTTCGGCCTGCTGTGGAACTGTCATATCTCAAAGAAGAAGAACAGACAGCTGTTGTTGAAGCGATTAAGTGCGATGATTGCACGCCATCACACGCACAGACCATTAAAATGAGGAAGTTTTCATCGGATGGCAGGCTCTCGGAAGATGTAATTGATTCAATTATGAGTGAGCAGAAGCCGAATCAGTTTGAAAAGATCAGCTTCAAATATGACAACATACGAAAATTTATACCGCTTTCTATACCGTACAAAGATACCGAGCAATATATCCTAAAAGCTCTCGAACACTACCAGCGATACAGAGAGCGTCGGAAGAACGAGCAGACAAGATAATTTGTTTGCTCTGTTTTATTTATAAAACAAAATACAAATAAAAAACAAAGGAAATTTTATCAATGAAATATGTAGTTAAAATTCGTAAAACTTATACAAATCGTGGTGCGTTGAAGGCTATTGCCAGCGTTACCATAGACGAAGCTTATGTCGTTCACGGTGTAAAGGTTATTGAAACCGATAAGGGTAGATTTATAGCTATGCCGGGTGAAGCCCAGAAAGATAAGGATGGCAAAGCTACTCGCCGTGATGTGTTCCATCCCATAAATGCAAAGGCACGTGGAAAGCTCGAAGCTGTCGTACTCAAAGCCTACGATGAGGAAATCAACAAGGCAAATACTGAGCCTGCCGAAACCGAAGCAACCCCCGTATCCCCCGAAACATCCGAAAACAACTAATAAAAGAAAAAATGAGGTAATTCAATATGAAGAAGTTTTTCAAGAAAATTGCAAAAAAGTTCAACAATGCAGCTATCGCTGTTCAGTCCACAGTTTCCAACATCAAAGCAGAAGGCTATGTAGATTCTGGTGTAAAAATCCTTATCGCCGTAGTCATTGGTGCTTTGCTCCTCGGTGGTCTTTATGTTCTGTTCAATACAACTATCATACCAACTGTGACTTCTAAGATCACTGGTCTTTTTAGCTACACCGGTAAGTAATCTGATTCCAAATCGACCTAATGGGCAGGATGTCTAATCATCTTGCCCCAAATTCTATATTACAGGAGGCAATCGCAATGAGCGACTTATCACAACTTATTATTGACGAAGAATTTGAAAGAGTCATTCCTCCCCTTGAAGACGATGAATTCAAACAACTGAGAAACAATATCTTGCAGGATGGTGAGGTATATCATCCCATTACGGTCTGGAACAACATTATTGTGGACGGACATCACCGCTACAAGATATTAAAGGAGCATCCGGAAATAAGCTTTCGAATTTGTGAAAAACACTTTGAAAATCGTTTTGAAGCAGTTTCTTGGATATGCTTAAATCAACTCGGTCGCAGAAACCTTTCAAACATACAAAAGGTCGCTCTTATGGGGCGTAGATTTCGTTCTGAAAAAGAATCGCACGGTGCAAGTGACGGGTTCAGAGGGAATAAATTTACGGCATCTTTAGTAACGCATCAAAATGATGCGTTACCAGAGGATAGCCATATAACAGCAAACAGAATAGCTTTTGAAATGGGGGTTGCGAGACCAACAGTTGAGCGAGCTGAAAAATTTGTTGACGGTTTAGATGCAGCTGAAGAAGTTTGTCCTGGTATAACAAGAGAAATTATGTCCGGTAAAATTAACCCAAGGCAATCCGATGTGGCAGCTATCGCTAAGGTACCGATTGAAAAGCGAATAGAACTTGCAGAAAGTTTACGTGCT
This sequence comes from Eubacteriales bacterium, assembly GCA_028705495.1. Classification (GTDB taxonomy): domain Bacteria; phylum Bacillota; class Clostridia; order Oscillospirales; family CAG-382; genus GWF2-38-85. The sequence continues at coordinate 207,859 of JAQWDK010000001.1, forward strand.
TATGACAGGAAACTTTCAGATGATCAAAAAAAAGAAAGAAAACAAAAGATGGAGTTAAAACGTTCGATCGAAAAACTCGATGCAATGCACACGAACCCCAACAACCCAAAGGTTTCTGCAGAAAGTATGCTGAACAGCTTACGATCCGATGTTACAAGAGCAACACAAACAATGGAATTCTACTTTCGTGAGTTTCCTGAAATACTTACAGAACAACAATATAGAAGCGAGGTGCAAAATGCACTCAATATAATGAAAGATTATATTAAAAACTTGGAGGAACAATTATATGCTAAACACTTTATATCGAATGCAGGAAATTAATAGCACAGAATTAAATGTTGACCGGGATCTATACCAAAGAAAGAAGCACATGGACAAGGTATCACGTATCGTTTCTGTATGGGACGAGCGAATTGCTAATGAACCAAAGGTTAGTTACCGCAACGGAAAATTCCATGTGTTCGATGGTCAACATACCATTCTCGCTCGTGAAGCACTCAACAATGATAAGCCGGTAGATATTCTTTGTAAAGTTTATACCGGACTTTCTGCACATGATGAAGCATTGCTCTTTGCACTACAAATGGGTATATCTTCAAAGCCGAGTTCTGGTGAACGACTTCGTGCAAATATTTTCGGTGAAGAAGCCGAAGCAATTGCATTTTGTAAGGCAACAACAATTGCCGGTTTGAATATTGATTTGAGGGGTGTCAGACATAAGGGACACCTCGGCTGTGTAAGTACCGCTTTAAAAGCATACAGAGCACTTGGCGAAGAACAGTATATTAAAGCAATGCAAATCATTTTTGATGCATGGGGTGGAAAATCTGATTCATTGCGCTTCGAAATCGTAAAAGCGGTAACAGAGTTTGTCGAGCTAACCGGAGACGATTTTGAGCGAGATAAGCTTGTAAAGAAGCTGAGTGCTATAAGCCCGATGACAATCCGTGATAAAATCAATTCAGATACCGAAACACCTTCAAATAAAAAATACGCCTATCAGATTATGAAGGTACTAAGAGGAAGAAGTAAGGCGGCATAAGGTGGTGACGAATATGATGATCCGACCTATAACTCCGTGGATATTAACCTCATCTGAGAACTTACAAACAGATTGGTGGATTATCCTTTTACTTATAATTGTATCAGGATTTGCGGCGATGTTTCTCGGCTTTGCAAGCTCTAAGAAGTTTTTTGATGATAAACGCAAGACAGGACTATTATTCACAGGAATTGCTGTATCAATGTCGATCATTTTAATCTGTTTTTTTGGATGTGCTATGAGTACAATTAAGGGTATCGTTTTATCCCTTATACTCTTAGTATCTTCCTATTCTGATATTAAACGCAGAGAGGTAGAAGATTACCTTTCATTAATGGTTGTTCTCACAGCTTTCATAGGAATTGAAATCTCACAAATCCCATTCGCAATCCTGTCCGCTATTATTGTAAGTATCCCTACTATCTTAGTTTGCATTTTATGTGAAGGCAAAACTATAGGCGGTGCAGATATTAAACTAACAGCTGCTTGTGCTATGGTTATTGGAGTTTGGGGTGGATTAATAGGATTGATGATAGGATTAACGCTCAGCATTATCGTAAATCTGGTGATTCAGAATAAAGATAAAGAAGAAACATTTCCTCTTATACCTTACCTTGCTACCGGGTTTATGGTGGCATATTTCATTTAAGGAGAAAAAACCAAAGTGAAAAACAGAACAATAATCGGCATTATATGTATGGCTTTTGCCATTGCAATCACTTTCCTTGTTGCTCCGCTTGTAACTCGAATGGCGAGTGATAGCATTACGGTGTTGTGTGTTGCAGAAGATTTGAAACAGGGCGTGCAGATTACAGAGGTTGACATTACCGCCGTTGAAGCAAAAAAGGGAAGCACGCCAGAAGGTGCAATTACAGAAAAAGCACAGATTATCGGCAGATACGCAACCTCCAATCTTTTTGCGGGTGACTTCTATACAGCATCTAAGCTGAAGAACGAAGCAAATACTGCTTCTGATGTATTTGCTTTACTTGATGGTTCGCAAGTTGCTATCAGCTTTACAATCGGAAACTTCGCCGCAGGCCTTTCGGGCAAGTTAGAAAACGGCGATATTATTAGTATTATCATAACCGAAAAGGGCAATGACAAGACTTTTATCCCTGAATTACTTAAGTATGTAAGAGTAATTACTACAACAACTAGTGGCGGTATTGATAAGGAATCGGTGGTTTTCAATGACGACGGAACTTATGACCTTCCCACAACCGTAACAGTTCTTGTAACACCCGAACAGGCACAAGTTATTGCCTGTTATGAAGATAGTACTAAGATGCAAACCGCTCTTGTTTATCGTGGAGATAAGGAGAAAGCTCAGAAGTTCCTTGATAAGCAAACTGAATACTTATTGAAAGGAGAAACTACCAGTGAATAAAATGATTGCTGTTTGCGGCTCTCCAAATAGCGGAAAGACATCTATTGCATTAAAACTTGCTCAGGAGATCTACTACTCTGAGCAGAAACCAGTGTTATTCGTTTCTCCCGACATTACAACACCTTCAATGGGGCTTCTATTTCCCAATAGTAAAGAATCGGATTTGTATTCTATGGGTGTGGCACTAGATAAAACTGACATTTACCGTGAAGATGTTTTGAAACAGTCTGTTACTGTAAAGACGATGAAAAACTTCGCATTGATGGGATATAAGCTGACGGAAAACGAGTACAGCTATCCGAAGCCTACCGAAGATAAAGTTAAAGAATTTATAAGAGCTATGAGAGAAATTGCGGAATATATCGTGGTGGACTGCACCTGTGATAAAAATGATCTTGTTTCTACTATGTCTATGTCTGCTTCTGATACGCTTATTCAGCTTGTAACTCCCGATATTAAGTGCCTGACATATTATTCTTCGCAGACTGTCCCAATACACGATAACAAAGTACTTGTTATGAATATCAGGGACAATGACTTGTATCTCCCTACCGAAGAAGTTAAGTCGCATTTTAAAGAGGTCAAGTTCGTTCTTCCATACAGTCGACCTCTTAAACAGCAAGGCATTACCGGTTCGCTTTTGAAAAGACTTTCTGATGGTAAATTTTACGCAAAGCTTTTAGAACTTGCCGAGGTGGTTATTTGATGGAAACAAACGACAAAATAATCTCTGTTCTATTGTCTGTACAAGAATATATTTCCCGAAACTATGCGGCATCACTCACCGATCCAAGCAAGTTTAAGCAAATCAAGCCATATATCGAAAAGTTCCTTCGAGATCATTCTTTGTCGGTCAGCGGTATGACGAATAAACAGCTTGTAGATAAGCTTTATAGCGAAATGGCGGAATACTCTGTGCTGACACAGTATCTCGGACGTGATGAGCTTGAAGAAATCAATGTAAACGGCTGGAACGACATTGCTATCACTTACATAGATGGTCACATAGAAAAAGCAGCAGAGCATTTTTATTCTCCGCAACACGCTGTAGATATTGTAAAGCGACTTTTGCATCATTCGGGAATGATTATCGACAACGCAACCCCAATGTCACAGGGACATTTGCCGGGCAACACACGTATTACAGCGCTGAAAGAACCAATTGTTGACGAAGAAAGAGGTATAAGCGTTTCTATTCGTCTTTTGCATCCAAGCAGAGTAAACCGTGCCGAACTTGTAAAAGGAAGTAACGCAACACAAAAAATGATTGATTTTCTCTGTATGTGTATGAGGTATGGTGTTTCTTTCGTTGTGGCGGGTGCTACTTCTTCGGGGAAGACAACACTCTTAAACGCCCTTTTAACTTCTGTCCCCGACAACAAGCGTATCTTCACCATCGAAAGTGGATCAAGAGAACTTTCGCTTGTGCGAGTAATGGATGGAAAAGTTACGAACAATGTGGTTCATACACTATCTCGTCCTTCAGATAACCTTGCCTATGACATTTCACAAGAGGACTTAGTGGTGGCATCTTTACGTTTTAACCCTGATATTGTATGCGTGGGTGAAATGAGAGATGTTGAAGCCTATTCAGCAGTAGAAGCAAGTCTTACCGGACACACGGTTGTGTCAACGATTCACGCATATGCAGCAGAGTCAGCTCATATGAGATTGGCACTGCTTTGTCAAAAGCGGTTTCCCATTAACTTTGATACATCCCTTATGCAGGCAGGACAGGCATTTCCCATCGTTGTCTATGTACATAAGTTGGAAGATAACACACGAAAGATTATGGATATTTCTGAGTGTATTATATCGGACGGCGGTAAAAAGCAGTATCGAACTCTATTCCGTTATAAAATAACCGAAAATAAAATTGAAGAAGATCACATTAAAATTGTCGGACACTTTGAACAGCTTGAAATTATAAGTGATGGACTAAAACAAAAGCTTATGCAATCAGGGGTACCGCAGAGTACGCTTAATAAATTTCTTACGAAAGGAGTTGATTACGATTGCTCTTTTCAATAATTTCTTCGGTATTGCTTATCATAAGCATTGCGTTTCTTTTCGGTCTTACTTCTGAAAGAATTACTGACGATATGATGGCGGTACTCAAACCTAATGACACACTTAAAAATAAAACCAAAAACCTTCGTGAGAAAAAGAAAAAGCACTCCCTGTACAGAGCACTTGTCAGATTGAGAACAGCACTTAGTGTTACGGGAAAATCAAGGCAATTTATAATTGTCTTCTGTGCTTCTATTGGTTTTTTTGTAGCAGGTGTTTTGATTTCGATTCTCTTAAACAATATCTATCTTATGCCGGCGTTGTCAGTGGCTTTTGCACTTCTTCCATTCTTCTATACCACAAACACGTTTTCGTATTATGAGAATTATATCAAAGAGGAGCTTGAAACAACGCTGTCTATTATAACTACTTCCTATGTTCGCAGTGATGATATACTGACTGCGGTAAAAGAAAATCTGCAATATATCCATCCTCCCCTGAACGATGCATTCCGTTCCTTTTTAGGTGAAGCGACTATTGTATCTTCTAATACCAAACAGGCACTTAATAATTTGAAAGACAAAGTGGATGATGAAATCTTTGTAGAATGGTGCGAAACACTTATTCAATGCCAAGATGACCGAACTCTGAAAGATACTCTGCAATCGATTGTTGTGAAGCTTACCGATGTTCGTCTTATCAACAGTGAACTAAAAACAATGCTTTCATCTGCAAGGAGCGAGTATTGGGTTATGGTGGCTCTTGTTGTCGGCAACATTCCGCTTCTATACCTTTTGAACAAGGAATGGTATCAGACACTTATGTACACCACACATGGCAAGATAGTGCTTGGCATCTGTGGCTTAGTAATTCTTGTAACGGCTCTGTTTATGATGAAATTCACAAAGCCGATAAACTATAAAAGATAGGAGGTGCTTTTAATTTGTTACAGGCAATAATCGGTGTGCTTTGCGGTATTGGGCTGTTCTTTGTCATTTTAGATTTGAAGCATATTCCTTATGTTAAGACTTCAAAGGCTGTGAAAAACATTTCAAAGAAAAATAAAGACAAAACAAGCTCCCTTGATATTTGGCTCAAAGGCATTGCCACTGGGCTGTCCAAAAAGATCAAGCTTAACGAATTCAAACGTTCTCAGCTTGAAAGCGACTTGAAAACCGCACAAATGGACATTACCCCTGAAATGTTCAAAGCAAATGCGGTTGTAAAAGCCGGTATCATCGGTATTCTTGCTATCCCCGTAGCATATATATTCCCGCTATTTTGTCCGGTGGTTCTCTTTATGGCAGTATTCCTTTATTCCCATGAATCTAAGAGCGTGAGTATGCGTATAAAGGATAAGCGAAGAAAGATAGAGTATGAATTGTTGAGATTAGCGTTCAATGTTGAAAAGACACTCAAACACAACCGTGATGTGCTCTATATGCTCGAAAATTATTCTAAACACGCAGGTGCTGAGATGAAGTCCGAGCTTGAAATTGCCATTGCAGATATGAAGTCCGGCAACTACGAAGCCGCACTAACACGGCTTGAAAGCCGTGTGGGTTCGGCCCTTATGAGTGATGTCTGCCGTGGTCTTATCGGTATTCTCCGTGGCGATAATACTGAAATGTATTGGGCGTCTCTTATTATAAAGTTCAAAGATATTCAAAGACAACAGCTTCGCTTAGAAGCACAAAAAATGCCGAGAAAAGTTAAACGACTTTCAATGTGCTTGCTTGTTAGCTTTATGCTTATCTATGTAGTCGTCATCATCACTCAAATTATGAGTTCTGTCGGTGTACTTTTCGCCTAATTGGAGGTGCGTTATGAATAGAATTTGGAATAAAAAAGGCGAAGGTTATATCGACACCTGTGTAATGGTGGTCGTGTTTGTCATGATATTGGTAGTTGCTATAAATATCTTTTCTTTTATCACACTGAAAGTAGATATGGATGAAATTGCTGACGAGTTAATTGAAACAGCGGCATTTACAGGCGAGTTCGGTGATAATTTTTGGAAACGAAATGAAGAATTGCAAGCTATGTATTTTTATTACGATGTAGATTATTCTGCAGAAGAATACTTTAACTCTGCACTTGAACGGGTTCAGCTTGGAGATACAATGACAGTCACCATTATTATTGACACCTATATCAAAGGACTTGGTATTTTCAAAATACCTGTTACGCTCCAGGTAACAAAAACACAGATCTCGGAAAAGTATTGGAAGTAAAGGCGGTGCGTGATGAATTTACTAAATAAAAAGGGCGAAGGCTATGTCTTTCCCTGTGTGATGATAGTCATTGTTTGCTTTATTCTTTCGGTACTAATTTATTTTATTTGTACCGTTTCGATGATACGAAATATAAAGGAAAACTGTAAGACTGTTTTTGACAGTTATATCACAAAGCAGTCCATTGAAATTTATAACTCCGTGAAGCAAGGAAATGATGATATTTCCTACTTGGATCAGGAAGAATTCCTTACCGACTTTTGCAGATTTTGCACATTGGAAAGTAAAAGCGGACTATTATATAATTATGATAGTGAAAGAAATCTTAACTACTATATGACAACCCCGTATATCTCTTTTATTGAAGCAAGCTCATTAAAAATGAAAGTAACTTTTACTTTATATGTGCCAATCCGCTTCAACGGCGCATGGATAACGACAGCTGTTATTCCGGTAGAAATAAAATCATCGTTTATGGAAAGGTACTAAAGGAGGAACCAATGAAATTATTAAAAAACAAAAATGTACTTATTGGCGGTAGCGTAACGTTACTTCTCGTAATTGCAATCGTTGTAGCGTGTATCTGTATTCCAAGTAAAGATACAGAACCTGCTGTTATTCTCGATGAAAGCACAAAACAAACTTCGGACACAATGGTAGGTATTACGGATACTTCTCAAATAACTAAGCCTGAATCCTCAGAAACCGAGAAAGACATTTCAGAAGTTTCTAACGGCGGTTCTATACTGACTCCAGATGAAAGCAAAGACGAAGCTTCTACACCCGATGAAACAAGGGGTGAAAAGGCAAAAGAGCCTGCAACTCCAGTTCAGGACAAAACGATTGACATTCCGGAACTCGAAGAATCATCAAGCGCAGTTGTTGTAATCGGTGACGGTGGCGAGGCAGAACCTTATGATTGCGGAGTTTCCGGACATCATTGCGACGGTCCTGAAACACACGCAAACATTCAAAACCTGGAACTTGAAGGGTGCCCGAATTGCGGTTCTCATTCCTGTCTAAGCTTCTATGCAACTGACGAATGGGGTAACACTTGCTATACACCGAGTAAGTGTCCGAGTTACAACATAGAGAAAGATCCACTTCATTTTTGTCAAGCCTGTGGCAAAAAGAACGGTGATGGTACAAACGGAACTTGTTGTATCTTTGTTGTTGATACAACTTGTCCCCTTTGTGGTAAATCAGTAGAAGCTTGGTCTTGCCATACTTGCGACTAAAATAGAATATCTCGCTAAGAAAGCTTGACTAAAATAGTTAAGTTTTCTTTTTGTAAAAAATTAGAGAAAGGATGCGTTTATGAAACAGAAAACAATAAAGATATTTGCTTTTCTAATTGGACTTTTCATTCTACTTTCTGTCTGTTACGTTTCCGTTTTTGCCCTTGAATGGGATGGAAGCTCAACGGGCGGTGGCGGTGCAGGCGTTTCCGCCGATGTGCGTGGCTTTTCTATAAGAACAACTGGTGATAATGTTATCGGTTACCGATTTTCTATCGTAAATAAAAGCGGAGCAAATAAAGTTTCTAAAGTAATTGATGTATTTCGCAACAATTATTACGGTAATTACGCTTACACTTATGCATATAAGTTTAGCACAAAGTATAATAAGAAGCAACTAATAAACTATCAGAACAGCGGCTTTAAAACATCAAGAAATTCTACAAACTGTTATAAGGAAGCAGATATGGGCTTTATAACATCGCTTCCAATAGCAAGCGGTATGTCTACTTGGCAGCAATATGCAGGAAATCTTAATAGTGTACTGTCAAAGTTAGGCGCAGGGACATTATCTTCACTAAAAAACGGTGATAAGATTATTGTTGAACCACTTTATGATGTAATGCTTGAAACGGTATATCATGCTCCAACAGTCACCGAGCTTGCCCTTTACGGGAAATATTTTTTAGGTTCAAATAATGACGGAGGTGCAAGCTCAACAGCATCGAGCTGGGGATTTATTGCAGCATATACAAACAGGCATTATCCCAATGAATTATACACTCCCGATGGTCAAGGACTTTGGACTTCGGTAACAGCACTCCAAAAGCGAGCAACTTTCTATACGATAATTAACTCCGGTTACGGTGTTGGTATCGCTTATATCGAAACAAAGTCTGACTTTTCACCGAACTTGACAGTACAAAAATGTGAAGCTTGGCCTGGTACTACAAGTACACGAAATAGCAATCACTACGGTGTCAGCACAGGAGACAGCTTTGCAACTTGGATTTACGGATATAGTTATCCCAGATCAGGTGATTCTATTTGGTATGCGTTGTATTTCCCAGCTGAAACAGAAAATTGTTATGTAAAGCAAACGGTTTGGGTGGTCGGTGGTGGTTCAACTTCCCGTAATGTTTGGTCTAATTCCAACACTTGGTATGATGTAGCTTTGAGTCCGACAACGATTACTTCATCACAGAGTTATATCACAGTTAAGGTAAGAGTAGACTGGCTTGATTCAAATGGTGTAGTACAGAAATACGGTGCAGAAAAGACCTTCTATATCCCGATCAAACCGCTTATCTACCGAAACAAAGTAACAATGTACGATTATGTAGGAAATGTAGCAGCATATGACAGCACAAGCGGAAGCAGTGGTAAAGTTTATGTCGGCCAAAAGACCTACACCGATTACACCTACACTTCCGGCAACTCTTGGGGTTCATCAAACAACTTAAATGGTGTTATGTTAAAGTGGTCGGGAAACGAATGGGTGCAAGATATTAGCTTAATTGATGCTGCTGTAAATAAGAATGGAGCTATACTCAGTTCAAGTAGCTCACAAACGTTGACAAGCAATATAGGAAATTTTAGAGTTACAGACGACAGCAGTTCGGGTTCCAACATCATCAGATATAAAATGACGACAGCTTGGGCAAGCGATGCAATCAACACAATTGAATCTAGTTATTTTACTATACCCGTTGTAAAAGCTGATGTCCAGTTAGCAAAAATCTATCTTGTTGATAAAGATGGCTATTATATAGAAGAACAAGATTTGATGGTCGGTCAAGAGGTCACGGTTCAATATAAATATTACAACAATACAGAATGTCAAATTTATGTTGAAGGCTTTGATGATATGAATAATAGTTTGGGTATATATGCGATGAGACCCTACTCGTATATCTATGTCTATGGACGAACATTTACTGTTCCTGACTCTCGAACTTACAGCATTTGGGGTGGTGTTTATCTTGAAGGAGCTGGCTGGAATAAAACTGATTGGGAATCTAACGGTACAAACAATACTATGACTCTTACCTGTAAGGTCAATCATCCTGTAACCATTCAATGTATTTCTGCTAATGCAGCTTACAGAGAAGGAACCGATGTTATAACGAGTTTTTGGGTTAAGAGTGCAAACGGCTTAGCATATACTCCGAGTTCTAATCTCAATATCAGAATTAGAATTTATAACAACTCTGGAACACCCATTAAGACAATAACAAAGACTCAGGTTCTCATTCCATCAGATGATAAGAACTTGATTTATATTAAATGGTCTGTTCCACATGCTACAGGTGGCACCGTAAAAATAATAGCTGATGTGCTTAATAATGGAGTTTATTTTAACGAGGTAACAAAAGTCTATTCTACAACAACCTATACAGAAAGCCAAACGCCTGATACACAGTTTGAAAAGATAGCTCCGGCGGAATTTACGACGTTAAGCTTCTCTACAAATACAAACAGTGTTGCAACATGGTATGAATACGCTTATGAGTCAGGATCGTTTGTCAAGAGACAGTATGGTTACGGCTTATATTTCAGAGAAGCGAAGATCGAACCAGCTACCGGGGTAACACACAAAAAGGTAAACGGAAAATGGTATATGAAGTCTGGGTATGGGATCTCTTTGACTTCAAGGAAAGATTCAACTGTTACGGTCAGCGGTTATCTTACTCCTTCAGCTAATGCATATACCTCAGCACAGTATTTTACAGCCGTGTTACCCGAATACATGTACAGTACGGAATCAGGCAAATGTACAACCCTTGTTGAGTCAGGCTCTACGGTGTCTTTCTCGACATTTGGGACTTATGGAAAGGTGCATTTTACACCGCTTTGGTTCCCTGATCAATATTATACGGTAGGAGTAATCTACTCCGATTGTTGGACGCCTTCTGGTATGCTAACAGTTAAAGGAGCCACAAACAGTATTACCATTGATGGTTCAGCTTACGATGACCATTATATCGGTCACTAAAAAACAAGAGAATAAGAAATAAAAAACAGTTAGCGGCGGTGTGAAAGCATCGCCGCTAACTGTTGCGAATGGAGTTTATATGGACGAAGAAAAAAGGTATGCCGACACCTATGAGATTATCCACTCTTTCAAAATCGGAAGAACGGAAGTTGTCATCGGTGAGGATCAAAAAAAAACCGAAAATCAGTATATTGTTGCCAACTACGAAGATAACGGAATCATCGGCAGGTATTTTGATGTTGTAGGAAGTGAAGATTATGCAGAAATTGTAGCCATTTATTCAACGAGAATTACCATTGAAGCAACGAAAGTCCGTGATGAAAACGAGGTTAAAATTGCAGGCTATGACAGTACGCTTATCGGTCTTGATAGGTGCGATAAAACTACTTGGGAGGACGATATTTACGACAAAATCATTGTTATCAAGCCCACTTCCCTGAGAAGAGAGTTTCGCACTCCTTTGCACCAATTAAAAGTCGTAACTGGCGGTTTCGGTGCCTCTGCAAAATCCAGAGGTCAGTCAGTTTTTTGCAAAGACTTGTTTACCAGCAAGGTTACAAGATATGACCGCACTGATGTTCTCGGCACCATTGAAAAAGATAATCTTCCGATGTGGGCAAAAACATTTATAAAAGAAAACGAGAAAAAGATTGAGATAAAGAAGTCTCCGACTTCGAGGGTGGAGCGATGAATGTAAAAAGTGAGGTGAACCGAAATGTACGAAGACGAATTCAACGAATATGAAAACAACGGCGAAGACTGTATCATAAGGTTCACCAAAGAACAATATGATGAAATCGTGACTCTTGCCTTAGATTGCGGTTTGAGTGTCAAAGAGCTTATTTTTCATCGATTATTCGGTAGCATGGAATTGTAAAGGAGCAGATGCAAATGGAATTACGAGCAATGACACCCACAGAGCGTATGTATATATATGCTCAAAGTTCGCAAATCAGCAGACAGACGGGACTGATCGGACACCTTCGTGCCGATATGGATACTGACGGTCAAGGCTTTTTCTCCACTTGGTTTGATTACCGCAAAGACCTTAAAACAGACTCGTTTAAGACAGAGTTTGACGAGGTTATGGATGCTTGCCGATTTAGTGACAAATACGGGCACATGCTTGGTGATAGAGAGCTGATGAAGCGGTATTGTTGCGATCATCCTGATGCCGGGTTTGAAGGTAGCTGCACCACTATATACGGCTTCCGCATAGATACGGATAACTTTGCTTATCTGTTACGGCTAAACCCTCAAAAGGGTGATTATAACCTGTACTGCTACTGCTACCGTAGAGATTGGCTTGACAGCCATCTGCAAAAAGCCGAGCGAGGTATTCTCTTTATTACCCCAAATTATGATGAGAAGTTTCGTATTTTAGACGGAGATAAAGTTCGTGTGACTTATTATGACGGCGAAACCAAAGACTACACTTGTAGATATATCGACGATTATCACGTGGAGGTCGGAGATAACCTTTATCATATTTGCGAGCTTGCCGAGCGTATGGAGCAAAACGGAAACAAGGTTATACCTCTTCGTTCTTCTTTGCCTGAACAGTGCTATTCCACGCTTGCCACATCAAAGGAAATTATCATCTTAAAGCGTGGCGAATCAGGATATTACAGAACGGATATTGAGTATCAGAACCAAGAGGAATCGAGAAAAATCGTTGATGCTTGCAACGCAGAGCTTGGCGTTACGAAAGCACAAGAGGAAGCAATGAAAGCCGGTTCGATGTTCGGCTTTGAAGTTCCCGGCGCTGATCCTAAAAACTACAACGATAACGGAAAGCCACTGAAGCTGAAACATAAAGACAGAGATGATGTTAGATGATTGACACTTGTGTTTGCTATGGTGAAATTGTATCGGAAGGCAGAATGGTATGCCCAAAATGCGAAACCTCTGACGAAAGGAGCGATGTTGATGTCGAAGAAAAAATACGTGATCTGGAGCAACGCAGATCTAAATGTCAATGAAGAATGGATAGATGCTTACAAGGAGCATCTTGAAATCAATGACCGAAAAATTCCTAAAGAAATTTTCGATGATGATGTTTACGAATTTATGTATGATACCAATTCGGATTACCTTGACGATGAGCGTAGCAATCTGAACATTCAGCTAACCCGTCCTATTATTGTAATCGGAGATTTAGGACTGTGGAATGGTCGAAGGATGGGATACAAAGAAATCTCAAGCGGAAATATCCGGGATTGTCTTTATTCCGAATGTGACTACAACACTTGGTATATCGACAAACAGGGCGATCTTTGTTGTGAAGCGATCCATCACGACGGAACAAACTTTTACACCTACCGAGCCATTCGCACCGATGCAACCGAAGCTCAAATTGAGAACCTGAAAGACAAGCTTTACCATGGGACGGCAACAAGGTCGGACATTACCCGTAGTACTGTCCGTCTTGGTGATGAAATCGGTAAGGCTTACGGTTGGGAGATCAGTGGAAGAAAACCTGCTGAAAAAAGCTGTGCAAGATAGAGGGGCTAAGTTTTTAAAGATAAATTTTCTATCATGAAGTTTTTTTACTTCGCGCCGGGTAGAATGGCGCGAATCGCAAAGGACGCGACCGAAACAAGTTTACAACTTAACATTGAAAGGAATGGTCATATAATTGGCAAATAAACTGCAAATAACAACGGCAGTATGCGAGGAACAAATGCATGAAGTCTGCCAAAATGCAGATAGTTGGATGCGTTTCCTGACAACTGCCGCTAACAACTACAAGTACCGTTTCAAAGACCAGATTTTGATTTATGCTCAGAAACCTAATGCAACCGCTTGTGCTGAAATCGAGACTTGGAACAAGCTCGGTCGATGGATAAACAAAGGCACACGAGGCATTGCGCTTCTTATTGACTGTGATGTTCAGTACCGATTGCGACACGTATTCGATATTGCAGATACCAATAGTTATTACGGAAACAATGTGATGCTTTGGCTGATGAATGAGCGATACGAAAGTATGGTTACAGAAGCTCTTATCAACAGCTTTGGCGAGATTGAAAGTGACAGGCACTTTACTGAGGTTCTTATCAGTACTGCTGAAAATGTAGTAATGGACAATATTCCCGATTACCTTGAACAACTAAAAGCTGCAAAAGGGACGAGTTTTTTAAGTGACCTTGACGATTTTAATATTGAAGTGGTTTTCAAGAAAACGCTTGTAAACAGCGTTGCTTTCATGTTGATTGAGCGTTGCGGTTTTGAAGGAAAAGAGTTCTTTGGTCACGATGCTTTTTCCGAATTGTATCAGTTCTGTTCTTCTGAAACAGTTTCTGTTTTGGGCGGTGCCGCAAGCGACATTTCCGAAATGGTTTTGCGTGAAATAGCCGAAACGGTAAAGATTGCAGAGCGACAGGAGAAATCGACAAATTACACATTTGCAAATCCTCCCTCAAAAAAGGATAATATAATCACAAATAAAGAAAGCGAAAGGAGCGGACAAAATGAATATCACTTACACGAATCAGGGAGATTACCAGATACCCGACCTGACAGTACCCGAAAGCCCGAATGGAATTGGGAAGTATGGGATGCTACGCCGGACATTTCTCAGAGACCACAAGGACGGTCTTTACACCGGGATGCTGATGACGAACAAGCTGAACGATCACCTTCAGGTGATAGACAGACAGGCAACCGAGATGATGGAGGAGCTGACAGCGAGACTGTCGAAGCTTCAGGGAGTGAGCGAGAAGCTCAAGGGCGAGGACCAGATGCGTTGGGTTCAGTTAATGAACAACATTCGCAATCAAGCCGAAGAAACAGTCCTAAAGGAGATAGTTTACCGTTAAGCGGTTTTACCGATTATTTCCGAACTGAGGTTGACTATTTTCACGAAGATGCAGAAAAAAACGAGTTAATACGAAACTGCCCACAACTAAATGACCACAGAGTAGAGATTGCCACATTCTTTAAGTCGCAAAGCGACAACAAAGAGCGTGGCAACTTCTTACGGTCGTTTTTCGATGAGAAGCCATATCAGACTACGCTTTCAAACGGTTTGGGTACAGGCTTTAAGGCATACAGCGACTGTATTCATTTGTGGTGTGGAGTAAGCTTTGATACAAGAGAAAAAGATGCTATTTACCGTTGGGAACACCTTGCTAACCGTGTCTACGGAATGATGCTGATTCGAGAGTGGCTGGAAGAAAACGAACCTGTTCTCCTTACTGAAGATGAACAGATACAGTTTATAGAGAATAACAGTAAACTAAAAAGTCAGGAATTTTCAATACCACAGGAAGCCATTGACTATGTGCTGATAAAAGGAAGCGGTATTTCGCAAGGTAAATTCCGTATTTACGAGCAGATTTCCAAGAAAGAAACCACAGATAAGAATATAGATTTTTTAAAAGGTGAATACGGCATGGGTGGCAGTAGTGATGCAATTCCTGGTACAGGTTATTGGGTAAACTACGATGCTAAAGGTATAGCCATTGAAAATTGGCATTCTGTTGGAGATAAGCAAGTATTTCTGCTCACTTGGTCTGCCGCAGAAAAGAGAATTAAGCAGCTTATTGCAACCGATAGATATTTGTCTGACAGGGATAAAGAAAAGTATCCTGAATATATACGAGAAAAATTTAGCTGTGATGAACGAAGTGCGGTTGCGGTTGAATTCATATCGATTATTACCGACTTCAACGACTATATGACACAGCTCGGAGAAACAGAAAAGTGCCTGAATACCTATGAGCTAAAAGTCTGTTGTACCAATTTCACTTACAGCGGTAAAAACGCCTTTGTCCACTCTGAAAATCAGTTTGTTCTTCCGCTTATGCGTAAGGCAATGGAAACTGTCATTGAAGAAAACACCCATTTAACGGGACGATGCCAAGCAATGCTTGTAATGCTCAGCGGCGAGCGAGAAAATGAACTTGAAACTACGATTGAAGAACTGACACCTGAACCGGAGCTGCCGAAGGAATATAAGTTCTCTCTTGGGGATAGCGTTCACATCGGTATTGACGAGTATGACATTCTATCAATGGACGTTGATACAGTTCTTCTCTTTGACTCTAAATTTCCGATACTCAATAAGGAAATGAGTCGTCAGGAATTTGATGTAAAGATAGCCGAAAACCCTATGAACGACAAGTATTTGCAGACCATTGAGGAAATACCACAAAAACATTCTGTCGGATATGAAGATGCTATTTTTATCGACGAGCAAAACAAAAGGGGCTTCCCGTTGCACATTACAGACAAGTACACCGAAAAGCTTGAAAATAACGGACACCCTGTAATCTTCTATAATGAGGACGAACCGAACCTTCTTAACGAAGCAAAACGACAGATCGACAAATTTTGCCGTGAGGAATACGAGCATGATGATGGTGCGGACTACTCCGATCTTTCCAATGTAGGGGTAGCATACACCGAAACCGAGGACGGCGAGCACGAGATTCAAGCAAGCGTTGACCTTGTCAATTTCAGTATCAACACCTATGTGGACGGGATTCTTGCTCGAGGCGAAGATTATGATAATATTGAATATATGGTTCGCAGTATTCTTCCGGCTTTAAATTTCTCTGATCTTACTTATGTTTCCGATGATGAGTTGGAGTATGTTCTAAGCAAAAAACAATCAGAAATCGTTTTGGAACCACCAAAGACACAGATAAAAGATAAAGTCGGCTTATCCATCCTTTATCCTGAAATCAAGTCGGTAGAAAGAAACAATTTCCGTATTACAGACGATAAAATCGGTGTGGGTACTCCGTCTGTCCGATATGCAAACAATGTTGCAGCAATCAAAATTTTAAAACAGCTTGAAAAGGAAGAAAGATTAGCAACAGCAGAAGAACAAAAAATTCTTTCGCAGTATGTTGGTTGGGGTGGTCTTTCGGATTGCTTTAGTGAAGGAAACGCTCACTACGGAGAGCTGAAAGAGCTGCTGACTGACGATGAATATAATTCGGCAAAGGAAAGCACTTTGACAGCGTTTTATACACCGCCGGTTGTTATCTGTGCTATTTATCACGCTCTCGAAAATATGAACTTCAAGGTCGGCAATATTTTGGAACCTTCTTGTGGTGTCGGCAACTTCCTCGGTATGATTCCTGAGTCAATGGGTGAAAGCAAGTTATACGCAATTGAAATGGACAGCGTTTCGGGACAAATTGCACAGCAGCTTTATCAAAAATCAAGTGTTTCGATCTCTCCTTTTGAAAAGACTGCGCTTCCCGATAGCTTCTTTGATGCTGCAATCGGTAATGTGCCTTTTGGTCAGTTCAAAGTGGCTGACAAAAAGTATGACAAAAATAACTTCCTTATACACGATTACTTCTTTGCCCGAACCTTAGATAAGGTTCGTCCCGGCGGTATTATTGCTTTTATCACTTCACAAGGCACAATGGATAAGGAAAACCCTGCGGTGCGTAAGTATATTGCTCAGAGAGCCGACCTTATCGGCGCTATCCGCTTGCCGAATAACACATTCAAAAGTGCAGCTGGAACGGAAGTCACTTCAGATATTATCTTCTTGCAAAAGCGTGATAGGCTACTAGATATAAAACCAGATTGGGTACATCTTAATACCGATGAAAACGGTATCAAGATGAATGAGTATTTTGTAAACAACCCGGATATGGTTTGCGGAGAAATGAAGATGATTTCCGGTCCCTACGGGGAGCAGAGTGCTTGTGTAGCTTTTACAGATCGGGATTTGTCAGACCTGCTAAATGATGCTATTCAGAATATTCACGCAGAGGTTGTAACCTATGGGCTTGATGATATAAGCGAGGATGAAACAGACCTTTCTATTCCTGCTGATCCTAATGTCCGCAATTTCAGTTATTATGTTGTGGACGGTAAGGTTTATTATCGTGAAAATTCCCGTATGAACCCGAAGGAGCTTTCGGTAACAGCTGAAAACCGTGTGAAAGGCTTGGTAGAAATCCGTGACTGTGTAAGAAAACTAATTGAATACCAATCAGATGACTATCCCGATGGAATCATTGAAACCGAACAAAAAAAGTTGAACGACCTTTACGATAATTTCCAAAAAAAATACGGAATTATCAACGCCAGAGCCAACAACTCTGTTTTTAGCGATGACAGTTCCTACTGCCTGATTTGCTCTCTTGAAGTTCTTGACGACGAGGGCAACTTCGTCCGTAAGGCAGATATGTTTTCCAAGCGTACTATTCGCCAGCGTGTTGTGGTAACAAGTGTAGATACTGCATCCGAAGCATTGTCAGTTTCTCTGTCTGAAAAGGCAAAGATAGATATGTCATATATGATTGAACTAACAGGCAAAACAGAAAACGAATTATATAGCGATTTGAAGGGTGTTATATTCCTTAACCCCGAAAACATCGGAGAGCTTGATGGTAAGCAGAAGTATCTTACTGCTGATGAGTATTTGTCCGGAAATGTTCGAGAGAAACTTGAACTTGCAAAAAACAGCTTTAAACTCTATCCAGAAGATTACGCCGAAAATGTGAAAGCACTTGAAGCAGTACAGCCTACCGACTTGACCGCATCGGAAATCTCGGTGCGTCTTGGTGCAACTTGGCTTCCCACAGAGGTCGTAGAAAAGTTTATGTATGAACTTTTTGAAACTCCCCGTTGGTGTCAATGGAATGTAAAAGTTCACTATTCCGAGTATTCGGGTGAATGGAATGTGGAAGGCAAATCTTATGACAGAGGAAACATTAAGGCGAATAACACCTACGGTACAAGCAGGATTAACGGTTATAAGATTATTGAAGAAACGCTGAACCTGCGTGATGTTCGTATCTTCGATTATGTGGAGGACGAAAACGGTAGAAAGACCGCAATCCTTAACCGCAAAGAAACTGCTATCGCACAAGGTAAGCAAGAAATAATCCGACAGGATTTTGCCGATTGGATTTGGAATGAGCCAAACCGCCGTGAAAAGCTTTGCAAGTTGTATAACACTAAGTTCAACTCCAACAGAGCAAGAGAATATGACGGAAGCTTTCTTAATTTTGTTGGTATGAACCCTGAAATAACACTCCGCCCTCACCAGATCAATGCTATCGCAAGAATACTGCTTGGCGGTAATTCACTGCTTGCCCACGTTGTGGGTGCGGGCAAGACTTTCGAGATGGTTGCGTCAGCTCAAGAAAGCAAACGACTCGGACTTTGCAATAAATCTCTCTTTGTAGTGCCGAACCATTTGACGGAGCAATGGGCGAGTGAATACTTGCAGTTATATCCTACTGCTAATATCTTAGTGGCAACAAAAAAAGACTTTGAAACGAAAAATCGCAAAAAGTTTTGCGGACGTATTGCCACAGGTGATTACGATGCAATCATTATCGGTCATAGCCAGTTTGAAAAAATTCCTATGAGCGTAGAGCGACAGCATATTATTCTTGAAAGACAGCTTGATGAAATCACAAACGGTATTATCGAGCTGAAACACAACCGTGGGGACGGTTTCTCGGTCAAACAACTTGAAAAGGCAAAGAAAACAATCAAGCAGAAACTTGAAAAGCTGAACGATCAAAGCCGTAAGGACGATGTTGTAACCTTTGAGGAACTTGGTGTTGACCGTATCTTTATTGACGAAGCACATTACTATAAAAATTTGGCTTCATTTACGAAAATGAGAAATGTGGGCGGCATCAGTCAAACTGAAGCAATGAAATCAAGTGATTTGTATATGAAGTGCCGCTATCTTGATGAAATGACCGATGGTAAAGGTGTTGTCTTTGCAACTGGGACACCCATTTCAAACAGTATGGTTGAAATGTTTACAATGCAAAAGTATCTCCAAAACAAAGCACTGAAAGACAACAACCTTTTGCATTTTGATTCTTGGGCAAGCACCTTTGGTGAAACGGTGACTGCTATTGAATTAGCACCTGAAGGCACGGGATACAGAGCAAAGACAAGGTTTGCTAAGTTCTACAATCTTCCCGAGCTCATTATAATGTTCCGAGATGTTGCTGATATTCAGACCGCAGATATGCTCAACCTTCCTGTACCGAAAGCAAACTATCATACAGTGGCATTAAAGCCTTCCGAAGAGCAAAAAGAAATGGTGGCAAGCCTTGCAGAACGTGCCGAAAAAGTACGAAATAAAATGGTAGCTTCAAATTTAGACAACATGCTCTGTATAACGAATGACGGTAGAAAACTTGCTCTTGATCAAAGACTTTTAAACGAGCTTCTTCCCGACAGTGAAGCGAGTAAAGTAACTGCTTGTGCAGACAATGTTTATGATATTTGGTTGCGTACCGAAGCCGACAAATCTTCGCAAATGGTATTTTGCGACTTATCCACTCCCCACGGTGATGACACCTTTAATGTGTATGATTCTCTCAGAGATAACCTTATTGCAAGAGGTATTCCTGCCGAAGAAATTGCTTATATTCATGATGCTAAAAACGAGGTGCAGAAAAAAGAAATGTTCGGTAAAGTACGAAACGGACAGATCCGTGTTATTCTCGGTTCTACGCAAAAGATGGGAGCAGGCACCAATGTGCAGAAAAAGCTGATTGCATTGCACCATCTCGATTGCCCGTGGCGTCCTGCTGATTTACAGCAACGAGAAGGTCGTATTATCCGACAAGGCAACGAAAATCCCCAAGTTGAAATCTACAGCTATGTTACAGAAGGAACTTTCGATGCGTATCTTTATCAGCTTGTTGAATCGAAGCAAAAATTCATTGGTCAGATTATGACATCAAAGAGTCCTGTGCGTTCAGCAGACGATGTTGACGAGCAGGCTCTTTCTTATGCTGAAATTAAAGCGTTGGCAAGCGGTAATCCCCATATCAAAGAAAAGATGGATTTAGATATTGAGGTATCTCGACTGAAACTCTTGAAAGCTAACCACCTCAGTCAGAAGTATGCCCTTGAGGATAAAATCATTAAAGAGCTTCCTCAGAAAATACGCTCGTTAGAAGAACGAATTACCGGGTATGGGAAAGATATTGATCACGCTACCGAGAACACCCATCTTAATGAAGACGGGTTCAGTCCGATGAAAATTCGCGGTGTGACATACACTGAAAAGAAAACCGCAGGCGAAGCGATTATTACCGCTTGCAAATCTATGACAAAACCTGATCCTTTTCTAATTGGAGAGTATCGGGGTTTTTCTTTAGACTTGTGCTTTGATACCTTCTCAAAAGAATACAAAATTACTATGCATAATCAGCTCCGCCACACTGTTACGCTCGGTACGGATATTTTCGGTAATATCATTCGCATTGACAATGCCATTACCGCATTTACTGAGAAAAAAGTTGCTTGCAATGAACAACTTTCAATAGTTCAGGCACAACTTGAAAGTGCGAAGGTTGAAGTCGAAAAACCGTTTCTTCGAGAAGACGATCTAAAATCAAAATCTAAAAGACTTGATGAGCTTAACATCTTGCTCAATATGGATAAGCGTGATAATGAGATCGACGACGGAGAACGTAATGACGAAGGCGACGAACTCTCCGGCAAGAGTTTGAAGGACAAGGACTTTGAAAGGTAGATAATATGTAGATAAGGTAGATAATATGTAGATAAGGGAATTTCCCCGAAAATTTCAATTTAAAATATCAAATAACACTATCTAAATCAAAATATTTGAAAAATAAATAGCCTTAATTTGATTATAACTAAATTACGTGATATACTACGCACAGTTCAAGTTAAAAGAGAAGACGAGATATGTAATTCATAATAGAAAAATATTTTTCGAAAATCAGACCTTTCTATAATATAGATATGATTAAGGTAATCACCGGTATCAGACGTTACGGAAAATCTTACATTATGCGATTGATAAAAGAGGAGATCGAAAAGACAGGTGTGCCGGAAAAAGACTTGGTCTTTCTTGACCTCGATAAAAAAGGTAATAAAAAATATTAAAACACCTGATAAGCTTGAATCGAAAATTGATTCGCTTATTACGGACGACGACTTCAAGTATCTGTTTATCAAAATATTATCAATGTGTTTTTTAAAAGAATTTCTCTGTAACTGCATATTTGTTCAATGAGTGTTATTGCCATATTGATTTCGAAGAAGAAGGATGTGAGAAAGATGTTTTATATTACAGGCGATACCCACGGCGATTTCAGCCGATATATCCCGTTTACTGCATGGGCAAAGCCTGCCGAAAATGATGTAATGATTGTTTTAGGGGATGCCGGACTGAATTACTATAAAGGTAAAAAAGATGAACAACGAAAGAAGTTCGTAAACGATTTTCCTTTTACAACCTTTTGTATTCACGGCAATCATGAGATGCGACCTACGGATATTGAAAGCTACGAAACAAAGTTATTCTGCGGCGGTACCGTTTGGTACGAGGAGAAGTACCCTAAAATATTGTTCGCCAAAGATGGTGAAATATATCGCTTCGGTGAATATGACTGTATTGTTATCGGAGGTGCTTACAGCGTAGATAAGTATTATAGGCTGATGAACGGCTGGAGTTGGTTTGAAAACGAACAGCCCACTGCCGAAATCAAGGCTTATATTGATAAGCAGTTTGAAAGCCGAAATAATAAAGTTGACATCGTGCTGTCTCACACCTGTCCTTTGAAGTATCAACCGACGGAAGTGTTTTTGAAAGGCTTGGATCAAAGCACCGTAGATAAATCAACAGAGCAATGGCTTGACACTTTAGATAATCGAATTGACTACAGCTTATGGTATTGCGGACATTACCACACGGAAAAGAAGATTGACAAACTGCGTTTTATGTACGAAAGCATTTCTATGTTGTAAAGACACTCTCCTAAACAATGTATATTCCCCAACTTGACAGAGTATAATATTTATGATAAAATAGTATTAATCACAGAATATCATAAAAGTGGAGGAGCATATGGAATATATCACACGAGAGCTTGAACGCAAGTTTATGAAACTAAATGGCTTTTTCAAGGCAATCCTTGTAACTGGTGCGAGACAAGTAGGAAAAACAACGATGATGAAACATTTATCGCAAGGCACTGACCGCACTTATGTTACAATGGATAATGCAATGGTACGGGAGCTTGCAAAAAGTGATCCGGTTTTATTTTTTCAGACATATAAGCCCCCGATCTTAATAGATGAAGTACAGAAAGCACCTGAGCTATTTGAACAAATAAAGGTGATTTGCGATGAAAGCGAAGACACGGGACTTGTTTGGCTTACCGGTTCGCAACAATATGAAATGATGGAAAGGGTTCGTGAAACTCTTGCTGGAAGAATAGGGATACTTGAACTTTATAGCCTATCCGAGAGAGAAAAAAACGGTCTTGTATTTGAAAATGACCTTGATTTTTCATTTGAAACATTAAGAAAACGGCAAGCTAAGATGCCAAAAAACAATGTGATTGATGTGTTCAATAGCATTTGGCAAGGCGGAATGCCACAAGTTCAAGGCGTAGATAATGAATTAAGACAAGAATATTTCAATTCATATGTCGACACTTATCTTATGAGAGATGTAACTGAAGCTGGTGGTATTACAGATACAGTAAGGTTTAGAAAGTTTCTTGTAGGTTGTGCTTCTCTTGTAGCCGAGCAGGTAAATTACTGTACGCTTGCCGAATCCGCAGATATATCAGAAACCACGGCGAAAGCTTGGCTTAAAGTTCTTAGTGGTCTCCATATTGTGTATCTTCTTGCCCCCTATTCAAACAATGAATTGAAACGCTTATCTAAAACACCTAAGCTTTATTTTTGTGACACGGGTCTTTGTGCTTATCTTTCTATGTGGCTTACATCAGATACCTTGCGAAACGGTGCCGCAAGCGGACATTATTACGAAAATTTTGTAGTTATGGAGCTTGTTCGTAATTACGCTTATTCAAAATCAAAAGCAAACATTACTTATTTCCGTGATTCAAACGCAAAGGAGATTGATTTGTTTGTTGAAGTAAATGATACTATTCATCCTCTTGAAATTAAGAAAAGCTCTAATCCTGACCGCCGCGAAGTAAAAAAATATAATGTAATCGATAAAGCATCTCTAAAAAGAGGAAATGGCGGTATCATTTGTATGTGTGAAGAACCAATTCCAATAGACAGTGAAAACTGTTTTATACCAAGCAATTTAATTTAGTATTTAAAACTGAAATCAGCCGTGTTTTTATGAAAATAGATGTACGGCTTTTTTATATCCTAAAATTATAGACAATGAAGAAATTTGAGGTAAAACGCATTGTACAAAAAAGAATATCCTCACTTTCTCCGATTCCAGATTGACAAAGAATGATATATATGCTAAAATAAAATATCATTTTATATTTGCATAAAATATATTGTTCTAATCCATAATGTAAAGGGGTGATATTGTGTACATTGCAAGAACTATAGAAAAAGCGGCAAAGTCTATAAGTGAAACTTACCCTGTTCTTCTGATTACTGGACCACGACAGGTGGGAAAAACAACACTTTTACAACAAATTGCTACTCCTGAACGAAAATATGTAACTCTAGATAACCCGACTTTTCGTGAAATTGCAAACAACGAACCAGAATTATTTTTACAACGATTTTCTCCTCCGGTAATCATTGATGAAATTCAATACGCAACAGGTCTTTTAGAATACATCAAAATTTATGTTGATACACATAAAAACTGTGGTGATTTTTGGCTTACAGGTTCACAAGCTTTTCATATGATGAAAAAAGTGAGTGAAACACTCGCAGGCAGGGTTGGTATACTCCGCATGAGTGGTCTTTCAAATAGTGAAATTAACGGATATAGTTTGCCAGCGTTTGAAGTAAATCCTGAAATACTTATTAGAAGAATTTCTATCGTTAAGAAAATGAGTATGCCGGAAATTTTTGAGCGTATATATAAAGGTTCTATGCCACGTCTTTATGAAATGACTCAGACTAATAGAGACAATTATTATGAATCATATCTTGAAACATACATCAGCAGAGACATTAAAGATCTAACTCAAGTAGCTGATGAGCTTTCGTTCTTTAAATTTGTAGGAATTGTTGCAGCAAGAACAGCTTCCAATGTTAATTACGAAGCATTATCGAGTGAGACAGGTATTACAGCTCCAACTGCAAAAGCATGGCTTTCTATTCTTGTGTCAAGCGGGCTTGTTCTGCTTGTTGAACCTTATTTCAACAATGCCTTGAAAAGGGTAATTAAAGCACCAAGGATGTATTTTCTTGATACAGGTTTGTGTGCTTACCTTACGCGTTGGAATTCTCCAGAAGCTTTAGAAGCTGGTGCTATGAGTGGAGAGTTCTTTGAAACATGGGTGGTTTCTGAAATATATAAAAGCTATATAAACAACGGCAAGCGGCCTCCTCTGTTTTTTTATCGAGATAGCAACAAAAAAGAAATTGATGTTATACTTCATCAAAATAATACAGTATATCCGATCGAAATTAAAAAGAGTGCAGCTCCTAAGGATGCTGTTAGAAACTTTTCAGTTTTAAAGCCGATTGAAAATGAACCTATAGCAGAAGATAGATTTTATGGCACTGCTCATCTTAAAACAAATATCGGAACAGGTGCTGTCATTTGCTTGGCATCTGATATATTACCGATAGACAATAAGAACTGGTATATTCCAGCTTGGCTAGTATAATAAAACATGCGTTAAGGTATTGTTCTTGATTATTAGATGTTCGATATAGTTTTTAATATTTTATCCCATTTAAAATTTTCAGTATAGTTGTATCTCTTTTGATAACTTCTACGCTGGTCAATTAATTTTGATGTTTTTGTTATAAATAAAACATGCATGGAAACCTAATGTAATTATAATGAAGTTTAAAAATTTGTTTTATGAAATAACTTGATGAATTAAATGCGATTGCTATATGAGTACTTGGCTAAAATGTATTACTTCTCGTAGATTTATTTTCTGTAAAATATAAATGCAATTTAATCTATAACTTAAAAATCAACCTCGAGCCAATATGTATAATGCGGAGTAATAGAATGAATGATACAAAACAACGAATGATCAACTTTCTTCTGGAAAACGCTAACACTTCGATTAAGAAACGTATTAAAAGTGAGATTTTATATAATCTAACACCATTTGAATCAGCATTATATCAAGAACAAATTATGCAAGAACCAAACATTCTACAAGTAATAAAGTGCCAGAAAGAAAATGGGTGGATTGGACGATGGTGCCATGGTGCTGATAAAGAGGATGGTCTGTTTGGTTGTCAAGAAACTGGAACAAAATATCTTGCAGAAAAAGCTGTTGATAAAGATACTCCTGTGCTAAAAAATGCAATGAATGCTTATATAACAGTTCCTTTAAGCGATGAATGTTATCGTACAGGTGGCAAGATTTTTGACGAATTCAAAGTTACGGGGCATGGTATGAACCTTATCCGTTGTGCTTGTATAGCTCGCGCTGGATATGATGATGTAATCGACATTAAACCTCAAATCCAATTATCACTTGATTCATTTAAACGTGTTTTAGAAGTCGATTCTGTTTTTGACGTTTCTCGTCCAATTAGAAAAGGAAAGCAACGTGTTTTCAATGAAAATGAGAAATGGCCATGTCGTTATCATCTTGATATTTTAGCTCATACAAATTCTTGGAAGAGTATGGAAAATATTAAAATAATCGCTGATTCAATCACAAAGATGATGAAAACTGACCGCCCAGAGCTTATTAACCTAATTCCATCATCGTGGGTAGGTCACGCTTTGGGCTCGTTTGGAGCGTTCCCGTCACAAGGGCTGTCTGTAAAAACAACTTGTTTGTTGCCAACCCCTATCTCCATTCCTTACCGTGACAGACCTGAAGTATATCAAATGGAGTATATTGAATGGTTTGCTCGTTGCGGTATTGTACAGCATATTCCAGCGTTGCGTCAAATAGTGGATGATATTATAGGATCTGTTGACGATGAAGGTGTTTGTCGCGCTCCAACGCTAGAACTTGAAGGCTGGGGACCATATTGCGGTTCGCAATTGGAGGTAGATTGGAAGTCAGAAATTAGAAAGTCTTGTGATATTACATTTAGAGCATTGTTGATAGAGCATTATGCCAGTATGAGAGTATAAGCATTTGTGGACTAAGTTAACGCTTAGTCCGTTTTCTTATTTCCAATACTTCATCGAAAGTCCACTGTACTTAGCGGTCAGAAGAACACGCCGAAACCCTTGACATAAGTGTTATTTATCAGCGTAACCGTGATAGTATAGCCGTTTTGCACCGTTTTAGCAGAAGCATTAAAATAACTGGTCTACCATGAAATTGTTGGGTTCAAGCTTTTTTAGTATGAGCTTATGAAAACAATAAAAATAAAAAAACAAGGAGGAAATAGACCGATGAATATACGCATTTATCAGATTGATATGGAGCGTGACACAAACAATGTGGCCTTTATAAACTATGAGAGCCTTGAGAAGTTTCAGGGCTCACAAAATATTGACAGCAGTATCTACGACAAAGTATTCGAGGGTGAAGTCACCTGTCAAGACCTTGAAGAAGTATTTGTAATGTTTAATGTAAATCATCCCACAGGTTATACCGGGAGGTCATTATCTGTATCTGATGTTGTGGAAATCACGGGGGAAAAATCCACATTTCACTTTTGTGACTCTTTCGGCTTTAAGTATGTGGAGTTTGATCCAAGCGTTGCAATAGATAAAAGCAAGATAAAGGTTGTACACCGTGAATCTGGGAAACAAACCCAACAAAGATTGAAAACACTTTAAAAGGTAAGATAACAACAGTCAGTGGAGATAAAAGAATCGTTATAGAACGATAAAGCATATAAGATCAAAGTTTCCTGCTATCTGCGCATTGAATGAACTGATTGCGAAAAACAAAATCATAAAAACAGGTTTCGGTCCGGCAGTACGGTATAGGTTATCGGAATAACCCGTGCCGATTCAACCGTAAAATCGGCATAATCGTTGCAAAATTGGAATTTAATAACGATACAAACGATAAATAACGATAACGGCGTTTAACTATTAATATTAAAGAAAATCCAATTGCATTTAAAATGGTGATTTAGAAATATTACAGTGATTTGCTGATAAGGAGCTGTTTTACCAGAGGCAATATAATCTAGCTAACGGGTAATTATAACACAGGCGTTCACGAAAGTGAGCGTCTTTTTTATACTCTGAAATTAAGTCATAGAAACCATAATGCACTTATCAGAAGAGATAGTGCATTGTCTTAGCAAGCATTGGATTTGTATATACAAATCCGCTTGTTTGGGGTTTGGCACCCCTAATACCCCGCTGAAAGGAGAGTTGATTTATGTGAGAGAAAGAAATAATGGTGTTCTCATTTATTTCTCTCCTAATGAGCTTGCACAGCTCGATGAAAAGGTGAAGAAGACAAATTACACACGAACACAATTCATTCGTTCTGTTATTGCTGATGTCAAAATCAAGGAAGCGCCGCCGACAGATTTCTTTATACTCATCCGAGAAATCAGACGGGTCGGTAATAACATCAATCAGCTTCTTGCTCTTGCAAATTCTAAAGGTCTTATCATATCTGATGAGCTCAGAAGCTCTCTTGATAAGCTGGATAAAACAGTGCAGATGATGTGGGACACCTTCAGGAGTGAAATAGCGTAATGGCTGTAACTTCAATTTGGAATATTCGTGGTCGTGTGGATAAGGTTATTGATTATGCCATCAACCCTGGAAAAACTGAGAACGAAAACTATAAAAAGGTTGCTTCATTTCACAGTGTTGAAGGAGTGCTTGAGTATGCCACAGACGACATGAAAACCGAAAAGAAAATGTTTATAACGGCTATTAACTGCGGGGAAGAAACTGCCGCACGGGATTTTATGAACACCAAAAAATTCTATGGAAAGCTCGGCGGCAATGTTGCCTATCACGGCTATCAATCCTTTGCTGCTGGAGAAGTGGATGCTGACACGGCACACAAAATCGGTGTGGAGCTTGCGACAAATCTGTGGGGCGATAGGTTTCAAGTGGTAGTTGCCACTCACTGTAACACGGGGCATTTTCATAATCATTTTGTAATCAACTCCGTTTCGGATGTTGACGGTAAAAAGTACAATACTTGCAAGGAAGCATATCGGTTAATGAGGAGAGAATCGGATCGCCTCTGTGACAAATATGGACTGTCTGTCATTTATGATCCACAAGATAAAAAAAATCCGTATGCTGCGTGGAAAGCTGAACAGGACGGAGTGCCTACGAAATTCGATGCTTATCGCCGTGACATTGATGCTGCCATTGAAGGTTCAACCACAATGAAAGGCTTTATCCGAGCGATGCAAGAGCTTGGATATGAGGTTGTGACAAAAGGAAAATATCCACGCTTTAAAGAAATCGGCAGGGAGAAATTTCACCGCTTTTATAAGTTGGGTGATGACTACACCTTTGAAGCTATCACTAATCGTATTCTTGATAATCTTCGTGAGGACAATCCTTTCCACAGACAAAACAATGTTGATTGGAATGAAGCACCTTCGGATACACCTGAGAACAGAAGCAACTATCAAATTCTGTACCGCAATTATAAGTTAGAAATAACATTCTATCAGAAATACCCCTACGCTCAAAAACGGATACACCCTCTTATCCGTGAGGACTTATACAAGCTGGAACAGATAGATAAGCAGACACGGTTCTTAGGTAAAACGCAAATTAAAACAATGGATGGCTTGACTGCTTATAAACTAAAAATGTCATCGAATTTGGATTCGCTCATAGCACAGAGAGCTGTTCTGAGAAACAAATTGAAAAAGGACACACGAGCCGGTAATGAAGTGGAGGTTAATAAAACCAAAGCGGAAATATCGGCTCTTTCTGCACAAATAAAAGAAAAGCGAAAAGAAACTGCGTTGTGTGACAAAATTGCAAAACGCTCCACGCAAATGACATCTTGCCTTAGCTTTATGTCACAAGAAAGAGATATTGAACGAAAGGAGAAAAATCAAGATGAACACGTCAGGAGAAGCGGCAGAACAACTCGTCAGGATGTCCCTGAATGGAGTTGAGGTTATTGCCAAAATATCCGGCAAAGGATCCCTTAAGCTTGCTTCGGTTCTGTATAATGAACTGAAATCCAATAAGCGTTCTAAGGGTAAGCAAAGATTTGAAACAATGCTTCGCTCCGGCAAGCAACTCAAGGTGTTCGGTGTAAAGGACACCGACCTTGCGAGATTTTCAAAGGAAGCAAAGAAATACGGTTTTCCGTTTTGTGTACTCAAGGACAGAGATGCTACCGACGGTATCACAGATATTATGGTCGGTGCAGATGATGCCAGCAAGGTAAACCGAATCTTTGAACGCTTTAAGCTCTCTGAGGTTGACCAGAGTATCATTGATACAGAGGTTCAGAGAACAAAAACTCAAGGCTCAGAAATTCCCGTTCCTGAAACGAATCCTCCACAGAAGGAAGTACGAGAAGAAAACTTCGTGGAGGAGCTTATGCGAAAGCCAGCTCCAAACCACGAACAGGTACAAACATTAAACCCTATAAGCGGCACGGTGGCGAAATCCCGTCAGTCCGAGCCTATCTCAAAAGCCAAGAATAAGGGATCAACAATGGGGACTCCAATAAATGATGAACGCTCTCGTCCTTCTGTTCAAAAAGAGCTTAAAGAGATTCAAACAGATATGGAGAAGAAGGCTCAATCCCGAAATGGCAGAACACAAAAAAAGCGACAGAACAAGCATATTGTTCCACAGAAAAATATTAAAAACAAGAAAATGAAGGAGAAATAAAAATGGTGAATTACGATGATATGTTTAAGATAGAAGAAGAAAGAGAAACAGAAAAAAAGGAGTTCGTTCCCTTTGATAAATCGGCTTGGGTCGAGCAGAAACAAATTGAGCGTGAACAGGCTTACACGATGATGGCTGATACGGCGGAAAAAATGGGTAAGGACGGTAATGTTCTCCGTCAGTACCTTGACGTTCAGGCTCAGTTTAACCGCTATTCGGTAGGTAATGCTTTGCTCGTTGTCGCACAGATGCCCACGGCAACAAGACTTGCCGATTTTGACACTTGGAAGCAGAACAACACTTATGTCCAGAAAGGTGCCACCGGAATTGTACTACTCGAACCCGGAGAAGAGTTTACTCGTGAGGACGGTTCTGTTGGCGTGGCCTTCAACACTAAGAAGGTTTTTGATGTATCGCAAACAAGTCTTGCAGACAAACAGCGAACCGCTACAAAACCAGATGAGCGACAGTTTATTAAGGCTCTGATTGCAGAGTCTCCCTGCAAAATTAAAATCAGTACCGAGGTTAGCGAACAGGTTGGTGCAGTTTATGATAAAGTTAGTGGTATGATACTCATTCGTCAGGGAATGAACGGAAGCGACATTATAAAAAAGCTTTCTCGTGAGATTGCAGTAGTCCGTATAGCTGATGCACCCGAAAGAAGCAATGTAGCTTTCAATGCCTACTGTGTTTCTTATATGGTTTCCAAGAGAGCTGGTGTTGATGTTAGTGACTATAATTTCACGAAGCTCCCTGACAACATCCGAGATTGTCAGGCTAAAGATATCCGCGCTGAGCTTTCGCAAATCCGTGATACGGCCAATGAGATGATTACTGAAATCAGCAAGAGCTTTGAACAACAGAAAACTGCGAAGTCCCGTGATGAGGTAAGATAAGGGGGACTATC
The DNA here is from genome assembly GCA_028705495.1 of Eubacteriales bacterium. GTDB lineage: Bacteria > Bacillota > Clostridia > Oscillospirales > CAG-382 > GWF2-38-85. The sequence continues at coordinate 239,353 of JAQWDK010000001.1, forward strand.
CTATGTGTGACGAAAAAAAGGTTATCTCCGTTGATGCTTCAAAGCAAGGTATCTTGATAAACGGAATGATTCAATACCGTAATGACTTGATTAGCAAGGATAAGCCCGTAGAAGATGTCAATGAGGTAATCACCAAAATAATAAACGCTTCGCCGAAAAAGAGAAAGAGACGGTTTGGCCGTGAGGGTAGATAAACTTTCTAAAACTAACCTTATTCTTTATGCCAGCGGTATCATCCCAGTTGTTTGGCTGTCTTTATTGGTTGCACCTGTTATAGGTTGCGGATTGCCAAAACTGATTGAAAATCTATCAGTGATTTTTAGTCATCCATTTAATATTGAGTTTTGTGAGGATAGCCTGAAAACTGTCCTCATTTTACTTTTTGTGTATGTGATGGCAATCGGTATATATTTATCGTCAGACCGAAATTACAGACGACGTGAAGAACACGGCTCTGCAAAATGGGGCAATGCAAAAACAGTTAATGGCAAGTATGCCGACAAAAACAAGGTCGAGAATAAAATACTGACTCAAAATGTGGCTATCAGTCTTGACGGTCATAAGCACAGACGAAATCTGAATGTGCTTGTCATCGGTGGTTCCGGTGCCGGCAAAACAAGATTCTTTGCTAAACCGAACATTATGAATGCTAATACAAGCTTTGTTGTGCTTGATCCAAAAGGCGAACTGTTAAGAGATACCGGTAATTTATTGCGGGAAAAAGGCTACGATATTAAGATTATCGACCTGATCGATATGGAGAAAAGTCATTGTTATAATCCCTTTGTGTATCTTCATTGCGATAATGACATTCAACGTTTGGTAACGAACCTGTTTAAAAATACCACGCCAAAAGGAAGCCAGTCACAAGACCCGTTTTGGGACCAAGCGGCAATGATGTTGCTCTTGGCTCTTGTGTTCTATCTCCATTACGAAGCACCACCGGAGGAACAAAACTTTCCTATGGTTATGGATATGATTCGTGCCGGTGAAGTTCGCGAAGAAGATGACAACTTTGAATCTGCTCTCGATAAACTCTTCGATCGATTGGCAATGAGAAACCCCGAACACATCGCTTTAAAATACTATAGAAGTTATCATTCGGGTTCGGCAAAGACACTCAAGTCCATTCAAATCACGCTCATATCTCGACTTGAAAAGTTCAACCTTTCATCCCTTGCAAGCATTACGCAGTATGATGAAATGGAGCTTGGAGATTTAGGCGAAAAGAAAACTGCCGTGTTTGGGGTTATTCCAGACAACGACAGTTCTTTTAATTTTATCATCGGTATGCTTTACACACAGCTTTTCCAACAGCTCTATTATCAGGCGGATGTGGTACACGGCGGAAGATTACCGGTTCACATTCACTTTGTAATGGACGAGTTTGCGAATGTTGCGTTGCCTGATGAGTTTGATAAACTTCTTTCCACGATGCGTTCAAGAGAGATTTCTGTTTCTATAATCATTCAGAATATGGCACAGTTAAAGGCTCTCTTTGAAAAGTCCTGGGAAAGCATTGTTGGTAACTGCGATGAGCTTGTCTATCTTGGCGGTAATGAGCGTGCGACACGTTCCTAACTGAAAAGGTTAGGCGTGGAGCTGAAAATATAGATTTAATGATTAAAAGGAGCATTAAACACAGTTCCAAAGAACTGATAATCCAATGGGTGGAATGATGGGGTAACGCCTTGAAATGCCCGCCTAATACTCCGATTGGCGTTGTTGTATGCAATAACAACAGGGTCAAAGGCTCGGTGAAGTCGGCAGAGAGTGACCGTAAATGGGTTTTGCTCATACGAAAGCTGTCCAGAGGTGGATGGTGTCACCTATATGCCGGGGTTCTATAAATGCCCATGGTGAGAATGTTGCTTGGCGGCAACTGACGAACTTGCGAATGTACGGGTCTAAATGCCGAATAAGTCGAAAGGCTTTACAGTTTCATTACTGGTATGTGTGGTGGAGTAAGAATGTTCGTTATGAAACACCATACGCCGTTACAGGCGGTGTCCCGCATACAGGCTCATAGTAAGCACCTAAAGGTATATGCACAGATTGGATTATCGGAACGTGGTAAGCAACCTAACGCAGAGGGGATTGCAACCCTATGAAGCGGTGGCGACGAAGAAAATAAGCGTCTTTAATGGTTGTGAAAGTGGTGGCACAGTACCGTTGAAACCGTGGAAACACGGCGGAGGGATAGCCACCAGTCGGAAACAGATTGTGTGTAAATTTCAATAATATCTGTTTTCGATGGGGTGCCGTGTGCTATGAAAGTAGCCTGCACGGTACTAAGCGGGGGAAAATCTGGAGATGACTTCAAAGGATTACCTATCGCAATAGTCCACTCACGAATATATCTCAAAGAAGCTTGGTAAGGAAACCATTGACACGAATACCTACGGAGAAAGCCGAGGTCGTAATGGCAGCTACTCAACAAACTGGCAGATTTCAGGTCGTGAACTTATGATGCCGGATGAGGTCGGTGGTATGGACAACAAATATGCTTTGCTTTTCATCCGTGGTGAACGACCGATTCAAGACCTAAAATACGACATTCTAAAGCACCCGAATATGGCACTTTCCAAAGACGGCGGGAACGAAGCTTATATTCATGGTGTTGATAAACTGAGCTACGCCACCTTTGAAATCAGCCTAGATGCCAAAGACATTAAAAATGCTTTCTCACTTGACGATGTTAAAACCAATTATATTTTGCTCTCTGATGAGGAGTTAGAACTACTTATAAAAAATATGGAGGAAAATTGATATGAAGAATCCCAAGAAAAACACTAATACACTTCCTATGAACGCAAAGCGGAAGAAAAATTTTCGTGCCTATGTTGCCATTGTCCTTTGCTTGCTTGTGACTTCCTGTTGCTCCCTTAAGACTTTTGCCATAAATGATGATCCGCTTACTGTTGTAAACAATCTCTCTGCCTTTATGTTCGGTCTTATACGTGCAATAGGTATGATTTTGCTCGGCTTAGGTATCGTACAGGTTGGACTTTCTCTCAAGAGCCACGATCCATCCCAGAGAGCTAACGGTTTTTTGACAGTAGCTGGCGGCATTATCATCACTTTTGCGAAGGAGATTTTAACTCTTATCACAGGTTGATTACCGATAAAAATACGGTGGGCTTATCCTCTGCGATAAGCTCACCTGAAAGGAGGACACAATGTGTCGGATAATTGGATAGTACAAAACCTCGAAAAAGCGCTTGAAACCTGGAATGACAAACTATCTGAAATATGGCGATTAATTACCCAATCCCCGGAAACATTTAAGGGCGGAGATATATGGAATGTAGTTGTAGGAATACACGGAGCGTTACAAGCGATCGCTTATGCCTTGCTTGTACTGTTCTTTGTAATCGGCGTTGTCAAAACCTGTGGTAGTTTTGCCGAGGTGAAAAAGCCTGAACACGCAGTCAAATTATTCATTCGGTTTGCTATTGCTAAGGGTGTTATAACCTACGGTATGGAACTGATGCTTGCAATGATGTCGATTGTTCAGGGTGTAATCTCTACCATTATGAACTCCGCAGGGTTCGGTTCGCCATCGCAAACGGTATTGCCTGTCGAAATAATTGAAGCTATTGAAGATTGCGGCTTCTTTGAATCAATCCCACTATGGGCAGTCACCCTGATAGGTTCACTCTTTGTATGGGTACTATCATTCATTATGATTCTTTCAGTGTACGGAAGATTTTTCAAGATGTATATGTACACCGCTATTGCACCTATTCCGTTATCGACTTTTGCAGGAGAACCTACGCAGAATGTGGGTAAATCATTCTTGAAATCCTATACGGCAGTTTGTCTTGAAGGTGCAATTATTGTTCTTGCGTGTATTATCTTCTCGGTCTTTGCTTCTTCACCGCCTGTTGTTGATACGAATGCGGCAGCAGCTTCGATGGTTTGGAGCTATATAGGAGAGTTGATCTTCAATATGCTTGTCCTTGTCGGCTCGGTCAAAATGGCAGACCGTATCGTCCGTGAAATGATAACTGGATAACTTTAGTGTAAATAACGTTCGGAAAAAAATGCTTTAAAACATGCGCTGTTTGTTGATTTGTATCGTCCTTTGCACTTTTCTTGTGTCTGTTCCGGCGACTTTGTTTCGTGAAATTACCCTTTGTTAATTTCCTTGCAAAATAGCCGTTGCTTGGTGCTTCGGTTTTGACAGGAATCTGTTTTTAAGCTATAATATATATGCTTTTACTTGCATATGTAGAATGGAAAGTGGCTTTCAAAACATTTCTTTAGATATGCTTTTGAAGATCGCACATGCTCTCGGAAAGAACATTGAAATAGAATTCACGGAAAGGAGTGTGCTTATGGATAACAATATGTATTCTCTCCGTCTGTATGACGAAGAATTGGTTCGGTTTTCATTAAGTGAAAACGGGATCGAAGGTTTACAGGCAAATGATATACACTTCAATGAAGAAAGACGGCAAGTGTTTCCCGTTGATCTTGAATTGACAAACGAAGGTATCATATCGTGGTTGAAAAGCCGAGTAATACCGAAAAACAGAGCATTTGTTGATGAGGTGTTGAAAACTCTCGGGCTTTCAGTCAATGATACAAAAGGTATTATTGACATCTGCAAAGGCTTATCGCTGAATGATAGCTTTTGGATAGTTCCTGTCGATTTTACGGGGAGTTTCGCTGAGTACAATCATTACAAAAACAAGTTTTCTGAAGTTTTGTCTTTGGTAGCATTCACTGGTGTGGCGGGAAGCAGAGGAGGATTTACAACCTCCCCGGAGCTTACTACATACGGAATGTTACGAAAAGCTTGGCGGTTTGTTGATGATGACGGGATTTATCTGTACAAGGGCGGTACAAGCGGTGCATCAAACACTGGGAATGAGCCATACAGTGAATATTATGCCTGTCAAATAGCAGAGGCAATGGGACTGAAAGCAGTTCATTATGACTTAGAAAATTGGAAAGGCATACTTGCTTCGAAATGCAGATTGTTCACGAATATTGACACAGCATATATCCCCATTTGGCGAATCGTGAAGTCCGGCGGTATCAAAGGCATATTAGATTATTATGAGAAGAATATGGATAGTGATTCTTACGAACAACTTAAAAGTATGCTTGTTTTCGACGCACTGATATATAACGAAGATCGACATTTCGGTAATTTCGGTGTCCTTAGAGATAACCAAACTGGCAAGATCATCGGTGCTGCCCCTATATTCGATAATGGAATTTCGCTGTTTAGCTACGCAACGAAGAGTGACTTGCAAGATCTGTCAGCTTATGCAAAGATGAGAAGCACCCCCTACGGAGTGTCGTTTGAGAACATTTGCAAAGAGGTTATGGGACCGAAACAGCGAGCAGAGCTTCGGAGAGTGATCGGATTTAAGTTCAATAGGCATCCTTCACTCAATCTTTCGGAAGAAAGACTTTCTGCCATCGAAAAGGTCATTGACGAAAGAGTTCGTGAGCTATTGTCATTGTCAAGAACAAATAATCAAGATAAGCAAAGCAAGGGTAGAGATGAAAGGTAATACTAAGAAAGTATAAAATCCGATGGGAGGTTATTTCATCGGATTTTCATTCAAACTAAGAAAAGCAGTTTTTCGGACGGAAACCGCGAAAGTCTCCGACAAAATACCGCAAATCTCTGTTATGGAAAAGCACAAATCTCTCCGATGACATTGACTTTTTTAAGATTATTGGGTATACTATAAGAAAAGGAGAGTGAACATTATGCCTTTAGAGTATATCAAACGAATATGTGACAGCGAGCTTGAGCTTAAGCTTGAAGCATTCGGTGCGGTTCATATTGTAGGTCCGAAGTGGTGCGGAAAAACTACAACTGCGAAACAATTTGCAAAAAGCTATATTGAAATGCAAGACCCGGATAAGCGGGATATGTATATGGAGACTGCTAAGATAAAGCCATCAAATTTGCTTGTCGGTGAAAATCCGAGACTCATTGACGAATGGCAGGTTGCTCCAAATTTATGGGATGCCGTTCGTGTGTCTGTAGATCGCAGAAACGAAGACGGTTTATATATTTTGACCGGCTCCAACTCAATTGATAAAACTGAAATAATGCACACCGGAACAGGCAGAATCGATACACTTCCTATGTATCCAATGAGTTTATATGAAACCGGTGAATCAAACGGTAGTGTCTCGTTGTTGGATTTGTTTAATAATCCGTCTGCACTTGATGAAGGTTGTGAATCCAACCTTTCAATAGACGGGTTGATTTTTGCGGCTTGCAGAGGCGGTTGGCCATCTTCTATATTCAAAAAGAGCGATAAAGCAAGGCTTCTGGTGGCACAGAGTTATTTTGAAGGACTTTGCCGTGAAGATATGTCAAATGTGGACGGCAAAAAGAGGAACGAGACAACTTCAAGACTTTTGCTTAGATCTTATGCCCGTAACATTTCAACGGTAGCAACAAACCAGTCGATTATCAACGACATTAACGCCAATACAGAAATATCGGAATCAACTTTTTATGACTATGTCAATGTTTTAAAAAAGCTATATGTTATTCAGGACGTGGAAGCTTGGTGTCCGGCAATACGATCAAAAAGTGCAATTCAAGCAACCAACAAGCGTGAGTTTGTTGATCCTTCTCTTGTTATAGCTGCTCTTGGCGTTGATCCCGACTACTTTAATCTTGATCTGAAAACATTCGGATTTATTTTTGAAACGCTGTGTATTCGTGATTTGAAAGTGTACTCAGCGGCTCGTGACGGAAATGTTTCCTATTACCGTGACAGATATGGACTGGAAGCCGATTGTGTACTCCATTTGCGTGACGGGAGATATGCACTGATTGAATTCAAGCTCGGTAGTGCAGATATTGAAGAAGGTGCAAAGCATCTGACTGAAATAGAAGAACTGATAAAGCAATACAATAAAAAAGAAAAACAGGTCAAACTTCGTTTGCCTGACCTGAAAATAGTCATAACAGGCACACAGTACGGATACAAAAGACCGGACGGAGTTTTGGTGATCCCTATTGGTTGTCTGAAAAACTAATATTTCAAGCCGATGGGAGTTTATCTCATCGGCTTTTTCATTTAAACTAATAAAAACAGTTTTTCGGACGGACAATCAACCGCCCGTTTTTATATTCGAATTCTATGAAAGAAAAAACGAATATGATAGAAAATCAGACTATTTGTGACTGTTTGCCTTGAAGGAGCTATTATTGTTCTTGCTTGTATTATCTTCTCTGTTTTTGCTTCTTCACCTCCTGTTGTTGATACGAATACGGCAGCAGCTTCGATGGTGTGGAGCTCTTCAATATGTTAGTTCTTGTCGGCTCGGTCAAAATGGCAGACCGTATCGTCCGTGAAATGATAGGGACTGTAAATTTGAAAAGAACTCAAAAATCCTTATTTGCTGTTGTATTTTACGAAGAATTATGATATACTAATAACAGCAAGAGGAAGGAGGAACTTTTATGCCTAATATTAAACCCGTTTCGGATTTACGGAACTATAACGAAGTTTTGCGTGATATTGCAGTAGGAGATCCCGTCTTTTTAACCAAAAACGGCAGAGGTCGATATGCGATTGTAGATATAGATGAATATGAGAAAACAAAAGCAATCATTAAGCTAATGGGTGAGCTTTCCAAAGGTGAGCAATCAGGAAAGGAAAAAGGCTTTACTTCATTTGCTGCAGTGGAACAATTGCTCGGCATTCAAAATGGCTGAGATAAAGTTTTCACCAGAAGCGATTGCAGATTTTCAGCAAACAAAGGAGTATATATCTGAAGAACTAGGAAGCATTGATGCGGCTAATAATACGATTCAGAAGATTATGAAAAGCATAAAAATGCTTGAAACTTTTCCGCTTTCAGGAGCATCTTTAACATCAATTGTTGATTTCAAAACAGATTACAGATTTCTTGTTTGCGGTAACTATACTGCGTTTTACCGTGTAGAAAATGATGTTGTATATATCATCCGTGTCCTATATGGCAGACGAAATTTTATGCGTATCTTGTTCGAAACACAAATTGATGAAAACTGAATAGCACAGATTACATTCGTCACCTGAAATACGGTGGCGATTTTTTATACCCTAAAGGAGGTTATGATTTGGAAGTAAAAATAAACAAAGAAATAAGGAACTACACCGAGTCAATGTTTTTCGGACTGTCGATGCGACAGTTCTTTTTTGCAATAGCTGCTTGTGGTGTAGCAATTGTATTGTACTTCGCATTGAAGCCAGTCTTCGGATTGGAAACACTATCATGGGTGTGCATTCTTGGTGCGGCTCCTTTTGCCGCAATGGGTTTTATCACTTATCACGGAATGACCGCAGAACAGTTTGCTTTAGTTTGGCTTCGTTCCGAGTTCATTGAGCCAAAAGAGATAAAATTTGAAGCAAATAACATTTATTATGAAGCCTCCAAAAGTTATATCGAAAAACAAGAAAAAGAGGACAAAAAGAATGATCAAAACGCTTAAAAATATGATGACACAGGACAAAGAAAGATACAACGTTCCCCGTAAGGTTCAGGATGTAATTCCAATTAGCTGTATCTGGAATGACGGAATATTCAAAGTTGGAAACAAGTTTGCAAAGACTTATAAGTTCTCCGATATCAACTATCTTGTAGCAAGCCGTGAAGATAAAGAAAATATGTTCCTCATATATTCTGAACTCTTAAACTCGCTTGATAGCGGTGCAACTACAAAAATAACAATCAACAATCGACGTATAAATAAAAGAGATTTTGAAAACTCAATCCTTATGCCGATGAAAAAAGACGGCCTTGACGATTACCGTATTGAATACAACCAAATGCTTATCGACAAAGCAACCGGAGCAAACGGCATTATGCAGGAAAAGTATATTACCGTTTCGGTTGTCAAAAAGGACATTGAAGAAGCACGAACCTATTTTGCCCGTATCAGTTCTGATCTATATCTTCATTTTGCAGCACTTGGTTCTAAGTGCTCCGAAGTATCAACTATAGATAAACTTCGTATTTTACACGACTTCTATCGTTCAGGTGAAGAAGCGTATTTCCATTTTAATATGAAAGATATGATGCAAAAGGGACACGATTTCAAAGATTATATCTGTCCCGACGCTATTGAAAAAAATGCAGACTACTTGAAACTCGGCAATAAATATTGCCGAGTTCTTTTCTTGAAAGATTATGCTTCATATATCAAAGACAGTATGGTTTCAGAGCTCACAGAGCTTAACCGTAATATGATGCTTTCTATTGATGTTGTACCTATCCCCACAGACGAAGCAATCCGTGAGGTTGAAAACCGTTTACTCGGCGTTGAGACTAATATAACAAACTTTCAGAGGAAACAGAATCAAAATAATAACTTCTCGGCGATCATTCCGTTTGATATGCAAAAGCAAAGGGATGAAACCCGTGAGTTTCTTGATGACTTGATATCTCGTGATCAGCGTATGATGTTTGCGGTTGTTACTATCGTAATTACTGCTGATAGCAAAGAACAGCTCGATGTAGATACTGAAGCAATACAGACTACGGGTAGAAAACATATGTGCCAGATCAGTACACTCAAGTTCCAACAGCTTGACGGACTTAATACAGCACTTCCTATCGGTGTAAGAAAAATAAATGCTTTCCGTACACTTACCACAGAAAGCCTTGCTGTGTTTATGCCATTCAAGGTTCAGGAGATTATGGACAAAGGCGGCATTTACTTTGGAGAAAATGCAATTTCCCACAATCTCATTATGTGCAATAAATCAAACCTTATGAACCAATCGTCGTTCCTTTTGGGTGTCCCCGGTTCAGGTAAATCATTTGCAGCAAAAGAGCTTATCACTTTCCTTATACTCAACACGGAAGATGATATTCTCATTTGTGATCCCGAAGGAGAGTATGCACCTCTTGTTCGTGAAATGGGTGATGTAGGTGAAGTAATCCGTATTTCAGCTGGAGGAAAAGACCGACTGAACGCAATGTATATGGTTGACGGTTACGGTGAAAACAATCCACTTGTAGTAAAGTCGGAGTTCATTATGTCTCTTATCGAGCAGATAGATAAGATGGGTGTCAGTTCTCAGGAAAAGTCTATTATTGACCGTTGTATTCGACTTGTCTATGATGAAGCAAAGCAGAATGGAACTGTACCGACGCTCTGCACCCTGCATGAAAAGCTTTTGGAACAGCCTGAACCCGAAGCACAGGACATTGCATTATCTCTTGAACTTTATACAAGCGGGTCGCTTGATATTTTCGGTAAGGCAAGCAATGTTGACCTTGATAAGCGAGTGGTTGTGTTCGATATTCACGGTCTTGGTTCTCAGCTTAAACCCACGGGACTACTTGTTATCACCGATACAATGTTGAACCGTGTAACCCTAAACTGGAAGAAAGGCAAGCGAACCCACGTTTTCATCGACGAGTTTCACGTTGTCTTTGAGAATGAGTACAGCGGTGCCTTTTTTAACTCCGCTTGGAGACAGTTCCGTAAGCGTAATGCCTTTCCAACGGCAATTACGCAGAATGTAGAATACTTACTCAACAGTGTTCAAGCAAGAACGAAGCTTTCTAACTCTGAGTTTGTGGTAATGCTTAATCAAGCTGCTTCTGACCGTGAACAACTAGCAGAGCTTCTTAACATTTCTGGCGAACAGCTCAGTTATATCACTAATGCCGATTCGGGTTGCGGACTTATTAAGTATGGTTCAGCTCTTGTCCCCTTTGTAAATCGTTTTCCGCATAATACGAAACTTTATCAGTTGATGACTACACGACCTGGTGAAGGTAAATTTGGAGGTAAATTGAATGGATGATTTTCGTTCCGACATGTCCGAAGCAGTTATTTATTTGAAGAAAGCCAGACTAACACTACTCGGTAAAACCTCGAATGAAGTCAAAAAGAATGAAGTGCATGTGCTGTATTCAGTCCGATTGCTTTTTTCTTCATAATGATATTCTATATTTCTATACAATAAAATACTTATTCTTTTTGGTGTGAATACCTTGATTCCGACAACCATGATAATAATCGCGAGTATTATTGAAGTAAGTACGATCAACCCTTTTTTCATTTGATCATCTCTATTTAAAGAGGGGGGAGTGTCAATTAGACACTCCATTGTTTTATATTTCTCTATTAATAGAAAAGAGAACCTATAATGAATAATACCGTATATTGATTTAAAAACCATGATGCTGTTACATAAATATCAACAGAATGAATTAAAATGATCCCGATAGGGTATATCACAATAGATCCAAAGCTAATGATACCCTATCGGGATTATTATCTCCCTGTCTTAAAAACAAGCTATTCTCATGTTAATTAGTTCAATCAAAGATTTTTTCATATTATTAGGCAAAAATGAGTCATAGCACATTGAGATGAACTTATTTTGTTTTGATACGACTTTGTTAATCATGTTTTCAGCAGATTTTTCAGAAATACCACAGGTAGCTGCGAATTTTAAAAAGTCTTTGCTACGAATATTGGTTTTCTTTCCGTTCATAGGTAAAGCAAATTGTTCTTTGTCTTCGGGCATTATTACATTAACGGGTAATAAGTCATATGCCGGTGAGAGTATATATTCACCTGAGCCTTCACTTTTTTCAATCATAGAAAAGTTTTTTAGATGCATATCTGAATTACCAACAATGAAAGAGAACACCAAGCGCATAAAAAGTTCAGTAGTATCAAGACCTTTGCGTGATGAATATTTATCAATTATTTTAGCACAGCGTTCATACGAACCTTTGTATTTGTCTTGGGTCAATCGAAAATCAAGTTGACAAAAATCTTCCATTCCAAACATTTGGATACTATTCTTTGTGAACACTCGGTCTACACGCTTAGTTATATATGCGAATCTTTCACCATCTTTGATAAGAGCATTTGGAACAGTAGTAATACCACTAGTGGAAGCCATCCTCATTACAAGATGTTCTGCTTCTGGCAGGGCTTCAAATTCTTCGATTTGAGGTTTTAGTATATATCCTGTAGGATAGTTTACAATGGTAAGCCGTTGTTTGCCTTCATGTGAGTGAAGATGAAGAGACAGCTTTTTTTGAACCCCAGGAACGGTGTGTCCCTTATTAATGCTCTCGTTTGTTAATAATTCTAAAGTTTTTTCATTAATATCGATAACGGGTAATTCGTTCGTGCCGAAGAAGCTCTTAATACATGATTTATGCCATCCCGAGCTATTATTTGAACTAAGTGTCTTACCACAGTGTAAACAATTCATACTCGATCCTCTCTAACACTCACATTTCCAATACTATCTTTGCATGCAACAAGAAGTAATCCGAAGCGATCTTTAGTGTCGATCTTCCAGTTTCGGCTGACAACGCTTAATAGCCATCCTTCAGGTATTAATCCATCAAAAAAAGAAAAAATCGTTTTCGATTTGTAGCTCACGGATTGTATTCGCAATGTTAATGAAACTGAACTGGGATTAACACCAGCAAGATAATCTGAATCATAGGTAAAGGTGTAACCATCGTCTGTTTCTTTTAATTCACCGGCGAAAACATTTCTAACAAATATATAGGCTGTTCTAAAAGAGTCCATCACTTAATCCTTTCTTCGCTTTCTTTTTGGATATAATCGTTTTCATCGATTTTAGGTATTCTACCTGGAACAGCTTCCATACCAAACATTGAAAGAGCGGTGTTTACTTTGTCCATTCGCACCGTCTTTTTACCTTGCTCCAGTTCACGAACAAAACGAAGCCCCAAACCAGATCGCAGCGCAAATTCTTCTTGCGTAAGACCTGCCGCTTTTCTGCTGCTTTTAATAAATTTAGCAATTTCATTCATTATATTGCGCTCCATTCAATGATTATTTTACGAGTATTATATACCCTTTAGGGTTTAATGTCAACGACATTATTTTTAAAAGTACCCTATAGGGTATAAAAACATACATAATTTTAATTAAGTTACAACAACTACAACGTGTTCTATATGCTCAATTTGATTTTATTTATGTATACCAATGTCTCCGGATGATGTTCCAAAAAGAGATGAACCCAACAAAGAAGAAAGCATTACCACGCCACCTTCATTTATGGTAGGCAATGGCTGAATTAATGTAACGGAAAAATAAATAGTGTAAGTCAAAGTAGAAAGCTACTTTTTTTCGTCATACACTTTTTTGGAGGATGCTCATGAAAAATACCAAGGGAGAAGTCTGCCCAAAATTAAAAATATCTGTTTCCGGAAGGGAAGGAAGAATCAGAATCGGAAACGGAGTAGTCAAAGTTCTCGGAAACCCGTAATATATCTGTATTTATGTTTCTACCAACAATGATGCATTGATGGTTCGGCCTTGTGAGAAAAAAGAATTTTTGTCAATTAAGGTTACAAAAAACGATAATGTGATACCAAAGGAAAATTTACGCACAATCAGCCTTCAATTCGTTTCTGAACTATGTTTAAAGAATGGTTGGAACATAAACGGCACTTATCAAATGCAGGGAGTATATGTTGAATCGTTAAATGCCACCGTGTTTTATTACAAAAATGCAGTTCTTAAGCAAACATAACAAAGATTCGGTTGAATATAATTTATTATGAGTAAAATAATGGTATCAAAATAATTTCGGATTATCATGGAAAGAGGGAATGGCTCCGCTATTGAGTCTGTGAGTAAATTATAAAAAACAAGATGTTATTTCCCGGTATATTGCAAAATTGCCGTTCTTGTAAACATTTATAATAAGTCTTACGACTAACCTTTGCTTGAAAATAAATCCGCAGATATGATTTTCTCCGATTACGAAATTGTTTAATCCTACGAAAATTGTAATTATAGAACTATAACATAATATTAATATAATGAAAGAAACACCTAAAAGCTTAGTTTTTTGCTTTTAGGTGTTCTTTTTTAATGCTATAAAACATTGAAAGTTAAGAAGGCGTTTTTGTCCCTAAGATGCCATTAGCACTTGACGAGCTGCCACAGATTTTTAATATATTAGCCGGCCAAATGAGTATCATCGGGCCAAGACCCGCATTGTGGAATCAGGACGACCTCGTCGCTGAGCGTGACAAGTACGGCGCAAACGATGTCCGCCCCGGTCTTTCCGGCTGGGCACAAATCAACGGTCGCGATGAGCTTGAGATACCAGCAAAAGCAAGACTTGACGGTGAGTATGTTTTTAAATGAGCTTATCAATGGACTTGAAATGCTTTTGGGGGACAGTCGTAAAAGTACTAAAACACGATGGTGTTGTCGAAGGCGGTACTGGTGTGATTGAACAAAAATACTCCGCTTAAACACTGCTAGAGAATCGGTGTTTTTAACGGGGTATTTTTTGTTACTTGAGCATAAGGATTACAAGAATATCATATTTATACAATTATAAATGATTAGATATAGTATGATACCCATGTATAGTCTTATTAATAAGTTTTTAGTAGTTCTACAAAATAGAGTCATCCTTCCTTTTTATCTTATTGTACTAAACCCTTGATTTAAGGACAATTAAATTATCTTCAGCAAGAAGTTCAGTTTGTGCGTCAAGAACCGCCATTACATCATCATCACGAATAATTGCGATAATATTAATTCCCTCTGTTTGTCTAAGCCTAAGTTTTTGTAAACTTTTTCCTAACCACTGTGAATGAGGTTTCATTTCTAAAATGTCGTATTTGTCAGAGCGATGAATATAATCCATTAAATCATTTGTAATAAGTCCATATGCAATGCGCTCTCCCATCTCTTTTTCAGGTAAAATTACACGATCTACACCTATTGATTCCAGTATTTGTTTTTGGCGAGGACCATTAGCTTTCGCTAAAATATAATTTACACCCATTTCTTTAACAATACTTGCAGTAATTGCTGCTGCTTCAAAATCTGCACTGAATGCAATAATAACAACATCAAAATTACCAATCCCTATTTTATCTAATGCTGTTTTATCAGATGCATCAGCCAAAAATGCATGGGTTGTATAATCTGAAACTTCTTGTATTATTTGCTCATTTATGTCACAGCACAAAACATTAAACCCATTATCGAAAAGAGTTTTCGAGATACTACGACCGAATTTTCCAAGTCCTAAAACTGCAAACTGGGTTGTTCTATTTATTTGTATTTTTTTATTTTTTCTTTTCTTCATGAATAAAGTTCCTCTCACGATTATCCTATCATAACATCCTCTTCGGCATATTGTATAACATCATCACCGTTGCGGAGACCATTTGACAGTGAAATAATTAATGTTATTGGACCTATACGTCCTACAAACATACAAAGCATCAATACAAATTTACCTATTTCTGATAAAAAAGGTGTAATTCCTGTACTTAATCCAACTGTACCAAGTGCTGAAGATACTTCAAAAAGCAAATCAGATATATCGTGTGTAAATATAGAATGATTTTCTGTTATTGAAAGAATTGCAGTACCAGCAAATAACATCAATAGCATTAAAACAGTAATTGTTAAAGACTTTTGTAATGTTAAAACTGATAGTGTTCTCTCAAACACAACTATCTTTTTACGACCTTTAATGATTGACCAAACACTACAAAGGATAATGGCGAGGGTTACAGTTTTAATGCCACCAGCTGTCCCCCCTGGAGAACCACCGATAAACATATAGAGACTTGAAAATAATTTAGAAACTCCTGTGAGACCGTCCTGTGGGATGGTTGCAAAACCAGCAGTTCTGAGTGTAACTGATTGGAATAAGGATCTTAATACTTTTTGAAAAAATGGTAGGTTTCCTATTGTTTGGGGATTATTATATTCAAAAGATAAAAAGAAAACAGTGCCTAATATCAAAAGTGTTACTGTCATAATTAGCGCAAGTTTTGTATGAAGAGAAAAACGACTTCTTTTATTATATTGCCTTGAAAACCAATACCTAATCCTATCAAGTAAATCTCTCCAAACAGCGAACCCAATTCCTCCAATTATGATTAGCGTCATAACTACAATATTGATATAAACATTACCTGCATATGGTATTAAGCTTTTCTCACCAAGTATATCAAAACCAGCATTGCAAAATGCAG
Organism: Eubacteriales bacterium; assembly: GCA_028705495.1. Classification (GTDB taxonomy): domain Bacteria; phylum Bacillota; class Clostridia; order Oscillospirales; family CAG-382; genus GWF2-38-85. The sequence continues at coordinate 255,361 of JAQWDK010000001.1, forward strand.
AAACAGAGTGGAATATTCCATAAAATAGAGCATTATACCAAATAACACCTTTATGTAGAAATGAAAAAAACAGAAATAATGCTCCGATAAGTTCACAAATAAGAGTGCCTTTAATTACAAACATTACCATGCGAACCATTCCGCCAAGAGATAAATTATTGAAAGCTGCTTGAATAGCAAGTCTACTTTTCAATGAAATTTTCTTTCCGATGTTAACCATAAAAAACGTGAAAATTGAAATCAAGCTTAGTCCACCAATTTGAATTAAAATCAGGATTACAATTTTTCCGAAAATACTCCATGTAGTTGCAGTAGTAAGAGTAACTAATCCTGTAACACATACGGCAGAAACCGAAGTAAAAAAAGCATCAAGAACAGATATGTTTATATTCTGAGCACGCGAAACAGGAAGAGATAGGAGAACACCTCCAATTATAATAATAAGTAAAAAACTTAATGTTATGATTTGTGCTGGAGAGAGTTTTTTTTGTAGTTTCTTAACTAAGAATGGTGTGCTTAACTCTATTTTTATTTTTGCCATATTAACACCTAATGTTTTTAAATCTCTGGCGATATCTCATAATCCTGCATTTTTATCAATCGAGTAACCCTGTCTCTCTCATTATCTTCAAGACGCATTTTTATGAACCGTATTGTTTCTTTCAACTGAGGTATTGTCATATATTCCAAAGCGTTTACTCTTCTGCGTGTCTTTTCTAATTCAGCTGAAAGGATAACATAGTGCTTTTCCAGTTGTGCCAGACGCAAGAAATCCTGAAAAAGCTTCGACATCTTTTGTTTTGTCTCGTTTAAAGCCGGTGAAAGAGAAAAGCTCTTAGTTCTATCCGGCCCAGAGTTTTTAAATGACATAATAGGAACGATTACACCCATCTGATTTTTGGATTGTATGTCAACCTCTATCATTGGCTCAGTAATTAGACAACTCGCCAAGATCTCTGTTTGTGAGAATGCGGATTTTGCAAGTGTCGCTTGATGGTTGATATTTCGGTATTGCTTTTCTACGTTTAAGCGAAGAGATGCTGTTTCTTTAATAATCGCAATAAACTGCCTCATTAGTTCATCTTGTTTATCTTTAAGGAGCTTATGTCCTCTTTCAGATAACTGAAGTTGCTTTTTTAAACGAGACAGCTCCATGCGTGTAGGACTTACTGGAAGCAAGCTCATATTCTACTCCTCTGGCAAATATCGTTCTATTAATTTCGGGGAGATACGCTTTAACTCACTCTTTGGTAAATCAGCGAGAAGCGACCATCCAAGGTCAAGTGTTTCTTCAATACTACGATTTGTATAAAAGCTTTGGTTTACATATTCTTGTTCAAATCGCACAGCGAAGCGTGCATACGTCTGATCAATTTCAGATAATGCAGAATCACCTAAAACCACAGCTAACTCTTTCGCTTTCTTACCCTGGGCGTATGCGCTAAATATTTGATTCATAGTTGAAGCATGATCTTCACGGGTTTTTCCAACACCGATACCTTTGTCTTTTAACCTTGAAAGCGAAGTCAAAACATCAATAGGCGGTACGATTGCTTTATCATACAATGCCCTTGATAATAGAATCTGCCCCTCTGTTATATATCCGGTTAAATCCGGAATCGGGTGGGTGATATCTCCTTCAGGCATAGTTAAAATCGGAATTTGTGTTATAGAACCGTTTTTGCCTTTAATTCTTCCAGCCCGCTCATATAAAGTAGATAAATTTGTATAAAGATATCCAGGATATCCACGCCTTCCAGGCACTTCGCGTCTTGCTGCGGATATTTCTCTTAACGCTTCACAGTAGTTTGTCATGTCGCTCATGATAACAAGGACATGCATGTCTTTTTCAAATGCAAGGTATTCTGCTGCTGTTAGTGCCATTTTAGGAGTAGCAATTCGTTCCATAGCAGGGTCGCTTGCTAAATTCAAAAACATTACTGTGCGATCAATTGCACCTGTCTTTCGGAAATCTTCTATAAAGAAACTAGCTTCTTCAAAGGTGATACCAATTGCTGCAAAAACAACAGCAAAGCGTTCTTTTGAATTTAAAACCTTTGCTTGACGGGCAATTTGTGCAGCAAGTTCCTGGTGGGGTAATCCGGATGATGAAAAAATAGGAAGCTTTTGTCCTCTTACAAGCGTATTCAAATGGTCGATAGCAGAAATTCCCGTCTGAATAAACTCATCCGGATAGTCTCGTGCTATCGGGTTTATAGCTTCGCCATTGATATCCAATGATTTTTCAGCAACAAAAGGGGGAAGACCATCTTTTACTTGTCCTAATCCGTCAAATACACGACCAATCATTTCTGGTGTAACATCAAGAGTGAAGGGGTGTCCTATAAATCTAACTTTTGAATCTCTTAAATTTATGCCGCCAGTACCTTCAAATATCTGAACCAAAGCTCTCGAGCCGTTTACTTCCAATACTTGACCCTGTCTGACTGTACCGTTTTGCATATGCACTTCGATTAGCTCGTCGTACTTTACACCTTCCACGTGCTCAACAGTCATTAAGGGACCGATAACATTTTGTATGCTCTTATAAGTTTTAATCATTTATTTGCTCACCTCTTCGCCCCTTAGGTCGCTGAAATATGATGCAATGGATTGCTTTATATCATCAAATTCAATCAAATCATACTCAGAAATATACTTGCATCGAGCTATTTTATTTCTTAGATTTAAACTGTTTTCATAAACAGTTAAAAAAGGAATGCCTAATTCTGAAGCTTGTGTTGCGAAGTCCGCAAAGGATTTTATGATCGTGAGCATCTTTGATTGCTTTTCTATAGATGAATAAGAGTCAATATCATCAAAAGAGTTTTGTTGCAAATAGTCCTCACGAACAGATTTTGCTACTTCTAATGTTATACGATCTTTATCAGAAAGCGAATCAACACCTATTAGTCGTACCACTTCTTCTATTCTGGCTTCATCATTTAATATATCTACCATCCATCTCACCATGACGCTCCAATCAGCCGAAAGAGTATGGTCTACTGCTTTTCTAACCTGGTCGCCGTAAAGAGAGTAAGAGGTAAGCCAATGTATTGCAGGGAAATGACGTTGTCTTGCCAATGTCGCATCCAACCCCCAGAATACCTTAACCACGCGCAATGTATTTTGAGTAACAGGTTCCGCTATATCTCCTCCGGGGGGTGATACAGCGCTAATAGCAGTAATGCTACCAATGCGTTCGTCTTTTCCTAATGCTCTGACACGACCAGCTCGCTCATAATAATTAGAGATACGGCTTGCAAGATATGCAGGATACCCTTCATCACCGGGCATTTCTTGTAAGCGTCCAGACATTTCCCTAAGAGCTTCAGCCCAACGCGAGGTTGAATCAGCCATAATAGCAACATTATATCCCATGTCACGGTAGTATTCGGCAATTGTGATACCAGTATAAATGGAAGCCTCTCTGGCTGCAACAGGCATATTTGAAGTGTTCGCAATAAGAATTGTGCGGTCCATGATTGAGTTGCCTGTACGCGGATCAGTTAGTTTTGGGAATTCATTCATGACATCTGTCATTTCATTTCCTCGTTCTCCGCAACCCACATATACAACCAAATCGACATCACTCCACTTGGCAATTTGATGCTGAACAACTGTCTTGCCTGCTCCAAAAGGGCCCGGAACTGCTGCAGTTCCACCTTTCATAACTGGAAACAAGGTATCAATAACTCGTTGACCGGTTATGAGGGGTTCAATTGGATTCAACTTTTCTGAAACAGGGCGAGCATAACGCACAGGCCATTTTTGTAGCATTGTCAATTCTTGTTTTTTATCGCCATTGTCTATTAGTACAACAGTTTCTTCAATTGTGCGTAAGCCGTCAAAAATGGCCGTAACCTTACCCGAAATACCAAAAGGCACAAGGATTTTATGAATAATCGATGATGTTTCTTGAACGGTTCCTAAAACATCACCCGAAACGACCATATCACCAACAGCGACTTGAGAAACAAAATCCCACTTCTTTTGGCGATCTAAGGATGGAACATGTATACCTTTTGTAAGAAAAACACTGCTTGAGTTCTCCATAAAGCGGTCGAGTGGTCGCTGAATACCATCAAACATCTGAGAAATAAGTCCTGGTCCGAGTTCGACAGACAATGCTTCACCTGTTGAAACTAATGGTTCACCAGGGCCAATTCCTGATGTTTCTTCATAAACTTGTACGGAAGCCAAATCGCCCCGCATTTCTATGATTTCACCAATTAGCTTTTTCTCACCGACATGACATACATCTTGTATATTTGCATCCTCCATCCCACTTGCAGTTACAAGCGGACCGGAAACTTTTACAATAACACCTGATTTCAAATAATCACCACCTAAAAATTAAAGTATATTTTGCCCGAGGGCTTTTTCTATCATGCTTTGAATACGTTCCATTCCGATATTATCTTTGCCGGATCCGGGCACCGGAATAATCGTAACATACGGATGTTTATCATACATCGTAAGTAGCAATGGCGTATCTGATAAATAATTTTCACTTATAAAAAAAAGACAATATCCAGATTGAATTAACTGTGCAACCTGTCTAAGTAAGCCAACTCCTTGGGCGGGCTCAAAAACTTCAACACCAATTTGACGAAAGGGAAACATGAAATCATTATCACCCAATGCGGCTATCTTATAACTCATAGTCTTCACGTAGCCTTTCTTCAATTTCATTTTGGTTAGCATTAATTTTTTTAAGAGAAAATATAAGCCGTACATTCTTTATGTCTAGCAGCTTAGCATACAAAAATGCAAAAAGCGGGAATACCCCGAAGGCTTCGAGCTTTGCTTGCTTACATATATTCAGCAAATAATTATCTATATAAACATCAGAGAGTCTTTGTGCAGTTTCATCTTTTAGAGACGACCAAAATTCAGAATATGGCGTACTACGCAACAACTCATCCTGTTGTCTTGCAGATGCTAAAAACAGCAATTCAGTATTTAATTTTAAATTTCCGGTTCTTGCTTTTGAAATAATACTTTTATTTAAAACTATAGAGATTTCTCTTATTTGAAATAAAATAGAAAGCAGATTTAAATCGATATAAGTCTTGATAAAATCAGAAATTTTCGGCTCGCCAACCTTTTCGGAGAGAGCCAAAAGCTTAACATGTCCAAAGAACATTAAAATCAGATCGGTTCTCAAAAATGAGTTATGAATGGCATAATCACTCATAGCATCCTCTATAACGGTTTTTATGCAATTGTCTGTATTAGAAAGCTCTGTATTTGGGGTTTTGAGAATATTATTAAAGTACGAATTATCACAACACTCATGGTTTAGATAAAGATAGGTAAGTTTGTTTTGAACATTATCTTTATTGTTTGAAATTTGTTCTCTCAAAAAAACCTTTATATTGTGTATAAGATCAGGCACTTCAAATATTTCGGCAACAGGAACTCCCGGAGCCATTTCTTTGCTCCAGTTAAGGTAATTACGTTTTTCTGTTTCAAGAGCCGATTCCAGTTCATTCGAGTGCGTTGGACGCGAAAAGGTTAAAAAACTTGTTCCGTTTAAAATATTTAAAGCCGTTTCTATATTTTCAGCATTAATGAGTTCTAATTTTTGCTGCTTGGAAAAGAGGGTTGTTTCACGTACTTTCACTAAGGTATTCATTTGAGGGAAAACCTTATTTTCCATGACTTAGCCTCCTTAACCAATAAATTGTTTTAACAACGCTGGGGATTCTTTTTTCTTGATTTCACTCAGCATATCTTTAAACAAAAAGCTGAACTCTATCGGAAATTGCTCCAAAATAAACCCACCTTGATTAGGTATGGTTTTGTTTGTAATCAAAATGCTGTAATTATCCGTTTTAAACTCAAGTCTTTTTCGCTCATCAGAAGAGAGCTTTTGGGCGGTAATCTGTCCTAAAATTACTTTATATTCGCCAGTCAATTGTAAATTAGCAATCGAGTTCTGAAAAAATTTAAAGAAAGAATCCGAGGACATTTCGCAAAGCACGGTTTCTGCTTCTAAAAAGAGTTGGTCTATCAATTTTAAAGCAAATCGTGTTTTTTCTTTGCTTAACTTCTCCGAATGTTGCCTAATTGCATTTTGCTTTCTTAGCTGGCTTTGTTTTTCGATTTGCTCTTTATGGTGTAAAAACATCTCGTCAAATTTGCCGTTTACTTTAGAACGCTCAATGCGAGCATTTTCAAGTGCTTCATTAAGAAGCATATGGGCTTCATTGTGAGCTTCATTAATAATATATTGAATAAGATTATTGAGTGAATTTTGCATCTGTTTTTCCATCTTAACCCATCAGAATAAACAAGATTGAAATAACAAAGCCTAAAATAGCGTATGTTTCAACCATTGCAGCATAAAGAATGCCTTTTGTGGCCGCTTCCGGTTTTTTGGCAAGAATTTGAATACCCGCGGTAGCAACCCTTCCTTGCAATATGGCAGAAAAATAACCTGTTATTGCAATCGGTAAAGATGCGCCAAGAAGTCTAAGCCCTACTGAAAATTCATATGCGTTGCCAATGTTGAGAAAGATAAAGAAAGCAATGATAAAGCCATAAAGACCCTGCGTACCTGGAAGCAGCTGGAGAATTAAAGCTTTTCCGAACTTTTCAGGTTGCTCAGATGTAAGTGCAGCAGCAGCTTCTCCCGTCATAGCAACGCCTCTTGACGAACCTATACCGGGAAGAATAGATGCGAGTGCCATACCAATAATGGCCAAAATAGTACCGATGTTTTCAGTGATTAATGTCATGAAGATTCCTCCATTAAATTTATTTAATTGTTATTTTTAGTTATATAAATGTGTTTTTCGATAGTTTTAAAAGGATTAAACTTCTTACCGCCACCAGAATAAAATTTACCGAAAAACTCTACATACTGCAAGCGTATTCCATGCACATATGCTCCCAACATAGATAAAAATATGTTCAATCCATGTAATACAATGGCGAGCAATACCCCTAATGTTAATCGAGCAACCAAAGGCAAAGAACCTGTAATAGTATTGAACGCAACTGCGATACTGCTTCCGGCTATACCGAGCGCCATGAGCCTCGTGTAACTAACCAAATCACCTATATAGCCTGTTGCTCCATAAAGTGCATACAGCCCCTTCAGCAGTCCCTTTACTTTATGCCTTTTATTTTCAGCTATAGGAAGTAACACTATTCCGAAAACAGATAGAAGCAAAATAATGATGCTGACCGTGAATAATTCATCGCTAATAAAGAGTGTTTTAGATAAGGCCAAAATTGCTAACCCCAGTAGAAACATAATCCACGAAACTCCACTTGAAAAAGCTCCTAAAACATCCTTTTGCTTCATTTTTACATAGGTGCCCACGAACAGTCCTGTCATTAACTGCAACCATCCCAAAATAATTGAAATGATTAGAATGGGAATTATATCTTCAGAAGGCGACAGTAGGCTGAAGGGTAACGAGACACCAAATAGAGATCCATAAATAATGCCCCATAATATAATAGGAAAGGACAAATATAAGAAAAACTCAACATTTTTTCTTAAAGGCTTGTCTAACTTGAAGAAAAACTTTGCAGCTAATGTTGCTAACAACAATACCACGCCATAACCTATATCAGCCACCATCATACCAAAGAACACTAAATAAAAAGGTGTCATAACAGGTGTTGGATCGATCTCATTGTAAGCGGGCATGCTGTACATTTCAGTAAGTGATTCAAATGCACGGGCAATCTTTTTATTTTTCAGAATTATAGGCACATCTTCAATTTCATGCTTTTCGACTTCTGAAAATAAAATATAATATGGAAACTTCACTTCTTGTTTTAATAAGCACTTTAACTCATCGACATTTTCTTTGTCTATCCAACCGTTCAAGATAATTATTGATTTTGTTTCAAGTGCCATTTTGTGTGCATCGTCTCTTATTAAAAGGTTCTTGAAAAATTCTTCCGCTAAATTGAGTGTTTCATTTATTTCAGAATAGTCTTTTAGCTTATCGAGAAGTGCTTTTTCTTCGCTTATGATTTCGCTTTCTTCTGACTTCCAAATTTTTAGCATTTCAGATGGCGTGCCTTTAAAAGGAAAATCATACGGTATAAAATCGCTTTGCTTAAAAAGTTCTTTTAAAGAACAATCCATCTTTTTTGGGTAGAAGAAAACAACACCAGAACTATCTCCGCTTTGAAAGATATCTTCGTGATATCCTATGCCTGAAGTTGCGCTTTCAAACGCTTCAATAAACGAAGTTAAGCTTGTAGATTTTAACATACCGACTGATATAGAAGTGGATCTTAAGCTTTCGTCAGAACTATCGGAGTAAAAGTTTAATTTTTCCCATGGCGCCCATTGTGCATTAAGCCGTAACAACTCAATTCGCCGCGCTCTTAAAGCTTCTATGCGTTCATTTGAAGACAAAATCTCTGAGCAAATATTTTCCCATCCGCTGGTGCATGTTGTTGTTTCAAGTTCAGTCAAGGTCATAACCGGGCGACCGTTTTTTAACTTTTGTAATGCGTTAGTGCGTATAAATCCCGAAAGAATGTTTTGTGCTTTTTCGATTTTATTTAACGACTTCTTCCACTGATCAGACAAAAGGTTTGGTATAATATCTTCTTGATTTAAATCAGATGAGTCAATAATCTCAATCTCTTGAAACTCTTGCAACAACCGAAATGCTGACGCTTGTTCAGCTTTGGGTACAACTAAAGTTGCTTTTTCAATAACAGCTATCGCCATTTAAGTTCATCACCTTCCCGACCAAAAACTCAAGTATATCTTCTTTTTTAGCAAAAAATGATTTTTTCATTGAATCGGTTTCTTCATCATAAATTTTATCCATCAGTGCTAATTGACGGATAATGCTGTCTTTTTCTTCTTGCAGCATTTTGTCTCTTAAACTTTTAATTTGATCGTTGTAGCTATTTTCTGTTTTTTTTATTTCTTTACTTAATTCGTCTTTTATTTTCAAAATTTGCTCTTTAGTACTAAAAATGATGGAATCTCCATCTTGCTCAGCTTTTTTTATAGCTTCAAGCGTTTTGTTCAAAATAATCACCTCAATGAATAGAAAAAAGCATTATACTCCAAAGCGTTTTTCTCACCCCAGAAAAACAAAGCCTTGAAAGTATAATGCCCAATACTTTATTTGCATAACACCCAACACGAACTAATTATTTAATTTTATTTATTATACAGCAAGTAGATAAATATGTCAAGTTTTTTACGAATTAAACTCCCTAAATTTTGCTAGACAGTTTTTTGCTCAATCCTCTATTCTTTACAACTCCTTTTACAGTGAGCGTAACAATAACCGTGCCCTTCAGACAGGTCGTCATAATAATATAATCAAGAAATTTTCATTCTAGTTCGTTTTGAGTGTACATGCAATAAAAACTGGCGCTGCACATCTAAGAACAGAAATCGGAACCGGCGCTGTCATTTGCTTGGCATCTGACGTTTTACCAATAGACAAAAAGTACTGGTATCTACTTGTCGCTTGATTTTGTGCTCTTTCTTTCATTTTAACTTTACAGAGCCAATAAGCGTAAAAAAAGCACCTCTATAGAGATGCTTTGTATTTTTAGTTATTATTTTTTATATATTTTGACTCACAATTGAAAGATTGCGTGGCGATAGGTTATCTATGGTTTTATATAAGCATATCCTTCACTCTGTTTTACAACAAGTTCTAATACTCCAGCTGGAACGGTATCTACGAAATGAATAATGTTATATTTATCTATATTATTAGCCATTAGTGCATTGTTACAAGCAACAAACTTTACACCTTTTGTATTTAAACTTTCCATAGTATTAATGTCTGCACCTAAATCTTGAGTAGTATCATAATACTTAACTGCCTCTGAATTCGGGTTACTTAAGGGGTATGGCTTCTTACCTCAGAGGGGGTAAGTCCAATAGTTTTTTTAAATAGCCTGTTAAACAGAGTTGTGTTGTTAAATCCCGACTCATGTGATATACAATCAATCGTCATATTTGTTGTTGTCAGGAGTTCACGAGCGTGGTTGATTCGTTTAAGGTTAATGTAATCCCAAGGAGACAACCCCATCATTCTTTTAAACAGTGTTCCAAAATATGTTTGACTGAAACCAGCTATCTGAGACAGTTTTTCCAACGTCAAAGGTTCGGAAAAATGGTTTTCAATATAATCAATTGCACGGTTAATATAAAGAAATTTTTCATATGTAAGCGGATATGTTTTAGTATTTTCTTTTTCGGGTCCGAAATGCCGTATAAAGCAAGTCAGGACTTCGAATATATGAAGTTTTATCATGGTTTCAAAGGAATCTTTTTGCTCTATGAATTCACGTTCGATTTTGAGCATTAAATTAGCGATATGCTTTGTTATAGGGGAATCTGCGGAAAAACGGTTCTCGAAAGTTTTTTCAAGGTTGGAGAAAATCTCCATAACGCGCCTGCTTGAGATAATATTTTCGCACATCCATAAAAAGCGGGGATCAATATGGATGTTCATAATGTGCATTTCATCCGGTTCAAGAATCTCTGTAATGTAGTGTTCCTCGTTGGTACTGAAAAAAAAGATGTCTCCAGTTTTTATCTCATATATATGCCCTTTGGTTTTGTAAAAACCGCAGCCTTGCTTAAAAAAGGATATCTCAATACTGGTATGATAATGCTTTCTCAAATACCGAGTCTGCGGTAGTACAAGTGAATTATATAACCGTATGCTTTCATAATTTGAATTCAAATTGAGATTTGAATATAATTTATACTCGCTTGCAATCATATGACCTCCGGTGTTCTGTTTAAATAATAAATAGTGTGATAGTGTGCATTTACGTAGGATAGTTTGTAGACATTCCAATAAATGTGTGTTATATTGTTGTTGTTAAATGATACATTACTTTTTATGATTAGTCAAGATTTGAATAGTAACATACCGCTTTTCAATATAATAAAGTTGATCGGGGTAAATAAAAATGAGTAAGCTAATTGGAAATACATGCTGTGATAATGTAGATCAAAATTCATCTCCGTCAGAGCTGAAAATTACGGATATACGGACAGCACATATAACAGGCTCGCCGAAGAACTGTGTTTTAATAAAGATAATGACAAATCAGGGGATCGTCGGATACGGCGAGGTTCGTGACGCTTCCAGTAAAAATTATGCTTTGATGCTTAAAAGCCGTCTTTTGGGTGAGAATCCTTGCAATGTAGATAAAATATTTCATAAAATTAAGCAGTTCGGCGGTCATTCCCGTCAGGGCGGCGGTGTATCGGGAATCGAAATCGCATTATGGGACCTTGCCGGAAAGGCATGGAATGTTCCTTTATGGCAGATGCTCGGCGGTAAGTTCAGAGATAAAGTGCGCGTTTACGGTGACACGGACGTTGACGGAAAACATTCGGGAAGAGATATGGGGCTTGTGCTTAAAAAGCGTATGGATCTTGGTTTTACACTCCTGAAGATGGACCTCGGTATCGGTCTTTTGATGGACGTACCCGGTACAATAAACGCACCTCTCGGATTTATGGACGAAATGAAACAGTACGCATCTCATATTCTAAATGTGCAGAGCGGCTCAGTTTCATCGGAAATGGTTCGCAAACAAAAAAGCTACGATATCATTAATACGGCTCATCCATTTACAGGCATACATATTACGGAAAAAGGCTTGGATTACCTCGAAGATTACATAAAACAAGCTCGTGAAGTCGTCGGTTATGATATACCAATTGCAATAGATCATTTCGGTCATGTCTGTGTAGAGGATGCGATTCGCTTTGCGCGCAGAATTGAAAAGTACAATATTGCTTGGATGGAGGACATGGTTCCGTGGATTTTCCCCGATCAGCTTGCACGTTTGAAAAGATCGACTACCATACCGGTATGTACGGGGGAAGACATTTATCTTAAAGAGAATTTCCAAAAAATCATAGACCTTGATACCGTTTCGGTCATTCATCCCGACATACTTACCTGCGGCGGTGCGCTGGAGCTGAAAAAGATCGCCGATTATGCCGACGAACATGGTGTGGCAGTTGCGGTTCACATGGCTGAAAGTCCGATTGCCTGTATGGCTGCGGTACATACAGCGGCAGCGATGCATAATAATCTGGCGGTTGAGTTCCATTCAGTCGATTGCCCTTGGTGGGGTGATATGGTTACAGGATTACCGAAGCCAATAATTCAGGACGGGTTTATAACCGTTCCCGATAAACCGGGACTCGGTATTGACGAGCTTTGCGACGATGTTATCCGTGAGCACATAAATCCCAAAGACCCCGGTGTATGGGAGCCGACTACGATTTGGGATAACGAATTTTCCAACGACAGAATTTGGAGCTAAAAAGGAGAGGAATTAGCGTGAAATTTAACTCAGATATAATCTAACTACGATGTATTCACGCCTCGAAATTCAATAAATTGAATTTCATTGATTTTTTGTACAGTCGCTTTGCGACAGAATGGAATTTATTATGCAGTTTAACAATAGAGAAGAAATCATCGCGCTGACTCCCAAGTGGAAGGGTGAACGTCTTCCGGACGGAAGACCATATGTTGAAGATAAATACCTTAAAGCTCTTCACGGAATGACACTTGAAGAGGTTTGGAAACCGATTTTCGTACTTGGTTATGAGAGCCAGTTTGAAGGGCGCTTGAAAACTCTACATAATGACGGCAGAAAGCTTGTAGGCAGAGCGGTTACCTGCACATTCTGTCCGACGCGCCCCGACCTTCACGAGGTTGCTTTTGAAACAGGTGCTGCGGAAGGCAGAAAAGGGAATTACAATCAATGGGTAATCGACAGCCTTGTTGAAGGGGATGTTGTTGTTGCCGATATGTATGATAAAATTTATAAGGGTACTTTCCTTGGCGGTAACCTGACGACAGCTATCGCTACCAAAACAAAAACCGGCGGTGGCGTAATCTGGGGCGGTGTGCGTGATGTTGAACAGATGGAAAAGGTACCGGGAGTCCAGGTTTATTACCGCGGAATTGACCCGACACCGATTCGCGACTTCATAATGACGGGCTTCAATACCGTAACACGAATCGGAAACGCGGTCTGCCTGCCAGGTGATATAGTTTTCGGCGCGGGCGGCGGCGTTCTGTTCATCCCTTGCCATCTTGTTGCGGATGTTGTTGAAGGTGCGGCAAAAACACATGTTAAGGACGATTTCGGCTTTGAAATGATAGGTCAGAATAAGTTCACAACAGCCCAGATTGACAAAAACACATGGACTGAATCTATGCTCGATATGCTGATGGCTTTTATAAAGAACGATCCGCGCGGAGAGGCCTATCGTGATCTTGACTGGTCGAAGGAATACGACTTAGCGAGAAACGGTGACCCGAATGATACGCAGACTGCACTTTAATTTGGAGTTATTATGAAAATCACTTGGATTGGACAAAGCGGTTATTTACTTCAGGACGGGGGCACAAAAATTCTGATTGATCCTTACCTTTCTGATGTTGTAAGCCGCGTTGCAAACAGACCGCGCATGATTGCCCCGCCTTTTTTGCCAAAGGATTTCAGAGGTGATGCGGTTTTTTGTACACACGACCATCTTGATCATCTTGACCCGGATTCAATCGCAGAATTCGATAAAAATATGCTTTTTGTCGCTCCACCTTCGTGCGAAAAGCATCTTGTGGAACTCGGTTGCAATAAGAGAAGTATAATTGATGTTGGTGATTTTATAAACGTAAATAACTTTACCGTCACAGCGGTCGCTGCTTTTCATACAATCCAAGCAATCGGATTAGTGGTCCACTGGAATGGCTATTGTTTATATTTTACATCTGATACGCTTTACGACAAACGCCTTGAAGACATGCAAAAATATAAACCCGATATCCTTTTTATCTGTATCAACGGTAAGTTAGGAAACATGGATGTTGATGAAGCTGTAAGAGTTACAAAAGCAATCAACCCGAAAGCTGCGGTTCCTACTCATTACGGTATGTTTGAGAGCAACACCGAAGACCCGAAAAAGTTTACTTCACAGCTGTCTAACGGCTTTGAAATGGAATTTAATACTGCTTATGAAATTGAAACAATCTCAAAAGCGGTAGGAAGGTAAGAAGTTATGACGATTTTTTCACTTGAAGGAAAGCGCGCGCTCATTACCGGTTCAAGCCGTGGGATTGGTTCCTCGATAGCAACTGAATTGGCAAAAGCGGGTGCAAGAATTATTCTGCACTGCTCGGGTGATACAACAAAAGCAGAAGAAGTTAAAGCAGAAATTGAAAAATGCGGCGGAATTGTAGATAATATCATTTCTGCTGACCTAAAAAAACCCGAAAATACAATAAAAATCGCCAGACTTGCCGGCAACATCGACATATTGGTATTAAACGCTTCCATCCAATACAGAAAGAAATGGGATGAAATAACGACCGAGGAGTTTAATGAGCAGCTCAGCTGCAACCTTTTATCCTCGATGCGCCTTATACAGTATTTTGTTCCGTATATGCGCGAAAAGAAGTGGGGACGTATTATTACAATAGGAAGCGTTCAGGAAGTAAAGCCGCACCCCGATATGCTGGTTTATTCCGCATCAAAAGCAGCCCAGACAAATATGGTAAAATCACTTGCTTTACAGCTCGCAGGTGATGGTATTACCGTTAATAATGTTGCTCCGGGTGTAATAAGTACGGACCGCAATGCCGAAGCCCTTAGCAATCCGGAGTATGCAAAAAAAGTCATCGATTCAATTCCAGCAGGTTTCTGCGGGGATAAATCAGAATGTTCAGGCACAGTACTTTTACTTAGCTCAGAAGCGGGCAGATATATTACAGGTCAAAGTATATATGTAGATGGTGGCAAGAGTCTATAAATTTTAGTAAAAAGGTGGGTCTTATAATGAATAACAGAAGAAATACGGTTTTGAAATTGTTTGATGAAAACAGCGAGTATTATAAAGAAAGAGTCAATTACGGCATCGAACTTTATCGAAAAGGGTATAATACTATAATGTTTGTTGACCGTGAGGGCAAACCAGTCAATGATGTAAAGTTTACTATTAAACAAAAATCGCATGATTACAAATTCGGATGCAACATTTTTATGCTTGATGAGTTTGAGCTTGAGGAAAAAAATGCTCAGTACCGTAAGGTCTTCGGTGAAACTTTTAATTATGCGATTGCACCCTTTTACTGGAAAGATCTCGAGCCGGAAAAAGGCAAACCCCGTTATGACAAGAACAGTCCGAAGATATATCGCCGCCCGGCGCCTGACCTTGTAGTAGAATACTGCAAAGAAAAGAATATCGATATTAAGGCTCATTGTATTGTATACGATGCCTTTGCGCCTTCTTGGTTGCCGCGCGAAGTTCCGCTGATTAAAAAAGAATATGAGAAACACATGGCAGAGCTCAGCGCGCGTTACAGCGATCATATAGATGACTGGGAAATCATAAACGAGACGATGAACTGGGAAACTTATGGTTATTCAAGACTCGGTACTACCACATTTTTTAGCGAACCTGATTATGAAACCTGGAGCTATTTCTGTGCTCGCAGAAACTTCCCTAAAAACAACCTGCTCATCAACGCCGGTCCATGCGAAGCATGGTCGGACAGACGGACTCGCTCACATTATTATTATCAGCTTGAAGCGCTTGCATCAAAAGGTGTTAAATATGATGGAATTGGTATGCAGTCCCATATTTTTGTAGACAGACAAAACGAAGCAGCGTTTTTCGCAAAATACTTCAATCCGGTAAAGATGTATGATGTGCTTGATACCTACGAACATTTCGGTGTACCGATCAATATTTCTGAGCTTACAATTCCATCGTATAACGGAGGCGCTGAGGACGAGGAGGTTCAGGCAGAAGAATTAAGGCTTCTGTACAGCTTGTGGTTCAGTCATAAAGCGACAGATCAGATAGACTATTGGAATTTCGTTGATGGTTACTCTTATGTTCCTGGTGGTGGGAAGTCAACACTCGGCGATCCGAATGCGGGTGAAAATATTTACGGTGGGGGCTTGTTACGCTTTGATATGACACTAAAACCAGCATTGAAAGAACTCCAGAGACTAATAAACAAGGAATGGCATACTGAGCTTTCCTCAGAAACAGGTTCGTCTAACAGAGCAAAGTTCAAAGGATTCTATGGAAAATACGATATGACCTTTGTTTATAATGGTAAAGAAAAACACACAGAATTTCATCTTGATAAACGCGCAGATATGGAGCATATCATCGTCTGCGATTAGACATAACCCAAACTACAACACTGGATAAATCTCATTCAGTCTTAGCACGCGGTTCATATTATTCAGGACCTTCTTTTTGTCCGCACTCCATAGCGGTGCAAGGAGGTCCTTTTTTGCGCCGTCGCCTGTCAGTCGGTGGACTACAACCGAATCAGGCAAAATTTTCAGCGCATCTGCGATTATTTGGTAGTATTCATCCGCCTTAAGAACCTCAAAATCTCCTCGGCGGTAGCTCTCGGCAAGAGCAGTACCCTCTATAACATGAAGTAGCTGTAGCTTGATGCCATCTGTACATTGCCCGACATAAGCGGTAGTTTCAAGCATATCCTGATGGCTTTCTCCCGGAAGTCCAAAAATGACATGTGTGATGCGGTGGATGTTCAGTTTCTTTAGCTCGTCCATCGCTCTTTTATATACATCCAAAGAATAACACCGGTTGATACGCTTTGCCGTTTCTTCATGTATCGTTTGCAGTCCAAGCTCAACCCAAAGGGGTTTTAGCCTTGAAAGTCGCTCGAGCATAGCGATCGCATTTTCTCCCAAACAGTCGGGTCTGGTGGCGATTGAAAGCCCAACAATTTCAGGATGCTCCACTGCCTGCAAATAAATCTGTTCCAAGTGCGCAAGGTCGCCATGTGTTCCAGTAAAACTCTGGAAATAGGCGATATATCTAAGCCCCTCACCTTTATTTCCAAGCCGCTTTTTAGCATCTTCGATCTGTTTATTTAGCGGTAGAACTGCTGGTGCTGCAAAATCCCCCGAGCCGTCGGCGGAGCAGAAAACACAACCGCCAAAACCTAC
Organism: Eubacteriales bacterium; assembly: GCA_028705495.1. Lineage (GTDB taxonomy): Bacteria > Bacillota > Clostridia > Oscillospirales > CAG-382 > GWF2-38-85. Next base: position 272,356 of record JAQWDK010000001.1, read on the forward strand.
TGTACCATCGCGATTTGGACAAGTTGTTGCCGCGGAAAGTGAGAGCTTATAAACCTTACAGCCAAAGATACGGCGGCAGTATGCATTTGCGCTGATATATTCTTTAGACATAATAACCCCAGAGTTTGATTTATGAAGAAATAGAAAAACATCTTACACTCTATATTACTATACAATCAGCGTAAATTCAAGATTATTCAGGCAGTACATAGCTTAAAACTAACCGTTGCTATTTGTCAATATTTGTGTTATTATAAATCCATAGAGCCTATAGTGATCGATCCTTTTCGAATTGTAGCGATGCAGCTCAATTCCAACGCTGAATCGTTACTATGGGCTGTTTTTATTATGACGGACGCAGTCAAAAACGATTAACGGGAGGCTTTAAATGTTATACGCTGGTTATCCAGATGCCGACACCAAGAATATATTCGTTGAAGAAACTGAAGACCCCAAGCGTATCCGTTGCATTGACAATAGCTTCACGAACCGCAGCAGTTGCGTTGGTTATTGCATACATTACAATCATCCAGGATATTTGACAAAAAAATTAGCAGGCACACATAAATGTCACGAGAAGGAATGCGCATTCTTTTATTATATAAGAAGCGAACTTAAGCAGCCTAAGGAAAAAGCAGAGCCGATTGATGAGAACATTGTTGATCAAATAACAAAACTGACGAGTGCTTATGAAGGTATGCGTATCATGAATATTGAGTCAGAAGGTGACGACAAATACAAAGTTACTTATATTTCAATTGCACATTATAATTTAGAACATGTTTCAAAACATATAAAACTGAAAACAGGCAAAGAGATTATAATGCGCAGGATAGATGCTGATTACGATGAATGCGTAAGACTAATATTCGGGTAACAACGAGGTAACTATGCAAATAAGAGAATGCAGTGTAGATGATTATGAAAGAATTCACTATTTAAATGAAAACGCTTTTGGGTATGAGTATGATTTATCAAAAACGAAGCTTCGCTTAGCAGAAATTCTTGCGAGGAAGACGGATAAGATATTTGTTGCCTTTGTCGACAATATCATTGTCGGTTATATTCACGGCAGCGATTACGAATGCACCTATTCCGATTCGCTTAAAAGTATAATGGCTATCGCTGTTGATGATAATTATCGAAACCGTGGTATTGGCAGAGCTTTGTTGAATGCGGTAGAAAGCTGGGCAAAAGAATGCGGGTGCTGTGGTGTTCGACTTGTTTCAGGAATGAATCGCACTGGTGCGCATGAATTTTATTTAAAATGCGGCTACACAAATAGAAAAGTACAAAAGAATTTTATAAAATTGTTTGACAACTAAAACTTACAGGAGAAACCTATGAAACAAAGATTAGCAGATTATGTGGCAGATTTCTTAGTCAGTCACGGAGTAAAGGATATTTTCAGCGTGGTCGGCGGAGGAGCGATGCACCTCAACGACGCATTTGGCCATAAAGAGGGAATAAAGGTTACATATAACCACCACGAGCAAGCTTGTGCTATTGCAGCAGAAGCTTACGCCCGTCTTGATAACAAAATTGCAGCTGTCTGCGTCACAACTGGACCCGGTGGAACAAATGCTCTTACAGGTGTTGTCGGTGGTTGGCTTGATTCAATCCCTATGTTCATCATCAGCGGACAAGTCAGATACGACACAACCGCAAGGTATGGTATGCAGTTCACTGATGGACTGCCGCTTCGTGCTGTCGGTGACCAAGAATACGATATCGTAAAGTCCGTAACCCCCATGACTAAGTACGCGACCATGATTGAGGATCCTAAGCAGATAAGGTATGCCCTTGAAAAAGGCTGGCATCTGGCGACAACGGGAAGACCGGGACCGGTATGGATAGACATCCCTGTCAACTTCCAAGGCGGATATATAGAGACGGACGAACTTGAAGGTTATGACCCGGCAGAGGACTCAAATCAACTACCGCCGTCGGTTGAAGACGACGTTATATACACAGTTTTACAAAAGATAAAGGACGCTAAGCGTCCTGTGTTCCATGCCGGTTATGGCATAAGACTTTCCGGCGGATATGAAGCATTCAGGTCAGTAGCGGAAAAGCTTAACATCCCGATCGTTACATATTGGAACGCAGTTGACCTTATAGAAAACGACCATCCACTGTACTGCGGCAGAGCTGGTAATATGGGTGATAGACCCGGCAACTGGGCAATCCAAAACGCCGACCTTATTCTTGCTGTCGGTACACGAATCTCCATCCGTCAAGTCGGTTACAACTGGAAAACCTGGGCAAGAGCGGCTGAAGTTATAATGGTTGACATCGACCGCGCTGAGATGAAGAAACACACAATCCATGTTGACATGCCTATATGGGCTGATGCAAAGGATTTTCTCACGAAGTTAAACAGTGCAACAACAAATGAAGTACCTGTTTCGAAAGCTGATGAGTGGGTGAAGGTGTGCCAAGGTTGGAAAGAAAACTATCCCGTTGTTCAGTGTTGTCAGGAGGGAGAGGACTGCGAAGCTGTAAATGTTTATGCCTTCGTGAAGCACCTGAGCAGCCAGCTGCCTGAAAACAGTTTAACGGCAGTTTCTAACGGCGCATGCTGTGTTGTCGGCAACCAAGCTTATGTCATACAAAAGAAGAGCAGATTTGCAAACAATAGCGCAACCGCAAGCATGGGATATGGACTGCCGGCAGCGATCGGTACTTGCATAAGTGGCGGCAGGAGAACAACTATCTGCCTTGAAGGCGACGGCAGCATAATGATGAACCTTCAAGAACTGCAGACGATTTTGACAAATAAGCTCCCTATAAAAATATTCCTCATAAACAACGGTGGATACCACTCAATAAGAATAACCCAGTGCAACTTGTTTTCCAACAACTGCAGAATTGGTATTGGCCCTGAGTCGGGCGATCTATCGTTCCCTGAATTTAAGAAAATTGCAGAAGCGTTTGGATTTCCTTATTACAGCGCAAAAGACAACTGCGAAATGAAGACGGTTGTAAAAGAAGCATTAGCTCATCCAGGCGCAGTATTCTGCGAAATATTCACCGACACAAAACAGGTGTGGGAACCTAAGAGCAGCACGAAACGCTTAGAAGACGGTACCCTTTGCAGTCCACCGCTCGAGGACCTCGCTCCATTCTTACCAAGAGAAGAGCTTGAAAAAAATATGTTTATCCCGATAGTAAATTGAATGATAAATCATTCAATCTCGAAGTTTGTTTCTTTCGTGCCGTAAGCAAGGCGCGAATCGCAAAGAGCGCGAACGAAACAAACTTCCAGGTTGCTAAGTAATAGAGAGAGGGTTATAACAATGAAATCAGCGATAGTTTTCGGAGCGACCGGTGCAGTCGGTTCAGCGTTGGTAAAGGAACTATTAGACAACAATATAGAGGTGCTTGTTCTTAGCAGAGCAAATTCACAAAGACTTGATGTGATTCCCAAACACCCCCTTGTGACAATTATTGACTGTGGACTAGAAACAATCGAAAAACTTGAGAATACCACGGGAAAAGACTATGATGTGTTCTACCATTTTGCATGGGCTGGTACAACAGGTGAAGCGCGGAACGATATGCAGCTTCAGAAGATGAATCTAAAATACTCGCTCGATGCTGTCAGAGCTGCAAAAAGGTTCGGGTGTTCTACCTTTATCGGTGCAGGTTCACAAGCGGAATACGGAAGAAGTAGTGAACCACTGACGGATATAACAATAGCAAAGCCTGAAAACGGATACGGTATCGCTAAACTTTGTGCCGGTTACACTACAAGGTTTCTCGCCGGTCAGCTTGAAATGCGGCATATATGGGTGAGAATACTGAGTGTTTACGGTCCAAACGACGGAGCGCAAAGTATGGTCATGTCATCGATTGAGAAGCTAAAGCAGGGTATAAAACCAAAGCTCACCAAAGGTGAGCAGATGTGGGATTATTTATACAGTGGCGATGCGGCGAGAGCTTTCCGACTGCTCGGTGAGAGGGGAAGAGATGGCGAAATTTATGTCCTCGGATCAGGTAAGGCAAGACCTCTAAAAGAATATATGGAGGATATAAGGGATATTGCAGCACCGAAAATGGAGCTCGACATTGGAGCTGTACCTTATAGAGAAAACCAAGTTATGTACCTGTGCGCTGATATTAGCAAACTGCAAAACGATGTAGGATTTAATCCGGAAACGTCGTTTAGAGATGGAATTAAAGAGATATTAAAAACACTTAATACATAAAAATCTAATTCGATCGGAGAAGCTTTATGAAGCTACGCTATGGAAGAACCTTTTTTATTGGTCTTGCATTTATGTCCATTTGCGCGTTTTGGCAACTGTATGATAATATCGTTCCGCTTATGCTCAAGAATACCTTCGGTTTAGGCGAAACCTTGACGGGAGCGATAATGGCGCTTGACAATGTACTCGCGCTGTTTTTGTTGCCGTTTTTTGGTGCGCTGTCGGACAGGGTTAATACAAGACTTGGTAAACGCACTCCGTTTATAATAATTGGCACAGCGATTGCGGTTGTACTCAGCATATTGCTGCCGATAGCGGACTTGGCTGGAAACTTTGTGCTGTTTGTTGTGCTGCTCGGGCTACTTTTGATGGCGATGGGTACATACCGTTCGCCTGCTGTTGCGCTGATGCCGGACCTCACCCCCAAACAACTGCGCAGTAAAGCAAACGCAGTCATTAACCTGATGGGTACACTTGGTGCGATATACACACTTCTAATGATAAAGCTGCTAATTTCAAAAGAAGAACGGCCAAGTTATGTTCCGGTGTTTTTGGCTATAGTTATTTTTATGATAATATCGGTATTTGTACTGACATTGACAATAAAGGAAAAGAAACTGTCTGCAGAATTGCAGGATGACGAACCCGAGGTTGCTACTGAAAGCACAAAACCGACAAAGACAGCTCTATCGCCTGAGGTTAAAAGGAGTTTAATTTTCCTTTTGCTGTCCGTTTTTCTTTGGTTTACCGCATATAATGCCGTTACAACAGCCTTCTCGCGTTATGCGGAAGTGGTTTGGAGTCTGGGCGGTGGCGACTTTGCTGACTGTCTAATGGTCGCAACAGTAGCAGCAGTCATAAGCTATCTTCCGATTGGCATTTTATCCGAGAAATTCGGTAGAAAAAAGATGATAATCGCAGGCGTAGTCTTGATGATTATATCCTATTCGTCAGGTGCGCTGTTTACGCAGTATTCGGGCTGGCTCAATGTTGTTTTCGCCATCACAGGAATTGGCTGGGCAGCTATTAATGTTAACTCCTACCCGATGGTTGTGCAAATGAGCGGCGGTGGCGATATTGGAAAATACACTGGGTTTTATTATACCTTTTCAATGGCAGCACAAATATTTACACCAATCTTTTCAGGCTCTTTGCTTGAGCATGTATCATACCGCACCCTATTCCCGTATTCAGCAGTATTTTCGGTTTTGGCGCTGATAACAATGTCACTTGTAAAACACGGTGATGTAAAGGTCGTAAAAAATAGAATTAGATAAGGGAAGTGAAAACCATGTGGCAATGCCCGAAATGCGGTCGCGAGTTTAAAAATACAAATCAAGATCATTATTGCAATAAAATAAACGAAGTAGACGAATACATCTCGAAACAACCTGAGGAAGTTCAAGGCCTGCTTCGAGAAATTCGCGAAACGATACACAGTGCTTCACCCAACGCTATCGAAAAGATGTCGTGGCAAATGCCGACGTTTTGGCAAGGCGAGAATCTGATTCACTTTGCGGCTTTTAAGAAGCATATAAGTATTTTTCCTGGTGGCGAGGCAACAGCGGTTTTTGCGCAAAGACTGGTCGGCTATAAAACCTCCAAAGGAACAATACAGTTTCCGCTGAACAAACCGATTGATTTTGCTTTGATTGCAGACATCACCCGTTGGAGAGTAGCGCAAGTAGAGGGAAAAATATGAATCACAAAAAATATGAATACGATGCAATAATTGAAAAAGTCCCTGACATAGACGGCGCATTTGCTAAATTCCCATTCGATGTTAAAGCCGAATTCGGCAAGGGCAGGGTGAAAGTCCATGCGACTTTCGACGACGAGCCGTATGACGGGAGCATTGTTAATATGGGTGTTAAAAATGATGACGGCAGTATTTGCTACATCATCGGGCTTAGAAAGGACATTCGCGCAAAGATTGGTAAGCAACCTGGCGAAACAGTTCATGTTACAGTACACGAGAGGGAATGAGAAACTGGAATCTTACTCCTTAACCTGTTTTATTGAAAGCGAGATGCGTTTTTTGGGTACATCGACGGAGAGCACGACTACTTTTACTATGTCTCCGACGGATACAACTTCCGACGGGTGTTTAATAAATTTATTAACTATCTCCGAGATATGGACAAGTCCGTCCTGATGCACTCCGATGTCAACAAACACACCGAAGTCAATGACATTTCGTACCGTTCCGGAAAGAACCATACCGGGTGTCAAATCCTTCATCTCCATAACATCAGTGCGAAGCAGGGGAGCCGGCAGCTCATCACGCGGGTCACGGCCGGGCTTCAAAAGTTCCTTCGCGATATCCCTAAGTGTCGGGACGCCGACACCGCATTCCTTCGCAGCTTTTTCTTCGCCGTAGTCTTTAAGGCGCTGTAACAGCTCGGAAATATTTCCGGCAGCAACGTCTTTAAGAGTATAACCGCAAAGCTCAATCAGCTTTTCTGCAGCAGGATAGCTCTCTGGGTGAACACCAGTGTTGTCAAGCAGCGATTTGCTCTCAGGAACGCGCAAAAATCCAGCACACTGCTCATACGCCTTCGGTCCGAGTTTCGGCACCTTCAGAAGCTGTTTTCTTGTGGTGAACATACCGTTTTCCTCGCGGTAGTTGACGATATTTTTCGAAGTCGTTGCGTTAAGCCCCGACACACGAAGTAGCAGCGGCTGTGAAGCGGTGTTTATGTCAACACCGACAGCGTTTACGCAATCCTCGACAACGCCCGAGAGCGATTCATCAAGTTTTTTTTGAGGCATATCATGTTGGTACTGACCGACTCCGATGGCTTTTGGGTCTATTTTGACAAGCTCAGCAAGCGGGTCTTGCAACCTACGTGCTATCGAAACTGCAGAACGCAGGTTTACATCAAATTGTGGCATTTCTTCTGCCGCAAGCTTTGAAGCAGAGTAAACAGATGCACCCGCTTCGTTTACAATCATATAGCTGACTCCGGGAGTCAGTTTAACAAGTTCACTTGTCATCTGTTCGGTTTCGCGAGAAGCAGTACCGTTACCGATTGCGATATGGGTTACTTTGTGTCGTTTTACGAGCTTTTCTAAAACTTCAATCGCTTCATTTTTTTGGCGCTCGCCAAATGTTGGATAAACAACAGCGGTGTCAAGAACCTTGCCGGTCCCGTCAACAACAGCTACCTTACAACCGTTACGATAACCTGGGTCAAGCCCCATTGTCACATGTCCTTTGACTGGGGGCTGCATCAGAAGCGGCTTGAGGTTGAGCGCGAAATTGTGTATCGCACCCTCGGAAGCGGTGTCGGTTAAAGCGTTCCTTATCTCGCGTTCCATGGAAGGGAAGAGCAGGCGGTCGTATCCGTCTTCGACTGCAGTTCGAACAAAATCTGTTGCGCTTGAGCCTGGCTTTACAAGTGCGTCAGTTAAAATACCGAGCGCAAGACTGCGGTCAATCTGAACAGCAACCTTTAAAAATTCTTCTTTTTCACCACGGTTAATCGCTAAAACTTGGTGACCGTTAATTTTCGAAATTGGTTGCTCGAACGCATAATAGAGACGGTAGACGGAGTCCTCTTCTTTTGTTGCACTTGCAGTCGAAACGCCTCTATTCATAATCAGCTCACGCAGACGGCGGCGAATATCAGCGCTGTCAGCGGCAATTTCAGCAATTATATCGGATGCTCCAGCGAGTGCATCTTCGGCGCTTTCGACACCCTTTTCCACATCAATATAAGCTTCGGCGAGTGTATTTATATCAGCTAAGTCTTTTCTCTGCTCGAGAAGCAGCTCAGCAAGCGGCTCAAGTCCTTTTTCTTTTGCTATGGTAGCACGTGTACGACGCTTCTGTTTGTACGGACGGTAGAGGTCTTCAACCTCTGCGAGCGTTGAAGCTGCATCAATTGCAGCAGCAAGCTCATCTGTGAGTTTGTCCTGCGCGGCGATCGAATTCTTAACCTCATCACGGCGTGCTTGAAGATTACGCAGATATGTCAGCCTGTCCGCCAGAGTACGAAGTACTGTGTCGTCCATCGCTCCATGCATCTCCTTGCGGTAACGCGCGATGAACGGGATTGTATTTCCTTCGTCGATTAGGGTTATGACGTTTTGAATATGCTCTTGACTTTTATTGAGTTCTCTTGCGAGAATTGAGATAATGCTTTCCATTTTTACTCCTTAAATGCTTCTGATTTTTCTCTAATAATAATACCATTTTCATCAATTAATGTCAAACAGAACCGATTAATAGAGATCAATCATCTGAAGTAATATCCACTAGACGGATAACATTCCAATTATCCATACCCCATTTTTAATAGCCAGTAACCCTAAGAAGGAGGTCACGCAATGAATAAATGCGATAATGAAGGATTGTTTAACGAGCTTCATAAGATTGATTGCATTAGAGAAGTGCTTGAATACAGCAAAACAGAAAAAAATCTAAAAGATTGAGAGCCATTTGAACAGTTGAATCAAAAGTATGCTCAATTGCAGAAAAAATATGCTGATTCCTTTCAAGAATTGAATGCCAGTATTGCATCTAAGGCATATAAGTGGAAATATTCAAAAGGAGGAGCAACTCTTCATCGTGGGTTTTACTCTCCAAGCTCTTTAGATTTAGTTATTGGAGGTTGTGATAGAGGAAGGCTTCTAAAGAGTAAACCAAAAAGTAATACATACGATTATGAATACATATTTGACGATAAAGGTAATATAATTTGCTCAAAAAAATATAGTGATGAATTTGATGGGGTTTTTAGTGTTATTGCTGTTGAATTATTTGTATATAAGAAGAATATAGTATTGTCCTTTGAGTTTGAACCATACCATAATCATGCCCTTACTTTCATTTCAGAATGCAAATATGAAAATGGAAGATTAGCAAGATATGAAAGTGCTATATGTGGATTAAATTATGATGGAAAAAGCTGTACGGAAATAAATATAGAAACCTTTGAGTATGCAGATGATTGGTTGAAATCTGTTTACTGGTATCGTTATACGCCTTCCATTCAACTATTAGACCAAAACAAATTCATTTTTACCAGAGATGAAGAGGGGTATTTATCAACATACACTGTTGAACGGCTTGGTGGATGCGCTCAAAAAAATGATTTTTATCAAAACTCGGAATCGTTCAAGGTAATTGTGAAACGCAAGTAGCCTTCAATATGCATATAAAAGAGGAATAGCCCATGAAAAAACTACCGAACGGTATCTACCGTCATTACAAAGGAAATGTCTACAGAGTGATTTGTGTCGCTAAACACAGTGAAACGCTTGAGGATATGGTTGTTTACACAGACATGGTTGACAGCGAAAAGAATTGGGTGCGGCCGCTGTCTATGTGGAACGAAAAAGTCACAATAGGCGGAGAAACAAGACAACGCTTCGAATTTATTACCGCAAATGCTGAGGATATGGATGACAAAATAAAAAACCACAATGCCTAAGTAGCATCCTCTATGTTATTACATTTGTAAATATTAAGAAAAGGGTCTGCGGATATCCGCAGACCCTTGTTATAATTTAATTATGAGTATATAGAACTATTACTCCAATACCGCTCATAGTATTTTTCAGGTGATTCTAAGGTCTCCCAGATTTCATTAAAAACTATCTCAGGTAGATAAGTAATTTGCTCGTCACTTTCTGAATAGACGAAGCCTTTGCCTTGAGCATCTCTTGCAAACAGTAAATTAGTTATAAGCGTATCTTCGCAAACAATAGCAGCAACAAAAGCTCCCACCTCATAAGCGTTTATTAATGAATTATAAGGTTCCCACTCATACATATCTACTAATTTTAAAATATGAAAAAGCGGAGCTTTGTCTATTTGTAAAAAAGAGGGGTTAGAATCATTAGTATATTTTATTATAACCGTCTCTTCCATATCGATTCTATTGTAAATCTCAACAAGATTTGTATTGACATAGCCTTTGATCGGTGATGATGTTTCATATCTCGAAGTTTCATTCTGCTGAGATTCAATAGGATATGATGATTCATTTGAAGCGCTATTATCATCGATTATAGAATTAATGCTTACTTTAACCGGTGTACTACGATTGGATGAGGTGTTATATGGGTCGGTTGGTTTTAATCCATATCCAAGCTGTCCTGTGTAATTGCTACCCCATGCCCACAAGCCATCGGGCGTTGTTATAATCACATGCCAATTTCCTGAAGCAACCCCAGTCGCATTTGCAGGCAACACCACTTTAACAGGGGTTTTACTATTATAATTTACCCCATCGCCAAGACCGTGCTCAAAAAAGCCCCAAGACCAAACTGTGCCGTCCTTCTTAACGGCGACTGAATGAAATGCACCTGCTGCAATATCAATAATGTCCGAAAGTCCACCGACTTGATAGTTGATATATCCTGGGTTATCGGATTCAGAAAATGAACAAACGGTTCCATCGCTTTTTAACGCGATAAAATGATGCCCACCTCCAGCAATTTTAGTTATATCCGAAAGCCCTTCAACCTTTTTTGGAATCCTTGGCATGATATATTGTTCTTCTAAAAACCAAACATTGCCTTCCTCATCTAAAAATGCAGCATGATACCAACTTGTAGCAATTTTTTTGATTTTCGGCAGACCCTCTACTTTCTTTGGTACCTTTTGCTCTTCAACGTTATCAACGCCATTTACACCCCATATCCAAACAGTGCCGTCACTTTTTAACGCGACTGTGAAATAGTCACCAACACTGACATCTATGACATCAGTCATTAAAGGCTCGTTTAATGAAAGAGAGTAACTACTCACAGGTCCGGTAGTTGTCCAACTAACACCCCACATCCATAAGGTACCATCAGACTTTATAGCAGCTGATGCAAAATTGCCAGCATCTATATATACAATATCTGATAACCCTTCTATCTGCACGGGATAGCTCGAATTAATGCATCCATAGAAATCAGTGCCCCATCCCCATACTGTTCCATCTTCGCGCAGAGCAACTGTGTGAGCATACCCGCCCGCTGCCATCTTTGCTTTAAAAGCTGATTCAGTTTCATCCTCGGACGAAGTTAACCCACTGGCATCATCTGATACAATACCCGCACCAACACCACTGTAAAACGCAGCATCATCGATTCTGCACCCGCTAAGCAGAGAAACAATCAAACTCAATACAAAAACAAAAGCGACAACTTTTTTCATGAGAAAACTCCTTCTGTTTACTGCTACTATAACTAGAAACTATGTACTAACCACTAATCTTCATCCATTTTCATATTATCATAATTTACGACATCAGTCAATACTTTCCAATACAAAATATGTAACTGGGAATTTACATTTTGGGAATGTTATTAAATTTTCAACTCAGTTTAGATTCTATTTTATTTAAATCCAAAACTTTATTACTGTTTATAAGGTCGTAAATCTCATCGAAAGTTAGTATATGATATTTGTCTTCGGTGAAATTCATTGTGTCCTCATACAGATAACTATTGACAACGACAAAATCTTCACCGTAAACATCGAAGCCGTGGGTTTGAAATTTCCAGTCCTCGCTTTTTGTTATCACCTTATATTCATCGGTTTGGGTATCATAAACATATGTATCTCCACCTCTTACGACCGAACCGTGGTCAAGCTGAACAACAAACAGAAAATACCTGTCATCAAGCCATTCCATGTCTACAGCTGTTCTATCCCTCGGAAGATTAGGCATCAAAAGCTTTCTTGTCTCCCGCTTTTCTACATCATACATAAAAACTTGAGCGGTATATTCCATCTGAGCATCATTTAAAATTACTTTAGTTCCTTCGGGTGAAGCTTTGACTGTCCAAATATAGTTTAGCTTAATCACTTCAACCACAGTTTTATCTTCGTATTCAATACTTAGTGTATACCATGGTTGGGAAGAGTGGTCTTCTCTCAAGGTAAGATATACTCCGTCTTTAACTTTTATTTTTTCTTCTTTAACAGCTGAGTTTTTTAAAACCGAAACTTCATCTTCTAAGCTTTTAATTTTATCAGATAAATCAGCTTTTTCGCCATCTGAAGAGGACAACAAGGTATTTAATCTGTCAATCTCGTTTTCAAGTTCTTTAATCTTGGTATTGATAATATAGGTGTTTCCAGAGTTTTCAGAACATTCAGTACTTTCAGAGACTTCAGAGGCGTTATTAGTAAGAGACTCCATGCTCTCCTCGGGATTATTGTTAGTGCAACCAAATAACGTAAAGACTAATACGAATAATATCAGTAAAGCGATTTTTTTCATTATCAGAAGTCCTTTCATAAAAGCTAATTATTAGTTAGCTACATCATCCTTCTGCAGCTTCTAATTGGTCGTCAACGATTTTCAGGTCAGTTAAGTCATATATATACCAACCGACAATTCGGTTATCGACGTCACCGATTAATACTTCTATTTTTATTTTGTTATCCGAAACCCACTCTTTAAAATAGGAAGTTAATTTAGTACTCATCAATTCTTTATCGAATTCAAGCGAATCTAAAATTTCATCAATCCCCGGCAATTCTATAAATCTACCGTTAAGCGCATCAAACACATCGGTTTTATAATAATATTTCTGATCACCGTATGAGAGGGCAGCGTATTTGCTGTCATCCGACCATGTTATAATGAACGCTATTTCATTAATGTCTGACATAGCTAGTGTTGAACCTGTAGTTTTGTCAACAAGCCGGAAATCACAGTATCTGAGTTCGCCGGATGCATATACGGGTACAAAAGAGAAAACCGAGCATTTTATTGTGTACTTGCTGTCGGGTGACGGATATGAAAGATCGTACAAATCCGGGTTTATTATGTACTTTGCATAACGAGCCATAGCGCGTCTTGAAATAGCATTTTCGCTATCATCGTATATACCGTCAAGAATCGGGAACGCTTCTTCTCCTAAATCGACAATTACGGAAAATTCATCTGCAAAAATTTCTGCTAAAGTTGATTCTGTTTTGTTATATGCAAAACCTTGTTCAGGAACATCGGCTAAAATTATATCCAAATTGTCGTTAATTAATGTCGCCATATCAACTGATGATTCTTCAGAGCTTGTTTCGTCGGAAACGGAAGCGGAGGAGCTTGCTTCTTTTGAGGTTGCAGTCGCGCTTTCTGAGACAGCGCTGCTGTTTTTTGAGCTGTTTACATCGGAATTACCTGAATTGGTACACGAAACGAGAACGGAAACGGTTGCAATTAAGACAAGTATGAATGCGATGGTTTTCTTAAACATGATTAGATTCTCCTTGTTATATTGTTATTATCTGCTAACTTCTGATTTTTGCATATCTATTTCTACGATTTCTTTTTTAGCAAGGTCGTATATATACCAGCCCTCATCTGCTTTTGTTGCTGCATCGCTGAATAAATCTATTCTAATTTTTATTTTATTTTCAGCTAACCACTCACTGAAGAGAAAATGAAGTGAAAAATCACTAGGGTTATAGGTATTTATCAATCTCTCTTTTATAATGCTTTCGACTTCATTTTCATTAGGTAGTTTTATAAGTTTAGAGTTTTGAACATCAATGACATCAACTAAATGGTAATAACGATCTCCGAATGATATAGAAATATATCGATTATCTGTTGACCAATCTACACTGATATTCGAATAAACCTCATCCAATTTAAGTATAGAATAATTTGTTTGACGATCAAAAAGTTCTAATTTATATGTAGTTCCTATAATTGTGTTAACATCTAAAAAAGAATCTACAAGCATCTTTAATAGATATTTCTCATTTGATGAAGGAAACACTTCATCGTATAAATCTGGCTTTATTGTATATTTAATAAAATAAGCTAAAGCGGTGCGATATATATCGTTATTCCCTTTACTTATAATTTCATCAAGAGTCGGAAATGCTTTTTCACCAAAAGCGACAATTGCGGCAAACTCCTCCGGAAACTCCTCGGCTATTTCGGATTCTAACTTCTTCGGATTCGTCGAAAAAATAATATCAAAGTAGCCATTTATCTGTGAAGCGATATCGCCAGGAGATGTTTCAAGCTCGCTTAAATCGTCTGAAGCCACATTACTGACTTCGTTTGACGTTTCTTCGATATAGCTGTTGTCAGTGCCCATACCATAACTGCTGTTTTTTGAGCTGTTTACATCGGAAGTATCGGAATTCGCACATGAAACGAGAACGGAAACGATTGCCATTAGAACAAGAATGAACGCAATGGTTTTCTTTAACATGATGAATTCTCCTTGTTATTATCTGCTAACTTCTGATTTCTGTATATCTATTTCTACGATTTCTTTTTTGACAAGGTCGTATATATACCAGCCTTCGTATTCAGGAGGTGAACGGAGTTCGATATTGATTTTAATTTTATTATCATCAACCCATTGGTTATGGGTAAAACCAAAAAAGTCGCTATATACATTATAGTCATTGTTAAACTTATTCTGTACAATGCTTTCGACTTCCTTTGCATCAGGTAACTTAATAGTTTTTAATTCTTGAAAATCAATAACATCGGTTATATAGAAAAAACTGCTTCCATATTCTATTGAAGCATATCGATTATCAGGTGACCACTGTACGGTAAATTTATAATAATTATCTTTTAAAACAATCAAAGTTGTATTTGTTTTACAATCAATAAGTTCAAAATAATAGACCTCGCCAATTGAACTCATGTTTATAAAAGTGTCAACAACTGCTTTAATAGCAAATTTTCCGTCGGGAGATTTAAATACACGAGCATATAGCTCAGGTTTTATAGCTTGTTTTATGTAATGAGCGAACGCTGACTTTATACCATAACTTTCACGGTCATTGGCAATCTCATCAAGAGCCGGGAACGCTTTTTCACCGAAAGAGACTATTGCGGCAAACTCATCCGGAAACTCTGCCATTAATTCTTTTTCAGATTTGGAAGTGTCTTTTGCGAAAATAATATCAAAATACTTTTTTACCTGTAAGGAAACATCATCTTGTGATGTTTCGGGTTCGCTTAAATCTTCAGAAACCTCATCGCTGACTTCGTTTGATGTTTCTTTTAAGTTGTCGGAAACGGTATTACCCGAGGTTTGCGAACTTGTAGAGTCGGAATCATCATCGCTGACTTCATTTGATTTTTCTTTGGATTTATCGGAAACGGTATTGCCATTGTTGTTTGATGTGTAGCTACCAGTGGAGCTGGTTTTACATGAAACGAGAACGGAAATGATTGCCGTCAGGACAAGAATGAATGTAATGGTTTTCTTTAGCATAATGTAATTCTCATAAAATGTAATCTTCCTTTTTATTTAAGTGGTCAGGTTATATTCTTTAACAAGCCATTTGTAGGCTTTTCCTTCGGTACCGCCAATATTGACAGTATATTCAATATAATCAAGATTTACAAGGAATTCATATGCGCCGGAGTCATTGTCAAAAGCAACGCTAACAACAAGGCTGGCTGTTTCAACTTGATTTCCATCCTTTTCGTATGTATCAAGAGTAACGTTAACAATATGATAGCCTAACATATCATCCATTGATTTTTTATCGGTTGGGAAATATGACTCCAATATAGCGGGGTCAGCAACCAATTCCAAGGCAGCATCTTTATCTGCGCGTTCATAAGCGCTGATAAATTTAAATACAGTATCTTGAAGAATCATGTATTTTGTCTGAGTAAAAAACTCTTTCATTGTAATTTCATTAGAGATGCCACCGCTCGAAGTTTCAAAGCTCGTGTCAACATCGCTGATCTCATCTTCTGCTGAAGTTTCAGCCAAGCTTTCAGAGAGGGTACTGCTGTTATTTTTTGAATTGCCGTAAGAAATAGAGCTGATAACATCGGAAGGAGTACATGCTGAGAGTATCGAAGTGATTGCCGTTAATACAAGAATAAATGCTACTGCTTTCTTCATTATGTAAATTCTCCTCTGTGTAATTTAGTTATTAAACATCGGTTCTTCTGTGATTTCGTAATGACCGTCAACTATTTTGTTTGCCTTTAGGTCGTAGATATACCAGCCCTCACCTATTCCGCCCTGAGTTGCTGATATTACTGTGAAAATTTCAATCCTCACTTTGTTATCTGGCAGCCATTCTTTAAATCTGAAGTGAACGCCATAATAACTATAAGAAATTCCGTGTTTCAATGTATCATCGATTTCATCTAAAGAAGGCATTTCTATTAGTTTTTTGTCCTCAATATCAAATATATAAACATCAGTAGCATAACGTATCCATCCGGACGATATAGAAACATATTTACCGTCTTTCGACCAATTTACTTCTGTTTGCCCGTCAGGTAAACTGATATTTGACGCAATTAGAACTTCGCCTGTTTTTTTGTCAACAAGGTTGAAATTACCGTATAATATCCCAAAATTATATCCGCCGGTAAATGATATAATCGAGGATTTTAAAGAGTAATTACCGTATGGTGAATCAAAACTGTAATCTTTGTACAGCTCAGGTTTTAAAGTATACTTGACATACATAGCCAAACCGCGCTGTTCGAAGTTTTCAAATTTACTAATCATCTCATCGTAAATCGGGAACGCTTTTTCTCCAAGAGCGATAAGGGCTTCAAATTCCTCAGGATACTTTTCGGCTAATTCCATCTCATTTAAATAATCGGTGTTATTCTGCGTCATTGTATCAAGATACCAGCGGATTTTCGATACGATGTCTTTCGGATATAACACCTGTTCCAGAACAACTTTAAAACTGCTATCTACGATTTTGTTTTTGCTTATATCAAATATGAAGTATCCTGCGTTGTATCCGCCGTATTTTTCGTTATAGAGATTTATATTTACTTTTAGATTATTATCATTTGTCCATTCCATAAATCTGTAGAGGACATCGCTATAAATGTTTCCTTTGGCATCGGTATAAGACAGTTTTACACCTAAACTACTCTCAAGCTTGCTTTTATCGGGAAGGGTTATAAATTTAGCGTTTTTAACATCAATTATACCAGCTATCTCAGAATAGTAACCGTGAGACAGAGCGGCGTATTTATCTTCTCTCGACCATTCAACGTTTTTATTGGAATCATTATTATCTAATTTAAGAATGACCGATTCTGTTTTTCTGTCTAAAAGGCTTATTTTATAAGTTATCCCTGTAAAATTATTTAACGAGTCTATAACCGAGTTGGGGAAACATTCTATCCAATAATTATAGTCTGGGGATGTGCTGCGGAACCTATTATAAGGATCAAGTTTTTTTATATTTTGAATAACATACCAGGCCATCGCACGGCGGGTCGGGCTGTTGTCCTTGTTTATATAAATCTGATTGAAATAATAAATTGAATTTTCTCCCAAAGCAACAAGCTCTCCGAATTCTTTCGGGAACTCTTTCGCTAAATCTTCTTCCTTCTTGTTTACACCAAAGGTGTTTTTGCCGACATTTGCAAGAATTATATCAAGATTGCGGTTTATAACAGTGTTGAGGTCCGGATTGACTACAACATTGATAAAACCAATTTCTTTTCTTTCGCCTGAATCACCCGGTGAGGTTATTTTAATTGATGTTTGACCTTCCTTGAGTCCTGCTATATTATAGTTTCCGCCATCTAAAAATGTAAAGGTTGCTACAGAAGGGTCTAAAACACTGATTAATAGCTCTTTCGGGTCTCCTGAATACATAACACGGCCGACTGCTTTATCACCGACATTTATTGTTTCAAAGGAATCAAATTCATCTATTACAATATAGATTTTTTCGTCAGCTTGAAAAACCTCGGGATATTCTACATCGAAGCGTTTGTAAACAAAGGAGTAGTAATATAGTCCCATCGAGCTGTTCTTCATTTTTGTTTTCAACGCTGTAATTGAACATTCTAATAAATCTTCAAACAATAATGCCTGCGAACTATCATATTGCCCATCGGTTAATCCGATGAGGTCTGATAATTCCCAGGGTTCGTTTGCATCAAAATGACCGAATTTGTCATCATACTTTAAGGCTCTAAGAAGCCAAGTGACAAACTCGCTCGCTTTTATATTGTCGTCGCTGCGGAACAGGTGATCGCCGCTGTCGTCGATTATACCGATATGTAAGGCGCAAGAAGCATACTTGCCGATTTCCTCTGAGTTTATGTCTGTAAAGGTATGTTTTGGGTTGTCAGCTTCTCCCCAATTAGTTTTGAGAGCGTAGTTTTCATCGTTACAAAGTCGCATTACAATCTTCAGCGAAGTAGAGCGGGACACATTGTCTTTAGGATCAATTTTGCTCTCGGCTTCAGTGATGAAGTTGTATTTTTTTAGATAACCACTGATGGTATTATCAGAGGTTTCTGATGTTTCTGATGATGTTTCGCTTAAAGTATAATCTGAGGTTTCAACTGAATTTTCGGATGATTCAAAAACCAAGCTTGAGTTCTGCGACTCATTTTTGCTCGTGCCAGTATCTCCAATGCAAGAGGTTACGAGCAGGGAAACTAATAGTATAAAGGTAATCGCTGCGATGATTTTCTTCATAATAATGTCCTTTCTGCCGCGAAGCGGTTATACGAAGTCGTACTTAATTTAGTAGCACACCAATCACAACACTGCGTTCTTTACCAGCATACATATTATTTCCAATAATGTCAATTTAAAACTGCTTGTAAAGTTCAAACTCAGGCACATATTTCTATTTAGTTACTAATAATAATGATAAAGTTAAGCAAGTGTTAATTACAAACATATTTAAATAATTAAAATAAACTGCCTGCAGTTAAGACCGCAGGCAGTTTATACTATATTTACTTTTTTCGTTATCTGACTTTTGTGCTTTGGCTTAGCACATCTTGGTAAGAAGCAGGGCGAAGTGTGGTTTAGCCAACTGCTTTGCCGATATAACCACAATGCTCGATATATTTTTGAATGGCAAGCGGCATGTTTACGAAATCTTCTTTAGTGTAAGTTTCAACAGTTAGATCTGCTTGCTCAGCAATTGTTGTGGTAACCTTCTTACTAAAACTTTGTTTTGTCGGTGAGTAAGGAATGTTGAAATAAATTACTATCATACCGATTAAAACTAAAAGCGTTCCTATAATAATAGCCATTTTCTTACCTCTCTTTTTCATTATATCACATTCTCCATTTTTAGAATATTGTCCAAAAGGGCACTAAACCCTGCGGCTGTTCTGTCAATTAGTTCTTCTTCCATTCCGCTAAATAGCTTTGTTATAAATTCGTTTTCAAGACTGCTGCGTTTTGAGAAATGTTCAGTAGACACTGGGCAATCTTTTTGTATCCAATGCCGGATCCTCGCATTTCCCTTATCGACTGTTTCAGATTATCTGTCATGTTCCGTCCTCCGTTCTGAGGGATACACCCTCCACCTCGAACAGGACAGGCAGGACGCAAAACCGTACCGTAAACAAAAAAAGCCCACGGAAGAAAAAATCTTCGACGGGTAATTAACTGTGAGTCAACTACTTGACTTGTAGTACAACATTGCTGTTTTCTTACATATTAAGTTTTTGACGTGAAAGCGGTGTAATTTATAGGCAATATATATAAAGAATGAGCTATATTTTAATGGGAATCGACTATTGTAGAAATAAGTAAAAATATGTTATAATGATTAGAGTTTTGTTGTTAAATATTGTTTGTAGTGTGATATATCCAAATATAGAAGGACATCATTTAATTTACATTGCTATATTTCGAGGAAGGCTTTATTACAAGTAACTATAATAGCAATTATGGAGGTGTAGTGATTGCGTAAACCAAAAATGATATTATTTGATTACGGACAAACATTATTAGACGAAGAACATTTTGACGGAATTAAGGGAACTTTAGCAGTTCTTGAAAAATGCGTAAAAAATCCGAATAACATTACTGCTGAAGAAATTCAATCATTTGCAAATGAATTGAATAAAGACTTTGGGAGGTATGATCCGAAAAACAGCCACCTTTGCCAGTTCGAAATACATAATCATTCATTTCAAAATTATCTGTATGATTATTTTAAATTAGAACGAATTGTTCCGCCAATTGTACTTGAAACTATTTTCTGGAACGCAGCTTCGCCAGCAAAGCCAACTATTAACATCATTCCATTTTTAGATTATCTGTATAGTGAAAATATCAGAACAGGTGTTATAAGCAATATTTCATTTAGCGGTGATGCGTTAAAAAACCGGATTAATGAGTTTTTGCCCAATAATAGATTTGAATTTATAATAGCAACAAGTGAATACATATTTCGTAAACCTCAAAAACGCATTTTTGAGCTTGCATTACGTAAATCAAATTGTTATGCTGATGAGGTTTGGTATTGCGGTGATAATGCTATTTGTGATGTTGATGGGGCGAAAAGTGCAGGTCTCACCCCTGTATGGTATAAAGGTGCTCATGAGAATTATAGCAACATTCCACAGAAAGAGAGTATTGTTATCCATGACTGGCTTGAATTGATTGGAATATTAGATGGAACGACAATGATGTAATACTCAATATAAGCATAACTGAGCAGTTCGGAGCACTCACCAAGCTTCGTAGTTTTTTCGAGATGGACAAGCATTAATAGCTAACATATTAAACTTAGCAAAGTCAATATTGGGATGCAGCTATTGCAGAACATCAAAAATGCGTTATCTCTGGTTCTTTATGTAGTTGGGGTGATGTTTTTATTTCAAAATTCGACTTGGTGGTGTTTATTGATACACCAACGGATATTCGCATTGAGCGGCTTAAGAAACGTGAATACGAGAGGTTCGGTAAACGTATCCTTGAAAACGGTGACATGTATGAGGAGCATACTAAATTTATTGAATGGGCAAAAACATATGATACCGCCGGAAATAATCAACGAAGCCGTGCATTGCATGAAGAATGGATACCAAAATTGTCATGTCCCGTACTGCGGCTGGATGGAACAAAACCTTTAACTGATATGATGTACGAAGTTGAACGTTTACTTTTACCCATATTTCCCTCTGAGCTTACTGCCCGGCTCTCAGGCTATACTTATACCAAAGACCGCATCGGCTGTTCATCGGCCGGTGTGTACCGATATGAAAAAAACGGTGAGGTACTGTACTTAAAGATAACCAATATTTCCGATGAAATCCGCAGGGAGAGAAATTTACTCATTTGGCTTAAAGATAAAGTACCGGTACCGGATGTATTGTATTATGAAGAGCTAAACGGATATGCTTTTTTGCTTATGACAAAAGCGGATGGGTTTATGGCCTGTGACTGTCCGGATGATGCAGAAGGCGAACAGGATAAGGTTCATGAACCGATAGGACAAACAGTCAAACTGCTCGCGGATGCGCTGCTTATGTTGCAATCGGTAGATATACGTGAATGTCCAGCCAATAATATACTCGACCGCAAGCTGAAAGCAGCACTTTATAACATCGAGCATAATCTGATTGATATGGATGATTTCCGATACAACGGTTATTTTGATTCACCTACCGAGCTTTATCAGTGGCTTATCGAAAATCGTCCGCCGGAGGATATGTGTTTTACACACGGTGATTTTTGTCTGCCCAATATATTTATTGATGGAAACGCAGTGACCGGATTTATTGATGTGGGGCGCGGCGGTATCGCCGATAAGTGGCAGGATATTGCCTTGTGCGTCCGCTCTCTTGGCTATAACCTCAGGCATACCGAGCCACAGAAATATATCAATCTGCTTTTTAGCTATTTAGGCATTTCGCCAGACAAAGAAAAAATACATTACTACATCATGTTAGATGAACTATTTTAACGCAAGGAAACCTTATACTTTATAATGAAAAACATCATTTTGATCGGAATGCCCGGGGCGGGCAAGAGCACGATCGGCGTTATACTCGCCAAAACATTGGGTCTAGATTTTATTGATACCGACCTTATTATTCAGCATCGAGAGAAAAGAATGCTGCAGGATATAATTGACAACGACGGTATAAAAGGCTTCATAGAAATCGAAAAAGATGCTATTTTGTCACTTGACTGCGAGGATTCTGTTATAGCAACAGGCGGCAGTGTCGTACTGAGCGAAGAAGCGATGGAACACTTAAAGAGGCTTGGTACCGTTATATTTATTGATGTTTCTTATAAAGAAATCGAAAGAAGAATCAAAAATATAACAACACGGGGGATTGTCAAATCGAAAGATAAATCCCTTCTTGACACCTATAAAGAACGTTTACCGCTATATAAAAAATTCGCGGATGCTACAGTTATCGCAAAAAATAAAACCTCCGAGGAAATTGTTACTGAGATTAAAGATAAAGGAATTTTCAGATGAATTATATAAACGATAAGACACTTAACATACTTCTTGACTACGCGAAAAATGACGACAATATCCGCGCTGTGCTGATGGAAGGCTCACGCGCGTTTGGGGCTGTCGACCAGTACAGCGATTATGATGTCGTTTATGTTACCGTTACAAGTGAGCCTTATTTTAACGGCGCAATTTTACCTTTTCTCAAGGAAAACTTCGGTGAAATAGCAGTTATGCAGACGCCCGACAACGGTGACCCGCATAATGTTTACACCCATCTTGTCCAATTTTCGAGCGGAGTCCGCATTGACCTGACCTTTAACTCCTTAGACTTTTTAAGTAAAATTCCGCTTGAAAGCGGTACTGTCGTTCTTTTTGATAAGGATGGACGGTTGTCAGGAACAAAACCGCCAAGCGACGCGGATTTTTGGTTAAGCCGCCCGTCCCAAACCCAATTTTCAGAACACTGCAATCAATTTTGGTGGTGCAGTCCTTATGTAAGCAAAGCTGTTTTTCGTGGTCAGCTCCTCCACGCGCTTGAAATTTTAAGCGAATGCATCCGTATAGAGTACCGTACAATGCTTACATACCTCGCAGGCGCGCGCAACAATTGGGAACATGTAAATCCCGGCAAGCATGCGACGAATATAAAACAGCTTCTTCCACCGGACGAGATTCATTATTACGACGCTTTGATGGACAGCTATGTGCAGGCAGATCCGAGAAAAATATTGTCTGCGCTTAGGGCGCTTATGGAAAAATACAATACCCTCGCCGCTACCGTTGCGGATTTACTTGGTTACAAATATGACTTTTCGGAAGCCGAAAAAACGATGAAGTTTATACAAATGAGGTTTGGTGAATTATAAAATGAATCTATCAAAATCAATAGACTTTCTGCTTGAAAATGCTGGTCCGGTTATTCAATATCGGCTAAGAAAAGAAATCCTTCGCGACATTACGCCGACTGAGGAAGAAAACCTGCTTGAGCAAATTTACCAAACGCCGAATTTTAAACTTGTGGAAAGTTATGTTAAACCGAACGGTTATATCGGAAGCGGTGCTCACAGCTGGGGCAAATGGCGCGGTGTGATTTATCAGCCGACATATCTTGCTGACGGTGAAGCTTGTGCAAGGCTTTTATCAAACTACGCCGTACCGAAAACGAATCCGATGATTGTGAATTTCATCAACGCAATGCGTGACGAGGAAATTCTGCGCGAGGTTTTTTCATACATTCCGCCTGAAATACCACGCTTTGAAAATCGAAACACAGGTTTGAAAAGCGGTAATATCAGCGGTGATATTATGGTTGTAATATATGCGATGCAAGCTCTTCTCGGATACGGAGACGACGACTATGTCAAACCGTTTTGTGATATATCGTATGAAGCTTTTCGCAGTCTGCTTTCTCTGAATTCACTTGACGACATAACGAAACCGCACAAGACAAAGGGTTTTCCTTACATTGAATCGGATACATATTTCCCCTGCTCATACCACCTGTCTACTCTTGCGCATACAAAGTCCTGGCGAACACCTGAACGCATAAGAACGATGGTGAATGCGCTCAATCACCATAATGAAATTATGCGTGACGATAACTCTATGGCTGTCAAAGTCGGCAGTAAATATTACGGACCGGGCTGGGCTTTTGTAAGACCGTTCATGCTGTTTAAAGCGGATAGTGTTGAAACGGTAATGTACCGCCGTCCTCTGACCGAGATTGCTATGCTTGGGGTTGGTGAGAACGTTGATGTAATCCGCGAATCTTCCATTAACGTTCGTGAAGCCATAGATGGAGACGGTATATTACGAACAAAGTTCAAAAAGTCAAGCTTCTCAACATATCCGACAGCATATGTCGATATTGTTCTTGAAACTGATCATAAACGCAAATATGCACTCGAATGTGATCTCACTTTCTGGGCGGTACAGTTTTTGAGTTTGGTGGAAGGAATGGGAAAATTATGAAGGCTTTAGATCTTTACAATAAACTGAGAAACGATTTTATTAAAGACGGCATCAAGGATGTCGATTGGGCAAACAGGATGCCGAATTTAAACAAGTACTTATTCCCAGCGTTCAAGCAAAACGGTGGAATCGGTTTGATGTGTGATTTTACAGATAAAATTCAAAAGGTTTATACGACTGTTTTTCTTTCTGAAAAGGTATTATTAAAAATTTTAAGCGACAATATTTCAAATGCTATGTTATTCTCCCATCATCCGACAAATTGGGATTTGAAAAAACACAACGGAAACTATGCCGCCGACGAAAAACTCATTGCGAAACTTCAAGAAAGAGATATTTCCATTTACATTTTACATCATCCGCTTGATAATTACAGCAAATACTCAACGTGCGGAACATTAGCCGATAAATTAAATATCGCCATAGAAAAACCCGCTTTCCTATATTTCGGCGCAATGTGCGGCATTATTGGCACAACTGATTGTGAAACTGTCGGCGAATTACAGAAACGCTATACTCGAGCTGTGGGTCATAAAACAAGCCTGTATTTGTACGGAGATGAAAATATCAAGGGTGAAAAAGTAGCCGTCTGTCCCGGCGGCGGTAATATTAAAGAAGTAGTGGAAGAAATGATTGATAACAATGTCAGGACATTGATAACAGGTGTTACCATCGTTAATGATTATTCGCGTGGAATCCACGAATTTGAAAAAGAAAATAAAATCAATCTTCTTGGTGGCACACATTATTCAACGGAAAAATATGCGCCGATGGAAATGTGTAAGTATTTTAACAATTTGGGTTTACCGTCCGAATTTATAGATGATGAACCTAACCTATATGATTTATAAGTGGAGGTAGTTTGAAGATGAAATTTTAGTGTCGGCGGAGCGAAAATAAGTTTATGGCTCCAGAATAACAACATCGCCCACGAGAACGCACCTGTTTTCGCAGTGTATGAGACTTTAGACGGTAAATATGACACCGGTAATGTCCGATTAAAATTATATATGCAAACTAAAAAATGATAAAAACGGATAACACAAAGGTATTATAAAATGGTAAGATATAACTAAAAGAGGAGAATGAATATATGAGCGAACCAGCTAAAAAAATTAAGCAAAACCCAGAAAGCTATTCCCCAAAAAATAAGCCGGAAATATTAACAATGTCGCAATATGCGGCGTTTACATCCGACACGATTTCCGATCCGTTTAATGGCGGAGAACCGCCGCGCATATCAAATAAGATTACGGAATACAAAAAAATCGAACCGTGGCAAAATTATTTTCTCTGTTCGGCTATTTGTTCGGTTGGCTTAAAACTCGGTTCTGGAATCGACGATTTTCATTTTTATGCCAATATCACCGGAGACAATTTCACTTACTTGTATGCTGCTGAAAAGGGAAATCCGAACAATGTTCAATGCGACAGCGGCGTGACCAATTATTTCTTTGTACCGCAGTTTGTGAAAAAGGCATACGCCGCTTTTGGGTATGATTGCATCTATTTATCGGGCGCGCAAATCAAAAAAGATTTTCGTGCGGTAATGAACGCTATCAAAGCGTCGGTGGATAACGGTATACCTGTTTTGGCGTGGGGGCTTGTCAACATGCCGAAGGACTGGAGTAATTACATTGGTTTATTACCGGAAGGCTGTTTAATTGGCGGCTATGACGAAAACGATGTGCTGTATGTAAATCTCTATAATACGGTAGGCAAGATGACTTCAGATGAATATGGTTATTCAACAATCGCAAAAGCATTAGACAATGTAAAAGGCGTGTTCTTCGCAGGTAAACCTATCGAAAAGCCCGATATGCGGCAAATATATGAAAGTGTGATTGATTCTATCCCTGCATTTCTGACTTTGCCGCCTGCGGAAAACGACAGTGGACGTTATGCTTTTGGGAAAACAGCGTTTGAAATCTGGGCTGATACGCTGGAAGATGATTCGTTTTTTGAGAACAAAACAGACGAAGAATTGGGAGGCATTCGCTGGAATCTTCATTGCGCTCCCTATTGTTGTGTCTGCACAAGCACGGCTGATGATTTTCTTAAAAAAGCCGCCGAAGAGTACCCTGATTTAAAAATGGCGGCAAAGCTCGCACCGTTGTATAGTAAGATGAAACAATACAGCGTTGATATATGGACATTGCAAGGCGGTTTTGAACCGCCGCTGAATAAGTTCAGAACGCATGGGTTCAGGCTGCAGATTGCCGATATTCTACGAAAAATGGGCAGCGTTTGTGATGATATCCTGATGGCTTTTGAGGATGGTAATTGATCATGAACACATTGAAAAAGATTGAGTTTGAAATACTTCCGCAAGATTTCTCTCCCCATACGCTCCCTGAAATTATGAGACTGGCGAAAAAAATAAAAGACAATACAGCTTTTGTTTACGAGCGTTCGAATAAACCGTTTTTCATGGAAACCGACAGGCTTATTATCCGCCATTTCACGGGCGAAGAAGCAGAATCGGTGCAGGCACTGTCGCTCGACAGAATGAACTCGTCTATGAAGAATTTTGATGAGCAATGGCCGATCGATTTGGAAGGATGTAAGGGTACTGCCGATTATTTCGCAGGAGAAGATACTTTTTTACGCTGTATGCTTAAAACCATCCATGAAACTGATCGGTTTTATTTCTTACAACAGTGTAAGTGACGAGGGTAATCTCAGTATGGGTCATGTTTGGCTCACCGCTTATCAGGACAACAGCCTTGATACCGAAGCGTTATCCATTATGATGCAGTACGCTTTTGAAAAGATGGGTGTAAATAAGATATTTAACACAAATCCACTGGAATGTGAAGAACAGATCGCCCCGTTAAAATCAATCGGAATGGAAATAACCGAAACAGGCGAAGCTTCATTTGTAAATGATGAAAACGGCAATCCAATAAAGTTTACATTTTGCAGAATGATGATGACCAAGGAGCAGTGGGAAGCGAGTAACCCTGAAGGATATTCACCTAAGAATAAACCGGAGATTTTGAACATGATGGAACAAAATTCTGTTACCATGTCCGACATTATTACCGGGTTGCAGGCAGGTGGCGAACCGCCGATGCTGACCGAAATCCGGGAATTATTTGAAGGAATGAAAGGGCACAACAACTATGAATTACCCGACTGCTTAAAATTTATATTTGAGCACTTAGGCGATTATGATGAACTTGATTTTTGGGATATTTCCGCTCTTTCCGGCGATACCGCCGCGCAGGTATATAATCATAATATAACGACAAGCTGTTCTTATAGCGTTTCTGCTTATCTTACAGGACGCGAACATATTGATTATATGTTCGATGCGTTTGGATATGGTTATGAATATATTACCGCCGAACAATTTAATACTGATACAGCTCTTTATTTACGCAAAGCAATCGAATATATCAACAACGGTATTCCGGTGCTTGTTAAGACGAACCTCAACGATATTCCGGCATGGCACAGCGATGTTGGAACATATTGCCTGATTGTGGGTGTTGGATATGAAAATGAAAAAGCAGTGTTAAAACTACTCGTCGGTGGCACAGTTCCGATAAACTATGATTTAACGGGTGAAGACAAAATTGATTTGATTTTTATAGGCGAAAAACAGCGCGAAGTTACGATTGAGGAAATATAAATTAAAACAATTAATAAAATGTCGTACTGGCTTACCTTGCCGGAACATGACGGAATGTTTTTCGGAGCGGCGGCTTACCGCGCATGGGCGGACGACATTGAAAACGGACGTTTTGCGGATGGAAATCTCCCATTATGGGAAAATTACGGCGTTTATGTCGTAAATCTTGCTACTTCCGGTAGTGGAGCGCCCGCTTATATTTGCTCAAAACTTGCTGGAATAAACTTCAAATATTCAGCGTTATCGGTCTTAAAAGAAAAGTTACTGGAGCTGACTCCGGCCGAAGGTTCTGACGGCAGCGGAAGAAATCTGTTGTGGATTAAATTAGACGAACTTGGCGGTGGCATGGATATGAACGCTGTGCGCGAAACAATGCACGACAAAGTTAAACGCTTAAAAGTCACCGACGCTCTGCGCGATTACGCGAAGAGGGTCGACGAAGTGGTTAAGCTGTTAAAGCGCTGCTTTCAACCCTTGATAAGTCAGAAGGAGAAAAATCAGCACTTGAATTGCAGATAAACGATGAGGAAAGCCGCCTTACAGCAAACAGATTGGACGAAAAGAAAATCATAGCAGCGTATAAGCAAGCAGAAAAATTGTTCTTGGATGGAAGCCTTCCAGAAAGAAAGCAGCTACTTAATTTATATATTCACCGAATTATTGTCTTTCCTGAACAAGTCGAAATTCTACTTAATAACATTCCGCCAAGCCACCTGATTCCTACAAAGGAAGAAGGCATCCTGCCCGCCGTCATCGGCGGACAGGATGCCTTGCATAAATTCTTGGAAATGGTTCAAATAAAGAACAAATCCGCCCAAAATATTGAGCGGACAAGTTTAAAATTGGCAAAGAACACGAGTTTAATACAAAATGCACTCGGTATCGCTGTTCCCGTTTGTTGGGTGAACACCCTTGACGTTTCCCGTTTGTTCCGTGTGCAGGGGTGAACACCCTGTTTATTTGCCGTTTGTTGAGTTAATTACTGCTAAAATTTATAACATGACGCAATAGCACCAAATCAGTATTTTATAAATTTAGCTCCTGGAACACCACAAACACTACATTTTTCCGGGACGAATTTTTCGATGTTGCCGCAGACGGGGCAGAGGTAATAAAACACTTCTTCGGTCTCATCTAAATTTTCTAAAGCGTCCTGATAAAGTCCGGCGTGTACCTCTTCCGCTTTCATTGCAAAGGTAAAGGACATCAGCGCCGCTTTGTTTCCCTCCGCCTCGGCTTCTTTTACGAAATCGGGATACATTTCCTTATATTCATAAGTTTCGCCCGCCACTCCGTCTTTCAGGTTATCGGCAGTGGATCCGATTTTTCCGGCAACCTCAAAATGCTTTAACGCATGAAGGGTTTCGGCATCTGCTGCGGCACGGAACAGTTTTGCCGCATTCAGTTTTCCATCTTTTTCGGCTTTCTTGGCATAGGCTGTGTACTTTCTGTTGGCTTCGGCTTCTCCGGAAAATGCCGCCATCAAATTTTTAAGAGTCTTATTTTCACTCATGTTTTTGTCCTCCTCGTTTTTATTAAAAGCTTCTAATAATTTTTCAACAGTTTCTTTGGGGAAGCCTTCTGGCTGTTTTTCTCCCAGAAGTGATTGTAAGAAGTCCTGAGCATTCTCACTTTGCGGCAGCATATACCCCGCTTCGCGGATAATATCCTCCGCCATGATATGATTGGACTTTTCTATTGCGACAGCCAGCTTTCCGGGAAGTCCCACGACTATATTCTCCTGTTCTGACTTGCTGCGCATCAACGCTTTCAGCGCATCAATCACAGGCTGGGTTTTCTCTTGCTGTTTCGGATACTGCTTTGGCACCATGGAAATAGCGCCCGACGGGCAGGCATCGGCACAGTCGCCGCAACCGATGCACGTATCCACATCAATGATACTGTTTTCTGTGTCGGTCGCCCCGGTGGGGCAGACATAAAGGCACAAACAGTCCTTTGTGCACAAGCGTATGTTTCGTACTGCATATTTTTCAGCCATGGTTATTGCCTCCCCTCAATTTTATCAAATTTCCAATTGGGCACCTTGCACACCGGGCAAACCTCCGGTAGAGTTTCACCTATGTATACAAAGCCGCAGATGGTACAGACATAAACGCCTGTATTCTCCAGCATGGTGTCGCCCTCTTTTTGATATCTGGTTATGATAGATTTCAAAATACGAGTAACTTTCTCGCTCCAGACAAGGGCACGGAGCGCACCCCGATCTTTGGCATCGGATGCCGCGGCATTGGCATTCGGAAAACCCTCTGTCAAGTCTTTTTCAATTAAAGCCATCAACTTGTCAAAAGACGGATCTTTAGCAGGTGCTGATGCTGACTTAAAGTGCTCTGCTAATTCTCTAAAAAGAGTCGATTCCTCGGGCTTGTATTGTTTTTCGCACCCACGAGCAAGATTTGTGCAAAGGGCACTTAGTTCAAGTGCAGACATCTCTTTCATATCTTCAGCTGATTCTATTACAGGCGTTAGCTTCTTTTTAGTAGATATTGCTTGTTCACCTTGTTTCTCAAATTCAGCTTTTGTTGCACCGCAGAGAGGACAAACCCAGTCCTTGGGCAGTTCCTCCCATGTTGTTCCCGGTGCAATGCCTGCTTCGGGAATGCCCTTTGCTTCGTCGTAGACAAACCCGCAAATGGAGCATATGTATTTTGCCATTTCACTACCTCCTCATTCGTTTTCTTCTATATTTACAAGGCATCTTTGGCAAATGCCTTTAAAATATATATTTTTGTTATGAATTTTAAAGCCGTTTAAATCCTTAGATATTAAAGAATCCATATTTATACCAAAGTCATATATCATACCACAGGATTCACATTTGAAGTGTCCATGGCTTTCAGTGATAACATCATATCTGGTTTCGTTATCTTCAGTTGCAACGACTCGAACCAAACCTGATTCTGATAACATCCTCAGGGTATTATAAACTGTTGTTTTGGATAGTGTAGATATTTCCTTTTGAAGGTCGGTAAATATCTGTTCTACAGTTGGATGGCATTGATTTTCGGTGATGTATTCCAAAACCTTCAGCCTTTGGTGTGAGATATGTATGTTTTTCATCTTTAATTCTTGCTTTAACTTTTCAAATAAAAGGTTCAATCACTCACCGCCTACAATTTATAATAGATGTAATCATTATTGGTTTGTAATGATTACATCTATTATAATCTTTTAAAGCTGAAAATACAATAGTATATGAGAGAAAGTTGTAAAGTTTTACTCCTCGCACTCGTCATGGTTCTGATGTTCATGGCAGACGGAACCTGTTGTCTTAAGCTCGCCCTTCAGATAATTTTCTACAGCAGTTTTCGCGTTACCAGAAGCTCCTACAACAACTTCAACGTTCCTTTCATTAAAAATCTCAACCGCACCTCCGCCCATACCACCGCTGATGATGACATTTACACCGCGATCGGCAAGAAAGTTAGGCAAGAATCCAGGTCTATGTCCAGGGTTAGCAACGGTTTCACTCTTGACGATTTGATTGTTTTCAGCATCAAAAATCATGAAACCTTCGCAATGTCCAAAGTGCTCAGTCACCATTCCGTTTTCGCTCGCTACTGCAATTTTCATCATTTTAGTTTTCCTCCATTTTTTCTAATATTTTTGCAACCGGCTCAAGCCAATTGCCATCGAAAAGTTCTATCATGCCCTTGTCACAGGCGGCTGAAATCTTGGGGTCGATAGGTAATTTAGCAAGAACCTTTAAATTGTGTTTATCAGCAATTTCTTCAATGTGGCTTTCTCCAAATATCTGATAGTCCTTGCCGTTATCAGGACATTTAAAATAGGACATATTTTCTACCAGACCGATAATGGGGATATTCATCATCTCAGCCATCTTAACAGCTTTTGAAACAATCATGGATACAAGCTCCTGCGGGGACGTCACAACGATAATCCCATCAACAGCAATGGATTGAAATACCGTAAGGGGAACATCGCCGGTTCCCGGTGGCATATCGATGAACATAAAATCCACATCGCTCCAGATTACATCTGTCCAAAACTGCTTTACTGTGCCAGCAATAATTGGCCCTCTCCAGACAACCGGGTCAGTGTCGTTTTCTAAAAGCAAATTAACAGACATAATATCAATGCCAGTCTTCGTTTTAACGGGAAATAGGCCGAACTCACTACCTTTGGCTTTTTCCTTGATGCCAAAGGCTTTTGGGATAGAAGGCCCAGTAACATCCGCATCAAGAATGGCAGTATGATAGTTCATCCTATTCATGGTAACCGCAAGCATAGAGGTAACAAGTGACTTACCGACTCCCCCTTTGCCACTAACAACACCGATGACTTTTTTTACACTGCTCATTTCGTGCAGTTTTTCGGAGAAGTCCGTTTTTTGTTCTTTTCTTTCTGCACAGTCCTCCGAACAACTACTACAGCTTTGATTGCAATTTTCGCTCATAATCTTGCTCCTTTATTTTAGATTGTTATTTCACTGCCTGCCGACAGGTAATCGATGCTATCACCCATAACGGCTTTCAAGCTTTTATAAGGCTCGATGCCCGTGCAATGACAGGTGTAAAACTTTGCTTTTGTACCGAGTAGGTATTTACCAATTCTATCTATCGTGTCAGCATTCTCGTTTTCGCCAGAGCGGCTGGAAAGATGAAATCCACCTATCACATAGTCGGGCATTCGCCCTTTAAGCGAGTGAAAATGTTCAAGAATATTTATAATGCCATTATGAGCGCAACCTGTTATTAATAGGGCTTTCCCGTCTTCCTCTATCACGAGGTTTTGTTCATGGGCAAATGTATCATCTACCGTTTGCCCTTTACACTCCGTGAGCAAACCACAATTTGATTTTGGACGTGGCTCTCTTTGGGCAATATTTGAGAATAGCTGGATTCCACTGCTGATAAATAATCGGTCTGACGTGGGAACAATTTGCGTGTTTTGCTTCAGGTTTTCATCAAGACCAATAAAATCTAATTTATCACTTGGGCGGATAGCATAGTGTTTCCCAAAAGCGAGTCGATGTAGAAATACCTCGGCTTTTGTGTTCTCTTCAAAAAAAGTTTTTAGCCCTACGCCATGATCATAGTGCCCATGCGAAACCACAAGAAAGTCAACATCAGCAATATTTACACCGAGCTTTTTTGCATTTTGAAGAAACAGCTCGCTTGCACCAACATCAAACAATATTTTATATTTCTTTGTTTCTATATACAGGCTAAGGCCGTGCTCACTGCCAAAGTCTTTTGATATCGAGGTGTTTTCAACCAAAGTTTTAATAAGCATGACTTTAGCCACCACCCTTTTCAAAGAGTAGATTCATTGTCTTGTGATAAACCTCTTTAACCGCCGTCCCTGATGTGCAGTCTATGTCTACAATGGTTTGACCATTATTAATAGCTTTAACTGCGTTAGAGTCAAAGGGTATACTGCCGATAAAAGGTAGTCCTTGTATTTCGCAAAACTCTTTAATCTTTTCTGTGTTCTCAATGTTGGTATCGTATTTGTTGATACATACCGCTGTCTTTGTCCCGAATTTTGCCGCAGTTGTTATAATGCGCTCCATATCGCTGATACCTGATATGGAAGGTTCTGCGACTATCAAAACCATATCCACACCGCTAAGTGATGCGATGACAGGACAGCCTATTCCGGGAGATCCATCAATAATGGCCAGATCAGCATCAATTGCCGCCGACTTCATTTGCTTTTTTACCTCGGTGACTAGCATTCCGGAGGTTCCGCTGCCCATTTTGAGCTGTGCGGTTGAAAACACTTTTTCTTTATCAGAATATAGCATCAATTCTCCGGCCACTGCTGGCATCATAGTTATCGCTTCCACAGGACAAACATACTCGCAAACGCCGCAGCCTTCACATGCAAAAGGATCAACCTTATAGTGCGGCTCTGCTTTGATCGCATCAAACCGACAGTTTTGTCTGCACTGATCGCATTCAATGCATAGCTCCAGATTTATCTCCGCTTTTGGCAGGCCATAATAATTTGTTTTTTTCGGTTGGGAATTCCACCCGGTTATAAGGTGCAGGTTAGGCGCATCCACATCACAATCCGCATATGCCTTGGCGTCAGCAAGCTTAATAAATGCACTTGCTATTGTGGTCTTTCCGGTGCCGCCTTTTCCGCTAAGGATTAGTAGTTGTTTCATGCTGCACCTCCTTTGTCACTGTGTCAAGCAGAGAAAAAAACAGTTCTCGGTACTTTTCATTTTTATTAACGGCGATTTCCGCATTTGAGTTCAAGGTTCCAAGTTCATTGTCAAATGGAATCCTGCCTAAAATCTTAATATTTTTTTCTAAACAAAACTTCTCAGCAGGATTTTCTCCTTCCAAGCATTTGTTAAGAACCACCCCGAAAGGCCTATTAAATAACTTGACCAGTTCGTATACCATATTAAGGTTATGGACACCAAACAATGTCGGCTCAGCTACCAATACACAATAGTCCGCATCTTTGATGCTTTCCATTACAATACAGGCGCTTCCTGGAGGACAGTCGATAAATGTCTGCTTATTTACTTCCGAGTTTTCCTCAAGTAGTTTTTTTATGATAGGAATGCCCGTAGCTTCGCCGATGTTCAATATTCCTGTCCATACCGTTACTTCGTCGGAACCCCCTTTTTGTACTTTGCCAATAACCTTTGCTTTCTCTGTTAGTGCCTTTTCAGGACAAACCAAGATACAGCCACCGCAGGAATGACAAACCTCGTCAAAGACAATCAGTTTGTTTTTAATATAGGCAAGGGCGTTAAATTTGCAAAAATCAACGCATTTACGGCATCCATTGCACAATTCATTTTCCACTGTTGGGATCTTTACTGATATTTCTTCCACCTGAACCCCTTCAGGCTTAAAAAACAGATGTCCATTCGGCTCCTCTACAT
This sequence comes from Eubacteriales bacterium, assembly GCA_028705495.1. Lineage (GTDB taxonomy): Bacteria > Bacillota > Clostridia > Oscillospirales > CAG-382 > GWF2-38-85. The sequence continues at coordinate 307,227 of JAQWDK010000001.1, forward strand.
CACAGTCAATATATGTGGATGCTTTCGCTGCCGCAGCTAAATTCACCGATACCAGTGTTTTCCCTGTGCCGCCCTTGCCGCTTAGCACAGCTATTCTCATATTAATTGCCCCCGTGTCCATGAAATCCGGCATGAATTTCATCCAGCAAAGGTAATTTCCCATCGATAAAAGCATCAATATTATCTTTGGCTGAACCGGTTATCGTTTTATAAATTTTTATTTCAGCGGGTTTTAGCACTTCAGCAGCATTTTCTCCTAAGCGGGGAGTGAGTAAAACATCTGCTTTGTTATCAACTATTATTTGTGCAGCTTTAATCCCAGCGCCACCTGTGCTTGCCGCCGCACCGTTGTCAATAAATATACTGTCCTTCGTTTCTACATCATAAATAAGAAAATAGGGAGTACGTCCAAATGATACACATACATTCGACTCCAAGGTTTTCTCATCTACCGGAATTGCTATTTTCATAAAAATCCTCCGTTCTGTTTTTGTTTAAACAATTCTCAATTGCGCTGCGTAGCGCACTCACACCTAAATTTGAGCAATGAACCTTATTTTCAGGAAGGCCATCTAAAGCCTGGATAATATCTTCTTCCGTAATATTCAATGCTTCCTCTAAGGTTTTACCCTTTGCTAATACCGACGTCATACTGGATGTTGCAATTGAAGCACAGCACCCAAACACAAGATAGCTGATTTCTTCTATGCGGTTATCTTTCACCTTTAAATAAACGGTCAGATAATCTCCGCAGGAAGGATCACCGTAGCTTCCTTCAGCATTTGCATCCGGCATACTATGGGCATTTTGTGGGCACATAAAATGCTCAATTACTTTTTCTGAATATATAATCAACCACCTCGGTCCTCATCATCTGTAAAACATCTGCCACGCCTATGCCTATGGCAGCCACGGCCACAACCATTCCCTAATCCTTCACAAAGCCGGTATTCGCCACCTTCAATCGACAGCACCTTTCCATTTACTAAAGATTCAGCCAACTTTTTTCTGGCCTCGATATAAATACCTTGAACGGTGCTACGAGCAATATTCATTTGCTTGGCGCACTCTTCTTGAGTGAAGCCTTCCAAATCGATAAGCCTTATAGTTTCATACTCGTCTACAGTCATGTTTACATGGTTTTTTACGTCGGCAGACGAATCAAGATCAAGAGGCCCAAATCTATTGCTTTCAGGTAAACAGCAAACTTTTCTCCACTTCATCGGTCTCGCCATAATTTATCACCTCCATCCTAATCAGAAATAACCAGAGCGTCCTCCGGTTATCCCTGATGACCATTATAGGTTCTCTAATTGCTTATCAATAACTTCGAGTCGATCTTGCAATATGGTTTTCTGTTCATTCAGCAGCTCTTTTTGTGTTTTTGAGGAGGTCTGGTTAAATGCAAAACCTCTACCAAAACCACGACCGAAACCGCGTCTGCAAGCAAGTCCAAGACCTAATCCCATCATTCCGAGACCAGCTCCGTACTTTGCTGCATTAACACCTGTGCAAAGCCCTAATCCTCTTCCAGTCATTGATCCCGCACCCATTGGGCCGGTTCCATCCCTTCTTGGCATACTTTTCACCTCCTTATGGTTTGTGGCATATACCATTTATTCTTATTATACCCTCGTTTATGGCATATGTCAATAACTTTTGAGTAATTTCATAAAAAATTTAAAAAGACTGCCCGCCAGGCAATTTAAGCCTTGGGTGGCAGTCAATAAAAATATAAAATGGGGTGGGGTTTATCCTTTTCTATTGTTAACCCATTATTTCCACACCACTTTTGAAACGGAACATGATTCTACCATCACGGTTCACCGTTGCAGTATCGAGGAGTGTTATCCAAAGGCGCTCAGTCCATTCGGCAACCACTAAAGGTTGCTGTTTCAACGTTTTGGTGAACGCCTTCAGTTCCTTGCCCTTACGCACCCTTTTTGTCTTTTCAGCCTCAAGAGCGGTGTAGCGTTCTAACGCATCATTGTAGCGCTTCTCAATCCGCTCGGTTTCAGTGGCATAATCTGCCTGTGATTGAGCAATCGACGCATTCTTCTTTATATGAACCTGCATGAGCCCCGCAATCACCGTCATTTCATCTTGTGCCTGTTGCATTCCGGCATCTAATTCTTATGTAGTGCAAAGGGTCTGGCGAATAAGTTCACAGTCTGCAATAACGTTTTCTCTGTTGCCCATAAGCTCGTTGTAGGCGGTTAGGAATCGTTCCTTAATCTCGTCCTCGGTGAGCCTGGGCGTGGTGCATTTGATTTCATTCTTGAATTTCCGGTTGCATTGAAAAATAACCGTGCGGTACTCGTCAGTGGAGTGCCAAACCTTACGACCATAGAACCCCCCGCAATCACCACAGATGAGCTTGCTGTGAAAAGCTTTGTCACTGTAAGCTCTTCCGAGTTCCTTGCGCCGTGCCATTTCGTCTTGTACCATATCAAATTCCTCTGGCGAAATAATCGCTTCATGAGACCCTTCCACATAATATTGTGGCACCTCGCCGTTGTTCTCCCGTAGTTCTTTTGTCAAGAAATCTACTGTGAAACGTTTTTGTGCTGTGACCAAAGCGTCAATACAATTTTATTTTTCATCGGTTAGGGTATTCAAATTTTGCGTTAGGGTATTCAAAATTACACAGGGGTATTCAAATCGCGAAAAACGCCCGTACTGCGGGGCTTTTAGGCAATATCGATTTCTCCAGCGCCAGGGTAAAGCGGTTGGGTCTGGCGACCCTGGATGCCAATGTGATTTGCTGGATGCTCTCCGAGACCGCGAAGTTGCCTGGACGGAGTTTCGCGCCTGGTTTGAGTGTGACTATGAAATCAGTCTCCAAGCCAGTCAAATATCAACGAATATTTGTAGCCGAGGCTCGGTGGCGGTTAGGCAGAAATCAAGCTTTAATTATCGAGTGTGACTATGAAGAGAAGAATCGAACACAACGGAATCTGGGAAATTATATCTTTTTGAAATCCGAAGACGCGCTCTCCATATTCCAGAAAAAAGGACTCTCTGAAACAGATTTCCCCATAAGGCAGTCCTCTAATACCGGAGAAATGGTAATCGTATTGACGTCAATTAACATCGGTTCACCAACACAGATGCTGTTCCGTAGGTAAATATCGTAACCATCCGCATCAAACTCTTTTTGTATACCATTTGGTTGCTTACTTCAATGATGTAAATATAAATATAAAAGCCAAGGATGCAAAATCTCAACAACTTTGCATCCTTGGCTATACCACTTTTGCAACCTTGCAATCATGCAGCCTTAAATAGACAGGCGTATCCCAGAAAGGAAAACCGCGGTTAGCTTGCCGTCCAGTTGAAGCTCCATGTGGTCGAGCACCCTCAATGAGAGCGGATAGTCGAACTCGGCCAGTTTGCCGGCCTCGTCCATCAGCCGGAGCATTTCGGACGCATGGTAACGTGTTAGTAGGTTGCCGTCCTTATCTGCTATTTTCTTTAGTCTTGGCTCATATTGCTGCCGTTTGCTGATGATGAGATTCCATGACTGGACAAACACCTGTGCAGGCCTCTCCAAAGGGATACGGGAATCATCGTGTGGGATATCATCTAGTTTCGTCATCCGAGTCACCTTAGTTGAGCATCGCCACCATGTTTTGAATGAACCGCCGCTCTTGAATGAGCTGTGTACTACCGTCCTTCCACAGACACCACAGAAAATTCTGCCTGTGAACGGATGTTCCGGGGAAGGTTGTCCGTAGAACTGTTTCACTCTTCTCGCGTATTCAAGTTGTGTTATCTCCCACTGCTTTTTATCGATTATAGCAGGAATGGCATCCCTGAGAAGATACTGTGGAAGTTCTCCGCGATTCTGTTTGCAACGGCACAGTGCGCCCGGGCTGAAGGTTTTCTGGAACAATACATCTCCACAATATTTTTCATTCTGTAGGATATTGATTACGGTTTTGTTATGCCACTTCGCGCCTTTGCGGTGTGTGGGGACGCCGTCTTCATTCAGGTGGTTGGATATTTGCTGAGTGTTGACCCCTGTCATGAATTCATAATAAATTCTCCGTACAACGGGAGCCTCGTCTTCGCGGATGAATATTTCGCCTGTAACGGTGTTTCTGTCAAGCCCATAAACATTATGCATTGGTAGACTATCGGTGTTACCTTCAGCGTACCGTTTACGAAATCCCCACGCGATGTTTTCTGACATGGTTTCAGCCTCTGATTCAGCAAACGCCGCCATAAGGGTAAGCAGCAGTTCTCCGTCCGGACTGATGGAATGCAGATTCTCTTTTTCAAAATACACATCGATTCCGAGTGTTTTAAGTTCACGGGTATAGGAAAGCGTGTCCACGGTGTTGCGACCGAACCTGGACACGCTCTTTGTTACAATGACATCTATTTTCCCGGCACGGCAGTCCTCAATCATTGCCATGAACTGCGGACGTTTCTTTGCCGAGGTGCCGGTTATGCCCTCATCAGCATACAATCTTACGAAGATTAAATCAGAGCGTTCTTCCACATATTTTAGATAATAATCCCTTTGCGCTTCGATGCTATTTAACTGCTCGTCACTGCTTGTTGAAACTCTGGCGTAAATCGCCACACGGCGTTTTTGGTAAAGTGGTTCATATAGCTTTTCGACTTTTGGATAGACTTTGATTTTATGTATTATTTTTTTCATTCCATGACCTCAATCCAAAATACCGATTAAGGGCTTAAGCTCGGCCTGTGCTTTTTTACGAATTTCCTCAGCCTCTTTAGCAGTAATCAAACCTTCTCTTTGCAAATTAATCAATAACAGTTTTATCAATTGATAATCCATCTCTTTTTCTGCGACATTCTTATCCATATTCGTGACCTCCTTCACAAGACCACTCATATGAATGCTCAAAAAAGCTGAAAAGTCAAGGCGTTAGTTGATAATTTCGCTTTTATACCCTCGCTAACGATTGATACCTTCGCTAACGAAAGGAAACCCTCGCTAACGATTTGTCAGCAAGGGTGTGCATCGTATCACAAATATCAGCTTCTTTCAAACATTGACCGTAGCATTGATACGATGCTGCGGTCAATCCTTTTATTATTCGTATCAAGAAAGCCTGCAATACAAGGGATTTGCCCCATAGGGTTATGCAAAATCCTTTGTGTTGCAGGCTTTTTCTGCGTCATGGGGCTTCTCGGGAGTTCTCGGCTCACGGGTGAATTTGAATACCCTAAGAAGAAAAATAAAATCGTTCTATGAAAAATAACGGAGTACAAAGAAAAATAAAAGGGTTCAAAATGCTCTGCCTAAACACATTAATTAGAAGTGTATGTTGGTCTATTCCTCCTTTTTTGCCGAGTACTTCGTGGATTTACGGTATTTGACGCCATCTTCAGCGACCATATAATCGACGGCGAGGAACTCGGAAGCTATTTTAAAGAGTACACTGCAATCGTCTGTCGAGTAAAGCATTCTCTCCGTTTACCGTCCAGCGGAGGAAGTCCACCATCGTGTCCCGCTCTCGGAAAGCGGAACGCATGAGAGGTCAAACCTCGTGGCTCTTTGCCGCTCCTGCCACATGAAAGCACACGGTGAACTTGGAACACGAAAACCGCACAGCTTTGACGACTGACACCCCCGTGGGGGTGAAGTGTACCCCGTTGTTCGGACAAAATAATCAAACTTGAAATCCAAGAGTAGAATCCGTGGTATAATATTTCTGCTTTACTGACAGACAGGATAGGGCAACGCTGGAGAGCGACCCGAGCGGTC
>JAQWDK010000061.1 GCA_028705495.1 Eubacteriales bacterium
AGTACGGGTCATTTTTATTACTTTGGCTTACGAGTTCATAACCATCTATGTCTGTATAATTGCTCAAAAACTCAAGGCTAATTTCTTTGGCTTTTTCGTTACCGATAAAAACTGTTTTCTTTTGGAATCCTTCAGGGAAATGGCAGATAATATCACTGTCATCCATTTCAGTTGGAAATGAATACCCCACTAAATGATCATTTTTATCAAATATATAGCTGAACTTTCCTTCCGCATATGTATTTACAGGATATTTTATGTACGCTTCTTTGGTACTTTTGCTATATGTCATAGACAAAGAGCTAAGCTCATCAACGGTCTTGGTGCTCGAAACTCTTATTTGCTCAATAAAATTGTTATCGTTTTCACTGAAATACTTTAGAATTTCTTGTTTTGGCTGACTAACGCAAGATGTCAGCTCAAGTAAAAATACAAAGGCGATAAGAATCAATAAAAAACGTTTCATATCTGCTGTCTCCTAACTCTGCGAAAACTAATATCATATTTTTAATGCCACAAGTCTATTATATCAGCAATACTTTAATATTCCAATAGATTTTATTCATATTAAGTAGCATAATTTACAATAAAGAAAAAAAAATAGGGGCTGTTGCAATAACAGCTCCTCTAATTATATCCGGTTGTTCTTTTACTTGTCGCCGATTATTCGGTCAACGAAAATGTTTAGTGTCTTTACTTCTTTAAGTTTGCTGATTATTTTTCCGACAAATAACGCTGCAAGAATTGTACCAAATCCCACGTGTACAAGTTTATTATATAGAATCAAAGAAACGACAGCTGCAATTACAGTTAAAATACTATCCGAAATTATTTTAACCTTACCATATTCCCAATTATACTTCTTGCATATCACGCTTACTACCGCATCCTGAGGAAGCATGATAAAATCGGTTTTTAACATGATAAACACACCAAAAGCAAGTATAACAATGCCCATAGTACAGTAAATTAACCGTTGCCACAATAGTTCATCGGGGAAAAGGGAAAGGATTTTTGTGACTATGTCAACCGAAAAACCATATATTCCAGTAAGTAAAAGCTGAAATAACTGAATAGGTGCGAACTCCTTTTTAAGGAGCACAATTTGAATTAAGAAAAATATTGCAAGTAAAAGCCCCATTGCTGTACCAGTAGATATCTTAAGGGGTTGACTGAATACCGCAGGGCATACACCTATAGGTGTAGCGCCAAGTCTTGACTTCAAAGATAAGCAAACGCCGAGCGATGAAATGAATATACCTAAGAGCATAAGAACAGATTTTCTTGTGATAACTTTAAGATTAAAACTTCCTTTTGTTATTTTAGTAACCTCCAAAATTTTTTATGGTTTGTATATCAACCATTCGGACATAAAATAAACAACAGGGTGCAAAAGCATCAGCTTCGCACCTCGTTGTAATGTCTTGATTATAGCACATAAATATCATTATGTCAACTTGCATAGAAATTACAAAGTCGTAATATAAAGCGCACCTTACGATTGTAAGGTGCGCGATATTGTTTCGGGCTTCAATCCAGTGAGATCCTCTGACAAAAAAAGATGAATGTAAAATCGCGGTAATAAAAGAAAAATCACGCACTTATTACGGTGCGCGATATTGTGTCCGGCTTCAAGCCGGTGGCGGAGAGAGAGGGATTCGAACCCTCGATACCTTGCGGTATACATGATTTCCAATCATGCGCGCTCGACCAGCTACGCGATCTCTCCATGTATGTATTCAAACATTAAGCTGCCACCTTAAAAAAACATTTCGGATGTCAGCGAGGATTATAGTACCATAAAAGAAGGAAAAAGTCAAGTACTTTAGAATAACTAATTTCGTTTTGAATCTGTGGTTGTCAAACATATGGTCTATTTATATTTTAAGAAGCATGTGGTTAGGTAAGTTATATCGGGTATTCGGCTTTTCGGAGTGGAGCGTAGCGGAACGGAGAAAAGCCGAATACCCGGTAGCCGCCTGACAATCATATGACCCAAACATATTCCATCAGCTTGTCAGCAGGACTTTTTCCTTTGAATATCCGCATAGGTTTATTGTTCGTCCAATTTATGTGTTCTTTTAATTTACCGTTGAAGTCTATCATATCACGAAAATGTTCGTACTCATAAAAGTATCTTTGATCCATACGGTGGCTTCGTTCTACCTTTCCGTTATGCCACGGTGTTCTCGGTTTGATGAGCTTATGGTTAATTCCCAATCGTTTTAGTTCTTCCTCAAACGGACAAAGTTTTTCATCACTAATGAATTTGTAAGTGAACTCTGTACCGTTATCAGTCTGAATGGTTAAAATCTCAAACGGGAACAATTCCAGTAGCATTTTTAAAAACTTAACCGAGTTTTCTGGTGTATGTTCCTCAAACCCATACACAAAACGCCATCGCGTGCATTCGTCTATCGCTGTCCACTGATACATCTTCTTCCCATCTATTCGGTGCTTTCCGCGTATACAATAGCAGGGTACCTCTTTCACATCTATCTGTATCTTTTCTCCAGGTATCTCGCATGGAGTGTATTGCCGGTAGTTACGGCGACCTTTTCCTTTTGGCTTGTGGATCAGACCTAATCGCCTTAGCGCATGAAACAATCCCCAGATTGTCCGTGTGTATCCATAGTCCTTAACTAAAACACAGTAAACATAATCCATTCCCTTGCAGCCGTGCTTTGCCCATACCTCTTTAATGTCCGTTTCTTCAATCAGCGTGTGCTGCCTTGGGTGGCTGTGTGGTCGGCGTGATTTACACAACAGCGACTGCCATGCTCCGTCGTATTGTTTGCACCACCGTTTGATGTTGCTTAACGATTCCTGATATTTTCGTGATGCTGAACTTTTTCCGTGCTTGTTTGCGTACCATACTATACGTTCTTTTTTCTTTGCTCGTTTTTTCTCTTCTGCCCTCTGTTTTTTCTCTGCTCTTTGTGATATACTTTTCATAGAAGCTTGCCCTTTCTGTGAATGGTTCGTTGGCACTTACCATTTTACCACAGTTCGGGCTCAGCTTCTTCTTTTTTTAGACTATATCATTATACACTATACATTTTCTAAAAAAGTTGAACATATTGTGAATTAAATTTTCGGTTATTTGCCTCTTGTTATTAATTCTTATTGATGCGTCTGATTAAATTGGGAGTTGGCACAACTTAGGTATAACAAAAACGAAAAAA
>JAQWDK010000040.1 GCA_028705495.1 Eubacteriales bacterium
GAGTAGAAAAATGCATCTTGTTCTGAACAGTGGAGAAAAACTTCTTGGTGGCATCAGCACGAGGGTCGTAATCGATACTGAGGGCGTATATTTCCAAAATCTTTCGATAGAACACCTTTTCCGAAGATCGAATGTCACGGATGCGTGCAAGTAACTCATCGAAGTAGTTTCCACCTCCGGCGCGTTTCAGTAAATCGTCGTTCATCGCAAACCCCTTGACCAGATACTCCTTTATAACATTTGTAGCCCACATTCTGAACTGAACGCCCCTCAGGGAATTGACACGATACCCAACAGAGATAATCATATCGAGATTATAGAATACCACTTTGTATGTTTTCCCATCAGTGGCAGTTGTTGCAAAAAACGCAACAACTGAATCTGCTTGTAACTCACCACTTTCTAATACATTCTTGATGTGTCGTGAAATAGTGGACTTATTACGGTCAAATAATTGAGCCATCTGGTCGGTAGTCAGCCAAACAGTATCATTCGCCAATGTAACCTCTATCTTGGCCTCTCCATCAGCGGTGTTGTATAAAATGATGTTTCCTTTGTTCTCTTCCATATCATTATTTCTTTTCAATAATTTCCCAGTGACCACCGTATGTAACAGAACCGACACGTTTGATTCTTCCTTCTTTTTTCAACGTCTCTATGCTATTTTGGACAGTCTTAGTGGATTTCCCAATAGCTTTAGACAGCTGGATACGAGTGATGGTTGGAGACTCCTTAATAAGTTTGAATACAAAATCAGCGGTAGTTTGAGAAGTAGTTTGAGTACCTGTTTGAGAAGTAGTTTGAACCTCAAACGGCACAAACAGCGTCAGTCTAACCTCATCCAGATCCAGTCTGTTCTCCAATAGCGGTTCTTTCCACCCAGCTTGCTTCCAAGCAGAAATAATCTTCGGGAAGCCTGACCCCAGATTCTCTCCGTACCCAATCATCCTCAGCATATTCTGCATCTTGGGATTTCTGGCTTTAGAAGTCCCTCCCTCATAAACCTGCTCAATAGGCAGTTTTAATATTCCCGGATTCCTGAAGCAAAGTCTGTCATCGTATTTGTCAATGCGCAGCACCCCTCCAGAGAGGAATACATCGCAGTGGATAATGGAATTGGTAAAAGCTTCACGCACCGCTCTATGTTGTGGCGTGTCATCCACTCTTCTAACTCCTTCCAATACAAATGGCCGAGGCAGATCCATTGTGAGTTTGGGCAGTACCCTATGAAAGAACTGGTATAGGTTGTTTTCCCACCGGCCATCGTATGTAAGTCGGTCGTGATATCTTTCATCACCCACCAGATGGCTCATATCCACATAATCCATCCGGAAATTGGCAAGTCTCTCTGTGATGGCAAGTCCCTTGCCAAACATCATCAGCCCTGCAAGTGTCAACCCTTCCTTGCCATTTTTCCTGTCCACCACATATCCACCAAGTTCCGTCAAAAACTTCTTGTCATCATCACTGTTCCAAGGGTGTCCATCGTTGAGCACGCGAAATTCAGTGCGGTATTGCCTTAGCGAATCAGCATCAATGTCATCCATTCCATAGAGCTCCATCAGAGTGCTGTCGTTCCCATTTTCATTGGCATCGCGTAGCATCGCTTTCACCTCAGCTTCAGTACAATGATAATCCCCCTCGTGGTTTCTCCGGAAAGTTCCCTTCAGTGGATTCCCATTGATATACACCGGACGTAGGGTGAAGTCAGCCTGAGGAATATGGATGCGGATTATGTTCTTGCCATCAACTTCAAAATCCGATACATCATCATCCTGAAGAATGTTCGCACTCACCTTATCGCAATTGACGGTGTTCCAGAAGTCGGTTTTAATCTTTTTCACATTCTCCACACCGAGAATCGTGAAACGCTTGCTTGCATCAGTAGCCGTAAGGTCTTCCTCTATGCCCAATAGAATATCGCCGCCAAGGGTATTGGCAAAAGAAGAGTATGTCTCCCAAATGGACTTGGGGACTTCGCGGCGGGCTTTCTTGCACTCGAGATGGAGGCGTTCGCCGCGGGAGAGGGTTTGAAGTAGGTCTTGGTGTGTCATAGAATGCAATTTTAATTATTTTTTATTATGGACAATATCGTCAATTGATGAAATGGTTTTCAAATAAGCCTCTTCAACAGGTGTAAGCGTGTCAATAATATACTTTTGGTATTCATGCTCTGCCTTGACTATGGCCTCTTTGTGACTGATAGTACCCGAACCCGACAATAGTTTACGGTTACTTGAAGAAAGAGTCTTATCAAGCTGTTCGATATAGTCTGACATATACATAGGATTATGTTCAATGGCCTGTATTTCAGCAATGTCAAAGAATCCAGATACGAGGTTGTTAAGAACTTTAAGTTCTGTTTCATTAAGATAGTTTTTGGCAATAGAAATATCTTTTTTTGTCGGAAAGTCACCTGAGAATGAGGTAAGTCCCATAAAAGGTTTGCCGGCATCAGCCCTATTGAAAATTATTTCGGCAGCAGTATGCCCATGGGCTGCAAAATGAAGTTTGTTTTGAACAATTTTAAAAAATGTAATAGACTCATCTGCTTTAGGATTATAGTCAACAGCAGTGGCATATAAATCAAGAACTTGTCGATAAAGCACTTTTTCGGAAGATCGTATATCACGTATTCTATCAAGGAGTTCTTTCCAGTAGGCTCCTCCCGCTATCCCTTTCAGCCGGTCATCATCCATAGTGAATCCCTTGATAATATATTCCTTTAGATGTGCAGAAGCCCATTTTCTGAAATTAGTAGCAATAGAAGAACGGACACGATATCCCAATGAAATTATCATATCCAGATTATATAGTGGAATCATTCTTGCAACTTCACGAGAGCCCTCTTTTCGAACCTGTCGGAAATTCCGACAAGTTGAATCTTCGGACAATTCTCCTTCTTGGTAGATGTGTTGAATATGCTCTACAACATTAGATCTGGCAGTCTGATAAAGATCTGCCATCTGCTGCTGAGAAAGCCAGACTGTTTCATCTTGAAGTTTTACTTCGATGTTAGTAAGGCCATCCGTACCTTGATAAATAATTATTTCGCCATTATCTTCCATATGATGTGATGTTTTATTCCTTTTCTTCTTTTGTTGAAATATCCATATAAATGCAGTCCTACTCGTAGTTGCCCATCAACCGCTTGTCTTTTATTTCGTCTTGGAATCGTTCATTTGTGAATAAATTTTAATGCTTATTTACATGTCCTATTTCAACACGGTTTATAATTCAAAAGATAATATGGTGTGCTATCATCAATGTAATCGATGATTTTTAATAGTCTGGTTACTCAATCTGTCAACAAATACTACTTACATCATTGCTTCTTTGACAATGAATTAATCATCTCAAATAACAAAGAAGCAATATCAGTAGCTGAGATAATGCCATGTTTTATCATTTGTTGTTGACAATATTGGATTCCTTCATTGGCTTGTCTTGCAAGTTCGAGTTCTTGATTTGTTGTGTGTCCTATTAATTTAGCTCGAAAAGAGACAAGGCTTAGAATTTGTGAATACTCAGCTGACATTTGGCAGAAACGGGCAAACTGAGTACTATTATAAACCAATGATACACCTCCAATTGCTATTCTTGCCTTTTCATCATTTAGAGAGGCTACTTTTGCTGTTAGCAAACCAATATCTATTATTTCTTGATTTCCAATATAATCCATGATTATTTCCTCCTTTTATCTCAATAATTTACGATTCTCTACTTCTTCAAGTATGCTCATCTGCTTAATGGCAATGAGGTTAAGTTTCTTTAACCGTTCACATTGCGAAACTCCTTCGTCAATAAGGACTGCGTTGATACTTTCCATATTCGAAAGACAAATTAACTGATTGATGGAGGCATAATCCCGGATATTGCCTTTTAATATGGGGTTGGCATCTCTCCATTGTTTGGCAGTAATACCAAATAATGCCATATTCAGGACATCGGCTTCTTCTGCATAGATGATGGATGTTTGAAGTGGTGTCAATTCCATCGGAACGAGATTTTGCTTAATTGCATCAGTGTGAATATGGTAGTTGATTTTAGACAATTCACGTTTTGCAGACCATCCTATCTGTTTTTGCTCCTCATCTTTAAGACGTTGGAACTCTCTAATCAGGTACAACTTGAACTGTGGAGACACCCAAGATGCAAACTCAAATGCCAAATCCTTGTGGGCGTATGTTCCGCCATAGCGACCGGCTTTGGCGATAATCCCAATAGCATTGGTTTTCTCTATCCATTGTTTGACAGAAAGGATGAAACGATTTAATCCTGCTGCATTTTTAATTCCCTCGAATTCGGGGGAATTAAAGTCGGGATTATACATCTCTTCCCATATTCCCAGAAATTCTATGGTGTTTTTATTTCGCAACCATTTTTCAATGAGAGCCAATCCATTATCAATATTTTTCACCATATCGGTAAGAGAAATGTAATCTTTCTCTTCTTTTTGGATAATGGAAATATCCGTACCTATTACTGTGATTTTTGTCATGTTGTTTAGGTCTTTATATTTGATTTTTTATTACTCCAACAAATTCTCCTATAATCGCAAAATCCATAGCATCTCCACTAACACTAATAGGTTCATATTCAGTGTTAACAGGCAAGAGCGTTACTGATTCCGCATAAGTAATATCAGCATCTTCGTGCAGCTTCTTTTCTCCCTTTTGAAATACCTTTATGGTATATGTCCCATCATAATCAGAATCGTTCTGGTTCATTTGCGCAAGTACAATATTTCCCTGATAGCTATGTCCGGAATCATAGTGCCTGAAAACGCACAAATCACCATCGTGGATCTTGTCCTCCATTGAGTTTCCAGCAGCTTTTACCACAAACATATCCTTATTAAGCTTCCCTATATTGCTGGCATCAACCCATCTTTCTTCTTCATCAATTTTCTCCATTGAACCAAATTCGCCACAAGCAGCTCGTAAAGAGTAAAAAGGAAGGAATTTCACAAATCTATCCTTAATATTCACATCGTTGATGAAAGAAGTTGTTGATTTAGACAGTTTTGAAACTTGAGCGGTGTCCTCTGGAGTATTGATTAGCTCTGTTATTATTGTCTTAATTGTCTTATTGTTAATCTGTTCCTTAAAGTGAACTGTATATCCATCAAGTGTTAGTTGCTCGAAAAATGCCTTAGCACAATTAATTTTTATTTTCTCCTCACCACGGAGAGCAGTCTTGTTTTCAACATCTTTTGTTTCTATGATAATATTTAACTCCTTTTCACCATTGACTCTCTTGACCACATACATAAAGTCTGGACTGTAGCTTGATTTAGAAATAGTTGGAATAGAAATACTTTTTCTTGGGATTTTACCATAGACTACTACTTCTGATACATCATCCGATGGGTCGGTAATAATATTATCTCTTTCCAAGGGTGAATCATAGGCGATGGCATCATAAAGATACTTTTCTGATGGTGTGCCGGATGTTAATGTCAGACCAATTCGGGCTTGAGCAATTTCTTTTAGCAATTTACCTCGTGAATCAGTAAGAGCAGTGGTTTTTGAGTTATAGTTGGCGCTTTTATAATGAATTCTACCAATAAGGTTCTCAGCTTTCCAGTCTTCAAATTCTTGAATAAGACGAGTTAGAGATGCTTCGTTAATGTAATCATCAGAGAAATTGTTATGAGTAGCATAATTGCAAATTGCTGCGTGCATTACCGGAATAGGAACTGATGTGGCTTTGTTGGCACGCTGTAAAAAAACATTATAAGGCAAAGAGCGACCAGTTATGTCATATTCAACACCAGTTCCTGTTTCAACAGAAGCGGTTCCATTATTAGTAGTAATGATTTGCCTTGAACTTGATATTGTCTGATTAGTAAATACATGGTTATTTAGCAAAGAAGCAAAATTGTCTTCGACCAAATTATCCACCTCTTCGTTATAAAAAATTACAAACTTTCTATTTATTTGCGCCCATAATTCTTTTAACTCATCAAATTGAGCTTTCCTGATTGTAATAGTATTTTTATTGCCCTTATTCCTGTCCTTTATTTTCGAGCCTCCAACTCCACCCTTTGGAATAAATTCAGGAAAATCGCTGTAGAATTCCGCGATTGAATCTTTGTTAATCTCCATTCCAACTCCATTGATATAATGCTTACTCAAAAGAGTAATAAGCAATTCATTTGGCTCTACATTGCGAGCCTTAGCGACTCTTTCCAAATCTTCTTGATTGAGCCTGTCAATTTTAACCTCCGGAATATCTGAGTTAATTTCTGCCACTAATTTTTCTGCGAAATCAGCCTCTGTGAAATCAATTATGTAGTTCAACATAAAGTCTTCATTGCTGATACGGTTGCCAAATTCATCTACTGGAAGCCTTAATCCTCGACCCACTTCTTGTAATTTGCTGTTTTCGCTACCGCTTGATCTGAGTTTTGCAATAGTGAACACATTTGGATTGTCCCAGCCCTCCTTTAGTGTCCATTTAGAAAAAAGAAAACGACAAGTATTTACGGAACCATCGGCTTTAGTGAATGAAAGCAACTCTTTTTTATTGTGGAGTATTAAATCCACTTCTTTGGCAATATTCTCATCAGAATCATTGTTGTCTTGAGAAAAATAGGCAGCGCGGCAGTTTGCAAGGTTGACTTTGCTCGCCTCCAAAAATAATTTATACTCTGGAGTAATGTTTGTTTGCAGCTCAATGTTAATTCTCTCAAGCAACAGTCGGTCAAACATTTCGCTAAACCACGCACCATCTCCATCTTTGCCTCGGTAGGACATAATATTGTCAATGAAAAAAAGTGCAAGTGTCTTAATGCGTATCTCTCTGTTGAAGTTGCTTTTTTCAGTTTCAAAATGTCGTTGAAGTGCCAATCTTATCATTTGCTCTTGATAGGAAGTAGAGTACAAATCCACATCAAATTCTTCTCCGCAAAGTTTAGTTTGGCCATTAGACAATTCTATGTAATTGTTTCCAATTCCGGTAATTGACAAACCTGCAAAATCTTCGCTAATTACACCTAGAGAATCTCCGGAATTACATAAATAGTGTTGGTTGCCAGTTGCTGTAATATAGTTGAGTGATACAGATGTTTTTGCCTCAATAGAGACAATCTTGACTTTTTCAGTTCGACTTGTCGTACTTAATAGATGTTCTTTGGCTACTCCTTTTATCAGATTCTGATTGAAAGAAGCACATGCATTTAGATTATATAGAAGGTTTTCATAATCTGTTTTAATCACTTTATTTCTGCCACTTCCTATGGTTGTTTTAGGAAAAGTTGCTCCAAAACGTATTATGCATTGAGGCGCTAAATCGTTAAGAATGACGGAGTAAGCTGATTGTTCTCTTGAAAATCTATGAGGTTCATCTATAATAATAAATGATTTAGTGGCTTTAATTGCATCTAATGGCTTGTAAAAACCTTGAACTCCAAAGTCGTAATCACTTCGAGAAAGCATCTTCCCTGAGGTGAGTAAACTCATATTGACGAGCAGAACATATATTTTATTTCTGTTTTGAAAAGAACCTTCCACATAGCCACGCACGGCAGAAGGAAAAAACTGTTTGCCCTTTTTCTTTTTTGAAGCATTTAAAGTATAAAGTTCCATAGAAGAACCGTAGCCACAAGTGTCTTTAAAATGGCGTTGAACATATGGGTCGGCTATAAATTGTTGTGTACCAGCCTTAATGGGAAGTGAGGGAACAGCTATGACAAACTTATTAATTCCAAATCGTTTGTGAAGTTCATAAATAACATTGGTATAGACGTATGTTTTGCCAGTCCCAGTCTCCATCTTTATATCAAGATTGAGAAGAGTACTTGATGTGATATTATTTCGCTGTTCTGGACAAACATAAAGTTCTTCTTGAACAACTTTAATATTCTGTGCTATTGTCGCATCAGGTAACGTTATTTGCGGATTCTCGAAGAATGAAGATGGATTGATAAAAGAGACATTATTAAATACGTCTGCAACGGCTTCTACCGCTTTCTGTTGATGTTCAAGGCCTGATTGTAGAATTAGTTCCATAATTAGTACCTGATTTCAATGTTGATTGGAAGATTCTTGGAGTCCTTTAGAACAGTAAGATTCTTTCGCAACATTTCTGTTTGAGAGAATGTGAAACTATAACCGAAAATGACAACCTTATTTGGATTAAAAGAACCTTCTTTATTGAATTTATCAATTAAAGCAACAACATCATCTTCTGATAGTGATGGATTAATGAAATACAGATGGAAACCACAGTGATACGCAGAATAACTGCCTAACTGTATTGTATCTATTTTAGCGCCAAAGCCATATCCATCCTTAACACACCATGTTTCCAATACGCTTTCTTTTCCGAATTCATTTAAGATAGAATCATTCGCAAATAATTCTTTAGGAGAGAATTTCTCTAATGTATCTAAAGTCGTTTCCGTTGGTTCATATAAAGAATAATGTTTAAAGCCTAAGTCTCCAGAAAAAAGTGGATTGTCATTTTTAATCTTTCTACCGACACGTATAATCCTCTCCATACCAATTTCATCAATAGTCTTGTATCCAGCTCTATACGCTTCACTGGTTTCAGAACACTTATCAGGTATTTGAACCATTATGAATTTCCTACGTCCAACAGGAATATTGAGTTGCATAATTGCTTGTGCAGAGGATGCTGAACCGGAAAAGAAATCTAAAAAGATAGCATCTTCATTATTATTCACCAACTGACTTAATCTTGAAATGAGCTGAGGAGGTTTGGTGTATTCGAATACTCCCTTTTCCATTATGGCATCAAGAGCTTTCTTTGCATTATCGTTCGAATACTGATTATCAGTAAATTCAAGCGTAGATAAAGGTTTCGTGCGATCAGTTATCTCAACCTTGTATGTTCCATTTGATTTAATAATCTTCGCATTCTGATATGTCTTGGTATATATCCTATCACGACTGCCGTTTCTCCCTTTATGAACCTCAATAAAACCATTCTCCATTCCAAAGTCAAATAAACCTTTGCTCCATCTCCATCCCCAGTCCGCACGGCCATGTTCTCCCTGCTGCCGCTTTTGATAATCATCCAAACTTCCTCCTGCATAATAAGTAATATTATCAATAACAATAGGATAATCCAATGTTTGTACATATCCCAAGGAATCATAATCTAAGGTTTGATTAGCTTTGTAATAACCTCTTTTTTCATAAAATTCATCTTTGTTACAGTAACCTTTATCAGTATGCTGAACGCCAGTCAAATCGGCTTCCTCACGATTGTTAGTATACATCAATACATAATCATGGTTTTTTGCAGTTTCATTGGATGATTTTCCTCCTTTTTTTGTTACCCTCGGGAATATACACACTATATTTTCTTCTCCCCATATTCCATCGCACAGTATCTTTAGATTAGCTTGTTCGTTATCATCAATAGAAATAAAAATCACGCCATCATCTGTCAACAAGTCTTTAGCTAATTGGAGTCTTGGCATCATAAACATAAGCCAAGCGGAATGTGATGCAGAGCCACGTTTAGTCAAATCAAGAATCTTTATAGCTTGATCAGAACTAATACTGAGTTTGGATTCAAGCTCTTCCGCAGAAAAAGTAAAATTGTCGTTATAAACAAAACCGTCTGTCCCAGTATTGTATGGAGGATCGATGTAGATACATTTTATTCTCCCTGCGTATGATTTTAGTAGATGTTTAAGTGCATCAAGATTATCCCCACTAATATAGATGTTTTCGCTATTGGCATTCTCAGGTTTGCTATTATGCTCTAAATCAGGTTTAATAATAGTTGTAGTATCAATTGTGGAAAGAAGTTTTGCATAGCTTTTCCCAAGGAAATTCAAATCATACCCTTCATTAATCACAGATACATTGTCTTTCAGCAATGACGAAAATTTATCAATATCAAATTTTCCCTCATTGTTGAAACATTGAGGGAAATCCGCATGCAGCCGCTGCTGGATATCGGCATCAGGACGTGCTGACTCATTGTGCGTTATTATATCTTTAATCATATTATGAGACTAATTTGGTTTTACAATCTTTGTATAGAGTAATTAGGTGGTGGATTGACATGTCTATCAGTGGCTCAAACATAAAACTGTTAAGATGAATTAATTCTGGAGTCATCATATTCACACGCTCAATAATATCAACATTGTCATCAGAACATGTTTTCTTGAATAACTTAGTCCATTTCCCTGTTTGGTTTCTATTTACAAGTAATTCGGACTCACTTTTACCAGCTGAGATAAGTTTGTCATACATATACTTTTCGGCTAAAAGACGTATGGCAATGGATAATACTATCTTGTTTTCAATTAGGACAGGGTCTGGTGTTTGTTCATGAATAATCAAATCTGCAGTAGACATAATGAGAGTATATATTTGGGAGCCATTGCGAACTCGCTTCATGCCTTTTCCAAGGGTGTAATTTTCCATTATAGTAATGATGTCTGATTCAGTAAGATTTAGCGTGTTCACCTTCACATGAAGACATTCGGTTAACTTGGAATAATCTTCTGAATCATCGCCCTTTGTGTATTCAATAATATTTCTGACAAAGGGAATCATGCTGATGAATATTTTGTCATTATCATCATGATTTACAAAGACATTGATGAAAACATTGCCTTTGTATTTTCCTTTATTAATTAAAACATTGCCATCGTTTAAACGTTCAGCCATCCAAAGATAATCTTCATGAAGATAAAGCCGCGAAGAAACTGTTCGATAAAAATCATAGTTGTGTGTAAGTACAAGCAAATAGAAGTTCTGACTATTATCCTCAACTATATCTTTCAAATATTCAAGAATTGCATATTTATTTTGATAGTCAAAAGAGTCTGCTATATCATCCATTATTAAGACAGTATCGTGATTTGCGGTTTTACGGGACTCTATTTCAAACAAAAATTGTAAAATAATAAATGCTCGTTTTTCACCTCTACTTAGTATCTTATCTAGCTCTTTCCTATCTTTTATTATTGGCTTCAATCCATCTTCTACATATGAAAACTGGAGTTTTGCAGATTCGAGTTTTAGTATTATGTCGCGTTGGTTTGAAATAGAAACCCTAAAAGGCACATGAAAGCGATTGTTGTAGAGATTAATAATGTTTTTCCATTTATCTTGCTCCTTTCCAGCCTTCTTCAAAATGTCAAGTAACTCTTGCTTATTAGCAGAGTAAACCTTTATGTAGGAATCAAATAAAGGTTTTACCTCATTTTCAGATAGGAATCCTATCCAGACTTTTTTCTTAAACGACTCATAGTCGAGCATTTCAATAATCCATTCGGTATGTAATTCGAGGACTGATTTGAAACCACGTAACTCTGAATTTTTATCAATGGCTTTTGTTATTTTTTCAAATGCTTTTTTTAGTTTTTCGTCATTAAGTACTCTCTTTTGTTCATCAGAAATCAACTCTAATAGCTGCTCATATGTAGAAATAGCTGTTCCATCTTGAAGGATAATTTTATGCTTAACGCCAAAAAAATTTCCATCTGACATATTTTGAGCTAATTGGTTTGCTTGATAAGTACCAAAAGAGTGACCGTCAATAGACCTAAATAAAGTAGATTCCATCAAAAGTTTTTTGTAATTATTGATGTAATCATTTAGCTCTTGTTTATGTGCATTAAGAAACTCTCTTACTGCGCCTTTTGTATCAAAAATATCATTATAACGAAAATTGAAATGTTGTACATCTCTGTTAATCTTTGATTCTAATCTCTCCAGAATATTAAAGATGGTATCATTCTCATTTTCAAGGAAGGCTTCTTTTAGTTCTTTCTCGCAATCCGTACTTGAGGAGATGCTTTTTAGTTTCGACATCAACGCCTCTTTTTCAGTGGTTAACTTATTGTATATTTCGTCATACTTCGATTTCAATTCAGAACTAGCAAGGAAGTTAATGAAAGATTTTGAACTATCGATATCGTCGTCACCATTTACTACGAAAATATCCTCTTTGGGAATGGTGTTGTTGTCAACCAATACTTCGCATTTTGATTCATTCTCTTTATGAAGAAGATCGCAAGGTTTATCTTTAGCCTGATCCGACAAATAACTCATCGTTTTTGCGAAAGAAGTTTTCATTGACCCATTTGGAGCATAGATAAGGTGTATTGGGCAACCTCTCCCAAACAAAAATTCGTGATGAAGGCTTTTGATGCCATAACAGTTTTCCCAATTAATACTTAATTTATTTATCATAATATGTAATTTGGCTAAAGTTATTCATCTATCGGCTTTAGAAGAGATCTGACATCAACATTTAAAATCTGAGCTATGTCATATAGTTGTTCCATAGAAGGTTGTATTCGATTAGCACACCAACGAGAAACAGTATTCTCACTTTTGCCAA
Source organism: Eubacteriales bacterium (assembly GCA_028705495.1). Classification (GTDB taxonomy): domain Bacteria; phylum Bacillota; class Clostridia; order Oscillospirales; family CAG-382; genus GWF2-38-85. The sequence continues at coordinate 12,343 of JAQWDK010000040.1, forward strand.
TTTGGGAAGCAAGCCAACGACAAGTTTTCTTTTGTTCCGCCAAAACGACTTTTAATCTATTTTCAGCAAGTTTTTGTTTATTATCCGTCATATTTTGATGATATTAATGCTCCAAATATACAATAATTAATTTGATTTTTCTTATTTGTTGCGAATAATTATATTAGCGCAAATTCAATTTCCGTTCCGCTATCACACTGATTCGATTTGCACTCATCTATCCACAGCAAATAAGTTCGTTCACTACTCAATAAATATCGGAGTTCGGGCTTCGCCCTCACGAGATTCTGTAACCAGCTCGACTGCCGAATCATTCTGCCACCTATCAAGTTTTCTGCCGAGCAGTCGGCCGTTTCCATAATCTCCTCTCTCACTTAAAGCCGTTACATTCGTTTTGGCTTTAAACAATATGGTATCGGCTCAGTCTCTGACGGACGAAGTCCGGCTGAGACTGAGCCGATGGTTTATACTCAGCACTGCCGCACTTCTCCGAAGCACGTCAGAGCTGAAATCCCTCCGATGTCCCTTCAGTGTACCGATAGTGTCTCCACTTCGTTCTGATACCATCGGCGGCAGATTCAGCACTCCGGATGACCTTTCCGAAACCAGCACTTCCTTCGCAAGCTCAGTCAGTACAGAGAGAGGTAAGAGGAGAGA
>JAQWDK010000014.1 GCA_028705495.1 Eubacteriales bacterium
CCGTTCCAGACGGAATTGCCCATTTTCTTGAACACAAACTGTTTGAAAACGAAAATGGCGAGGACACCTTTACAAGATATGCGCGCTTTGGCGGCAGTGCAAATGCATTCACCTCTTTTGATAAAACAGCGTACCTCTTTTCCTGCACAGAGAACTTCTCCGAAAATCTCGGTGTACTCCTTGACTTTGTCCAGTCACCTTACTTTACCGACGCATCCGTTCAAAAGGAAATCGGCATCATCGGGCAGGAAATTAGAATGTACGACGACAACCCTGGCTGGCAGTCCTTCTTTGGGTTACTGAATGCCATGTATGTCAACAATCCGATAAAAATCGATATTGCAGGAACAACGGAAAGCATCTCAAAGATAACACCCGAAGTTCTCTACCGCTGTTACAATACCTTCTACAACCTCAACAATATGACACTTGTCGTCTGCGGTGATGTTACTGCGGAGCAGGTGCTTGAAGTCGCCGACAAATATCTAAAGAAGTCAAAGGATATAACTATCGAGCGTGTCGAACTGGACGAGCCCGAAGATGTAAACAAGAAACGCATCACAAAACATCTTGAGGTTGCAATGCCTATGCTTGTGGTCGGCATAAAGGACAAAACACCTAAGCTCGGTAATGATTCCATCAAACGCCATGTAGCAAATGAAATTATCCTTCATTCTATTTTCGGAAACTCCGGTAGCTTTTACACCAGTGTCTACGATAAAGGGCTTATCAACGGCTCCTTCGGTGCGGACTCAAGTATTGGCAGAGGTTTTGCTTTTGCCGAAATTGGAGGTTCGACACCTGATCCCGATGCTCTGTTTGACGAGATATGCGCAGAGATTGAGAGAAACCGTAAGATAGGGCTTGACAAAGCTGATTTTGAAAGGGCTAAAAAGGTTGTCTACTCCTCAAGCTTAACTGCCTTTGACTCAACAGACGATATCGCAAATGGATTTCTTCGCCAACGCTTCTTAGGAGGAAATCTGCTTGAATATCCTGAACTTATCGCATCAGTCAGTTATGAATATGCTTCAGAAATCTTTGACGATATGTATAAAGAAAACCATATCGCATCCTCTGTAATACTTCCTAATAAAAAATAAAGAAAGGGATGGTCATAACAATGCATAAGATTTCGTTCCCAGGGCTTGGGATAGAAGAATTTTCCGTAAACGAGGTAGCACTTGATCTCGGCAGTGTGCAAATAGCGTGGTATGCTGTGTTCATTAGCATCGGAATTCTGCTGGCCTATTTTTACGCCATCTGGCGCGGAAAGCGTTCGGAGGGCTTCACCGAGGATGATGTAATCAACCTTATCCTTTTTGTCATACCAATTTCAATAATCGGCGCGCGGCTTCTTTATGTCACAACAGCCGAAGGCTTTTTCAATGGCAGGGACTGGACTGACATCTTTAAAATCTGGGAAGGCGGTCTTGCGATTTATGGCGCCATCATCTTTGGCGCTATCACCATAATCGTCTATGCTAAGGTAACAAAGCTGAATGTTGTCAAGCTCCTCGACTGTTTTGCACCTGCGGTTATGATCGGTCAGATTATTGGACGCTGGGGCAACTTTATGAACGGCGAGGCTTACGGCTATTCAGCAAATGTTGAAAGGCTGCCATGGAGAATGGTAGTAGACGGTCAAGTCACTCACCCGACATTCCTATATGAATCAATATGGAACTTTATAGGATTTGTTATACTTAATATCGTCTACAAAAAGAAGAAGTATGACGGTCAGATTTTTGCCTATTACGCAATTTGGTACGGCTCCGGCAGAGCGCTTATCGAACTACTCCGCACTGACAGCCTAATGGGTGACTTCAAGCTTATGTCCTGGTTCGGTGTCGCCTCCGTTATTATTGGAATAGTAGTTATTCTGCTGCGTAGAAACAAAGGCAAATTCGAGGATGCAGAACTGAACGAGTATGTTTCAAATCGTGTTGTAGCCGAAGGCGAAAACGCTGACACAACATCCGAAACCCTATCAGAAGAAAGCGAAAACAATGGCGATAATACTTGATGGTAAAGCTCTTGCTGCTAAAATAAAGAAAAAACTTGCAGACGAAATAGCTGCGAAAAAAGCAGAAGGTGTGCGTCCTCCCTGCCTTGCGGTTATGCTTGTCGGCGACGACCCTGCATCTGCGATTTATGTCAGAAACAAAAAGAAGGACTGTGAGGAAATCGGTATTCGCTCGCTTGAGTTTCTCTTTGGAGCTGATATAACAGACGATTTTCTCGTTTCCGAGATCGAAAAGCTGAACTCTGACGACGAAGTTGACGGCATCCTCGTCCAGCTCCCTCTTCCAAAAGGGCTTGATGAAAAGCGTGTTATCGCCGCAATTTCACCTGACAAGGATGTTGATGCATTTGTCTCATCTAATGTCGGACAAATAATGCTCGGTGACCCGACCTTTCTGCCCTGCACTCCTGCCGGGGTTATGGAAATGCTGGCTGAATACAATATCGACCCCACCGGCAAAGAATGTGTGGTGGTCGGTCGCAGTAATATCGTCGGCAAACCTATGGCGATGCTGCTTCTCGCAAAGAACGGTACAGTCACCATCTGCCATAGCAGAACGAAGGACCTTGCGGAGGTAACAAGACGCGCGGATATTCTTGTTGCTGCCGTAGGTAAAGCGAAGCTTATTACAGCCGACATGATAAAACAAGGTGCTGTCGTTGTTGATGTCGGGATGAACCGAGACGAGAACGGAAAGCTCTGCGGTGATGTGGATTTTTACCCCGTCAGCGAAAAAGCTTCATATATATCCCCAGTGCCCGGCGGTGTCGGTGTTATGACACGTGCGATGCTTATGGAAAACGCCTGCACAGCTTGGAGATCGCGTACATAATTAATAACAGCGGAGAAGATTATATTGTTTCTCCGCTGTTTTCTTGCTCTGAATTATATTGAATATTAATTCTTAAATAGATGAATAATGTGTTGACAGAATGCCCGTCACATGTTAGAATAGCATAGAAGCAAAATCTCTTCCGTTTCTATTTTCTATTAAAAATTAAGTAAGTTAAAGGCAAAAGGACGGAAAGATGTTGTAATATAATTTTTGAAAGGAAGTAAGTATGAAGCAGTTTAATTCAAAGAAGTTGATTGCTGCACTGCTCGTGGCTCTTATGGTCATCGGTCTTATGCCGACGACAATTTTAGCTGCTGACCCTGTAACTCCCATCCCCGGAAGACCCTATTTCGCAGGACAGAAGCTTGCCGCAGCTCCCGCAATCGACGGTGCTGTTTCTGAAGCAGCTTGGACAGAGGGTTGGGAAACAATCAACGCTGCAAACGGTTTTTGGCAGAATGCATGGGCAGAGGGTGCTACACCTTCTGATTTCGCATTCAAGTACAATTTCAAATGGGATGACGCAGGTCTTTACCTCGCAGTTGTTATCAACAAAGCTCCTGTTAACATACCCGAAGGAACTTTAAGCTACCAAACAACCGCAACCAATATCAGGTTATGGCTTGAAAACAATGATGACCCCGCAGTAAGATCTCATCTCTATGACTATAACTTTGCCGCTGACGGCACAGTTTCTCTCAAGAGAGCTGACAAGGAAGGCGTTGATAATGCCGGAAGTGCAGGCGTTACTTTCGTTGGTTCAAAAACAGACAACAGTTCTATTCTTGAAACCTTTATTCCTGTGGCTACGCTTGGCGTAACAGACCTTTCTAAGATTAAGTTCTGGATAACTGCATCTGCTCCTAATATTGGCGGTAAAAATGCAGCTGGTACAGCTACCGGTTACAACGCTCTTAACGTTTCAAAATGGGTAGAAGGAACCGCTCCTCACCAGACAACAGCTACATATTTCCCGTTAATGCTCGACGTTCCTTATTTCTATCTTGAATCACCTCTTGATGCTTTCAATAAAAAGATAGCAGGCGAGGACATTTCCATATTCACAAGAACTCATGGCGAAACAGTTACATCCGAAACCGGTAATGTATCTTGGGCTATCTCCATGGTCGCTAACTGGGATGAAGCAAGACAAGGTTATGTCGTCACTGATAAAAAAGTGACTCCCGGTGCAGGTACATCCATTGATATACCTGAGGACGGCATCGTTCTTGTTCTTCACTCAGACGGCGTTCAAGAAAACAAATATCAAAAACAATTAGCACTCACTGTTAATGTAGGAGATGTTTTGAAGCTTACAAACATCGATGTTTCTGCTAATACCTTTACTGAAGGTGCAAAGATTGCTGTTCAAAGATTTGTCAATGCAGAAGTCGGTGCTCCTATCGATGTTATGGGAAAGGTTCTTTCGAATATTGCATTAGAGAAAACCTATACTTCCAGTGTTGCTCCACAACCTGGTTACCCTGACACAGATGGCAAGACGCTCACCGATGGACTCTACGCTGAAGTTGCAGGCTATGGCGATGCAGCTTTCGCAGGATACACAGGTTCAGTATCTTTTGAATTCGTAGTTGACCTTGGCGAAACAGTTGAAAATCTCGCAGCCTTCTCCGTTTCCGGTCTTGGTGGCGGAGGTTCGGGAATTGTTGCTCCCTCGTCTGTAAGAATCTATGTTTCTGACGATGCAGTTAATTTCAAATATGTCAGCGGCATGTATGATAAAGAAGAAACATCAGAAGGAAATAGCTTCTTCCTTTATCCAATACTTCTTGAAAACGCTGTAAGTGGCAGATATGTAAAATTTGAAATTATCAAACACACTGATACTAACGCCAGCGGCTGGACATTTATAGACGAGATTGAAGTTTACTCAGTTGCTGATGCACCGAAACTTTATGTAACGGCTATAAACGACGCTGTAAACGAAAAGTTGGTTATTTACAACCCTGTTGCAGATACTTTCGACGAAGGTTTAGACCTTCTTGAAGGTTCAGGATGTATTGAACTTTCAACCGTTGAAAACTTTAGCTTTGCATGGAGAAGAGTTGTTGTCTTCAAGTATGATGACGACCTCGCAACATACGTTGTTAAAGAAGTTCTAAATTCAGAAGGCGGAGCAGCAGATGCTGCTGATCTTGTACTTTCAGAAGGTGAATTCGCTTACTGGACCAATACCGGTAACGACTATCCCGGACTTTGGGCTGGATATACTCAAGAATACAAAGACAGCCTTAAAGAAGGGGATTGGCAGTATAGCTTCCAGTTCAGACAGAATAAGATCACTCCTGAAATTTCTGGTTCTCATAATCTTATCCCCACTCTCGTAGCTGGCGATGAAATATATCTCTACAATATCAATATTGATACAGCAGAGATAGCTAAATCCTTCTCCTACAAGACAGGCGATCCCGCAGTTCAAGTTAATATATTCAACGCGTTTATGACAGTCGGAACACCTGTTATCGATGTTAACCTTCCATTCATGAAGGGCAACGCATCTGAGATTCCTTCAGGTTTTTCTGAAAATATCGCAGAAGGTGCAGAATATATTATCGACGCTGAAGTAAATGCTGGCTATCCTGATACCGACGGTATCGAGCTTACCGATGGTGCAAAGGGAACAGTTGAACCTGGCAACGCTTCATGGACCGGTATTTCCGGAGTTGACGCCTTTGATTTCTATGTTGACCTCGGCGAAGTTTATGATGACATAAGCAAGTTTAGCGTAAACGTTCTCCACCAAGGTTGGGGTATAGGCGCTCCTGTCAGAGTTTCCTACTATGTATCTGAAGATGGCTTATTCTACAGCTATGTCGGTGATGGCGTTTATGTTCCTGAACTTGATGGAGAGGACTTCCAAGTTTACGACAACACACTTACTCTTCCTGTAGGCGTAAGCGCACAGTATGTCAAGGTTTCTCTCACACGCGGCATACCTCAGGGCTTCAGCTTCACATTTATATCCGAATTCGAAGCATTCACCGCTGCTGAAGTTGTTGACGAAAGCGAACCCGCAGTTGATGAAAGCGAACCCGTTGTTGACGAGAGCGAAGAAGAATCCAAAACACCTCCCACAGGTGAATACGGCACTCCTATCGTGCTTGTACTCCTCGTTCTTAGCATAGGCGGATTCGTCGTAGCAAAGAAACGCAGAGCATAATTAAGCTTAAATAATAAGATTTTCAAGGGAAAGCCGAAAGGCTTTCCCTACTTTTTCGAAACACTAAGTGAACCTCATTTAATTTAATATCTGCTCCAATTAACAGGCTGCGAAAAAATAAGAAACGCAATAACGGAGGCTCCTTGTGGAAGGAGCCTCCGTTACTACTAATCTTTAACGTGTTTTATCTTGTAAATAGAGCGATAATAAAGGAGTTGTAATCACAATTTAATAATAGAATTGTCCTCAGAAAATTCTTTCCGCAATCATTAGTGGTTAGAAAAAAATCAAGGGAAAGCCATGTGGCTTTCCCTTGATAATTATTAAATCTGGTTTTACAGCTTGTCCTTAATAGCAAGAAGGACGAAGTTGAGTATAAAGAGAAGTGTTGATACGGCGAGGACAGGATGGATTTCCTTAGCTTTTCCTTTGAATATCTTAACGATGCAGTAGAAAATAAAGCCTGCTGCGATACCATAGGAAATACTGTAAACGAGAGCCATGAAAATACCTGCAAAGAATGCGGGGACCGCTTCTTCGAAGTCCGACCAGTTGATTTCTTTAAATGCTGAGAGCATCATTATACCAACCGCGATAAGAGCTGCTGCCGTTGCTTCTGCCGGTACAATACCAATATAAGCGGAGAACGGAATGCAGAGGATGAATAACAGTGCTGTAAATACACTTGTAAGACCCGTGCGTCCGCCGGCACCGATACCTGCCGCACTCTCAACATAAGTCGTTGTGTTGGATGTTCCGAATATCGCGCCGATTGATGTTGCGATTGAGTCAGCAAAGAGCGCTCTGTCCATCTTGGACTTAAAGCCTGAGCTGCTCTGCATTGCTGCTTCGTCATCTGCGGTGAAGATACCGCTCTTACGTCCGGTTCCTATAAAAGTTCCGATTGTATCGAAGGTATCCGTTATGCTGAATGCGAAGATTGTCATAAGGACAAGAGGTATTTTAGTGGGATCGCTAAACAATGACTGCATGCCTTCTTCGCCGAATGCTGCGCCAAAGGTTGTGCCGAGATCGCTGAAAGCGGTCTTCATGCTGCCGACGATGTTTACATTAGAGAGTCCTGCAAGGGCTTCTTTGGTAAGGTTATTACCAATCGGGTTTCCTGTAACAGCCACATAAAGAACGCCGAGAATTGTTGTTCCGACTATACCGATAAGAATAGCGCCTTTAACTTTGGTTACGAGAAGAATAATGGTTAACACAATACCAATAACAGCGAGAAGAACACTTGCTTGGTTGAAATCGACAAGTGCGGGAACCGCGCTGCTGTCAGCTATAACTGTTCCGCCGTCAAGAACAATGTTCTTACCGGGGTCGCTGGTAAAGTTCAGCAGACCTGCGCTCTTAATACCGATATAGGCAATAAAAATACCGATACCTCCGCCGATTGCGTGCTGAAGACTTTCAGGTATCGATTTGATGATAACCTTGCGGAGCTTTGTGACTGTGATGATGATATTGATGATACCGCAGAGGAATACCATCGCAAGTGCTTGCTGCCATGAGAATCCGAATGCAAAAACAACAGTAAATGTGAAGAATGCATTAAGACCCATACCCGGTGCCTGGGCATAAGGTACGTTTGCAAACAGACCCATAACGAGAGTACCTATTACGGTTGCGATGATTGTTGCGATAAACACCGCATTCCACGGCATGCCTGTTTGAGCGAGCATCGAGGGGTTGACAAAGATGATGTACGACATCGCGAAGAACGTTGTCAGACCGGCAATAAACTCGGTCGAAACCTTGGTACCGTTTTCCTTGAGTTTAAAAAACTTTTCCATAAAGAAAATGACCATCCTTTCCTTGTTGAATGTCCGTTTTTTCGACAAAAGCGAAGAAATCGGACACCTTTAATTACAGCGTTTTTTGCTTTACGCTGCCAAAAGAATTACAACTTAATTATACATATAACGTTAACGGTTGTCAATATTAAATCAAAATAATATAGTAAAACGATTTCTTCGAAAATCAGTATAAAAATAGCGATATTGCCTAAAGCTATTTTTCCTCTTTTTTTATGCTGTTATTCAATTTATAGTTTTCAATCGATATTAACATATTGATTTACTGAATTATTGCCCAAATAATTAATTTTTATTAGAAATAATTTCATAACTATTGTTGACATAACTAAAATTTTGGTTTATAATCAGTACATAAATGTTTTACAGATTAATTTTTTAAGTCTGTAAAACGAATATGCAAAAAAAGAAAACGGTGAAAGGAATAACAAAAATGAAAAAAGCTCTAGCTCTAATGCTTGCACTGATGATGATTCTGCCGCTTATGATCGTAGCAAACGCTGCAGATTTTGCTCTTGACGGTAAGCTCGATGACAATATCTGGTTCGACCGTGGTTGGTATCAAGTCGGTGCCGGAGATTGGGAAAAACCAGTTTCTGCAGATAAGCCCCGCAATGAAGCTTTCGATATTCAATATAGGTCGGATGCTGAGTTCCTTTATGTTGGTGTAAAAACCAATTTCGCCCCTAAAGCTACCGATGATGTTTCCGGTAACGGCAATGGTACAACCTTCCGTTTATGGACCTTTGTAGACGGTAACTCTTATGGTGAAGTAGCTTACACTACATATAACTATATTGTAGAGTATTACTACAAACCCTCCGGAAACGTAATTCGTCTTCTTGAAAACAGAGCTCCTACCGCTAACACAGCTTCTGTTATAGATAACGCCGGCGGAATAGAAGCAAAAGATGTTGTTGGAGAAAATTCCTGGACTTTTGAGCTTAAGATTCCTTTAACAGCTATCAAAGCAACTACTTCCCTCAGAACATACGCTTCTCTCGGTACACCTACTGTTGCAGGTGACAAATCCGATTTCAGTACATTATGGTTCCCCTTCTTTGGTGATAATGAATTCCCCGGTCTCGCAGATGCTCCTTACAAGAGATATAACAAAGAGAAATCACTCCTCCTTGACCTCGCTTCCATAAAAATGGGCAGCCCCCTTGTTATGCCGCGTCCGGCTGGCACATTTGAAATTACCAACTTCGCTGATTACATTGGCGGAACAACAACTATTATGTCCCGTGTCGACGGAAAAACAACTATAGGTGAGGTTTCTGAAATCACAGTAGGAGCTGCAAAGGATTATAATTATTTCTACCTTGTAGCTGTTGGAGCAGATGGCAAAGTAACCGCAATTAACCACACTCTCAACAGACCAGCTGGCAATAAAGACTCTTTCGTAATTCCAGAAGGCGGATACGTCCTCCTTGCAAACGCTAATCTTCCCGCTGCTGTTACATCGAGTTTCAAAACTATAGCTGTAGGTGATGAAGTAAAGCTTTATAATGTCGACCTCACAGCTCTCAGTGCAGCCAAAACCAAAGCTGTAACCCCCAACGCCGGATTCGCATTTAGAAAACCCGGAACAGGCGTTATTAACTATTCAGATGGTGAAAACATTTCAATAAGCGCAACAACAAAGCTCTCAGACGGCCAAAAAGCTTCTGATGCAGTCGCATTCAGTAATGCGGGCGTTCAACTTATAATGAATAAAAAACCCACTGATGCAACAATTAATCCCTCAGTTAATCTTGCTCTGAACCTTGGTTCTATCAAGAGAGTGGATAAATTAGTCCTTAATTTCTATCATGAATATAATTCAATGATAGGTCTTCCGAAAGATAATAAAGTCATGGTTTATTATTCAACAGACGGTTTTGAATACAGACGTCATGGCTCTTATACAATCAACGGAACTGCAGCAGCCGATACAACCGGTGTTGTAGAAACAGTAATTGACCTTCCTGATGTCAGCGCACAGTACATAAAAGTTTCTTATGATATAGGCGCAAGTCCATTTGCAGCACCTGAAACTAAGGTTGTCTGGGAATTCACAGCGATGACCGAAATCGGTGTTGTTGAGAGAGCTTCTGAAGTAACCTACGGTGCAGCACCTATAACCGATGGCGAAACAACAAACGTAGCTCTTAATAAAGATTGGTTTGGTATCGATTATAACCGTAAAGCTGCTGTTTACAGTGGTGATTTTACCGACGGTGTCGTTGTAGAAGGAAATGATTTCTCATACGGTGCTCCTTGGTTCGCTTTTTATCGTAATGGTGAATATGGTAATATTGACTATTCTAAAAAAGGCGATGTTATAATAGACCTCGGTGAAAATGGCAAGAACATTGGCGGTGTAAGGCTTCAGGCAGCTCCTTCAATCGGCGAAGCTGAATCTATAAAAGTTTACGCTTCCAACAATGCAAGCGCTTGGGATGAGGTCGGAACCATTACAACCTCCGGCACCGGTATTCAATGGGCTGGCGTTGACTTCGCTAAAACAATAGATGCAAGATATATCAAAGTAAGCGTCGTAAACAAAGGTATGTTCTTCATGGTTTCTGAAATCGAAGTTCTTACCTATGAATTACCCGATGCAGCATCAACCGGTGACCTTCCTGCTAATTATGAAGCTTCTTTGATTTCTGTTGGTAAACCTTATGAAATCATATCTGATGGCGGTGAACGTGATGACGGTTATAAAATAGACAATGTAGTATTAACCGACGGATTAAAGCACGGTGGTGCAACTGGCAGCGGTTTCGGACTTAGTGTTACGTACGCAGAATTCATCCTCGACCTCGGCGAAAAGAGAACTGACCTCTTTAAGTTCGCAGCCGACCTTATCGGTGATGCGAGCTGGGGAATCGGTGATCCTATAGGAATAAATGTTTTGGTTTCCGACAATGGTGAGAACTTCTTCTATGTCGGTAGCTCGACTACCTTGGCTGATAACTTCTTCACAGTTGAACTGGATAACATGGTAGGCGGAAGATATGTGAAGTTCGAGTGCGAAGTTGCTTCCCATGTATGGCTCAGCGAAATCGAAGTTTATGCAGCAGAAGAAATTGTTGACGAGAGCGAACCTGTTGACGAGAGCGAGCCTATCGTTGACGAGAGCGAACCTGTCGTTGAGAGCGAAGATGAATCCGAAACACCTCCTACAGGCGAATTCGGCGCACCCATCGTAGCCCTCCTCCTTGTTCTTAGCATAAGCGGATTCGTAGTTATCAAGAGACGCAAAGTATAATCCGATAACCGTAAAAATGTAATTTGCATAAAGGAAAATCCGGGCAGTTTCACTGCCCGGATTTTTTTAGGTTGTTTTTTAGTAACCGACATAAGCGCTTTATAGTTTTATTATTTGAAATTATGACAATTTTAGTGGTTTGTTACTCATTTTATTTATTTTTGTTACAATTATCTTCATATATAATGTTGACATAACGCCACTTTTAGTTTATAATCAGTACATAAATGTTTTACAGATTAATTTTTTAAGTCTGTAAAACGAATATGCAAAAAATAAAACGGTGAAAGGAATGTCGAAATGAAAAAAGCTCTAGCTCTAATGCTTGCACTGATGATGATTCTGCCGCTTATGATCGTAGCAAACGCTGTTGAAACCATCACAATTGACGGCAAGCTCGATGAAGCCGTGTGGCTTCCGAACGCATGGATCAATATAGGCGCAGGCGATTGGGAGACACCTCAAGATCGTAGTGAATCATACAATTTGCAGTTCAGAACAGACGACTCAAACCTTTATGTAGGTGTAAAAACAAACTTTGCTCCAAAGGGAACAGATACATTATTCGGTAATGGAAATGCTTCTATTTTCAGGCTTTGGACTTTTGTTGACGGTAGAAAGAAAGACACGACAGAATTTACTACATATAACTATATTGTAGAATATTCTTACAAACCCTCGGGTAGCGTTTTTGTTCTACGCGAAAACACAAATGCAACAGGTAATAGCTCTGTTGTTGTAGCTGGCTCAGGCGGAATAACATCTGCTGAAGTTGTTGGAACAGATTCTTGGTCGTTCGAACTTAAGATTCCGTTTACGGCAATCGGAGCTACAGATTCTGTAAGGGCTTTTGCAAGCTTTGCAACCACAACTGCTTCCGGCAGCAAGGACGGCTATTCTACAATGTGGTATCCCACTTTTGTCGATAACCAGTTCCGTCGTCTTGAGAGTGCTACAGCTGAAGTTGGCAACGCTTTTGCTCCATATATACTCTTTAATAAAGATAAAGCGTTGGTGCTAAAATTTGCTGATCTGAAAATTGGCGGAACTTATGTTGCTCCTCGTCCGACAGGGACAATGGCAATCGACAACTTCGCTGACTTTGTAGCAGCCCAGACAACTATTTTAAAACGACTTGGCACAACAATCGGTGAAATTTCAAAAACAACCTATGGCTCGGCAAAAGACTATAACTATTTCTCACTCGTAGCTGTAGACAAAGATAATAAAGTTATCAATGTAAATACTACATTAGGTAGACCGGCAGGCATAAAAGATAATTTCGTTGTTCCTGACGGTGGTTATGTTTTATTGTTTAACGAAAACAAAGAAGCTGATAGAGATTTATTTAAATCTATCAAAGCGGGCGACGTTATCACACTCACAGGTGTTGATCTTGCAACTCTTAAAGCAGACAAAGTAGAAGCAGCTTTAACGGGCGCAAGCTTCACATTTAAGAGCGGCGACGCAGAAGCTTCAAAAGCTATCGCCATTGATAACTTTGGCGGATACGAAGGCGGTCAAACTACAATCATGGCACGCGTTGATGTTAAGTCAACGGTTGGCGATGTAGCTAAAGCAGCAGGTGCACCTGGATTTGATTACACATGGTTCGATATGGTAGTAGCTGATGCTTCTGGTAAGATTACAGAAGTCAATTTTACAGCTGTTGCCAAGGATACTGTTGTAATTCCTGAAGGTGGTTTTGTCCTTGCAGCACATGCTGATAAACCACACGAAGTTAAATCCGCTTTCAAAGGTATGGCTAAAGACGATGTCATTAGACTTTACAATATTGATCTTAACACTTTAGCAGCAGGTGGTGCAAAGAAAAATACCATCGGTGCAGGCTTTGCATACAAGAAAGCTGGCAGCGGTGTTATCAACGCTTCCAATCCACAAAACATTGCTATCAGCGATACAAAACTCTTGTCTGACGGCGACAAAGTATCAGACGCTGGCAACTGGTCAGCAGCTGGTGTTCAGCTTATCGGCAACAAGAACCCGACAAACGTTCTAATCAATCCTGAAGTTAACCTTATACACAACCTCGGCTCAATTAAGAGAGTTGACAAAGTGGAACTCAACTTCTATCACTGCCAAAACGTTATGATCGGACTTCCGAAAAATAACAAGGTAATCCTTTACACTTCAGTAGACGGCTTTACTTATAAGCGCGCTGGTATTTACACAATTAACGGTGAGGCTAAAGCAGGTGAATTCGGTACTGTCGAAACAGTTATTGATATACCTGATGTAGATGCTCAGTTTATCAAATTGTCTTATTTAATAGGGCCAAGTCCGTTCCCGGCTCCTGAAACAAAAGTTGTTTGGGAATTCACAGCAATGAGCGAGTTTGGCTTTGTTGAAAAAGCACTCGGCAACGTTGAAGATAACTACGTCAAAGAAGGTCTTGAAGCGCTTTACAGCGGTAAAGACAACACAGGCGACGGTTTGAACTCCTATGCTACAACTTGGACAGACCTCAGTGGTAAAGGTCTCGACATTACAGTAGTAAACGACAACATAAACTTCTTTACAAATGATGCTTACAGGTTCAAGAACCTTAAAACAATGCTTCCTGAAAAAATTACCGAAATTGTTAACGGTGATGAATATACAGTTGAGCTTGTAGTAGGTGCTATCGATCCGATAGGCTTAAACTTCCAGACTCTGATGAATTCAGAAAATGACAACTTTGCATTATTCAGGCGTGTACCTGGTGATTTTATTGAATTCAAGTCCAGTTCGAACCTCAGACCTAAGGTTACAGGCGGATTAGAATTCGTTAAAGACTCTACAATCACCATTACCGCAAAAGTCGGCGGGAAAGTAAGGATGTATATCGACGGTGTTCTTATCGGCGAAGTAGATTGCACTGTAAAAAATACAGCAACCGCAATGTTCTTTGGTTGGCCGGATGTTGACTCAGAAGGAAAAGCAACTAACAAGAACTTCGGTGCAGATTACAAGGGAATGCGTTTCTACTCTAAAGAGCTGACAGCAGACCAAGTAGCTGCAAATGCTAAAGCTGACAGAGATATCAATTACGTTGCGTTCGCTCCTGCTACATTTGTTGGAGCCGAAACACTTCCGGCAGCTGTTTCAGCTGGAGCACTGCCTGCAGAGTTCAACGACGTTCTTGTTTCGAAAGGTAAACCCTATTCAATATTTGCTAACGGTGGACACCGTGACGGTTATATTCTTAACCTCACTCTCCTTACAGACGGTACAAAGCACACAGGTACAGTAGGTGGTGGCTTTGGTGTTAACAACAAATACGCTGAAGTAGTTCTTGACCTCGGCGAAGTAAGAAATGATCTTTACAAATTCGGCGCTGACCTTGTCGGTGGCGATTGGGGCATAGTACAACCCAACGGCATCAAGGTTGCAGTTTCAGAAGACGGTATAAACTTCAAATATGTTGGCGAAGCTAAAACTGTTGCTGATAACTTCTTCACAGTAACTGCTGATAACATGGTTTCGGCCCGTTATGTCAAGTTCTATCTCGATGCTGGCTCTCATGTATGGCTCAGTGAAATCGAAGTTTATGCAGCAGAAGAAATTGTTGACGAGAGCGAACCTGTTGACGAGAGCGAACCTGTTGACGAGAGCGAGCCTGTCGTTGACGAGAGCGAGCCTGCCGTTGACGAGAGCGAACCTACCGTTGACGAGAGCGAAGATGAATCCGAAACACCTCCTACAGGCGAATTCGGCGCACCCATCGTAGCCCTCCTCCTTGTTCTTAGCATAAGCGGATTCGTAGTTATCAAGAGACGCAAAGTATAATCCGATTACCGTAAAAATGTAATTTGCATAAAGGAAAATCCGGGCAGTTTCACTGCCCGGATTTTCTTTAGGTTTATTTTTGAAACTGACATAAGCGCTTGACAATTTTAGACTTTGCAGTTATAATATAATTACTGATTATATGCATTTTGCAAAAAATCAGATAAGAACAATGATAACCTGAATATCGGGTTACAGTTTTGTACGGTCGCAGTTATGCGATTACCGCGCAAAACAAAAAATGAAAGGGAATTAAACAATGAAAAAGACAATCGCAGTAATGATGTCTCTTGTAATGTTGTTTGCTCTTGCTACTGCAGTAAGCGCGGCAACCGTTACAGTCGATGGTAATTTCGACGACAGCATCTGGTCCGACACATGGACAACCGTAAACTCGGCAAATGGCAAGTGGCAGACCCCTCTCGCTGAAGGCGTTACAAGAGATCAGGCATATGATGTTCAATATGCTGTCGAAGGTGATTTTGTTTATGTTGCAGTTAAGACAAATTTCGCTCCCATCGGCGTAGATCCTTATGGCAACGGCAAAGGAACCAACCTCCGCTTCTGGATTTTTGTTGAAGGAAACAAGGTAGGCGATGTTGAATACACTCTTTACAACTACTTTGTAAATTTTGCTTACAATCCCGCAGGCGATGTTCTTACAGTTTACCAAAACTCAGAAGCCACAGAAAACAAAGCCGCTGTTATTGACACTCCCGCTGGCACAGAAGCAAAAGGTGTTGTTGAAGGCGACTCCTGGAATGTAGAGCTCAAGATTCCGTTTGCAGCATTCGGCGCAACCGATTCTCTCGAAGCTTTCGTAACACTTTCCAGCCCTCTCTCCGTAAACGGCACGGAAGCTGTTGAAAACAACGCTCTCTACTTCCCCGCTTTCTCCGCTGGTACAGAAGAAGATACATTCGCTAATGCTCCCTTCAAAAAGTGGGAATCAGCAAAAGCTCTCAAGATTGCACTTACAGCTGAAGGCGATGTTTCTGAAGACGTTTCCGAACCAGCAGAAGAGTCCAAAACACCTGATACAAGCGACAACGCTGCTCTTTATGCAGTAGTAGCACTTGTTACACTCCTCGGTGCTGCAATTGTCGTAAAGGCAAGAAAAGCATAACTCTTAGTTAACTAAAAAACCCCGATAAAGGGCGTTCGTCAAAGGGATTACGCATAACAAGTTATGTTTGACCGACACTCTTCAAGCGGAGCCAAAACAGTAAAGACCACACCGAAGGATAAAACCTTTAGTGTGGTCTACAGCCAAAGATGTAGATCATCTTCTTGGGAAATGGGGGATTTTAAAATATGCTTTTTGTTTGTTATCCAAAGTGCACTACATGTAAAAAAGCGCAAAAATGGCTTGACGTCCACGGTGTCATATACGAGGTACGTAACATTAAAGACAATAATCCGACAAAGGATGAGTTAACCGATTGGCATACCAAAAGCAAATTGCCCATTAAACGATTCTGGAATACAAGCGGGCAGCTTTATAGGGAATTAGGTCTTAGCAGCAAAGTTGGTGGAATGACAGTAGAAGAGCAGATAACTTTACTTGCAACTGATGGCATGTTGGTTAAGCGCCCCATCTTAATCGGCTCTGATTTTGTCCTTATGGGGTTTAAAGAATCTGAATGGGAGCAAAAACTTGTCCTATAAATATAATCATCATAAATCGAACAAAATTCGAGCAACTATCCGATTGGGGAATGGACAAATGATATATGTATGTGAAAAATGCCATTTTACATTTGAGCGGGTTGGAAGTATTGAGCAGTGTCCTGACTGTGGGAAAATGAGTATTCGTCAGGCAAATGAAGAGGAAGTAAATAAGGATCTTCAAATTAAAGATGAATTTCGCAAAACAAATCTTTTATTTGTAGATCAGCGCAAAGAACATGGTTAATCTGGAATAATCGAAATCGGTTCGGACGTTTTTCTGATTCGTTACGGACAGATATTCTTTTATTAATACATTTTGAAAGGGGTAATATTAATGTCAAAACTCAGTATTATCGAAGGAATCGGAGAATCCTATGAGACCAAGTTGGAGGCAGCCGGAGTAAAATCAATTGAGGCACTACTGGATACTTGTGCCACAAAAAAAGGGAGAACAGAACTTGCTGAAAAAGCAGGGATTTCTGAGAAACTGATTCTCAAGTGGGCAAACCATGCTGATCTTGCACGTATAAAGGGTATCGGAGGAGAGTATGCCGAATTGCTGGAAGCCGCTGGCGTTGACACCGTGCCCGAACTGGCAATGCGCAAAGCTGAAAACCTTTTCAAGAAGATTCAGGAAGTAAACGAAGCCAAGTCTCTTGTAAGGAAGCTTCCCACTGAGGCGCAGGTCGAGGACTGGGTAAAGCAAGCTGCTGCACTCCCCCGTATTCTGCAGTACTAAACTACTCAGGGAGGATACATAAGTGCTAAAAGAATTTAAAGCCTTTGCGCTAAAAGGAAATGTAATAGATCTCGCTGTTGCTGTGATCATTGGTGGAGCCTTTGGTAAAATCGTTTCTTCCTTGGTGAATGACGTTATTATGCCAGCAGTCGGCGCACTTTTAGGCGGAATCAGTTTTACGGATTTAAAATATGTCATTACACCTGCAAGTGGAGACATCGCTGAAGTTGCTATACTGTATGGTTCATTTATACAGGCAATAGTAGATTTTATCATTATTGCTTTTTGTATTTTCCTGTTTGTTAAGTTATTGGCATCCAGGAAGAAAAAAGAAGCTGAAGTGCCTCCTGCTCCTCCGGCGCCAGCACCAGAGGTTGTTCTGCTTGAAGAGATTCGAGATTTGTTAAAAACCAAATAACAAAGAAGAAAATCATGGACATAAAAGAAAAAATCGAAGAAATCGTAAATAAGGTGAAATCGGACAAGGATTTCGCGTCCAAGTTTTCCAGCGATCCTGTTAAGGCAATTAAATCTGTTCTTGGGATTGATCTGCCCGACGATCAGATAAAAGCTCTGATTGAAGGCGTAAAGGCAAAAGTATCTATAGATCAGGCGGGTGGTCTGCTGGGTTCTATTAAGAAATTGTTTTAGCTTAATGGGCAGGGGTAGCGTGCGGTGATCTCCCATGCTATTCCTGCCCTGCTACTTCTTTATAAATTATTGAATAGCGATGTGATTGCTTCTATGAAAAAGATATCTGGAGTTCTGCTCATTTTCGCTATAATTATTAGTATTTTAGTTGGATGTGGTAGTACGTCCGGAGCTATTACTTCTGAAAAATACACAAGCTCTGATTACATTGAGCTGCCGTCAACAGAAAATTATTTAGATGAAGATGGCAGCTACTCTTCCAAAGGGGACGTAGGTCTATATATTCATCTGTATGGCAAGCTACCGCTTAATTTCATTACGAAGAAGCAAGCACAGGCACTCGGATGGGACGGCGGTTCACTTGAACAATATGCGCCCGGGAAATGCATTGGAGGCAGCTATTTTGGGAATTATGAAGGGCTGCTACCTTCTAAGGATGGTAGAGTCTATACCGAGTGTGATATTGACACGTTAAGAGAAACGAAAAAAACCCCGATAATTTCGGGGTTTTTTCTTGCATTTATTTAGCTCAAATCAATTTCTTCATATCCTGTCGGAAAAGTGAAAACCGACTGGTCGTAGTTTGAGGAAATTTCTACGCTGTACTCAGCGTATTCGTCCATGGATGGAATATAGCTTCTCATTCGTCTTAATAAGCTGTTTCTGTAAAGGAAAGTCACAGTATTTCCGTCTTTGTCCTTAAAGCTCTCCAAGTCGTACATCATACCATCAATTGTATCGATTCCGTCACGATAGTGGGTGAGTTCCTTAAGCTTTGGGACGCTTGTATCGGTGTAGTCATCTGCGGAAGATTTTATAATTTTCTTATTGTTGTCGTCCACCGAATACATATATTGTCCGATAATCACCGTTCTTGTGGTTTTGCCGTATTCCTTCTTATCGATCACATAAGCACCGGGTTTATAATAACAGCTTATATCGCTGTAAACCACAGCATCTCCAACTTTGCTCGGTATCTGTGTCATCTTAATCATATATGTACCGTTTTGGAACATGTTCAGGTATGTAGAGGTGAGAATCCCTGCCGGTTCGTTCTCAGATACAGTAGCCGATGAGTCTTCTTTGCTTTCTTCTTTTGAGACATTAGTAGACACTTCCACCGAAACCTCGGAACTTTCTGACTGCGACGCGCTGACTGATTCGTCGGAAACTGTCACAGCGCTACTTGTATAAAAAGATTCGCTTCTGCTTGTTGCCGACGATTCTGCTGCGGATGAGGTTTCTTTGCTATCCCTGCAAGAGGTAATTGTAAGAGAGAGCGCAAGAACAGCTGCTATATAGTAAATAATTCTTTTCAAACTAAATGTCCTTTCCATAGGGTTTAACTTAAATCGAATACAAGCGCTTTACAGTAAGCTAAATATTCTCTCAGCACATTGCCCATCATTGACCAGCGGACATAGCTTTGAGATGGTATCATCGTTATATTCATATCCTCATGATCAGCATACAACTCGATTCGTGGTATATGAAAATCGCTTGATACACCGACAAGCCGGTAGCCTTCAAGTGAACTTTCCTCAATAAGCTCTAATGTGTAAATGATGTTTTCATGTGTTGATTTAGCCTTATCCTCAAGGTAGATACGCTCTTTGTCAATCCCTCTGTTTACAAGATAGTCCCGCATAACGACAGCTTCTGGAGCGTGTTCGTCAATACCCTGGCCGCCGGACACAATACATATCGCCTGAGGATATTTGTCGAGGATTTCTTTTGCTTTATCCAGACGAATCTGTAGCATACCGCTTGGACCATGCTCATAAACACGGCAGCCGAAAACAAAAACAGCGATCTTTTCGTCTTCGTTTGTTTGGGTAAATGCTTCGACAGTGACTTTGGAATAGTTGTCGACAAAATTATAAAAAATCGAAAATGAAACAGCGAAAACTAGTAGTCCTGCCGTTAATAACAGCTTAAGCGGAATATAAAACTTTGAAAGTAGCCTTTTAAGAGTTGTGTTGAAAATAAACGGTAGCAGCATAAGAACAATCATAAAAATGGGTAAAATACAAATCTGCCACGCGCTTCTTGAATATATCATGTTTATAGCATAAAGAGAAAATACTGCGACAAAAAACGCAACCCCGAAACCGAGCAGGATGTTTGTTATAATTCGTAGAATAGCTTTCCAGTCAGTTTTCGCCTTTATGTTTTTCTCAATCATCGTCATCCTCGGGGAATAAAAGCCCGTAGTCACGATATTCTGTTACAAGGGGCTTTTCTTCTTTAACATCAGATTTTTTGTCTTCTGCTTTTTTGTCATCTTTTTTATCGGTTTTTTCGTCCTTATCCTCGACCGTCGTCACCGATTCGAGGGATCGGAGTATATCAGCGATTTCGTCGTCGCTGTCTGTTATTTCTGATGACGGTACAGGTCGGGTTTCAGCACCCGGTTCAGTCAAGGTTGCATGCTTTTTAGGAATAACTGGTTTCTCATTAAAGCGGTCTTCATCTTCGAGAGTTGCAGAACCTCGGCGTCTGACATCAAAATCCGAATTATCGTTTTTAGATATTAAAGAGTTAATTCTGCCGATATAGTCTTTTTTGTAGTTGCCTATCTCTTCTGCTAACTCCTCCGGTGTCATCTCAATGCGGCGGCAATCGATAACAACCGCAGGCATACCGGATTCTATATTCGACATTATCTCATCGTAGGCCTTTTTCTTTACATCTCTGAACAGCTTTTTCGGCTTTTGCACATCGATTCCAACAAATTTGCTTTTTTTGCTTCCGTAAATTTTTGTACGCGTGATCGATTCCCAGTCTATAAATCCCGCACCGCCGCCGGGTAAGGTAAAATCGTAAAACCCGTCTTCGGTAAGCACTACCGCATTCCCGGGGGATATCGCTGTTATGAGCTGATTGACTGCAAGAAAGCCAAAGTATGCAACACCGGTAATTCCCGCTCCGAAAAAGAAATATTCAAGGTTTTGGTCGTAGCTGTTTAAAACGGGCAATAGCATACAATAAATTGATGCTCCGAGCATTAAAAGCGACAGCACAGCAACAATAGGTGATGCGCCCCTCTTATTTTTTATTATTAAATCTTCCATCCAGAGAAGCACCTAATCCCGGAGCCGTCCGCCGGTGAGTCGATGCTCGAGCCACCACCTTTTTTGTTTTGTTATTTTACGGCGTGAGTTTTTAAATAGTTCATATAGGCTGTCTGCGCTGCTACATTCCAGTGTGTTCCGTCGCCTGCGTTATAAACATCAGCAAGCGCTCCCCTACCATTTAGGAGTGTCTCACAGGCGTTTAGGTAAAACATCCCGCGTGATTTTGCCGTTTCAATTAAGAGTGTGTTGAAGTGATTGATTTTTTTATTTAATCCGTCGCTTGAAGACGTACCGCCTATCGCCTCGCTCCATGGGGAAATACCGACAAGAATAATAGTTGAACCCGGACATACAGCAACTATACGATCAAGCATTTTGTTATAGTATTCAATATGCATTTCGTTAGACCAAGATTCAATGCCATTTGTTCCAAGATTGATGTAAATCTTTTTTGGTTTTATTTCAGCTAACCAATCGATAACCTTTTTCTTTGAGGAGCCGGCGGTTAGCGTTGTTTCGGTGTCGAGTATGTTGTAGACAAATTTACCAATGGAGGCGAGAACCTTGTCGGATGAGATGTGACCGGACTGCAAGCCGTATGTGAGAGAGTCTCCTAAAAGTATCGTGTCGTTGAAATAGGAGTTTCCTACAGCACTTGTGGGAGTCAGGTATGTACCCTTAAATTTTTGGAATTCGGTTAATGTGTAGCTTAGGTTAAGCGGTGGTGTCAATGTGGTGCTGTTGTTGCTACCCGGGAACAGGTAGTCCAGTAGATTACCTTCATTTCGTATAGCATCGACAAGATATTGGTTGGTGTTTTGGTTATTAGGGATTTGCTGTTGCAGAAAATATAGATTTGAAAATGTAACCGAGTTAAGGCTCACAACGCTTACGAATACGGTAATAAGCTTTTCAAAAATTGTCATTTGTGTTATCCTTTCGTCCACTCTTACGGTTTAAATTTATACTCCGATATCGGTGTGAAGTCATTATATATAAGGAAAAGTCTGACTCTTTCACCCTTGTATTTAACATAAAGCTTGAATTTGACATTTTCGGGATCGTCGTTCTGCTCAACCGAAAGCTCGTAGGTAGATTCATCGTATGAGACATTCCTGTTGTACTCAGCGTCACTGTCATTTACAATCGATTCATAAATGTTGATGATGTTTCTGTCGAGGTCAAGCTTAACTCCCTTAAAGCTTATTCTTTCATAGCCGTAATCATACCGGCTGTCACTTATTCGAGAGGTTATTTCATAACTGTTACCGTTGCTGTCAACAAGCTCGTATTCGAGCAGTGGTTCGGTGCTGCCGCCGGTTATAGTCTTTTTGAATTTAACTCCGATCTCAAGTTCGTTTGCTGTCGGCGAATAGACAATTGTCTTTAAATTAAGTGACTTTTGTTCGTTGAAAGTTATTGCTGTATGAATATTGTAGGCCTCAAAGCTATCAGGAGCGTTGGTATATATTTCACGCGCTTTGTCGGAAAAATGTGCTTTATCAACCATTCCAAGATCACAGCTGATAAAAAACCTCAGCATTAGAAGTCCGTAAATTACAAGGATAAAGAAGTAAAAAACGGATTTAAAGGCGAGCTTCGCTGTTTTTGCAGGCGTTATTTTATATGATTGGAGGTCCACTTCTTCATCGTAAACATCGTCTTTAAAGTCCATTTTAAATTTCCTTTAGTTGTTCCAATATTTTCTATCAAGGCTTCTGAGTCTAACTGCGACAAGCACATGCTCTCGTTTTATTACCTCAGATTTATCGAAATCAGCAAGTGTTCTTGACAGCTTCAGCAGCCTGTCATAACCTCTTGCGGATAATCCTAATTTGTCGAAAGCCGCTTTGACTGTTTGTCCGGCGGCATCATCGAGGATGCAGTATTTTCTAATATGCGCCGCGCGCATCATCCCGTTGCCTGTTATCGCTCTTCCGCCATAGCTCTCACCGCGGAACCTCTCAAGTGCAAACCGTCTCGCGTCACCCACACGCTTTCTTATAGACGCTGAGTTCTCCGCCAAAACCGGACTTGATAGCTTTCCGTAATCAAGTGCGGGAACTTCAACCTGTATATCTATTCTATCGAGAAGCGGTCCTGAAATCTTTGAAAGATAACTGTGACGGGCGACATCGGAGCAGGTACATTCTTTGATTTTGCTGCCATAATAGCCGCATTTGCACGGATTCATAGCGCAAACAAGCATAAATGCTGCCGGGAATGTATACTTACCGTTCACTCTCGTTATTGTAATCTGGTGTTCTTCAACAGGTTGTCTTAACACCTCGAGGATGTTTTTATCAAATTCGGGGAGCTCATCAAGAAACAGCACACCGTTATGGGAAATCGAAATTTCACCCGGTATCGGAACCTTACCTCCGCCTGCAAGCCCCGCATAAGACATCGTATGATGTGGCGCGCGGTACGGTCTTGTGACAATCAGTGGGGTGTTCGGTGGCAGCGTTCCAGCGATTGAGTGAATTCTTGTAGTTTCAATCGCTTCTTCAAGCGTTAGCTCCGGCAGTATGGATGGCAGCCTCGACGCAAGCATGCTTTTTCCTGAGCCTGGAGGTCCGATAAGTAGCACATTGTGCTGTCCTGCTGCCGCTGTCTCTAAGGCGAGTTTTGCGGTTTCTTGCCCTTTTACATCCGCATAGTCCAGCTCTCTAAGTAGTGTTTCAGCTCTGAGCTCTTCAAATGAAAATGACTTCGGCGCAATTCTTTTTATCCCTCTCAGATGTTCGTATAATTCAACGAGATTTGAAACCGGATAAACGCTGATCCCGTTTGCGGCGGATGCTTCAGCAGCGTTTTCAGCAGGTACATATATTTCCGTAAGCCCTGCCGCTCTCGCTTCGAGCGCCATTGAAAGCGCACCTCTAACCGGTCTTATCGCACCTGTTAGAGACAGCTCACCCACAAAACAGCAAGACGAAAGGTCAACATCTTCGAATAGAATCCCTTTGATAAGGGACAGAAAAATGGGAAGATCAAAACCGCTTCCTTCTTTTTTTCTATCCGCCGGAGCAAGGTTTACAGTAGAATCGCCGCCGGGGAGTTTATAACCGGCACTTGAAGCCGCAGCTCTCACCCTGCCTATCGATTCCCTGACAGCCGCATCCGGCAATCCGATTATGTAAATTTCGTTGTCGTATCCGTCGTTTCTTTTCGTCAGCCTTGAGGCCTCGACACTTACAATAAACGCATCGATACCGTTGAGTGCTGCGGAATATACCGTTGATACCATCACCGATTCTTCAGACGGTCAATGCCGTCATCTTTCCGTTTATTTATATAAAAATATAATGACAAGAATACATATTGTATTATACCACCTGAGGTAGAATTACGCAACACCTCGAAAAGAATTTTAACAAAACCAGCGTTTTAGCACTATAATATAATGTTGACAATCATTTCAAAGTGTTATATAATCATCTTACCATAATATTGAAGGGCAGGTCACACCATGAAAAGCAAATTCACCGCACAGAAAAAGCTTCTCTCCGCAATCCTAATTATCGTTTTCACTCTTCCGATACTTATTTCCTGTCTGTCCATCGATTTCCCCGGTGGCAAGGAGGGCCTTTTCTCAGATGAGTACTTGCCCAAATCAGCTCTTGTCAAACTGCTTGAAAGTGATAAATACAAAAACATAACAGCGCTTCAGGAAAAGATGTCTGATTCTACTAAAGTCCAGAAAGCAGACTTTGACCTGAAGATCAATAAGCTGAGTATCGATGAAGGTCTTGCTCTCGACGGAACTAACTCCTTAAAGGGTACGATTCACTCCGGTAATAAGAATCAGGAGCTTTCTTGTGTCGCTTCTATACTCGGCAACGACCTTGCTTTCAATCTTAATACCAATGAGGAGAAGATGGTTGTCGAACTCCCCGAGATTCTCGATAAGTACATAGTTGTTCCTTATGATGCTGAAGGATTAACCGAAGGGCTTCAAACAACTCTATCTCTTGAAGATATCGCGAAGATCGAAACAAATATTAACGCAATGATCGCAAAATTCACAGAGCTGACAAAAGCGGGCATACCGGATGAAAAAATTGCCACAACAAAAGGCGAGGTTGAACAAAACGGTAAAACAGTTAAAGCTGATGTCATAACCCTTGAAATAACAGAAAAAGAGCTCGGTGGCATTGTTACAGAATTCTTGAAATACATCAAATCCGATAAAGATATGATGGAGATGCTAACTCCACTTCTCTTCGATACGCTTTATATGAGTTTTGAAGAAGAAGTTACTCCAGAATCTATTATCGACAATCTAATCGAAGAAATTGCAGAGAGCGATGTTGAATTTAAAATTAATGTCGAAGCTAAGTATGTTCGTGCAAAGCTTGTATCCCTCGACCTTGCTATAACATCACCCGATGAAGACGATGTTAAAATTGAATTTGATTACACCGAAAACAACGGCATTAATGCATTTGCTTTTGTTATAACGGCGTACGACACAAAAACATCTCTCACTTATACCGAAGACGCAAAGAACAATGTTTATGAGCTTAAATCAAATATAAAAGATGATTATTCAGATGAAACAGTCGTCTTAAATTTAAAGATTGTTGACGATTTTAAGTTTGTATTAGGTTTTAAAACAAGCGGTCCTGATGCTATTGATGCTGAAATTACTTATGAATTTAAGAATGTAACTGAAACTTCTGCAGAATTCCAATTCAAGTTCATAGTAGTCGATATGCTTGATATTGACCTGAATACAAAAGTTGAAGTTCTCGACAGCTATAATTTCGAGATGCCTAGCACAAGCGCTGAAAATGCTTATGATGTAACAGATGAGTTTGATATGGAAGAAGTTATGACAAAGCTTATTGAAGAATTCGAGTGGCTTGAAGACTTCTTCGGCGGCGATATTTCACCAATCCCAGATCGCATCGTCTCATTTGACACGATTTCGGAATACAACACAGAAGGCGCTCTTCTCGAATCGCAGTACGACGTTATATTTGATGGCAATGGCGGTTTTTCTGCTATGTCCAATAGCGGTGGTATGATATCGTACGATGTTGATAACGGAAAAATAATGTATTTCAAAAACGATTTCTTTAATGAAATCAGTATCACATTATATCATGACGGACAAAATTGGTATGATGTCGATTTTGAAAATAGCGTAATGAAAAAAACTGAGGTAGAGGATCTCGAATTCCCTGAAGTAATGCTCTTCAACGATTACGCAGAGTTCAAAACCTCTGGCTACGCTTATGTCGACAGTGTAAAAGTTGTCTATGAAAAATATTATTACGACGCAACCGAAAAAGAAGTGTTCTATATATTTGACGAACAAGGTAATGCACTGTACCTCTATGACGGTATCACTGTATATGACGTGATGATTTACGAAACAACAGATTTTTCTATCTACGATTTCAGTGGTTTCACAATAGAGTAATCTTCACCAAATTAAAAGACCGCGGCTGGATAACCGCGGTCTTTTGTTATAAAGTTAATCTGTGATTATCTCGCCGTAAATTTCACCGAAAGCTGCGGCTGCATTTGATTCATCTGTGTCTATATGCATCGCCGGTGCGAACTTTTCGCTGACACGGATAACGGTATCGCAGAAAATAACACTGCGTGAGCTGTTTACCTTAACCGAAACCACCTGCTGATCTTTTACGCCGAATTCCTCAGCGTTCTTAGGTGTCATGTGTATATGTCTCTGTGCAACTATTACGCCCTCAGCAACTTCAACTTCACCTGCAGGTCCGACAATTTTACAAGGAGCGGATCCTGTGATATTGCCCGACTCACGAACTGGCGGGTTTAAACCGAGTGTTCTTGCATCTGTATAGGAAACTTCGATTTGAGTTGCTTTTCTTGTAGGGCCGAGTATGCTTACACCCTTGATTGTATTTTTCGGACCGACAACGTCAACTCTCTCAACGCATGCGTACTGTCCGGGTTGAGAAAGCTCCTTCTTCGGTGTAAGTTTGTGATCCTTACCAAACAGTATTTCGAGGTCTGCTTCGGTGACATGAACATGCCTTGCCGATGTTTCAACTAAAATCATCTTTTTTTGCGCCATTTTTCTTCATCCTTCTATGTTGTTTTTTATTATTGATAAAATTATCGTCTATTCCTATACCATTATAATACTAAAACAGCAATAATTAAATATTAATTTTTAAACAATTTTTTATTTTCATTCAGTTTATTGAATTATCCCGACTTAGTACTCGCTTTTTTTAATCACTTATAATATAATAAAAAGCGAAAGGTTAACATCATGGAAATAAAATTCAACAGTGTAAAAAAAGCAGCTTTACTTGTATCGGTTTTGTTGACGATAAACATTATTTTATCCAGTTGTATCAGCGATGATACAAAAAGCATATCTGATACGAGCGAGAGCAATCCGGAGGTTTCAATTTTGATTACAGAAAAGACTATACCAATAACAAAAGAGAATGTCAAATTTATCGGCCGTGTAGCTCAGGGTGAAAACGATCTTTGGTATATGGATTGGACGAACACGGGTATCGAATTCACCTTTACTGGCACGGACGCATACCTGGAAATGGGGCCTGTCAATGCCGCCGCAAATAACAACCCTTGTTATCTCGTTTATGTAGATGACGGCGAGCCAAGACGAATCGACGAGCTGACAAGCTTCAGTAGGCAAGTTCTGGCGCAGTCGCTGCCTTTCAGTGAACACACAATTAGAGTCATAAAAGTCACCGAAAGCACTGGTACACCTGTCACAATGGGTGATATAACAATTTATAGCTCGGAGCCAAAGGAACCTCAACTTTTGCCACCGCAGGCGGCTTCCGAAAGAAAGATACTTTTCTTCGGCGATTCAATCACCGCAGGTTATGGCAACCTCGGGAAGCCCGACAACAAGACCTTTTACACCTATGAACAAGATGGAACTCAAACATACGCCGCTCTTGCTGCTGATTCGTTTTCAGCTGATGCTCATTTCGTATGCATATCGGGTAGAGGTGTGTATCAAAGCCTCGACGGAAGTTTTGATAATGTAATTCCGTCCTATATAAACACAGCCGTTCCTTCGCTGAATCTCGCTTGGGATTCTTCCGATTTTACACCTGATCTTATTGTTGTCAATCTCGGAACAAATGATGCTTGGATGGGTGTAACAGCTGATAAATTTATTGAAGCAGCGCGTAACTTCCTTATAACATTAAGGGAAACATATCGTGACTCTAAAATTCTCTGGTGCTTTGGCATGATGGGCAATTACTATGACGGCCATCTCTCAAAGCTTATAGATGAATTCAACGCTGAATATGGCAATACCTATTTTCTTGTTCTCGAAACCGTCTCTGTTTTCTCTGCCGAAGAGGGTGGCGCAAACGGTCATCCGAATGTTTCCGCACATCAAAAGAGAGCCTCCGCTCTCAGCGAAAAGATAGCAGAAATAATGGGCTGGGACTAAAAGCGCGCTTTGTGCATAAAACACTTTCATCACGAATAAAATAGAGGAGTAAGGTGTCACCTTGCTTTAGAGGAGTAGTGTTTTGCGCTGTTCCAAAGGAGTAAAGTTTCGCTTTACTCCTCTATATTTATTGAAAGGAAAGTCGGCTATGAAATTCTATGTTTATAACCTCCGTCACAGGAACAAGAATATTATTAAGCTCTTAGCCTTTCTTGCTGTGTTTTCGGTTGTATTTATTTTGCTTTTTAGGGACAATAATAAAGATACCGATCTCGCTGTTTTCAATCCGATTCAAAACGTCTCGACAGACAAAGAAATTTACTCCATCACCGCTTCTCTTGATGGAAGTGCTCAGTTGACCGACTTTCGCACTTTTCTTGATGTTGCAAATGGACTGAATGTCAAAATAACTTTTTTCGTATCAGAAAACTTTTTTAACGGAAATGTCGATACAATAAAGGAAATAATGAAATATTCTCACGAAGTGGGGTATCTTATAGAAAAGGATACTTCTGCTATGAACAGAACCGATGCGATGCGATATCTTGCCAAACTCAACGACAACTTTTATAAGAAATGCGGCAAATACCCGAAGTATATAAGATATGTAAATGAAAAAGATAAAGCAGGTCAACTTTTTGGTGTAATGGCAGCTTTCGGTCAGTACAATATCGCGGAAGGCAGGTACGGAAAAGCGGAAGCTGGTTCTCTTGTTGATATCGGCAGAATAGACGGAACATCATCGGCTAAGCTGATAACAGTTGTGACCGAAGCGGTGAATGCAAAGCTCACAAGCGTTTCCCTAAAAGACCTGCTCTACAATGTCGATATACCCGCTGACACCGCAGGCACCCAGGGACCAGGTTGAAGAGTATACATAAATTCGAAGGATAGTAAAGGAATTAAATAAGTATGGAAAAAGTGCTGTTAGTCGGTTTTGGGAAACAATTTACGCAGAGAGCATCGTCTGTTATAAACGCGGAGATTTATTCATCTCCTAAGGAGAACACCCACTACATCATCACAGCAGTTGGGGAGCTGAAGCGGCTTCCCTCTTTTTCATGCGATACAAAGTATCTGCTTTACCACGAAGGCTTTTCAAAAAGCGAAGAAATCAAAGCAGAACATGCCCTGCTCTGCGGTATGAGCTCGTCCTGCGATTTTACGCTGTCAAGTACGGGCATATCCCCGGTGGATGGTAAGGATTCCGATGAGGTTCCAAGAGCTGTGCTTGCCTTTGGAAAAAGTGCCGAGGTTGAATTTGCGCAAGAAATTGCCTTTGATTCCCACATAGGTATGTCCCCTTATGAGAACATCGTACTCGAAACAATAAAATATTTGCTCGAGGCAACTGACTAAAGTCAAAATTTCTTTAATTTTTCCCATATTTTTGAAGATAATTGTCAAAACGGGGTTGACAAATGCAAAACTATCTAATAAAATAGAAGGGTAAATTACATCCGGCCCCCGAAAGATGCTAAAAATGCAAAATAAAAATAAAATTCGCTTCGCAACCATCGGCACAAGCTGGATTTGCGAAGAATTTATTGAAACAGCAAAAACCTTTAGCGAAATTGAGATTTACGCTGTTTATTCACGAAATACGGACCGTGCCAAAAACTTTTCCGAAAAACACGGTGCAGTAAAACATTACTCTAACCTTGAGGAAATGGCGTCCGATCCACTTATAGACGCCGTTTATATAGCCAGTCCTAACTCACACCATGCACTCCAGTCGATTCTCTTTATGGAACATGGAAAAGCAGTTTTTTGCGAAAAGCCGATAGCGTCTAATTTTGGGGAATTCACTGAAATGAGAAGCTGCGCTGAGAAAAAAGGCGTTTTGTTAATGGAAGCCTATAAATCAATGCTGATGCCCGGTCTCCTTGCGGTCAGGGATAACCTGCGCAAACTTGGGCGAATTCGCAGTGTTTTTGCTGTGTTTTCAAAGTATTCGTCAAGATATGACGCTCACTTAAGAGGCGAAAATGTCAACACCTTTAAAGCGGAGTTTTCGGGTGGTGCGGCGGTAGATCTCGGAGTCTACTGCATTTATCCGGTGCTCTATATGTTCGGCGTACCGACCTTAGTCAAATCTGTCGGTGCGATCGTACCCGGTGGTGTCGATGCGACGGATGCGGTTATTATGCAATACGACGACTTTGTCGCTTCATTGCTGTTCTCGAAGGTGTCGGACTCGTACCTTCCATGTGAGATACAGGGCGAAGATGGGACAATGGTCATTGACAGATTTAATATACCTGAGAATATAGAAATCGTTTACAAAAACGGAAGTAGAGAAAAGCTTAATTTTACACAGCGTGAAGATAGCATGTGTTATGAAATCGAAGAGTTTATCAGATGCTATCTCGAAAACAAAGAACCGAAAGTAAACACCCTTTCCCTATCAGCCGAGGGAATAAAAGTGCTCGACGAGATAAGGCGCCAAATCGGCGTTGTTTATCCGGCTGATGAAGCGTGAAATTTGCGCTCAGAACTAAAAAAGCCGCTTTGCGGCGGAATGAGTATTGTGATGAGAGACAAACTTATTGAAATCTGCAGAAAATTTATGGTAGAAGGCGACTGTATCGATTGGCGGCAAATAACCAATGGGCTAATTAATGACAGCTATTGGGTTGAATTCCGTAAGGGGCAAAAAGACAGACAGTTCATCGTCCAAAGACTCAATATCAGCGTTTTTAAGGACCCTGAAAAGGTGATGAGCAATATTGAACGAATCACTGACTTCATTAAAAGTAAGTACATAACATCCGGTATGCAAGGAAGTCGTTCATATATGACCTTCTATCCCACAAGCGACCATAAATACTACTTCTTAGACACAAACGACTCCGGTGCTGAAAGCTATTGGAGAATCAGCCGCTATATAGAAAATTCAATCGTTGTCGATCAAACTAACGACCCTGAAATTATACGCGAAATAGGTCATGCATTCGGTAAATTTCAAGCGGACTTAGCCGACTTCCCTGCTGAGACTCTTTATGAGACTATCCCCAACTTCCATTTCACCCCGTCAAGATACTTAGACTTCAAAAAAGCGATTAGGAATGCTAACCACGAAAGAATGGCGGCTGCACACGACACAGTGGAAGCGCTGCTCGAACTTGAAGATAAGGCTTGCCTGCTTTCAAATATGACGCTTGAGGGCAAGATACCCTACAGGGTTACTCACAACGACGCTAAATGTAACAATGTAATGCTTGACGAAGACACAAAAAAAGCTCTCTGCGTTATAGACCTTGACACTGTTATGCCCGGCATTATAATGCACGACTTTGGAGACGGAGCTCGGTATATCTGTAGCACTGCGGCGGAGGATTCGAGAGATCTTGATAGCGTTAAAATCGACATCAGAAAATTTAAAGCCTACACAGAAGGATTCCTAACCCCACTAGGCGAGTCCCTTACTCATACTGAAAAAGAATACCTCGCCTATAGTGTTTTTGTTATGGCGACGGAGCTTTCAGTCAGGTTTATGACAGACTACCTAAACGGCGATATCTATTTCAAGAAAACCTATTCCGACCACAATCTCGCCCGCGCGAAATGTCAGCTTAAGCTTGCTGAAAGCGTGCTCAAAAACCTCGACACAATGAACGCGATAGTAGATGAAAACACAAAAGTAGTTATGGCAATATAAAAAATATTGTAGCAAATTCAGTTTATGGTTTGATACAATTAATAGATGCCAAAGAAAAACGTGCATCAAACGAAAAGAAGCTGTATTTTCCATGAACAATATATACTCAAAAGCACAATTTATTTAGCAGAATTAGCTGTCAAAAAAGAGAGTTTGTGTTGACAAAGAGGTTTTGAAAGTGTATAATATTATTTACAAAAGATTTTCATTCTTTTGACTAATAAAAGGAGAATTAATATGAAAAAGAAATTATCGCTCGTCACAGCACTTGTTATGACCCTCTTCTTAATGCTAAGCTTTTCGGTTGCCGCCGCTTTCACGGCTCCTGATTACGATCCTGCTAACACCACCGGAGACATCGGACTTATGCTCGCCAACAACATCGAATTTGAGGGCGTCGTAGGAATCCAGACGACCGGTACGTTCAATTCAGCTTGGAGAACCGCTGTTCTTTTTGAACTCGACTCCGAGACCGGCGCTTATAAAGCGATTGAAACCTTCCCCGCCGGCGGAACCGGCCCGGACTGGACCATCGGTGATAACCAGTTTGTTGTCGAAGCTAACGGCGGTAACAACTGGCCTGAACTTTTCGCTTCCGCAACTGGCGACGAATGGTATTACGACTCCAACAACATGCAGGGGATTCCTTATAAAGATTGCCCGAACTTTATCAACGACAAAGAGCAAGCTTGGGGCACAGTTCTTGCAAGTGTCCAGGTGGGCGACCTTTATCACCTCGTTGGTGTTGACCCTGCCAATGCTATTATCATCGCCAATTATCCGGTCGACGAAACCTATGCCCACATAACTAACAATGCAGATTACGTAACATATTCCTACCTGACTCCGTATATCGAAGGCGTAACAGACACAACATCCAAAACAGTTGTCCCGATTGAAAGCCAGTCTGAAACCTCCGATAACGGTGAAAGCCAGTCTGAAACCCCCGATACCGGTGACAGCAGAATAATCGTCCTCGCTGTTTTATTTGTAGTCGCTCTCGCAGGCACCGTAGTTGTTGTAAAGAAAAGATAACAGATTCTACCGTAAAAAAGAACTAACAAAAGGTTGTCGCAAGTTCGGTTTATGAGCTTGCAACAACCTTTTTTAATAACCAAAATAGCAGAACGTAAAACAGCTCCTCAAAAAGTTAACTTTCCAACGAAAAATCGGATGACTATAAGGGGCTGTACCATAGCAGCCCCTTTTGTTCCTGATTATTTTTTCCTTATAGAAAGGTCACCGCTGACTGTGTCAATGTCAATATCACATGCTCCGTCTCCGTGGGTGATATTGTTTTTCTTTGAGGTTGTAACAGGGAAATTGCAGTTCAAATCACCACTGACAGTGCCAAGCTTCGCATTAAAGCCCGTATCCTCAGGCATCGTGATAACTACATCACCGCTAACTGTGTTTACATCAATTTCCGACGGTTTACCTTCTGAATTAATTGTGATTTCACCTGATACACTTTCTGCATCAACCTCAACAAGTTCACCTTCGACGGTTATGTTTCCGCTGACGGTGTTCAGCTTTACCTTTTCGGAATCCAAGCTCAAGAACATCTCGCCGCTTGTAGTCCCTCCTTGGAAGGATGAAGCTTTATCGATTAATTCAGCAGATATAGTCCCTGAAACGCTGTTTGCTTTAACCTTATCAGATGATATACCGGTTATATTGCAATCTGCTGAAACTGTGTTAAGAGTAAAGTTGTCAAGCTTTTGTATGCTCTCCGGAAGAGTCACCGTAAGACGCTTTGTATGGCTCGCAGGAAGCTTTACAGATATATTTTGCGGTGCAATAAAGCGGATGTAAAGGGTTCCATCTTTGACAAGATATCTGAGCTTATATTCGTCGTCAAGGCTTTCACTGTCGGTTTCATAAATTGTTATTTTGTTACCGGTGCCGGATTTGACTTCAACGCTTCCACTTACCCAATCTATTTCGAGCTTTCTAATGCCCTCTAGGCTTATCTCTGCATTACCCATAGAATAAAGTTCAGAGTCCGCGTATGTGTACCCTCCGACAAAGCTGCCAATATTTATGCTGAAAGGAAACCATTTGTTAAAGATTAAAACAGCTATTAAAATTCCGATCAAGATTAGAGCAATAAGGGAAAAGGCAACAATTTTTATAATGGCTACTGTAGTATTATCCATAATGTTTGATCCTTTCTTACTTCTTCTTTAACAGATCAAAGACTGCCTTTATGACAGCTCCGACTGCGCTTGCGATAAGGAATATAAGCCAAGTGATATGCCATGCTCCGGTTTTAAAACTCACAACAATGTAAATTACTGTCGTTGCAGTCCACAGCAGCGAGGTTATGGCTTTATAAAGCTCGTTGCTTTCCGTTGACTGAGCTTTCCAGGCTTTGAAGTCCTCGACAAGGGTTTCATCAAGTTTCTCATAACGGGGTTTTGTCATCGATGAATAGATGATAATAGCGGTAGCTACTGCAGCAATTGCAAACATCGCGATAAGTCCTCTTTCATCTTGTAAGATGAAAATAGGTATAATCGCTAAAATGTAAAGTGATACAGAGATTGCAGTAAGAAGAGCATGTTTTCTTTTTTCGGGAGTGTTATCGTATGACGATAAGGTGTTTTTGTCGCGGTTGAGTTCTTCAAGGAGGGAACTTATATCGCCGACACTTGCAACTGCGATATTGTAAGCTGCTTCCTCCGTCTTCCCTTCAGTGATAAGGTCGTTATATTTGTCGGTCAGATTGCGCAGCATTTCTTCCTTGAGTTCCACTGTCTTTCTATTGACCGGAGCATCGGAAAAAAGCTCATCCATATATGCGCGTAGTTTGTTGTTCACTGTTCTTCATCCTTTCCAAAATCATTTTGTAGCTTTTGTTCGCTGCCAAGATTAATAAGACCGTCGATTATTGTTTTCGCCGATTCCCATTCGCTTTTTAAGCGTTTATACTCCGTTCGTCCGCTTTGGGTTATTGTGTAGTACCTTCTTCTCGCGCCAGTGTTTTCGTCACCCCAGTATGAATTTATAAATCCAGCTTCTTCAAGTCGCCTGAAAGCGGTGTACAAAGTAGCTTCCTTGAGTTCATAACTGTTGTCTGTGTGTTCGAATATGGCTTTGTTAATTTTATAACCATAACTGTCACCACCGAGAAGTTGGGCGAGAATTATTGTGTCGGTGTGACCTCTTATAAGGTCTGCTGCTATAGACAATAATTTCAACCTCCGTTTCTCTTTGTTTATCAACGATACAATAATAACATAAGATACCTCACCTGTCAATGTATATATTTTATTAATGTAACTAATATTTTAGAAATATCTCAATCTAAATTTGTGTAAATTAAACGGTTAAAAACCGAGGTACGACAACATTTTAGTTGACATACCGCGGCGGCTGTGTTATATTTAGATATAGGAACAAAAGTTCGAGGGTATGCGCTTGCGTTAGCTGTTAAAGAATCCCACAGCGGCATACCCCCGCAAAAGCTTCGCTTTTGTGAAGGTCAATTAGATATAACAATTTTACCTTTCACTTGCTTTTTAGTGAGCCCCCGCAAAAGCTTCGCTTTTGTGAAGGGCAATTAGATATAAAAATTTTACCTTCCACTTGATTTGGAGTGGCCCCCCGCAAAAGCTTCGCTTTTGTGAAGGTCAGCTAAGATATATCTAATCAACCTTTGTTCGAAATATGCTCTTGCAAAAATCGCACCAGAATTAAACTTACATAAAAATTACTATAATATAATAAGGATGGTAGACTAAAATGGATGACAAGAAAACCGCTATTAAAACCGCTTTGTCGCAAATTGAAAAAAAATACGGAAAAGGCTCTGTTATGCGTCTCGGTGAGAACGCAAAAATGAAGGTTGAAGCAGTGTCCACCGGTTCCCTCTCTCTCGACTTAGCAATTGGTATCGGCGGCATCCCTAAGGGCAGAATCACTGAAATTTATGGGCCCGAGTCCTCCGGTAAAACAACAATCGCACTTCACGCAATCGCCGAAGTACAAAAGCAGGGCGGCGAAGCTGCATTCATTGATGCTGAACACGCTCTTGACCCAGTCTACGCAAAAGCCCTTGGTGTAAATATAGACAATCTGCTTGTTTCACAACCCGACAGCGGTGAGCAGGCACTCGAAATATGCGAGGCACTCGTAAGGTCCGGTGCGATTGATATCGTTGTAATCGACTCTGTCGCAGCTCTCGTTCCTCAAAACGAAATTGACGGAGACATGGGTGCAGCGCAGATGGGCGCGCATGCAAAGCTGATGTCTCAAGCTCTCCGTAAGTTATCCGGTGCTATATCGAAATCTAACTGTATAATTATATTCATAAATCAGCTCCGTATGAAAATCGGTGTCGTTTACGGCAACCCCGAAACAACCACCGGCGGTCAAGCAATGAAATTCTACGCTTCCGTCAGACTTGATGTAAGGCGTAGCGAACAGATAAAATCCGGTACAGATATAATCGGTAACCACATAAAATGCAAGGTTGTAAAAAACAAAGTCGCTCCTCCCTTTAAAGTAGCGGAATTCGACATCATTTATGGCGTTGGAATTTCAAAAGAAAGCGAAATTATAGAGCTTGGAGCTAATTTAGGGATACTGGAAAAGAGCGGTTCTTGGTATTCATATGATGGTCAGCGTATTGGTCAAGGCAAGGATGCAGTTAAGGCTCTATTTAAGTCTGATCAAAAGATCGCTGACGAAATCGAAGCAAAAATACGAGTAAAGCTCGCTGAGACAACCGGCGCAGTAAGTAGTTCTGAATCTGACGACGATCTGATTCCGTCTGAATTTGCAGAGGATTTTTAAATGCCGCTGCTTGAAAAGCTGACGAAACATTACGACCGTGACGAAGCCGAGCTGCTGATAAATGGCGAAAACTACATCGTAACACTTAACGATATGCGCTCTTTGTCTCTTGCAGAAGAACTTGAGCTTAGCGATGAGCTGCTTGGCGAGATAGCCTTCAGGGACGAGAAGCTGCGCTGTATGAAAAAAGCGCTCTCGGCAGTGGGACGAACCACCACTTCAAGGCGGCAACTATTCTTAAAGCTCCGTCGTAATTTTTCGGACGATGCAATTAATGCCTCTCTTGACAACCTCGAAAAGATCGGTTATCTGAACGATGCCGATACAGCAAAAAGATACGCGGAACTGTACGCTACAAAGAAACGATACGGGAAATCCCGTATCTCCGCCGAACTGTTCAAAAAAGGTTATAACAGAGAAGATATTTCCGCTGCCCTCGAAGAGCTATCAGTCCCGGAAGACGAAAAGCAGGAGAATATTTCGGCTCTTCTTGATAAGAAATTCCGCAACAAAACTTTCGATAAGCGTAAGGCTTATGCTTATCTTCGAGGTATGGGATATGACGGCAGTGAGATAAAATCCGCTCTCGATAACTACTGTGAAGACGACAGCGATGAGGAAATCATGTTCGATTGACAGAAAGCAGTGTTTGTGATATTCTATATGTATTAAAAACTAATAAAAAGTTGGTATACGATGGCAATTAAAGTCTCTTTTGTTTCTCTCGGTTGTCCGAAAAACCTTATCGACACCGAAAGAATGATGTACAACATAAACGAAGCAGGATTGCAACTCGTCGCGGAGGATATCGAAGCCGATGTCGCGGTTGTAAACACCTGCGCATTTATCCAAAGCGCGAAGGAAGAAGCGATCGAAACGATTCTCGATGTCGCATGGCTCAAAAAGAACAAATCCCTCAAAGGTATTGTAGTCACCGGATGTCTTGCAGAGAGATACCGTGAACAGATTTTCGAAGAACTGCCCGAAGTTGACGCAGCATTGGGCACGGGTTCATGGAGTAATATTGTCGAGGCAGTCAAAGCCGTCTACAACGGCGAGAAGTATGTCGCCTTAGACGCACCCGAAAATGCACCTCTCAGCGGTGACAGAGTTGTTACGACACCGGAGCATTTTGCATATATTAAAATATCAGAAGGCTGCGACAACCGCTGCACCTACTGCGCTATACCCTCAATCAGAGGAAAATTCCGCAGCAGGCAGATGTCTGAGGTTGTTGAAGAAGCAAAACAACTTGCAGAGCTTGGTGTTAAAGAAATCTGTCTTGTGGGACAGGATACAACCCGCTACGGTGAAGATATCTACGGCTCCTACGCTCTCGACAGTTTGATAACAGAAGTTTCAAGCATACCGGGCATCGAATGGATAAGAATATTATACTGTTACCCCGATAAAATAACCGATTCTCTAATTGATGTCATAGCAAACAACAAAAAGGTTGTAAAATATATCGATATGCCGATTCAGCATATTTCCGACCCTGTCCTTAAGCGTATGAATCGCCGCAGCGACGAAAAGCAGATACGAGAGGTTATCTCAAAGCTCCGTGAAAAGGTCCCCGGCATTGTACTCAGAACTTCCCTAATCGTCGGCTTCCCCGGCGAGACAAAGGATGATTTCAACTTGCTGCATGAATTTGTTAAAGAAGGTAACTTTGAAAGGCTTGGCGTTTTCTCATATTCCCGCGAGGAAGGCACTCCCGCCTATGATTTTGAATCTCAAGTCAGCGAAAAGACAAAAGAACGCCGCAGAGATATACTGATGCGTGAACAGCTCAGGATTCACACAGCATTCAACGAAAGCTTGATTGGTAAAACTCTGAAGGTAATTTGCGAAGGGTATGACGAAGTAGCTGAAAGCTATTTTGGAAGATGCTTTGCTGACGCGCCCGATATCGACGGGAAGGTGTTCTTCTCATCTCCCAGAAGGCTTAAAGAAGGTGTTTTTGTCGATGTTGAAATAACAGAAGTTTTTGATTACGATTTACTTGGTAAAGTGAAATAAGTGTGTGAATCGGAAGGATGATTTTCAATGAAGCTGAATCTGCCCAACAAACTAACAGTAGCAAGGATTATCATGGTCCCGTTCTTCATGATATTCATACTATACAGACCTTTCGGACCGACCTGGTCCAATATCATAGCAGCAGCGCTCTTTATCTTGACTGCGCTAACCGACCTTTTTGACGGTAAAATAGCGAGAAGCACAGGACAAATCACCGACTTCGGTAAATTTCTCGACCCCCTCGCAGATAAAATCATGATAATCGGCGCATTCCTCTGCTTCTGTATGACACTTGAAGATAAGGTTATGGCAGGAATTATGGTATGGGCAACGATTATCACCGTATTCCGCGAATTTGCGGTCACCTCAATAAGGCTGCTTGCTTCAAGCGACAGCGGTATCGTTATCCCTGCAAACTTCCTTGGCAAGGCTAAAACGATGACACAGTCTATAACCGTCATCATAATCCTTTTAGAGCCGATTGTGTTCGGGCCAGAACTTGATATATTCACAAAATACCATCTTCTCAGCTATATCGGCATCGCGCTGTCGGTCTACCTCACTGTCCACAGCGGTATGAATTACATCAAGGCCTATTGGCATCTTATTGACCCCTCTAAATAAAGCAATACAAGGACATTATTCATGAAGCTATATAATTCTTTGACGAGATCAAAAGAAGATTTTCACATAAAAGATAAAACGGTTCGCATGTATGCTTGCGGACCAACTGTTTATAACTATTTTCATGTGGGCAATGCTCGCTGCTTTGTCGTTTTCGACATGCTCCGCAGATATC
The DNA here is from genome assembly GCA_028705495.1 of Eubacteriales bacterium. Taxonomy (GTDB): domain Bacteria; phylum Bacillota; class Clostridia; order Oscillospirales; family CAG-382; genus GWF2-38-85. The sequence goes on from JAQWDK010000014.1 coordinate 39,781, forward strand.
TTGAATATCGTGGCAATAAGGTTATTTTCGTTCAAAACTTCACCGATGTTGACGATAAAATGATTAAAAGAGCTGCTTTGGACAACGCAAGTGTTTCCGAAGTCGCCGACAGATTTATAAAAGAATATTTTACTGATGCTGGAGGGCTTGGAATCCGCCCTGCAACATATCACCCGAGAGCTACAGAAAACATCGAAGAAATCATAAAAATAATCGAAGAGCTTATAAATAAAGGTCATGCCTATGTTTCCACCAGTGATGACGGAAAAAAAGATGTTTATTTTAGCGCTGAATCCTTCGATGAATACGGTAAACTCAGCAATATGCCAATTGCAGAGCTTGAAGCCGGAGCAAGAATCGATGTCAATGAAGTAAAAAACAACCCTATGGACTTCGCTCTCTGGAAGGCGAAGAAGGAGGGCGAAATCAGCTGGTCCTCACCTTGGGGAGAAGGAAGACCGGGCTGGCATATCGAATGCTCAGCAATGGTCTACAGATACCTCGGCGAAGAGATCGATATCCACTGCGGCGGAGCAGACCTGATGTTCCCCCACCATGAAAACGAAATCGCTCAGTCCGAATGTGCAACGGGCCATATTATGTCGAGATTTTGGCTGCACAACGGCTTTATAAATGTTGACAACAAGAAAATGTCCAAATCCGGCAGCAACTCATTTATGGTAAGAGATGCTGCGAAACAGTTCGGTTATCTGCCGATACGATATTTTCTCCTCGCTTCCCATTACAGAACGCCGATTAACTTTTCTGAAGAAATTCTTGAACAAGCAAAGTCAGCACTAACAAGACTGCATAACTGCGCTGATTTGATCTTGTTTAATGAAGCGAGAGCGGATAAAACAGTTCCGTTATCGGATGCTGAAAATACCTCCCTTGCTTTTATTGCAGAAAAGAAACAGAGCTTTATTGATGCAATGGACGACGATTTCAATACAGCTGACGCTATCGCTGCACTGTTTGAGATAACAAGAGATATAAACAGCATGCTTGCTGAAGAAACTCTAAGCGCAAAATATCTTGAAACAGCATCAAAGACTTTCTTTGAGCTGCTTGAGCTTTTTGGCTTTGAAAAACCATCTAACACCAATGATGACGAAGAAAAATATATAGAAGATGCAATCGCCCGCAGAGCGCAAGCTAAGAAAAACAAAGACTACGCCCTTGCAGACAGCATTAGAAACGAGCTAAAGGAACGCGGAATAACCCTTGAGGACACCGCACAGGGTACAATGTGGAAGAAGCAGTAAGAAAGCCCGATTTTAACCTACCAGACTACAGCCCCGCAGCTCTCGCCTATCTCGGAGATGCGGTTTATGAGATACTTGTAAGAAAATATATTGTCGGAAACGGAGATGTCAAAGCCTCCACTCTCAACGATAAAGCACGTGTTTTCGTGACGGCTTGCGCTCAGAGTGCAGCAGTTGACATAATAACACCAATGCTGTCGGAAACAGAGCTTGCTATCTATAAATCAGGCAGAAATTTAAACTCAGCAAAAGCTCCAAGAGCTGCTACTGTTGGCGAGTACAGAAGAGCGACGGGACTTGAGGTTCTGTTTGGCTATCTTTATCTTTCCGAAAAACAAGAACGAGCTGACGAGCTATTTGATGCGATTGTAAAAGGCTGCGAGAAACCAGATTGCTCTTATAATGTAAAACAGTAAATTATTCGAAAGGAGGAACGGCAGATGAGAGAGCTGAACAATTTAGAAGAAAAGATATATAGGTATATCCGCGACAATATCGAGCGCGAAGGGTTCCCGCCCTCAATCAGGGATATATGTGCGGCGGTTTCAGTCAAATCGACTTCCACCGTGCATTCTTACATCGACAGGCTTGTGTCAAAAGGTTATCTGACCAAAGACGACGGCAAGAGTCGTGCTATCAGACTAACAAGCGACCAGCGACTAAAAAACGAACGGATGCTCAGAGTTCCGATTCTCGGTCAGGTTAGAGCCGGAGCGCCTATACTCGCAGTTGAAAATTACGAGGGTTATGTCGATTTTCCAGCAGCAATGTCCGGTTCCTCCGATGGGCTTTTTGCTCTTAAGGTTATCGGCGAAAGTATGATCGAAGCCGGTATACTCCAAGACGATATTGTGATAGTACAGAGCCGACAATTCGCAGAAAACGGCGACATCGTCGTTGCAATGATAGAGGACGAAGCGACAGTCAAATACTTCTACCGTGAAAACGGTATGTTCAGACTCCAACCCGCAAACTCCACAATGAAGCCGATAATCGTCTGCGATGTTACTATATTAGGCAAGGTCATAGCAAATTATAGATTTTATTAAATTCCATTAAAAATGCCGTGCGGTTTTTAACCACACGGCATTTTGTTATCTTAGACGGTTTAGTACATTCCGCCCATTCCGCCGCCCATGCCTGCAGCAGCTGCAGCTGCGCCTGCGTTTTCTTCCTTCTTGTCTGCGACGACAGCCTCGGTTGTGAGGACCATCGCTGCGACGGAAGCAGCGTTCTGGAGTGCGGAGCGTGTAACCTTTGTCGGGTCAACGATACCGCTTTCGATCATATCGGTAAACACTTCATTGTAAGCATCGAAGCCGTAACCAACTTTTCCGCTTGCTTTGATCTTATCCATTATAACGGAGCCTTCAAAGCCTGCATTTTCAGCGATCTGGCGGATCGGTTCTTCAAGTGCACGAAGCACAATCTTGATACCTGTACGCTCGTCGCCATCGTTGGATTCAACGAGCTTTGCAACTGCGGGTATAGCGTTTGCGTATGCAACACCACCACCTGCTACGATTCCTTCTTCAACAGCTGCCTTTGTAGCGTTGAGAGCGTCCTCGATGCGGAGCTTCTTTTCCTTCATCTCTGTCTCAGTAGCAGCGCCAACTTTGAGTACGGCTACGCCGCCGGAGAGTTTAGCAAGTCTTTCCTGGAGCTTCTCACGGTCGAAATCGCTTGTTGAAACATCAATTGCAGATTTGATCTGGCCGATTCTTGCCTTGATTGCACTTGAATCGCCTGCACCACCGACGATGATTGTATTTTCTTTGTTGATTTTCACCTGTCTTGCGCGTCCGAGCATTTCGATTGTAGCGGACTTAAGCTCAAGACCAAGCTCTTCGGAGATAACTTCGCCACCTGTGAGGATTGCGATATCCTTGAGCATATCTTTGCGTCTGTCACCAAAGCCGGGAGCCTTGACTGCAACGCATGTGAAAGTACCTCTGATTTTGTTGACGATGAGTGTGGAAAGAGCCTCAGCTTCTACATCTTCAGCGATAATAACGAGCTTCTTGCCAGTCTGAACAATTTGCTCAAGCAGAGGGAGAATTTCCTGTATATTTGAAATCTTTTTATCTGTAATAAGGACGAGAGCGTCATCAAGGACAGCTTCCATCTTTTCGGTGTCCGTTACCATGTAGGGTGAGATGTAGCCGCGGTCGAACTGCATTCCTTCAACAACTTCGCAGTAGGTGTCAGCTGATTTGGATTCTTCAACTGTGATAACACCGTCAGCGGTTACTTTTTCCATAGCGTCAGCGATAAGTTTACCGATAACTTCGTCACCTGCGGAAACTGTACCGACTCTTGCGATATCTTCAGAGCCGTTGACTTTGTTCGAGTTCTCAACAAGAGCTTTAACAGCTGCGTCAACTGCCTTTGTAATACCCTTCTTGATAATCATCGGGTTTGCGCCCGCTGCAACGTTCTTCATACCTTCGCGAATGAGTGCCTGCGCGAGAAGTGTTGCGGTAGTAGTACCGTCACCAGCAGCGTCGTTTGTCTTTGTAGCGACTTCTTTTACAAGCTGTGCGCCCATGTTTTCAAAAGCGTTGTCAAGCTCGATTTCTTTTGCGATGGTAACACCATCGTTTGTGATAAGGGGTGAGCCGAATTTTTTGTCGAGAACAACGTTTCTACCCTTCGGTCCGAGGGTGATTTTAACTGTATTAGCAAGTGTATCAACGCCGCGCATCATAGCTTCGCGGGCTTCAACACCATTAAGAATTTCTTTTGCCATAAATTTGATTCCTCTCTTTCAGATGTTTATATTATAATTAATTGCGAAGCTCTTTTATTCAACAACCGCGAGAATATCGCTCTGGCGAACAACAATCAGATCTTCACCGTCGCATTTAACCTCGGTTCCCGAATACTTGCTTGTAATAACCTTGTCTCCGGGTTTGACATGCATAGTTACTTCCTTGCCGTCAACATTTCCGCCGGGGCCAACTGCAACCACCTGCGCAACCTGGGGTTTTTCTTTTGCGGAGCCGGTAAGGATGATACCGCTCTTTGTTGTTTCCTCCGCTTCAACCATTTTAATGACGACTCTGTCTGCTAATGGCTTTAGTTTCATGTAAATTCCTCCTATATTTTCATTTTAATTATTTAGCACTCTTTAAGCTCGATTGCTAATCTTTATGACTATTGTAATGCTTTGAGCGATAAAATGCAATAGTATTTTTGTTATTTAACATATTTTTAACAATTAGCAAAAGCGGCTGTGAAAGTGCCGTTTCTATATTCAGAAACCTAAATATAGCTTGTCATAGCTTGACTTTTAGCCATTTTTAGCAAAATGAAGCTTAAGAGATCTGAAAAAATGCGACGGCTGCCCTCCGTCACAGCTTTTAGCATACTAACAACTCAATTGCTAAAATGAGCGATGAAAGCATCGCTTTATGAAAACCAAAAAAGCGACTGTTGCTTGCCGCCGCTTAATTTCGAAACAGCGGCTTGTCCTGCGATGCAAGCCAAGCACCGATCATCATTAGCCCGAGTGCGACAAAATATGATATAGTTGGCATCTCTCTTAGTATCGTAAGTGAAAGCATAGTAGCGATAAACGGCGCGACCGCGTAATACGCGCTCGTCCTTGCCGCGCCGAGTAAACGCTGTGCATGGACATAAAAAAAGATGCTAAGACCATAAGCTACAACACCGACAGCGAGAACAGCAACTACACTCCAAGCTGCTCCCAATCTTTCACCGATAAAAAGCCCGATTACGACGGATCCAAGTCCTGAAAAAACACCCTTTAACATAACGATCTGTAGTGGGTCTTTGGAAGATATTTTTCTTGTGCAGTTATTCTCAAAGCCCCAGCAAATCGCTGCGAGAAGAATGAACAGCGAACCATATGAAAACTGAAAGCTTGATAAATCCTCAAAAGATAGGACCGCGCATGAAATTGTGATAAATAAAATTCCGAGCCAAAGCCGAAATCTGATTTTCTCCTTAAATATCATCAATGCGATAATAGCAGTTGCTACAATTTCAAAGTTGTTTAGAAGCGAAGCATTCGCTGCCGTTGTTGCCCTTAGGCCAATCAGAAGAAATATCGGAGCTGCGATGTCAAGAACTATCATAGCGATGGTGTACGGCAATTCTGTCTTTGTCAGTTTTGCATCTGATGACTGGGTTTTTCGCACCTTTCGTCCAAGAGCAATAAAAATTCCACTTATTCCTGCGCCAAGATATAAAAACCCGGCCATCAAGGTCGGTTGCATATATTCAAGTAATATTTTTGAAAAAGGCGCATTAACCGCATAAAGCGCTGCAGCAATCAGCGCAAGTGCGATGCCCTTTTTAATATTCCGTTCCATGTTCTACGCTCCTCGGAGAAAAGGTAAATGCAGTACTATTATATATAAAACAGCATAATAAAGCAAGTAGTTAATAATTGGAACAACAATGGGACACTGTCTCACGCCCTACCAATCTCCTTTTTAACTTGTGGTAGATTAATTTATGTATAACATGAATTTTTATTTTTTATATGTGTTGACTTATTATTACTTTTTTGTATAATGAATAGGCGAAGGTGTTAATTGCAGCGATTACCCGTTAAAAACGAGCTGTATCAATAAATGATCGGGTTGTTAGAATAATTCGCTGGCAGTTTAGGAGTTAAATTTATTGAAACTTGAGAAAAGCAATATTGTCTTTCACGGACAGCGAGAAATAAAGATATTATCACCGTGTTTTCTGAACCCCGACACAACTCTTGCAACCAACGGATTGGGGTATTATTACATTATATCAAACGGTACAGGATATTCAGTTTTGGCGGAGCTATTTTCGCTTGGTATTTCGTTGAGTAAAGATGAGATTATTTATTTACCGTTTGAATTCAAACACACGAACTACTATAAATGCGACTTTGACGAACAACAGTATAAAGGTCTAATCCTTGCTAATTATTGCACATCACAATTTAAAGCGAAAGAAATAGTAGCTGCAGTAGAACAGAAGCCTTATAAAAGAGAGAGTATCGAACTTTCTCCCGAATTGCCGCAAGAGGATGTTGATTTTTGGAAAGTTCGCCATCGCACTACTGTGGCAAAGCACGGCAGACACATAATCATAAGTACAAATGGTGATGGTTTTGCTTCATTCGCTATGTCATGCATCAATTTATCAGAGTATGGCGACGACGTTAAATACAACGATTTCCCTCCCCATATGCACCACGATTGGTACCAGAGCACCTCAAAAAGCCTTGGTATCACGCTTTACTATTGGCAGTCGCCAGTTTTAAACTTTTAAGGATATAGTAGACTGAAGTTTTTATATAACGGGAGTAATCAATGCGTTTTTTATTATTACCTTTGGAATTTATAATTGATTTTTTATTTGACGGTTGGTTTTCAATAATGCAGTGGATATTACCTAAAAAAACTTTAAGCATTTTGGTTCAAATTATACTAAGAATTTTAATTGCGATTTATTCTGCAATTTTGTTGGTGATTTTTTTCTTCGGTATTCTATGTGCTATAGTAACCGAATTGACTGTTTTCGATCTTTGGAAGGTGATTTTTATTCCGCTTGGACTTAGTATCATTCAAATCGTTATAGGATTAATTGTTCGCTGTAAAACAAAATCAAAAAATAAGCCTGATTATTAAAAATCAGCATAAAAAGAACTAACTGACATTATAAATCAGTTAGTTCGTGTGACTGATATATCAGCTATTATGGTTTTGAATGGTTCTTTTCCTAAATAAAACGTAAGAAAGTACAAAGATAAACATCTGCAAAGTATATATGCTTAGTCTTTCAAGCAACCCTAAAATATTTGTCATACCATTTAAAATAGCCAACAAATTCAATAGATTAAAAAGCAGATATAGCGTAGATAAAACTAAAAATAAAATCCCTTTTCTTCTCATCGCTTCTTGTTTTGTGAAACCTATAGCTATTACAAAAAGCGAAATTAATGAAACCACAATGATTATTATGGTTAAAATAACATGAAACAGATTTTTGGGATCCAAAAAATTGAATGATGCCGGAAATGCACCGAATAATGTGACTGATACAACAACCATCAGCAGTAATAGAATCGCACCAAAGCATAGAAAATGAATGCGCTCATTTATTGATTTTTCGATTAAGGTAAGAACAAATAAGGCTAAACAAATCAGAGAGATGTATAAAATGATTCGCAATAAGCCTGCATACGGAGATACGTCGGCGGTTAAGCCGCTTATAAAATCTCTGGCGGGGTTATAACCCTTCCATAATATAATGCCGAGAAAATCATGTAAAACGAATAATAACACCGAAACCATACCTAATGAAATAAAGCATTTTTTAATTTTCATTTACCGTCACCTGCCTTTATAAGGTATATTATATCCAATTATCTGAATAATTTTCTTTTTATCAAAGCATAGATTCGAAAAGTATATGGCCACTCATTTGACTAACCAAAAATATAAAAACCGCAACACTTAAAACATGTATACTTACCGATAATTGTGGTAAGTTTGAGCCGAGTAGAAAGTGGAAGAAAAGAAAAATGATAATTAATGGAGAGTTATTATGAAAGTACGAGCCTATGACAGTACGCTAAATGCTTATTTCAAATCAGAAGTGTACGCTAAAATTAACACGGGTTGGTACGAAAAGCAGTTACTACTGGTTCCCTCCGATGGCGGAAGTTACATAAAACTTTTTGACTTTATTGATAAAAGTAACGAAAATCACCCTGCGCTTATAAATACTATAATTCCTGATATTCCCTCTGAATGGGTGAACATAAAATCCGGTTCGGTAAATAAATTGTTGAAATACTTTACTGGTCTTCTTGATTCGGATATGTTGTTTTTCAGTTTTTTTGGATATTCATGGATTTATGAGAATAAGTCAATAATGGTTGAATTACTAAAAGGGAAATCAATTCCATATAAAAACAGTATTTTCGAAAACAAAATCGCTTCTTCTGATATATGTGGTTGGAACTATATTGAAACACAAGAAGATGCTGAATCTTTAATGGAACAAGTATCAGGATTCCATGATTCTGTACTTAAAGAACTTAATTACATAAGTGGAGCCTATGTGGATAGCAATAAGTCAATGTATCCCAAAGCTGATCTTAGAAAAGTTGCTATGTGTTTCGAAAGCCAATGGTGTCAGCCAATAGAAATGATTTTCGAGGGAGTCACTACACTTAACTTGCGTCCATCAGGAGATAATTATGACTCAATTATTTTTGGCGCTTCTTTATATGTAAAAGATGCTTCCGTATTTTTTTGTGACGATTATCTTGAGAAAATTGACAGATCATATGAAGGTACATGGATAACTGCATATAGCTTGCGTTGGCGTTTTATTACAGATGAAATATAGAGATTATTTAAATATCCTTTGTATATAGCAAAAAACCTCTTATCTAAACTAAAGCGTTTAGATAAGAGGTTTTCTCTTTGTCTAATATTCATTAGGGAATAATAACGATAGTATCAAAATGGTATCATTTGCCGTTTTGATATGCTAAAAACCCAGTAACCATGCGGGTTTACAGCGTTTCTATTCTTACTCCCACTCGACCGTTGCGGGGGGTTTGCCTGTTGTGTCGTAGAAGACCATGTCTATGTCCGGTGAGATTGCTTTTATTTCCGCTGCCGCTTTTTCGAGCGCGTCAATCGAAAAATCTTTGCCCGG
>JAQWDK010000041.1 GCA_028705495.1 Eubacteriales bacterium
TACATAAAAACATCCCAGTGCTACTCATATGGTTAGCGATTTCTGTTCTGGTGACACTAAGATATAAAACATCCGTTTTCCACAACCTTATCTGTCCCTTTGGGCCTCTTCAAAAGGTTTTTGGTAAACATGCAATCTTTTCAGAGAGGGTTGACAAGAAGGGTTGTATCGGATGCAAAATTTGCGAAAAAGTTTGCCCAACAGAGAGTGTAACAGTTAAAGTTGAAGATAAAAAAGCTGAAATAAATACTGCTCTGTGTTTGCAATGTACTAATTGTAAGCAAGTTTGCCCGAAGAATGTTATCGATTATTAAAAGCGGAATTAGCGTAACAAATTCGTAACATATAAAATAATATATGAGATATATCTAAAATATATGGATATAACCCTATTTTATTATTATGATAACTTAGCACAGATAAATTGTCGAAAAGAGTTTCTTTACAAATAAACCGCACATAAGGTATAATGCTAACTAAGGGAATACAATATATTGTGAGGAGGGTTATAATGACAATTTCTGAATTTGTAAAAAAAGTTTCAATTGACAGCCAACCTTGTACATTAATGTACCGACTTGAGAGCGCGGATAACATGCATTACGGGTATAGCATTTCAATTTCGATGATTAACAATAATAGCGGATATTCGTACAAAGACACGGCTTACAATATAATATTAGAGCCGAACGTAGTCGCCGAATTGTTTGATAAGATTGTGCTTGGATTGGTTACACCCGTAACTCTACGTTATATAGTTGAGGACTTTTTAGGTAGCGAAATTATTTTATCAAAGGCGAAAAGTGTTAGTGTGTAAGCGTGGAACAAAAAAACTTTCAATCTTAACAACGTAAGGAACGTTCATAATTATCAAAATATTTTATCAAAATGGTCGCAATAATTGTTTTAGTATAGCTTTCCTAGTATGAGGGGAAAACTTTACAAACAGTTATGAATTTTCGGATTAAATAAAATCCATATGATCAGATTAAATTTTAAAGCTTCTGCATTTTTCCCTTATGCAGAAGCTTTTTTTGAATAAGCAACATGATATGTTTTGCATATAATATTATAGATACAATTATTAAGAAAGGCGGTTGAAGGATGAATAACTGCTGTAATAATAGACCTTCAAGAAACAGAGGATCTAATAACGGTAGAAATGTGGCTGGAGCTAACAGAAATGATGATTCTTCCTGCATGAATTTAGACGGTACACCGTCTGTTGGTGGAGTTGCAGGGAACTGTATGAGAAGCACCGGACTTGTCTGCGGGCCAAATAACAATACACAAACACCGGTTTTTGTGCAAAATAACATAACACAAAATTGCGGTTGCGGAAATGGTAACGGAGATGTTTCAGGGGTAAACAGTGTTGTGCCATATTCGAGTGGTGAAACTGTTACCCTGAGTTCCGAATACAACAACAGTATGGGACAAGAAAGTGTACTTGGATTCGGTACAACTCAAAACGATATCTTCATTAATTCTCAAGGAGCAATACCAGCTAGACAGCAGGTGATTGCATTTAGTTTGCCGGAGGATATGTGCGTAAGAGCTCTTACTTGCACCTTTATGAGCACAAATACTGTTCGGACAAACGGAGCTGTGTATAATATAAAAGCGCAGATATACACTGCCGGAAGAACAGACAGCTTCTTTGTTCCACCGAACAAAGCTTTTGTGTTGCTTCAACCGGAAATAAAAGATACTGTACTGGAAGGCACAAATTTCTTCGGTTCTGTAGTTAACTTAAATATATTTATACCCGCGGGAACAAGAATTTGCCTTGTACTTAGCCTGGTCAAAACATCAGGTGATGCGGAACCGATTACACTACTTGGCAGTTGTAATGCTGGTTTATCTTTATCGCGTACATCAAATACAGTTGTATAAATTCATAGATAAAAAATGGCCGCTTATAAGCGGTCATTTTTTTATTATACGATTGGAGCTTCCGGTAATATAATTGCAGCAGCAATGTAGAACACAAGACCGGTACCGCCGAATATACTTAAGCCAACGAAAAGAAGCCTTACAATACTAACATCGATTTCGAAATAATCGCTCATTCCAGAACAAACTCCGGCAATCATTTTGTTGTTTGGGTTCTTATAAAGCTTTTTTTGTAGATTCATATTTACCTCCATTCTGCCGCGTAACGGCCGCATAAAAATTCATGAAATTCAATTTATTGAATTTCGGGGCGTGAATACTTCATTGTTGGATTTCATCTGAATTAAATTTCACGCCTTTTCCATTCTACCTCAAAGCGGTATATTATTTCTTTATTTCAACTACTGTTACACCAAGGTCACCTTCACCATATGTTCCGCTTCTGAAGCTTTTAATTCGGCTATCAGATTTTAGCAGTTGCCATAAACCACTTTTTAATGCACCGGTACCTTTTCCGTGTATTAATGTTACCGTTTCATAACCTTCATATATAGCACTGTCAAGATAACTGTCAACCATAAACCATGCTTCTTCGACGGTATTACCCCGCAGATCAATCTCGCGTTTCAAGTCAAGATTGCGGGCAGGTGCTTTTGTTACATTTCTTGTTTTTCTCGAACTTGATTTTTGTTCAATAAGTTTTAGTTTATCGGTGGTTACTTTTATATTAGTATTGCCGATTTTTACGATTGCTTTATTGCCGTCTAAGTTTTTTACAACCCCCGTACCTCCCATACCAAGCAGCGATACATGATCACCTTCTTGTAGTTCTCTGGGAAGCACATAGTCTTCATCCTCGGATGATGCTGCAAGGTTGGCTTTTGAGGACATTTCTTTGATGGAGGAAGATATATTTTTTCGAGCGTCAGCCAGAAGGGAAGCGAGGTCTTCTTTTTCTTTACTTCTTTTCAGCTCTTCAAGGCTTTCAAATACATGCTCGCTCATCGCTTTAGCACCAAGTATTAATTGCTGTGCTTGTACTTGTGCTCTATTAAGTTCCTTAGCGGCTTTATCTGAAGCAACTTTCGCTTCATTCTGAGCTTCTTTTAATAACTTTTCAGCTTTTTGTCTTGCTTGGGCTGCTTGCTCTCGTTCTTGCCGTAGCATAAATTCAGACTCTTCGAGTTTTGCGACAACATTTTCAAACCTGATGTTCTCGTCATTAACAACGCTTCTTGCATGCTCAATGATTTCACCGCTGAGCCCAAGCCTTTCAGCAATTGCAAAAGCATTTGATTTTCCTGGTATACCAGTTAAAAGGCGATAAGTCGGGCGTAGTGTATTTACATCGAATTCACATGAAGCGTTTAAAACACCGGGCGATTCGGTGGCGTATATTTTCAGCTCTGAATAGTGAGTGGTTGCAGCACAGAAAGCTTTCATCGAACGTATTTTTTCAAGAATTGCAATTGCGAGAGCCGCTCCTTCGCCAGGGTCAGTACCTGCTCCAAGCTCGTCAAAAAGCACAAGTGAATTTGCTGAAGCATTATTTAGAATATCAACGATATTGGTAATATGCCCGGAAAAAGTCGATAGCGATTGTTCAATGCTTTGTTCGTCCCCTATGTCCGGAAGCACCGCTCCGAAAAGAGGTAATTCGGTTTCTGCTGAACAGGGAATATGCATACCTGACTGAGCCATAAGCGAAAACAAACCAATTGTTTTCAGTGTGACTGTTTTACCACCGGTGTTTGGACCGGTAATCACAAGAGTATCAATGCCGGGTTCCATATCGATGGTTATAGGAACAACTGTGGCTTTAGGCAGAAGAGGATGCCTTGCTTTTATTAACTTGTAACCGCTTCTCATGCTTTTGATTGTAGGGCGTTCAGCTTCAAGTCTGTACGAAAATTCAGCTTTTGCGAATATAACCGCTAGATCAGTTATCGCCTCATAGCTTTGGCTGAGAGAATCTGCAAACTGTGCTACTTTCTCAGAGAGAGAGGTTAATATTTGTTCTATTTCTTCTGCTTCAGCCGCTTTGTATTCGCGAAGGGCATTATTTGCTTCAAGAACAGCGAGTGGTTCGACAAACAGTGTTGCACCAGAGGCTGAAGTGTCGTGTATCAGACCTTTAATTTCGTTGCGATATTCTGATTTAACAGGGATAACATATCTACCGTTCCTCACAGTGACAATGTTGTCCTGCAGGTATTTGGATTGTTGTCCGCTGGTGTATTTTGCAAGCTGGTCTCTAATATTATTCTCCGCTTTGCGGATATTACGCCTGATTGTATAAAGTTTATCGCTTGCATCGTCTGCCATCATATCTTCTGCTACAATGCAACGTGATATTTCACCCTCGAGAAAGTTGTTTGAAATAAGGTTCGCAAAGTAATCGTCAAGCGAATCAGAATCAGCATATTCACCGCGATACTTTTTTAGTGAAACAACAACCCTCAGCATCGATGCGATATCAAGTAGTTCACGCATTGTGAGCATAGCGGCTTTTTTTGCTCTGTCTAAAGCGTCTGTTATGTCCTTGACTCTACCAAAGGGAGGATTTCCTTTTGTTACGGTCATCCTTTTAGCATCTGTGGTTTCATCGAGCAGTCTATTTACAGTATATGCATCAGTTTGAGGTTGCAAATTTCTTACTATTTCTGCTGAACCTTCAGTAGGAGCGCAATCAGCGAGAAGCGCGGTTATTTTATCAAATTCGAGGATTTTCCTCGCTCTATCAAAACCTTTCATCAAAATAAACCTTTCAAAATAATCTACAGAGAAGCCATGTTTTTGTAAAAAACAAGTTTTGTGTTACAACCATCGACTCTGTAGCAGACATATTCCTCAGTAAGAGCTGAAAGCTGTTTTAATGCTTTGTCGCTCAAAGAAAATGCGAACAATCTTTTTAAATCGCAAAAAGCTATATATTTCATTGCATCAATGGTTTCTTCAAGAAGTTTTTTTCCTTCGCTTCTTGTAAGCAGGCATTCAGAACAAGTAAATTCACCCGATGATGCGTCAAAACAGCCAACAGTTATTTCACAATCGCAAGCACAACAGACGAATTCAGGCATATAACCCGAACCAAACATAAGCCGAAGTTCAAAAACAGCTTTTGCAAATGTATGTGCCTCAGGCTTTTGATTTAGAAACCAAAGTGTATTAAGGAAAAGCCGTAAGAGCTCACTTTCTTCATCGCTTACGGTTGCTGACACAGCTGAAAGCTCGGCAAGATAGCAAGCAAGTGAAAGAACTACAGGGTCATTTCTTAGAGAATAAAAACTTTCGATAAGTTTTGCGTCAGTCATGGTAAAGTAGGGTCCGCTACCGTATAAAGTCATGTCTGAATATGCAAACAGCTGAGCGGCAGCAAAATTTTTAGCAGAAAGCTTTTTTGCGCCTTTTGCTGTAACAAAAATTACACCGCGGTGAGCAGTAAGCACAGATAAATGCTTTGATGTTTCACCGAAAGATTTTTCTTGTATAACAATCCCCTGAACATTAAAATACATCCTATCAATCCTTAAATCCAAAATCTGAGAGAAGTGTACGTCTGTCACGCCAATTTTCTTTCACCTTGACCCATAGGTCAAGATATATTTTAATACCGAAGAATTTTTCGGCATCCTCTCGGGCGTATGTTCCTATTTTCTTGAGCATTTCACCGTTTTTACCGATTATAATCCTTTTATGCGTTTCTTTCTCACAGTATATCTCAGCTCGAATAGACAGAAGATCTTTCGTTTCTTTGAATTCTTCGATTCCAACTGCAATACCATGGGGAACTTCATCATCAAGAAGTCTTAGCAGTTTTTCGCGGATAAGTTCTGCAACAATCTGTTTTTCGGGCATGTCTGTGAGCGTATCATCAGGGAAAAAGTGTGGAGAGTCGATCAGCAAGGGTTCTATTTCTTTGAATATGATATCGATTCCATCGTTTTGTAATGCTGAAACGGGAATAACGGAATAAAAATTATACATTGATGAGATAGCGGCAATCGATTCAGCGAGAACGACTCTATTAACTGCATCTATTTTATTGATAATAAGAATAACCTTGCTGTTAGAGGCCGACAGCTTACTTAGAGCGTTTTTCTCTGCGATGTTAAGCTCAGTCGTTGCTTCGATAACAAACAGTGTGATATCATTTTCTGTCATAGCACTACCGACAGCACGCATCATATATTCACCGAGTAGGTTTTTGGGGCTGTGAAGACCGGGTGTATCAATAAAAACATATTGTTTTTCGCCCTTTGTTAAAACGCCGGTTATCCTCGTTCTTGTAGTCTGGGGCTTTTTTGATACAATAGCAATCTTCTCGCCAAGAAGAGCGTTGAGAAGAGTTGATTTCCCGACATTCGGTCTGCCGAGAATTGTTATAAAAGCACTTTTGGGATTTGTATATTTAGTATTGATTTGAAAATCCATTAATTTTTCCTTTCGATTATCTGTTAATGCCAAGATGCATCATTATTATATTTTGTTCTTCTTCCATTAAAGCTCTGTCAGCGTCCGTTATATGGTCATAACCAAACAGATGAAGGAGCGAGTGGACACAGAGAAAGACAAGCTCTCGTAAAAGCGAATGTCCGTATTCCTCCGACTGACGGATTGCTGTTTCGGAGGATAAAACGATGTCGCCAAGTAAAACAGAACCTTCTTCTTTTATAAAATTATCAGCAGGGTCTTTTGGTGATATAAAATCGTACTGTGGAAACGATAGAACATCGGTTGATCTATCTATACCGCGGAACTCGTAATTAAGCTTTCGTATATTTTCATCATTGGTAAGCGATAGAGAAACACTAAAACTCTCTTGTGGGTAGATAAAATCAAGAGCTTTCTCTACACAACATGTGACTTCTGATAACAGAGATGGCGTAACAAGGAGATGGCTTACTTCTTCGTATAATGATATAATGTTATTCATTCTCTTACCAGTCTTTTCTGTGAGCTGTAAATCTCCTGGGCTTGTCAGAGGTGTTCTTTTCGTGACTTTCATAAGCTGCGATAATCTTCTGCACAAGCGGATGTCTTACAACGTCACGATTTGTAAATCGGAATACCTTTATACCTTCAATGTTTTCGACAATCTTTAAAGCCTCAACCATACCGCTTCTTTTAGGCACAGGCAGGTCGATTTGTGTTATATCGCCTGTAACAATCGCTTTTGAGTTATTGCCTAAACGGGTGAGAAACATCTTCATCTGCTCAGGTGTTGTGTTCTGCGCTTCATCAAGAATTATAAAAGAATCGTCGAGTGTTCTTCCGCGCATATAAGCGAGCGGAGCAATTTCAATCGTACCTTTTTCCTGATATGCTCTAAATGTATCTCCACCAAGCATTTCGCCAAGTGCGTCATACAAAGGTCTGAGATAAGGATCGATTTTACTTTGAAGGTCACCTGGTAAAAATCCAAGGCGTTCGCCGGCTTCAACTGCAGGCCGTGTCAGAATAATACGCGAGACTTGCTTTGATTTTAGAGCAGTGACAGCAAGTGCAACAGCAAGAAATGTTTTTCCCGTTCCAGCAGGGCCGACACCGAAAACAATTATATTATTCTTTATTGCTTCGACATATTTTTTCTGTCCAATAGTCCGAGCTTTTATAGGTTTTCCTCTATTGGTCAGGCAAATACAGTCGTCGTATAAACTGCAAAGCTCCTCGCTTTTATCTTCCTTGATCATACCGATAACATAGTTCAAGCTGTTTTCGTCGACAGTGTCAGATAGCTTTGTGATGCTTTGGAGCTTGTAAACAGCATCCACAGCCATTTTAACAGCTTTCTCATCTTCACCTGTTATGACGATATTAAAGTCACGATTTAAAACTCTAACACCAAAAGCTTTTTCGATATTAAGAACATTAGAATCGAGTGGACCGAATAGCTTAGCGATAAAATCGGTATTTAGTTCGTTAAGTGATATATCAAACATTAAAAATCTCCGTATTATAGCGTAATTATACAAACTAATAATAACATAAATTATCTCGGTTGTACAGTTATTTTTTTATGTAGAGGGTATTGTTCATTTAGATTGCTTGATATATTGAATTTAAAATGGTAAAATTACAAAAACGACGATTATTATACAAAGGAAACTTATAATAATATGAATATAAAAATAAAACAGGGAAATGACATCAAGGTATTCGAGTGTGATAAAAACATCCTTATATCTGATGTCGTCAAAAAATCAGGGTTTTACCTGCCGATGCCATGCGCTGGTAAAGGGCGTTGTATGAAATGCCTTGTCAAGGTTGAGGGAAATGTGTCAGCGCCGGAAAAACATGAAATAGAATATCTGAAAAAAATTGGGTATCCTAATAATTATAGGCTTGCGTGTAAAACATTTCTACATGGAGATACAGCAATAGAATTACCTACGGCGACAAATGCAAAAATTATAACGGATATAAAATACAACAAAAAAACCGAAAGCAGCATGAAGGTAGAGGGATATGAATTAGGAATCGCAATTGATATTGGAACAACAACAATTGCAGCTTATCTTTTTGATCTTAGCAGCGTTTCATTGTTAAAAAGCACATCAGCGGTTAACCCCCAGACTATCTATGGTGCTGATGTTATTTCGAGGATAGAAAAGTCACTTGACGGTTCAGGGCATGAATTAGCTGTTTCAATCAGAACCGAACTCAATAGACTAATTTCATATCTTTCAGAAGACAAAGAAATTAAAAAAGCAGTTATTACTGGAAACACTACAATGCTCTATTTACTCACTGAGAGGGATGTAAAATCATTATCATCAGCTCCTTTTGAAGCAGACAGCCTTTTCGGATATGAAATATCTGCTGCAAGTCTCGGAATTGCAGGGGTAGACAACATATACTTGCCAAATTGTATTGCGGCTTTCGCTGGCGCTGATCTTAGCTGCGCAGTTTTATCACAAGAAATATACGGAAGTAAAAGAAAATCTCTAATAATTGATATTGGTACAAACGGTGAACTGTATCTTAGCACTGAAAACGGTGCATTTTGCTGCTCTACTGCTGCAGGACCCGCTTTTGAAGGCGTCGGTATTACGATGGGTATGACTGCTTCTGAAAGCGCGATTTATAAAGTTTGGGATGAAGATGGAGAAGTTCGCTACAACACAATAGGAGATAGTAGCGCGGCCGGAATCTGCGGTACGGGTGTACTTGACGCTGTTGCAACATTTCTTAAGCTCGGATGCATTGACGAAACCGGAATGATAAACAAAGATAATAATTTCTACATTTATAGAAATGGAGAGAAGTGCCTAAAAATAGATGACGGTATTCTTTTAACACAAGGAGATATTAGAGCGGTTCAGCTTGCAAAAGCAGCGATAAGAGGTGGAGTTGATACATTGATACATCACGCTGGTATATTCGCTGAGGATCTTGATGAGGTTATCATAGCTGGAGGATTCGGTAGCTCTATGGATATATCTTCAGCAGTAAGGGTTGGTTTGATACCTGCTGAACTTGAAGCAAAATCGTATGCTGTCGGAAATGCTTCCGCATCGGGAGCGGTGATGGTTTTAATAGATCCATTAAATCGTAAAATTCTTAAAAATATAGCATATGATGTTAAATATTTAGAGCTTTCATCCGATAGTGTGTTCAGTAATAATTTTATTGAGGCAATAAATTTCTGTTGATTTTAATGAAAATTATAACGAGCTTTAGAATTTATTGACAGCGAGTAATTGTTAGGTTATAATATATATCAGTAAAAAATTATCAGTATAAGATTTTTAAGGATTCTACTGGAAAGGCATGGTTGACGAGTTTGATACCACACAACACAAATACCGAAGAGCTGCTCAAGTCACTGAACGTGATAGTTGAAACTGGACTTGACGAGAGCGAAGCGAAATCAAGACTCACAAAATATGGTGAGAACAAATTGCGCGAGAAGAAAAAGAAAACACTTCTTCAGCGCTTTTTTGACCAATTCAAGGATGCAATGATTATCATCCTTTTGATTGCAGCAGCTATTTCATTTGCTATTGCAATTTATGAAGGACATCCGAAGGAGTTTTTTGAACCGTTTTTAATTCTTTTTATTGTCATTTTGAATGCCGCAATTGGCGTTGCTCAAGAAAGTAAAGCAGAGAAAGCACTCGAAGCACTCAAGAGCATGTCAGCTTTGAAAGCAAAAGTCATTAGAGGCGGTGTCGAAAAGCTAATTGACTCTCACGAAATTGTACCCGGTGATATAATCAGACTTGAAGCAGGCGATTTTGTTCCTGCTGATGCAAGGCTTGTAAAATCGTCGAGCCTAAAATCTGAAGAATCAGCTCTCACTGGAGAGTCAGTAGCATCTGAAAAAGATGCTACTGCAGTAATAAAAGAAAACGCTCCACTTGGCGATCGCATCAATATGGTATATTCCGGTTGTAGCATAACCTACGGTACTGCTTTTGCCGTTGTTACAGCAACAGGTATGGAAACCGAAATCGGTAAAATAGCCGGAATGCTTGACAACGAGGGAGAAATCAAGACTCCGCTTCAAATTAAGCTTGAAAAGTTGGGAAAATACCTCGGCTTTCTTGCTCTCGCGGTCTGCGGTGTTATATTTATCATAGGACTTATAGATAAGATTCCCGTTATGGATATCTTTATGACATCCGTCGCACTTGCTGTTTCTGCAATCCCCGAGGGGCTGCCTGCAATTGTTACAATCGTACTTTCGATTGGTGTTCAAAGGATGGTCAAGAAGAACGCAATCATACGTTCTCTTCCGGCTGTTGAAACACTTGGTAGCGCATCTGTAATCTGCTCTGATAAAACCGGAACGCTCACACAAAACCGTATGACTCTCGTAAAAGCGTATGTTGATGGCGGTAGTAGCCTTGAACAAATATCATCAAGCAACACCGCTTCAGTTATCGGACTTTTAGAATTCGGTACACTTTGCTCCAACGGTTCTATTAGAATAGAAGAAGACGGAACAGAATCACATATTGGCGATCCGACAGAAACATCAATTGTGTTAGCGGCACATAAAAATGGCAGCACACAAAATGATTTAAACTCTAAATATCCGAGAATTGCAGAAATTCCATTCGACTCAGATAGAAAACTAATGTCAACAATCAATTCGATTGGTGATAAAAAGATTGTTATAGTTAAAGGAGCATTTGATGTTCTTTCAAGTAGATGCATCAAAGGTGACATCGAAAATGCAAGATGTATGAATGACGAAATGAGTGATAGCGCTCTGCGTGTTATTGCTATCGCTTATAAAGAAATTTCTCAAGTTCCCGAAAAGCTTAAGCCTGAAGAAATTGAAAAAGACTTAATATTTATGGGACTTGTGGGAATGATCGACCCTCCCCGTCCGGAAGCGAAAGAAGCAGTTTCTATCTGCCGTAAAGCTGGTATCAAACCTGTTATGATCACAGGCGACCATGTAAAAACAGCTTCAGCAATAGCTAAAGAATTAGGTATTCTAACTCCTGGTGACGGAGCAATTACTGGTCCTGAGCTCGATGCTATGAGCGATGAAGAGCTTGATTCAAAAGTCGACCATATCTCCGTTTACGCACGTGTTTCTCCTGAAAACAAAATACGCATAGTTAAAGCATGGCAGAAAAAAGATCAGGTTGTAGCTATGACAGGAGACGGTGTTAACGATGCACCCGCGCTTAAAGCTGCCGATATCGGATGTGCGATGGGTATAACGGGAACGGATGTCGCAAAAGGTGCGGCTGACATGACGCTTACCGACGATAACTTTGCTACAATAGTAGATGCAGTCGAAGAGGGCAGAGGAATTTATGCCAACATTAAAAAGGTTGTCGGATTCCTACTCGGAACAAACATCGGCGAGGTCCTTACTGTATTCCTTGCAATGCTCATTTGGCGTAAAACACCTTTAATTTCAATGCAGCTACTTTGGATTAACCTTGTCACAGATAGCCTACCTGCAATAGCTCTTGGTATGGAAGCTGTTGAAAAAGGTATAATGAATCATAAACCGAAGCCCAAAAACGAGAGTATCTTTGCCGGCGGTCTTGGACTTAAAGTAGTTCTTCAAGGTACGATGTTTGCTCTGCTTACACTTATCGGATTTTTCTTTGGAGATAAACTTGGCACCTCTCAAGGTCAGACAATGGCGTTCATGGTTCTTGCAACATGCCAGATAGTTCAGGCATTCAATATGCGCTCTGACCATTCGGTATTCAAGCTTGGTGTATTCACTAACAAAAAGCTGAATTTTGCTGCTATTGTTTCAATCTTATCGATCGCACTTGTGCTCTTTACCCCTGTTTCAGAAGCATTTGGACTCAGCTATTTACCATTCCAGTATTATCTGCTCGGGCTTCTTCTTTCCTTTATCCCGCTCGGTGTTCTTGAGCTGATAAAAGCGATAACAGCAAAAAAAGAAAGTAACATCAACTAAACACCCAACAAAAAAGATACGCGGTAATTTTACCGTGTATCTTTTTTTAATAATATTAATATGTATAGTGTATAATGATATGGTCTAAAAAAAGAAGAAGCCAAGCCCGAACTGTGGTAAAATGGTAAGTGCCAACGAACCATTCACAGAAAGGGCAAGCTTCTATGAAAAGTATAACACAAAGAGCA
>JAQWDK010000042.1 GCA_028705495.1 Eubacteriales bacterium
ACCACCAGCTTGAAGCTGGACATAATTTCGCGCACTATAATAGGTGCGTGATTTTTCTTTTACACCCGCGATTTTGCATTTATCTTTTTGTCGGTAGATCGTAGCGTCAAGTGCCACTCCAAATTTCGCGCACCAAGGTTGGTACGTATTTTTTTGTTTATACACGCACTTTGCATTTGCAAGGTGCCGTTTTGTTTACACAGACACCTGATGTTTATTTATTTGCATTCTTGTGATAGAATAAAGGCAGGATAGTTAGGAGATAAAAAATGAAATTATTCAAGAAAGTGTATATTGAGATAACGAATATCTGTAATTTGAATTGCGATTTTTGCCCTACTACAAATAGGAAGGCAGGATTTATGAGTGCGCAACTATTCAGCGAAATTTTAGATCAAATCAAACCGCATACACAGTATATATATCTACATGTCAAAGGTGAACCCCTACTCCACCCCGAATTAGATAAACTTTTAGATATAAGCTTCAAGAAAGACTTTAAAGTTAACATCACCACAAACGGAACGCTTATCGACAAAGTCGGTGAAATGTTGTTGACAAAACCAGCGATCAGACAAATTAATTTTTCCCTGCATAGTCTTGACGGAAATAAAGTCTTTGTGAACAAACAATCGTATATCGATAATATTTTATTTTTTATAAAAGAAGCAATGGTAAAGACAGATATTTACTTAAGCTTGAGATTATGGAATTTAGATTCGGCGTTGCATGACACAAGGAAAAACAACGATATATTGGATATTATAGAAAATGCTTTTGATCTACCTTACAAAATTGACGAAGCAGTAGGATTAGACAGAGGTATTAAAATTGCTGATAGAGTCTATTTAAATCAAGCCAAACAGTTTAAATGGCCTGATTTGGACAGCGCTGATGAAGAAGAGAATGGATTTTGTTATGGACTTAAAGATCAGGCAGCACTATTGGTTGACGGGACTGTGGTGCCTTGCTGTTTGGATGGCGAGGGTGTTATAAATTTAGGAAACATAAACGGCACCACATTTTCAGAAATAATAGAGAGCCGGAGAGCAAATAATATTGCCAATGGTTTTACCAATAAAAAAGTAGTCGAGCAATTGTGCCAAAAATGTGATTATAGAAAAAGATTTTCACGAGGTAGTCTTTAGAGGTATTTTCACTCAACCGGATACCAAAATGTTTCCTTTGTATCCATCTGATACTCTAATATACCATTTAAGCTTCCCAAAAACAGCGACTGATCAATTTTAACCATAGAGTTTGAATACGTATACTTTTCGTCATCTTTGAATTCATATAATTCAACTGGTTCTTCGTCTAATTTATATGAGTAAATCTTATCGGTTGTTCTTATATATAAGGTTTCGTTTTCCCAATAATAAACCTGCGGGCAGCTTTTGAAGTCGAATAGCTCTTGTATTTCCCCGCCCTCAAGTAAGTATAACTTACCTTCATCCGTTACTAAATGACTAAGTCCTGTTAACAGCAGAACCTTTTCGTTATCAACCTTTATTAACCCTTGGCACTGTTCTTCGATTATTACTTTACCGCTTTTCGAAAAATCTTCAAAATGCACTCCGTAACCGACCCAACCTCCGAATTCACCGTTGTCAACACCTATGTAATAGATATAATTCACCGCTGCAAAATGTGTGTTTTTCGATTCAAGTGTTTCTTGAACGAGTATTTTATTTTCACCATGTACACTCAAATAGCAATAAAATGGTTTTTCTTCTTTCTCAAAAGATATAGTACCTTCCTTTAAAACTTCCGGTGTAAGATCATCCCTATAAACTTTTAAAGTTTTTCCCGAAGAACAAGAAGATAAAAATATCAGCAACAATAAGGAAAATAATTTAAGGTGTTTCATATGGCCGCCTTTCCTGCTCACGAACAGATGTTTGTGAGTATTTTTTATGTTAATTACTCAACTTATATAACTTTAAAATACGTTCCTCGTCCTCAGATGCGTAGCAAATCTTTGTTATGTCGTCAAGCTTAACAAATGATTGACCATCTTTAAAACCATATTCATCAACTACTTGAATTTCACATATCTCATCATGCAACGCTTTTATAAAACCAACAACATCGTCAAAGCCGCTGTAAATCAGTTCTAACGAAACTATCTTATTTGTTTTTTGGGCTATTTGCAACAGAGATCGCTTTAAATTAAGCGAATCTAATTTTTCATTAAACGCAACCATCAATTCACTAGAAAATAGCTTTTTCATTTTAGCGTCGTATTGTCCATCGATTTCAATACGCAAAACAGCCTTTAGTGGTTCGAGTATTACTCCGTCAAATGTTCCATTCGGTGAAATCATATAAATTAACACTTCACTGTCATTTACAGCTAATACTTTTCCGTAGTGAAACTTGCTTGTATCTTGAGTATTAGTGTAAATAGATGCATATTTTCCTTCTTCACAAAGCATTTTTAATAGATTAAACATAAGAACCTCCCGATTAATCAAACAAACCGTTGTAATGTGTCAAAAATCAAACTTACGAAAGTAATGATAATGCTTATTATTTTAACGAAAAAAAGCCAAGCAGGGTTGTTATTTGCCCTATTTTGAATAGTGCGTAACATCATATAAGTTAAAATTAAAGTAAACGCTGTTAGTATTGCAATTCCGCTTTCCTTATTAGATAACGGTCTATATAGTTGAGCCACAAAAACACTTAAAAGAATTATTACAAATGCCAAAGTAAGACAAACCTTTTTTACTAATTCCATATAAACCACCTATAAAACGAACTTTGTTTAATAATTTTAAAGATGTATTTAAAGACAGATTAATCTATTTGATTTAGAGATTTGGACTTATACTTTCGCATAAAATGCAAGGTCGGGATAATTACCTTGCCAAGATAAAATGTCAGCGAACAGCAACATAACCATAATGTCGTTAATACAATAATTAATTGTATGTCAATTGCTGATTTGCTTACGAATAATCTTAAAAATAGAAAAAAACAGCCAGAAATGAAACTTGAAATGTAAACGAAATATGCTTTTGATTTTTTACACTTGTTATATTTAACGTATTTTATTGTTATGCATGTATATATAATACCAATAACTATACTCATAATTTCACATAAAATAAAATATATAAGCATGCTTATATTATATTTCATCATGTCAATTACTATGTATTTATATAAAGTATTTGCTGCTGTTAATAGTAGTATAAGCGATAGCATAAACGAAACAATAATATATATCTTCTTTAACATATTCTTTACTATGATATAATTTAATATTTGTAGGAGTAAAAAATAGACAATGATGTAAATAGTGCCAAATATTTCTTCGATTGATACTAGTACACATAATGTGAGGATAAAAAAGATGATATTAATTCTATTTAAGAGATTTACATTCTCAGTCTTAAAATTTTTAGTGTTATTATTAATAAAAGTAGTTATTATTTCAGTGTTCACTTTTTTCTCCAATATTCAATTAAATTAGTGTTTCTTTCCCAACTTATACGGCAGCTTAAACCAGGACATTAACTTAAGATATAAAACAACCAAAATAGCTTAATAATAAACGTTCTAATTTTTATAGTCCACACCAGTTGCAGATACTATAAAATCAATCAGTTCTTTTTTAAGCAGTAAGACATGAATTTCATAACCGTTTTCGATTTTATATATTTCATCGTACAACCACCATGCATCATGTAGGGGTGCATCCTGTTTTAGTATTGAGCAGTTTTTGAAAATGACTTTTTTAATGGATGTAAACCCGATGGAATTATCAATTTTTAACACTACATCCCTTTCTTTTTGATGTTGCGAAATTACTTTACAATCGTGAAAACAAAATTTTTCTATGAATACAGGTTCATCGTCATTAAAGGTTTTCTTATATTCATTCAAATAATTATTCACTGCAGACTCGCTTGTTTCTTTACAGTACGCTTCCTGTATAGTTTCGTACCATTCTTTGGTCATATATTTCACTTTATCAACTCCTTGATAATCAATCTAGCTGATAGCTCCCGCTTCATTGTTGATTATTAACGGATCAATGTATCTTAGAGAGCTTTTATCAATTAATTCTAACATATTTGAGTATGCTAACTTTTTCTCCCCTACCGAATAGTTTTCGATTGTTAGCGATTCTATAACAGTGTCTTTTTCACCGCTGATTATGTCTTTTGATGTGGGAAGCGCTTTGCAGTTTATGTTTTTTATTTTTATATCCCTAATCTTTTTTCCGTAGACTTCTGCATAAGCGTCGGAATAACAGATATTTATAACTCTGCCTAAGCTCATTCGTTCAATAGTTATGTTTTCCCAAGAAATGTTCTCTATAACGGAGTTGTTGGTGCACATAATCGCAATTACCCCCCTGAAAAAATCGCTGGTTTCTTTCTGTTCAAGTATCACAATATCCTTGAAGGTGATATTAGAAAAATTGTTTTCATATTCAGTTTCAAAAGCTTCCGGACCTATAAGCATATTATGAGCGCAATCTGCCCATAATACGGAATTCTGCACGGTTATATTTCTATTATCTTTATTACCAAATGCTTTTATGGAGATATTGTCGTCGTAATTGCGAGCGAAAACATTGTCAATCAGTACATTTTCGCAGGACATGATATCAAATCCGTCGCTATTCCAGCTATAGGATATCTGCTTCACATTAGTAATCGTCATGTTTTTACAGAATGTAGGAGCAACTCCATAAATTGAAGCATCGCGTATTATGATTCCATCGATCTCAATATCATTGCAGTTTTCAAAATATACTTGATATTTGCGGTCATCTTTTAAACCATGGAGAACCTTTGATCCGTCAAGAATTCCATTGCCTAAAATCTTAATGTTGTTTACATCTTTTGCGACGACATAACCGTATACGACAGCGCCGCTATCTATATACAGCGTTTCACCATCGTTCAATGTGATCATTCCTGCATCATGAGCACCAGGCCCGTAATACTTAACAGATGAAGAGCTTTCTATTGGTTTATCGTTGTCATGTCTATTTGCGAAGATAAAGAGATTGTGATATATATCACCGTCAAATTCAACCGAGATTTTTGTCGGTTTGTCGATTTTAATCATCATGGAGTTATCTTTGTATTCACTCTCAACTCCCTCAGTTTTTGGCAGTACAACGCCGGATTTTGTGGTTTTTGTCGGTGTTACACTTATATAAACAAGTGACGAAAAATCGTAATCAAAGCTGCAAAACGACATTTCCTCTGATGCTACATAATCAGGATAAATTGATTTGACACCGACTTTTGCATGATAGCATTCGACTTCTCGTTTTTCGATGTCCTTATCGGTATGTACTGTAACAACATAATCCTTACTCTTTGGTTCTCCAATCGGAAGCGGATAATTAACAGGCGTAAACATAATTTCTCCATATGCAATTTATACAGTTAATTGAAAAGTCCATAGTAACGATTCAGCGTTGGAATTGAGATGTATTGCTACAATTCGAAAGGAATAATCACTATAGAAATAGATATTGTATAAATGAATAATAACACAATTATCAATCAATGGCAATAGTTAGTTTTTATATTGTAAAATCTCAGTCAAATAGAAAATTAACTTTGTATTTACTTGTTATTGAAAGCTGTAAACATGTTATTAACTTAGATTGATTTTATTTACAAACGCAGAATTTCATGGTATAATAATCGTGCATTTACCAAAACCTAATAAACTACCACCAATCGGCACGATCCATCAAAATCTTCGATTTTGTGACGGTTAGATTTATGATAGGGTATAATTATCGTGCATTTACCAAAACCTAATAAACTGCCACCAATCGGCACGATCCATCAAAATCTTCGATTTTGTGACGGTACAGGAGGACCTATTTTGAGTGAACCAGGCAATAAACAAAAACAACCTGAAAATCGAGGGACTTTAAAAGCAATAGCTAACTTTTCGCAAATAGGCGTAACTATGGCAGCTTCTGTGTTAATTGGTGTTTTTTTAGGCAAATTAATAGATGGCCTATGCGGTACATCGCCAGTGTTTCTCCTCATTTTTTCTTTATTAGGTGTGGGCGCTGCCATCAAAGCGGTGTTTAACTCAACCAAAGATAAATAAAGATTTAACTACAATAAGACTTTAAGGAATAGTTTAGTATATGAAAATTTCACCTTTTGCAAAACGAATGATTATATCGATCTTGATTATAGCATTAGCGAGTGTCTTAATTTCAATTATATATTATCGCTCACTTGATTTTCTTCCGTTTTTATATGGAGTCGTATTAGGCTCTGCCGTCAGTATTGCAAAAATCTTTCTATTGGAACACACCGTTAATAAAGCTATTGATTTAGAAAAACACAAAGCTTCTTCATATGTTACTGTACAATATATATTAAGACTTGTCGTTACAGGTGTTGTTTTGTATCTTGGTGCTGTTGTTCCTCAAATAAACTTATTGGGTGTTGTTATAGGCATATTAGCGTTTCAAGCAGCTGTATATATTACAAAATTAAAGCAGAAGAGTTAGGTAAAATAGCATGAGAGGATGGTGATAATTATTCAATGAGTTTAAATGTAGATAATGTTTTTGTTATTGACGTCGGGGGTTTTGAAGTTTGGATAACAGAAACGATTATAAGCACTTGGTTTATTATGTTAATAATTATAATATTCGCTATAATAGCAAGAATTAAGCTAAGTCGTTTCAGAGTCATTCCAACGGGATTCCAAAACGTAGTCGAATTTATAGTTGAGTCATTTGATAAGTTTTCAGTCAATACTCTTGGTAAAAATCTATCATATATATCCCCTTGGTATTTCACCGTGTTTGCGTTTATCTTATTATCTAGTTTGCTCAGTATCTTTGGACTCCGAGCACCAACCGCCGACTTTGCAACCACCTTTGCGCTCGCCCTTGCCAGTTTCGCCCTTATGATTTTTATGGGACTCAGACATCGAAAAGGAAAGTATCTCAAGAGTTTTTTCGAGCCACACTTTATGTTTTTCCCTTTAAATTTAATTGGAGAATTAGCTAAGCCTGTATCTTTAAGTTTCCGTTTATTCGGGAATGTTCTTTCAGGCACCATCATTTTGACGCTTTACTACGCGTTAACACCTATATTTGTTCAATTTGGTATTCCAGCTCTATTACACGCTTTTTTTGATGTATTATTTGGTGCATTGCAAACTTATATATTTGTAATAATAAGCTTAATGTATGTTAAAGGCGCAGCAGAATAAAATAAAAAATATATTGATTGGAGAATTTATTATGGAAACACTTGGTTTAGTTGTCGCAGCAGCTCATATTGCAGCAGCTATTTCACTTCTTAACGGACTTTTAACTACGTTTGGGCAAGCAAAAATTGCTGCTCAAGCGATAGAATCAATTGCAAGACAACCAGAAGCAGCTGATTCAATCAGAAGCACTATGTTTGTTGGTTTAGCAATGGCGGAGACATCCGGTATATATGGTCTATTAATTGCTATAATTATGCTCTTTGCAAATCCGCTTATAAATATTGTGGTCAGTTATTTATAAGGATGCTAATGATTTTAATGCAATACAGAAGAAATGAGGTTGTTGGAATTGTTTGATAAGATGATAATTTTGGCTCAAGCTATGCCGGAAGGGCGCGTTTTTGGCTTGGATACACAGACTTTGTTCAGCATTCTTATTCAACTCTTTAACGGCATTCTTCTTGCTGTTGTATTAAGCGTCATTTTTTATAAGCCGATAAAAAACTTTATGCAAAACCGAACTAACAAGATTCAAGGCAAAATCGATGAATCAGATGCAGCTATGTCAAAAGCAGGCCAGCTCATTGAAGATTATGATGCAAAAATAAAGGATATAGAAAATGAACGCGTCAGAATCCTTGAAAACGCTCGTCTTAAATCTATAGATGAAGGTAAAGCTATTTTAGACCAGGCAAAACAAGAAGCTAATGAAATAAGAAAGCGTTCACTTGAAACTGTTTCGGCTGATAAAAAACGTCTCCAGGAAGAAGCACGTCTTTATATAATCGAAATTGCTTCCCTTATCTCCGAAAAGTATATTGCTCAAAGCATTGATAGTAAAAATCATGATATAATCTTTGACGAAGCATTAGCTCAGTTGGAGGAGGCAAATTGGCAAATATAACAGAACGTTATGCGAATGCACTCTTAGACCTTTCAAATGAAGGCGATACATTAGAAAAGGATTTAGAGCAAGCTATACTTGTGCGAGATGCTCTTGGTGAATCGGAAGTACAAGCTTTTCTATTGCATCCTCATGTTTCAAACTCTGAAAAGTATAAACTTTTTAATAATGTTTTTACAGGAGTGCTTTCAAACAACTTAATGGGTCTTTTGCATCTTATGGTTAGAAAGAATCGTGAGTCTTTGATCGTACCTGTATTAACGGAATATATAGAATGCGCAAATAAACGCTTAGGTATAATAGAGGCGAAAGTCGTCTCAGCAAAGGGCCTTACCCAAAAACAAATAGAATCCATCCATGCCCAATTAACTAAGAAAACTGGCAAGCAGATTAAGATTATAACAACCGTAGATCCTGATGTAATAGGTGGATTTTATATTTTAATTGATGGGCATATCTTTGATGGTACAATAAGAACTAAATTAAATACTTTGAAAGAAAGTTTAAAGCGAGGAGTGTTTTGTTTTAATGATAATTAATCCCGACGAAATAAGTAGCGTAATAAAACAACAAATAAAATCTTATTCATCCAAGCTAAACTTTTCTGAAGCAGGCACTGTTATACAGGTTGGAGACGGAATAGCACGCGTGTATGGACTTCAAAGCGCAATGAGCGGTGAACTCCTTGAGTTTTCCAATGGCACTTATGGTATGGCGCTTAACCTCGATGAAGACAGTATCGGTGTTGTTGTAATGGGCTCTGATTCTGGAATCAAAGAAGGAGACCCTGTAAAATTAACAGACAGGATGGCAGAAGTTCCTGTGGGTGATGGTCTCCTTGGTCGTGTTGTAAATGCGTTAGGAGAACCGATAGATGATAAGGGCTCTATAGCGATAGAATCATACC
Organism: Eubacteriales bacterium; assembly: GCA_028705495.1. GTDB lineage: Bacteria > Bacillota > Clostridia > Oscillospirales > CAG-382 > GWF2-38-85. The sequence continues at coordinate 9,039 of JAQWDK010000042.1, forward strand.
GTAAAATAGAAAACAACGCTCCAAGCGTCATAATGCGCCGCGAAGTGAATAAACCGCTTCAGACTGGTATCAAAGCAATTGATGCGCTCGTGCCAATTGGAAAAGGTCAAAGAGAGCTTATCATAGGTGACCGTGAAACAGGAAAAACTGCTATTGCTATTGATACTATATTAAATCAAAAAGGTAAGGATGTCTACTGCGTTTATGTTGCTATCGGACAAAAAGCATCTACAGTAGCTCGCCTAATAAAAGTATTAGAAGAAGCGGGTTCGATGGAATATACAACAATGGTTGTATCTACTGCCAGCGATTCTGCGTCTTTGCAGTATATCGCTCCTTTTGCAGGTTGTGCAATTGCGGAAGAATGGATGTTAAAAGGCAAAGATGTTCTAATAGTATACGATGATTTATCAAAACATGCTGTATCTTACCGTGCAATCAGTTTGCTTTTACGTCGCCCACCCGGTAGAGAAGCTTATCCGGGTGACATCTTTTATTTGCATTCAAGATTGTTAGAGCGCGCTGTAAGTATGAGTGAAGCCCACGGAGGTGGCACCATCACCGCTCTTCCTATTGTAGAAACACAAGAAGGCGATATATCTGCCTACATTCCTACAAATGTAATATCAATAACAGATGGTCAGATTTATCTTGAGGCCGATCTATTCAATGATGGTGTTCGCCCAGCAATAAATCCAGGGTTGTCGGTATCACGTGTTGGCGGTTTGGCTCAAATTCCTGCTATGAAAAAATTAGCAGGTCCACTTAGAATTAAATTCGCACAGTACAAAGAATTAGCCGCTTTTTCTCAGTTTGGTTCTGACTTAAATCAAGATACTCTGGATAGGCTGAAACATGGTGAGCGTATAATGGAAGTTTTAAAACAACCGCAATATAGACCCATGTCTGTTGAAAACCAGGCTCTAATTCTTTATGCACTAAGCAAGGGATATATGGAAGATATTGAACTTGGACGCATCAACAAATTTCAGAAAGATTTTATAAATTATATTGATAAGCACGCTGTTTACATCAAAGATGAAATTACGGAAGCCGGACACATTTCAGAAAAACTCTCAAAAGATATCGACTCGATGATTGTTGAAGTTAAAGAACATTATAATTACAACTAAGGTGGTATTGATGTGAGTTCGATGAAAGATATAAAACAAAGAATTTCAAATATTAGTTCAGCGGAGCAAATCATTAGAGCTATGGATATGATTGCCTCCACAAAACTCATAAAAGCACGTTCTCAATTAGAAGGTGTTCGTCCTATCTACTTTGAGCTAAAACAAATTATAGAAGAGCTTTGCAGTCGAGAGGATACTAAAAAACATATATTTTTTGAGAAACGCAAGGTTAATAATTCTCTCTATATTGTTGTAACTGGTGACAGTGGACTTTCTGGCAGCTATAATGCAAGTATTAATAAAAAAGCACTGGACCATATGAACCAAGGAAAAAAAGAGAAAATACTTGTCGTTGGTTCCAAGGGGACTGAATATTTTAATAAAAATAAAAAAAATATAATTCGAACAATCGTCAACTTGTCGGATTCACAAATGTATTACAGCACCGAGAGTCTTGCAAAGTCAATTTCAGCTATCTATCTTTCCGGTGAAGCAGATGAAGTATTTATTGCTTATACCAGGTTTCATACTGCTCTAAATTACATTCCTACTGTGGAAAAGATACTCCCTATTGAAACTGAAACTACTGAGAACTCTGTTTATAATGACAAGAAATATGAGCCGGATGTCAACATTTTTATTGAGAAAACGATACCCTTGTATTTGCATATGTGTTTGTTTAGGGCATTTTCGGAATCCATGACAAGCGAGAATGCAGCTCGTATGATTAGTATGGATGCGGCTGGAAAGAACGCTTCTGAGATAATCGAAGATTTAACCAGATTATATAACCGCAAACGCCAAACAGCCATAACCCAAGAGCTTAGTGAAATAATTGGAAGTACAAGCGTCTTAAATAAAGGAGGTAAAAAATGATTAATAAAAACATAGGTACTATTGTTCAAATAATAGGGTCAGTTATTGACATTCGTTTCAATAATCAATTACCTTCTTTATATAATGCTATCGAAGTGCAGTTCGGAGATGAGAAGATAGTGTTGGAGGTCATGCAGCACTTAGGAGACCATACAGTGCGCTGTATCTCTATGCATTCGACCGATGGTATGACCAGAGGTATGGAAGCGATTGATACCGGTTCACCAATTACAATACCGGTAGGTTCTGAGGTTCTCGGGCGTATGGTTAATGTTCTCGGTGAACCCATTGACAACATGCCTGAAATAACAACAAAAGATCATTGGCCTATTCATAGAGATCCTCCCAGTCTTACCGAACAGGTTGCTCAGCCAGAAATGTTGGAAACCGGTATTAAAGCAATAGATTTGCTTTGCACTTTCTCAAAAGGTGGTAAAATTGGTTTATTTGGTGGTGCTGGTGTTGGAAAAACTGTTCTTATTATGGAGCTTATTAACAGTATCGCAAAAGAGCATGGTGGGTATTCAGTTTTTGTCGGAGTTGGAGAGCGTACCCGCGAGGGTAATGATCTCTACTATGACATGAAGAATTCCGGTGTTATCGACAAAACAGCTTTAATTTTCGGTCAAATGAATGAACCTCCCGGAGTTAGAATGAGGGTAGGCCTCACAGGGCTAACTATGGCGGAGTATTTTCGTGACCAAGATCAGCAGGATGTTCTTCTTTTCATAGATAATATTTTCCGTTTTGTCCAAGCCGGCTCTGAGGTATCAGCTTTATTAGGACGCACACCGAGTGCTGTTGGGTATCAACCTACTTTGGCCACAGAAATTGGTTCGCTACAGGAGCGTATTACATCAACTAAATCAGGTTCCATTACTTCTGTACAAGCGATTTATGTACCTGCTGATGACTTCACCGATCCTGCAACAGCTACAACATTCGCACACTTAGATGCGGTTACTGTTTTGTCAAGAGCAATCGTTGAACAAGGAATTTATCCTGCAATCGATCCACTTGCTTCTTCATCGCGTATACTGCAGTCAAATATCGTAGGTTCGGATCATTATCGCACTTCAAGGGATGTCCAAAGCATATTGCAACGTTACAAAGACCTTCAAGACATCGTAGCCATTTTAGGTATGGATGAGTTGTCTGAATCCGATAAACAAATTGTAAGCCGCGCAAGAAAAGTACAGCGATTTTTATCTCAACCCTTTCATGTTGCTGAAAAATTCACCTCCATCCCCGGTTGCCATGTTCCTATTAACGAAACAGTACGAGGCTTCCGTGAAATTATCGACGGTGTCCATGATGAAATCCCAGAAAGCTACTTCCTAAATAGAGGTACTATCGACGAAGTTGTGGAAGCGTTTAAGGCAGCACAAATTTAAGACTAACTTTTTAGAAAGGCGTGGTTATATTAATGGC
>JAQWDK010000043.1 GCA_028705495.1 Eubacteriales bacterium
ATATGCTCCTTATATCTAAGTATGCTATGTCTATTCCGCTTATTGCAGAAATTGCTTCGACCGAAAAGATAACTGAAATCTTCGTTTCAGGTCAAGTCGCTGTGTGGAAGAATTCAAATATGCTTATTGTGAGATCTGATGAATCTTTCTCAAATGACTATTATAATGAGTATGCAAAGGGTCTGAAAACAGGATCAACACCCGAAGCTGGATTTTGTCTTTCCTCCTACGCGGAGTTTGGTGATGTTGAAATCTTTACAATCGTTATGAATTCATCAGGACAAAACAAAAGGTTTGAGGATGCTAACAAATTATTTGATCTCGCTCTAAGCGTCTCGGATTGAATGAAATTAAAAATAAATCTGGGTAAAAACCCAGAGAAACGGGGATATAATGCTAAGGAGCATGACCGGTTACGGAAGAGTAAAAAAGCTGGCTGATGGAAGAGATATAGTTGTAGAGGTTCGTTCCGTCAATTCAAGATTTCTTGATACAACCGTTAGACTTAACAGACTTTATTCACCTCTTGAAGAAAAGCTTAAACAGCTTGTTTCTGAATACATTTCAAGGGGCAAAATAGAAATATATCTATCTATTGATAATATCAGCGGTGAAAAAACCGAGCTGACATTAAACAGAGAATACATCGAAGGTTACATAAACGCTCTAAAGACGATAAAAAGCGATTATGGTATTCCAGGTAATATAAATTTATCGATGATAGCCTCTAAAACCGATGCATTCAATGTTAAAAAACTTGATGAAGATATGAACGAGGTCTGGGAGTCAGTCAAATGTGTCGCAATAGAAGCATTTGAAGCTTTTAACACAATGAGGTCAACTGAAGGTCAAAACCTTAGAGCCGATATCACCAAAAGAATGGAAGAGGTCGCACAGACTGCAGAAAGAATAAAAGAACTTTCTCCGAAATCAGTACAAGCGCATAACCAAAAGCTTAGAGAAAGAGTTAAAACTCTCCTTGACGGTGTAGACGTGGATGAGGCAAGGTTGATATCGGAATGTGCTATACTCGCTGATAAGCTAGATATTACAGAGGAACTTGTAAGGCTAAAAAGCCATATCGATCAGTTTGAATCCATTCTTGAAGAGGATAACCCAACGGGTAGAAAGCTTGACTTTCTACTTCAGGAAATCAATAGAGAGGTCAACACTTGCGGTTCAAAAGCGAATGATAACGAAATCGCAAAGCTTGTAGTTGAAGCGAAAAGCGAACTTGAAAAGATACGCGAACAGGTTCAAAATATTGAGTAGAAGCGATTCGTAGAAGATAGGAAACAAATATGAAGCTTATTGATGTTGGATTTGGAAACCTTGTCTCTCGAGACAGAATAATTGCTGTTGTCGCAACCGATTCACTACCTGTAAGAAGGATGGTACAGGATGCAAAGGACAGCGGTAGAGCGATCGATGTTACCTGCGGTAAAAAAACATTGTCTGTTGTTATAACTGATAGCGATCACCTCGTATTAAGTGCTGAGGATGCAGAAACGCTGAAATTAAAAATTGACGGATAGCGCGAAAGGATAGCATTAAAATGGAATCGATTGGACAGGGGCGTTTAGTGGTGCTGTCCGGGCCTGCAGGGTCAGGCAAGGGCAGAGTGCTCGAAACACTGTTTTCCAAACGCTCTGATTATAAATATTCCGTTTCCGCGACGACAAGAAGTCCTCGCCCTGGTGAAAATGACGGAGTTAATTATAATTTTATTACAAGAAAAGAATTCGAAAACTATATAAGAAATGGTCAGATGTTAGAATACGCAGAATACTGTGGCAACTTCTATGGAACTCCGAAAGATTTTGTGGAAGATGAGATAAAAAAAGGCATCAATGTGATTCTTGAAATTGAAGTAATCGGAGCAATGCAGATAAGGAAGAAGTTCCCTTCCGCAGTACTGATATTTATAACACCACCGGACTATAAGAAGCTTGAAGAACGGCTCAGGGGCAGAGCAACCGAGTCTGAAGAGGTTATAAAAGGCAGACTACTGAGAGCGAGAGATGAGATTATACTCGCATCGGAATACGATTATATAATTACTAACCATGACAATAGAGAAGACGAGGCTGCAGACGATATCATCGCAGCAGTCAGAGCACACGGACTCAGAGCATGCGAGCACGAAGACCTGAATGTCAAATTTTTTGGTTAACAAACAACTTTAGGAGGAATTATTTATGTTATACCCATCAATTCAACAACTTACTGAGGACAAGATCAACAGATATGCGCTTGTTATGGGAACGGCAAAAAGCGCAAGACATGTAACCGACCTTATAAACAAAGAAAGAGAAATCGCAGCAGCAAACGCAGCTAAAGAATTCAAAATCGATACTGAAGAAGAAACCGCCTACGACAAAGCGGTTACAATCGCAATAAAAAGAATTCACGAGAACAAATATACAATAAAAATGCCCGAATAGCCATGGAACGGGTAGCTTCTGTACACATAATCGATGTACCATATCAGATTGACCGTTCTTATGATTATATTATACCTGAGCCGATTTTGGCTTTAGTAAAAGTAGGCAGTATGGTTGTCGTTCCCTTTGGGAGGGGCAACAAAAAGCAAACTGCGGTCGTTGTCGCTACAAAAAAGGATTCTAAATATGACAGTCTGAAGCCTATAACGGATGTTCTCGAATATCCCGTTCTTCTTAATGAAGAGTTAATAGGCTTATGCCTGTTTATGAAGGAAAGATGCTTTTGTACCTTTGGTGCAGCGATGAAAACGCTTATTCCTCCCGGTATCAATATAAAAACTGATGAGGTGTATCAAGCAGTAACACCTGAAGACGCTGCTGAGCTTAAACCGATTAACATGAAAGCAGATATTGTTTATCGGTATATACTAAGCAAAGAAGGAGTTAAGCTTCCAACTTTAATTGCAGAATTCGGCGAAGAAGTTGAGCAGGTACTTCCTCCCTTGATGAAACTCGGTTATATTAGTAAAGCAACGCAAGTCGTTAAAAAGATTAACGAAAAGAAAGAGCGTTATGTTCGTCTTGCGGTGACTGTAGACGAAGCCTTTGGTTTTATTGAAGCTGAAAAAGCAGCGTTTACTGAAAAGCAGAGACGCATAATCACAATGCTCATCGAATATCCGGTTATTAGCGAATCGGAGCTTCTCGACTACACTTGCTGCGGTAAAACCGTTGTTACGGGGCTTTCAAGGCGTGGTATTGTCGAAACATTTTACCGTGATGTTGATAGAAGCGTTAAACTCGAGTTCGAAGAGCCAAAGAGTTTTAAGCTTTCAGAAGCTCAAAAAGAAGCATACGATGAAATTTGCAGTCTTGCCGATTCAGGCGAACCGAAAGCTGTGCTTTTATACGGTGTTACAGGCAGCGGTAAGACAAATGTCATTATAAAAGCTGTAAAACATATTCTTGAAAAAGGTAAACAAGCGATTATACTTGTGCCGGAAATCGGTCTTACTGCGCAAGCAGTCGCAATTTTTGCTTCTTACTTTGGAGATCGTGTTGCGCTGATTCATTCAGGGCTATCCGTCGGTGAACGTATCGATTCATATAAAAGAATAGCATCAGGTGGTGCTGATGTTGTTGTAGGTACGAGATCAGCGATTTTTGCACCCCTTACAAATATCGGTATAATTGTTATCGATGAAGAACAAGAACATACCTATAAATCTGAACGAACACCAAAATATCATACACTGGATATTGCCCGTTTTAGATGCGCAAAAAATAATGCGCTAATGCTATTAGCGTCCGCAACACCTTCAACCGAATCATTTTATAAAGCTAACAGTGGTGTTTACAGTCTTGTGAAGCTGACTGAAAGATACGGGGACGCGGTTTTACCAAAAGTTTTAATTGACGATTTACGAGAGGACCAAAGCCGAAATAGCGAGGATATGCTCGGTTCAAGACTGAAAATCGAGATTGAAAAGAATTTATCCCTTGGACAGCAGACAATATTACTTCTAAACAGAAGAGGCTATAATTCTCATGTAACATGCAGGCAGTGCGGTCAAACAGGTGAATGCCCCAACTGCTCAGTCGCGTTAACATACCATGTCTTCTCCTCTGATAGAAGCCGAGGCGGCAGACTGCTTTGCCATTACTGTGGTTACACAGAACCAGCACCAAGTACTTGCCCTAAATGCGGAGGTACTCATTTAGGCTTTTTTGGATACGGCACTCAAAGGCTTGAGGACGAGCTTACAAAGAATTTTCCCGATGCAAGACTCCTAAGAATGGATGCCGACACAACAGCTGTGAAGAACTCTCATTCAGATATATACACAACATTCAAAAACGGTGGGGCCGACATTCTTTACGGTACGCAGATGGTTGCAAAAGGTCTTGACTTCCCAAATGTTACCCTTGTTGGAATTGTACTTGCTGACAGTTCCCTGTATATGAGTGACTTTAGAGCAAATGAGCGAACATTCTCCCTTTTAACGCAGGTTATCGGAAGAGCTGGCAGAGCTTCTCTTGAGGGTAGAGCTGTTATTCAAACATATTCGCCTGAACATGAAGCGCTTGTGCTTGCTTCAAAACAAGACTACGAGAGCTTCTATGAAGGTGATATTGCAATAAGAAAAGCGGTTGTTTTCCCGCCATTCTGCGATGTTGCACTTTTTACCTTTGCGGGTGATGTTGAACACGATGTCGAAATTTTGTCAGAAAGGTTCGCTGAGGAGTTCGTGAAGGCCCATACACTGAACTGTCCTTCACAGCCGATTATCAAATTCGGACCCTTCAAAGAAAGTTTATATAAACTAAACAATAGATACAGGCGTCGTATGATTATAAAATACAAGAATACAAGGAAAATCAGAGCGCTTTTTAACTCTCTTCTCGAATTGTTCGCAAAAGCAACGGGAAGAAACGCCTTTGTTGATCTCGATATAAATCCATCAATTATATAAGGCGATAAAGAAAGGAATGTAGTAATTTTGGCACTACTTAACATATTACCGGACAGCGATGAAATACTAAGAAAAAAAAGCAGATCGGTAGAGAAAATAGATAGAAGAACTTTAACACTGCTTGACGATATGAAAGAAACTCTCGACGAAGCAAAGGGCGCAGGACTTGCCGCCGTACAGGTGGGTGTTCTCAGGCGCGTTGTACTTGTGTATGACGGAGAAGAGCTTGTTGAGCTGATAAATCCCGAAATAATTAGCTTTGAGGGTAGGCAAGAAGAACTTGAAGGCTGCCTTTCGTGCCCGGGTAAATGGGGCTACACCGACAGACCGATGAAGGTGACAGTGCAAGCCATGAACCGTAAAGGTGAGACATTTACAAGAGTGGGAGAAGGACTAACTGCAAGAGCCTTCTGTCACGAACTGGACCATCTTGACGGAATACTCTTTTATGATAAAGCGGTCAGAATGTTAGATGAGGAAGAAATAAAACAGATTTTTGAATCTCATAACGACGAGGACTGATTTACTGTTATATCTGACAAATTTGCAGTCGTATGAATTGTAGGTGTTTAATTTAAGATGAAATATAGAACTATTTTTATGGGTACGCCTGATTTTGCCGTACCCGCATTAAAAAAGCTGATAACGACTGAGGATGTTGTTCTTGTCGTAACTCAGCCGGATAAACCGAAGGGGAGGGGTTACACTTTACAACCTTCTCCAGTAAAACAGACAGCAATCGACGCTGGAATCGAGGTCTACCAACCTCAAACGCTCAAAGATGAAGCTGTTGCTAAAAAACTAAGAGAGCTGAAACCGGATGTGATTATCGTTGCTGCTTATGGCAAAATTTTACCGGAAAGCATCTTAAATATACCACCTCTCGGATGTATTAATATACATGCATCGCTTTTACCAAAGTACAGAGGTGCAGCACCAATTAACCGTGCTATTATGGACGGAGAAACAGTTGGCGGTGTCACAATAATGTATATGGAAAAAGGTCTTGACACTGGTGACATCATTTTAAGGAAACCAGTTGATATACCTCCCGATATGACGGCAGGAGAATACCATTCCATTCTCAGCGTTTTAGGCGCGGATGCAATGGTCGAAACGCTGGAAAATTTCAAAAATGGTAGAACGACGAGAACCAAACAAGACGACAATCTTGCAACATATGCTGCGAAGATTGATAAGAGTGAATGCGAAATTGATTTTACATTACCTGCCTCAGTAATTGTGAATCATATTCGCGGACTGTCTCCATTTCCTGGAGCTTATACCGAAATATGCGGTAAGAGAACTAAGCTTTATGGAGCTGTAGAATTAAACGGCAAAGGCAAGCCCGGAGAAATATTGCAAGCAGACTGTTCCGCCGGTTGCCTTGAGATTGCTTGCGGTGAGGGAAGTATAATGATCTGTGATGTTCAACCAGAAGGTTGCCGATTAATGAGTACCAAAGCTTATCTTGCCGGACGAAAGATAAAATTGTAGTATGATAAAAGAACGCCAACTTCCAAATGCAAGAACAGCCGCAACACTTTCTGTCCTCAAATGCACACAAAACAAAGCATTTTCGAACATTGAAATCACCAATACTCTTGAAAAAAGCAGCTTCAGCAAAGCTGATGCTGCACTTTATACACTTCTAACACACGGCACTCTTGAAAGGTTGCCACTTATTGATAGCTTTATAGATCGCCTTGCAGATGGCGGTATCAGAAAAGTTGACGAAAAAACAAAAGCTGTTTTAAGTGTTGGTTTATATCAGCTGCTTTACACCAATAGAATTCCGCAAAGCGCTGCTTGTGATGAAACAGTAAAAGTTGCTGGGTTTCTCGGATTAAAATCCGGTGGGTTTGTAAATGCGGTAATGAGAAGAGCCGCAGTAGAATCAAAGAAATTTATCGAGAATATAAAAACACTACCGGAGCATATAAGATACTGTGTTTCTGAATCACTGCTTTTGCTGCTTAAAAAACAGTATCCGGATTCATACGGTAAAGTCCTTGAATCCTCATTCGAGCCATCACCTTTGCCACTTAGAGTCAACACATTGAAAACAACAGTTTCCGATATAAAGAAGCTGGTTCTCGACAGCAAAGAAATGGAGTATTCAACGTTTGGTTTATACTGGAGGGGAGCAGCGACAAAAATACTCGAAGAACTCGGTGATAAAATATTTATTCAGGGCGAAGGCTCACAATATGCTGTAAGCCTACTTGCACCGAGAGAAGGTCAAACAGTAGTCGATGTCTGTGCATGTCCGGGTGGAAAAAGTCTTTCAGCTGCAATTGAGATGAAAAATAACGGTAGCGTTGTCGCATTGGATTTACATGCAAATAAACTTGGTTTAATCACAAAAAGTGCAGAAAGACTCGAGGTTGACATAATCACAACGGCTCAAAATGACGCTCGCCACATTATTCCGGAACTAAAGGAAAAAGCAGACAGAGTTATTTGTGATGTTCCTTGTTCGGGGCTTGGAGAGCTGTCTTCAAAGCCTGAGATTAGATATAAAGAAACGGAAAGCTTTGAAAAGCTGCCGCAAATTCAGTTTGAGATACTCTGCGAATCGGTTAAATATTTAAAAGATGGCGGAAAACTGGTATATTCAACTTGTACAGTGAACAAAGAAGAAAACGAGAAGGTTGTAAGAAGGTTTATTAGCAGTGTAGACGGATTTTTTATTGGAAAAGAAAAAACCTTTTTCGAACCGAGCGAAGGATTCTATGCCTGTGAAATTATAAAAGCATGAATGAGAAATTATTTGATATAAAAAGCGCATCCCCCGAAGAGTTAAAAGAGTTCATTGTCGGTCTTGGTGAAAGCTCATACAGAGCGGGACAGGTTTTCAAAGCTTTGTCTGAAGGGCTTTCATTCGATGAAATGACAACTTTATCCCTCGCACTCAGAAAAAAGCTCAGTGATAGCTGTGTTTTACCAAGTGCGTCAATCAGAAGCAAGTTAGTTTCAAATCTTGACGCAACAATAAAATACCTATTTGCTTATCCGGACGGTGAGCAGATAGAAACGGTTTTGATGCAGTACAAGCACGGTGATAGCATCTGTCTTTCAACCCAAGCTGGTTGCAGGATGGGATGTTCATTCTGCGCTTCAACAAAGAACGGACGGTCGAGAAACCTCACTGCTGGTGAAATTTTAGAACAAATCACCCTCGCTCAGCGAGACAGCGGAAGAAAAGTGTCGAGTATTGTGCTGATGGGTATCGGAGAACCTCTTGACAATTACGACAATGTTTTAAAATTTCTGAGCCTTGTAAATGATCCAGCGGGTCTTAATATAGGTATGCGCCATATTTCACTCTCAACTTGTGGAATCGTTGAGAAAATACGAGAGCTTGCAGAGAAAAAACTGCAGCTGACTTTATCCGTATCCCTCCACGCACCGAACGATAGAATTAGACAACAAACAATGCCCATAGCAAAAAAATACCCTATTTCAGAACTTTTGAAAGCATGCAAAGAATATTCTGACAAAACCGGTAGGCGCATTTCTTATGAGTATGCGATGATTGCCGGTGTAAACGACAGCAGAGAATGCGCTGAAGAGTTGGCAAAACTCCTTAGAGGTACACTTTGCCATGTTAATTTAATACCACTTAACCCAATTGATGAAAAAATTTACAATAAAAGCGACAAAATTATGATTTCGGACTTTACAAAGACGCTAGAAAAATATAAAATAAGGGTAACCGTTAGAAGAAGGCTCGGAAGTGATATAAACGCTTCATGCGGTCAACTTAGAAACGGCAAGTGGGATGACCGTATTTAGAGTTCAAAAAACTTACGGCGAAAAAAGAGGTGAACCGCAATGGCCTTTTATGGGATTACCGATACCGGTCTAAAAAGAAAAAATAATCAAGATTACTTTAAAACCGCAACCATTGGTAATACTGAAATTGCGGTGCTTTGTGATGGGATGGGCGGAGCCGCCGGTGGTGCTGTGGCGAGCAAACTTGCTGCAGATAATTTTATGGAATATATAGATAAAAACGCCGAGCTTCTGAACAATCCTGATGACATAAAACAGCTCCTTCTTGATGCGGGACAGTTTGCACATAAGAGCGTTTATGACTGCGCTGGTGAATATACAGAGCTTGACGGAATGGGAACCACCCTTGTAGCTTGCATCTTTATCAGCGGCATACTTCACATAATCAACGCTGGTGACAGCAGGCTCTATGTGCTGAAAGGCGGGCAACTTCAAAAGCTGACTAAGGATCATTCTCTTGTACAAGAACTTATTGATAAAGGAAAGATAACAACTGAAGAAGCAAAGAACCATCCTTACAAAAACTACATAATGAGAGCACTCGGAACAGAAGAAACCTTGCTCTATGATTACTTTATATATACCGAAGAGTTCGAATATGTTCTTCTTTGCAGCGATGGACTTTACAACTTCGTCTCAGAAGATGATATTAAAGAGATAATATCTGATAAAGATAAAATTGAAAACAAATTAGAGAAACTAATAAAAACAGCTAATGACGGTGGTGGTGGAGACAATATATCCGCTGTATTAATTGCTGGTTTGCGTTCAGAAAACGGAAAGGAGATTTCACTTTAGTAAAAGACATCAAGTAGAAAAGTGAAATTTTTAAAATGGACAAATCTAAATACGATGTGTATATAGGCAAGATACTTGACGGGAGGTATAAGATTCTTGAACTAGTCGGAATCGGTGGAATGGCTTTCGTACTCAAAGCAACTGACTTGGTGATGAATCGTACTGTAGCTATCAAGATATTGAACGAAGAGTTCAATGGCGATGAGCAAGCAGAGCAGAGATTCATAAACGAATCCAAAGCAGTCGCAATGCTTTCACATAAAAACATCGTTAATATTTATGACGTAGCGATCTATGACGATATGAAATATATCGTTATGGAATTTCTCGACGGTATAACTTTAAAAGAATACTTAACTAAAAAAGAAAAGCTGACGTGGAAAGAAGCTGCGTTCTATGTATGCCAGATTCTCCGCGCTCTTGATCATGCACATACTAAAGGTATAGTTCATAGAGATATAAAACCTCAGAATATAATGCTACTGCGATCAGGTGAAATCAAGGTCACCGATTTCGGTATAGCAAAAATACCGAATACTGAGCCTTTAACCATGACGGACAAGGCTATCGGAACGGTTTATTATATTTCCCCCGAACAAGCGAGCGGCAAGGTAACCGGGTTTTATTCAGACCTTTACTCAGTCGGCGTTATGTTTTACGAAGCTGTAACAGGGGTCCTTCCTTTTGTTGCGACAAGCCCTGTTACTGTCGCAATGATGCAAGTCAGCGAAATGCCAAAAAGCCCTTCGGAGCATGTTCCTGAGCTCCCGCAAGGAATTGTTCGCGTAATTCTCAAAGCGATGGAAAAACAGCCCGAAAACCGCTTTAAATCAGCCCATTCAATGGCTCGTGTTATAGAAGAGATTGTTCTTAATCCGGATTACGATTTTGTTACGGAAGATGCTCTCGACGATTATAATAACACCGGAGCAATAATGCTTGATCAGATGCAACCTGATGCGAGTGAGTTTATGACCCAAGCTGATAAAGATTACGCAGAAGCACAGCGTAAGATGAGTGAAAAACTTGCAGCGTCAGATGTTGACTCAGTAAAGGTTAAGAAGCGCAAACCAAAGCGGAAATCAAAGAGTGAAAGCGGCGGTAGCGGACTTCTACCTTTTGTAGCAGCTGTAACATTTGCCTTCATACTCGCACTAATTGGTGCTGCAGTAGCTGTAGGGTATCAGGTTGTGACTTCGTTTTTAACGGAAGACAGCAAAAAAATTGAGATCACTATTCCGAATTTGCTTGAGAAAACAATGAGCACCAATCTTGAAAACGAGATGCTCAGCAGTAATATTAAGCTTAAAGTGCTGTTTGACGACAGTCAGAATAATATCGAAGAACCCAACATTATCACAAGACAAAACCCTGAACCTGAAGTTAAACGCAGTCTTTCGTCTAAAAACGAGTTATACGAAGTCACCGTTTACATTTCGCGCGGTAAGAAAGATATCGAAATCCCCGATGTTACCATAACTGAGTATCGTGAGGCAAAGACAAGGCTCGAACAGCTTGGTTTTGTGGTTATTGAATATGAGTATTTTCATCCGACAATTCTACCGGACTATGTTATAAGCACTGAACCCGCAGTGGGATCGATGCTTAAATCCGGAGAGACAGTAAAACTGTTCAAATCAAAAGGGCAGGATGTAAAAAAAGTCGCAGCTCCCGTACTGACAAATAAAAAAGAAAATGATGCAAAAAAGCTTATCGATCAGTTTAATCTTACACTCGGAAGAGTAGATTATGTTGTAACAAACGATGTCACAAAAGACGGCCTTGTTGCAACACAGAGTATTTTAGCTGGAATGCCCGTAAATGAGTATTCAACCATTATTGATATCACAGTTTATAAATACGAACCTGTAACTGAAATTGTAATTGAAGAGTAGAAAACATTGATGGAAAAAGGCAGAATTCTAAAGCAGAAAAAAGGTTTATATACTCTTGAAACAGTCGATGGAACACAAAAAAGCGGATATGCTGGGAGCAAACTTCGAAAAAACGGAGTAAAACTTCTTGCAGGCGATATAGCGGAATATGTGTTGAACGACGATGATACAATTTTTATTGTTGATATCGAAGAGCGGAAAAACGCATTTATCAGACCTCCGATTTCTAATGTTGACCTACTTGCACTTGTTGTTGCTGCAGCGGAACCAACGCCAGACTATTACAATATAGACTGTGTATTAGCTGTTGCTGATGCAGCGGGTGTTAAACCGCTAATCGTTATCAACAAAACAGACCTCGACGACGCTTCAGAAACAGTAGAGCTTTACAAAAGTTGTGGTTATGATGCTTTTACTATGTCGGCACTCAGCGAAAAAATCGACCCTGAGTTTTATGAGTCTTTGAAAGGTGTATGCGTTTTTACAGGACAATCCGGTGTTGGAAAATCATCGCTACTAAACAAGTATTTTCCGAACCTTGATCTTGAAACGGGAGAACTTTCCGAAAAAATATCAAGAGGGAAGAATACAACAAGGCATACAGAGCTGTTCAATGCTGGAAACGGCCTTTATGTCGCTGATACACCGGGATTTGGAATGCTTGACTTTATAAACTTTGACCTGTTAAGCCAAGAGGATTTCGAAGCATTTTCGTTTCCGGAATTTACGGATTATAAAATAAAATGCAAATATCGTGGTTGTACCCATCTAAAAGAAGAAGGCTGCGCTTTGATTGCAGCAGTTAAAGAGGAGAAAGTAAAGCCCTCAAGATACGAAAGCTACAAAAAACTTAAAAATGATCTTCTGCAAAAAGAGAGTATGAAGTACAAATAATTTAGCTCTAACGGATTTATCCGTGAAATAAATTATAACGGGAAAGGATACGAACGAATGAAAAAGTTACTATCACTACTTTTAATTTCGGTACTTATCGTCGG
>JAQWDK010000044.1 GCA_028705495.1 Eubacteriales bacterium
GCTGATGCGTTGTGGGAAGTGTACACGGCAAAAAGATATACAATGAAGATTAGCGGTATACAAAGAAGAACCGATATTACAATATTCGATTTATTAATTGCTTTCATCATCGTAAATCTCCATTCTACATTTTTTACTTATTTAAAATCGTACTTTGAAATAACACTGTTAGCTTCATTTTGTTTATCTGTTACTACAAGATAAACATAGTTATCAGATTTAACAACACTCGCTTTTTTGAATATAGCGAACATATCAGGCGAGTAGGTCTCGGAGGTAATCTTTTGCTGTTCGAGATAATTGTTAAGCTTTGTTTCGATTGCGGAAGCAGCTTCAGTGTCAATCGCTTTTATAAAAAGCATCCTTGTTGCTTGGGTTGAATCAGTCGGAAGTAGGCAAACAGCTTCGCTGTAGGTATCGTTTTTGATTCCGGTCTCTTGATAAAGGTCATCGCTTGAAATTTTATAAAGATCAGTAAATTTGATGGCTTCGGAAATTTCTTGGGTTACATCGCTTAAATCAAACTCTTTGATCTTTTTATCGCCGCAACCGGTTAGAGCAGTAAGAGCTGAAACTAATAAAACGGTGGTTAAAACAATGGATACGATCTTTTTCATTATTCCTTTTTTCTCCTTGAGTAATCTTTAAACCAACACCCAAATTACTTCCAAAGCATGGTCTCAATGTTTACGTATTGGTTAAGTATTTTATCCGCAGCATAACCGCGAAGATAATCAATCCATATGTCATAATATTGTGATGCTTTGAGATGTAATCCATCAGCACCTGCGTATTCGGTCTTAAGATAACCTTCTTCGTCTACCATAGAATCAGCAAGGTCGATATAATCATAGCTGTTAGTGTTACAATACTGGAGAACGCTTTCGTTCCACGCTCTGTATACCTCATTGGTGCGATATTTGGCAGGTGATTCGCCAGCTTGGGTGTAATAGGTGGTACTGAGCATAACTATGTCGGTCTCGGGAGAAGCTGCTTTTATTTTATCTATAAGTTTAGTCATATTTCTGAATGCATAACTTGAAGCATCCTTGCCTTCAAGGTCGTTTAGACCGAGCATGATAAAAACTCTTTCGGGCTTTACTTCACCAATGACCTCCCAAACATATCTTTGTTCACCGTTATAAACAGGATGGTATGTTTTCTTGCCCTCAGCCATAGTTACATGAGCGTTAGCGAAACCGTAATTTCTTGTTGCAAGTAGTGTGATTTTACCAAAATAGTCGGGGGATGTTGATATTTTACTCTGGTAACGAGATTTAAAACCTTCCATAAAGGAATCGCCGATAAAAATGCTGTCATTAAAGAATTCATTGCATTCATTTATGGTTAAACCATGGAGAGAGGTATCCTGCTTTGGAGGTGGAGTAAGAATAACTCTTGATTCTTCACTCGAGGTTTCACTTGATGTATCGGATGAAACATCTTCAGAAACCGAAGGATCGGAAGAAGTAGAATCAAAACTTGTTCCGTTCGTGGAGGACGATGTTCCTAAACTTTCAAACGAATCAGTTGCAGAAACAGCAGCAGAGGAGGAGTTGCTTAGTGTGAGTTCGAAATCGCAACCGGTTAAAAGGATTGAAACAAACAATGAATGCACGAGTATAAGGGTGATTGTTTTAATAAATTTGCTTGTCATGTTGGAGTTTCCTTTGCTTTTCGCTTTTTCAATTGAAAGCCGCTGTCATAGATGCGACATTGCTGTAATTTCCGTCGAGTTTTGAGGCTGCATATGCTCTGAATATATCCATCCAGACATCGTATGCTTCATAGGTAAGATGGCATTCGTTATCGCTACAATATTTAGGTTGGAGATAACCCTTGCTGTCAGCAAGGGCTGTGGCGACATCAATGTAATCCATACCATTCGCGGTACAATATTCGAGCATAAGCTGATTGAGCTGTCTTAGATGGTTGGAAGTGAGTTTAACCATCTGTTTGTCCCATTCTTCATAGAGGTATGTTGCGCTGATTATTATAATTTCAACATTAGGGGATTTTTCTTTTATCTTTGAGAAAAGTATTTTATAGTTTTCAAAGGTTTTTTGAGGACCTTTACCGTCGCTATATAAACCTACATCATTGAGCCCGAAAAGGATGAAAACCTTTTCAACGCCCATCTTTTGGACTGCGTCTTCTATTGGCGTTTGAACACCTTCAAAAAGAGGATGCACAGATTTTGACGAGACAGGCAAAAGAGCATTATGAACACCGTAGCTACCACCGACATGGAATTTTAGGGTACTCATGAAATCAGCGTTTGTAGATCGCTTCTGACCTACATAAGTCTTAAATCCGAGCATTATCGAGTCGCCTATAATAACGGAATTCTTAAAATACTCATCACATTCTTTCGCGGTTCTTGAGGACCAGTCCAGGCTCTGTGACATTACCGGTTTTACATCATCCTTCGACGATGTGTCGGTAGAAATATCGGTGGATTCATTGGTGCTTTCATCGCTTGATTCAGTACCGGGAGAATTTTCACTGGAGACTGCTGATATATCCGTTCCGCTTGGTTTTGAGGATTCCGTCTCGTTCCCTGATGTAAGAGGAATAGTAACACAAGAAATAAGTACTGCTGTAAGAACAACGCAGCTGATAAGAATAGTTAAAAATTTTATTTTCATATATTATCTCATTTGTATCTTATTTGTCAAATTTCTGGGTTTTTCGCCATTGTATGAGAGGTTTTGCACACACTCACAACAAGTTTAATTATACATCATATTAAGTATTATGTCAATTCAAACGCGTAAATAATTTTTGTATTTTAGCGCTTAAAAATTACCAAATCTTCGAGGCAAAACGAATGCTCATAGCGACAATGGGTAATAATAACATATATAGCATTGCGGGGGGGATTAGCGTTATGGAAGAAAATAAAGTCATTGATAATATTCAATATCTTGATAACATGCTGCGAGAGACTTTTAAAGGCTGCGCGGATTTTGTTATAAATAAAATTAAATCTGGACGCTCCGAAATCGGATTTTATTTTTTGTCATCATTGACAGAACGTAGATTTATGACAGACAGGATTGTCAGGACATCTATTGATAATCCGGAAAGAGCTGATAGCTTCAACGGTGATTTTGCTTCGATGTTTCCAGTAGCAATAATTTCTCCATGTAATGGTTTGAAAGATGCTATCGAGGGCATACTCGGCGGGAATACTCTCGTTTGCATTCAAAACAGTAAATGTTATTCATCACTCCTCTTGACAGGAGAAACGCAGGGGCGTTCTGTAAATACTCCCAATACAGAAGGCGTACTACGTGGGTCATATTCGGCGTTTACCGAAGATATGTGGAAAAATATAACGCTTATACGTCAGATGCTTAGGACTGAAAAGTTTAAGTCGGAGATAATAACCGTGGGTAAGCTGTCATCAACCAAAGTTGCTATTTGCCATATTGAAGGCAGAGCAAAGCTTGAAGTAATCGCAGAAATAAAGCGGAGGTTAGATGCAGCTGATGTAAACTATGTTGCCGACTCATCTTATATAGAAATCGCTCTTGAAAACTCACCCTCGCTGTTTCGTACAGCAGGTTCAACGGAAAAGCCGGACAAAATCTGCTCGAAGCTAATTTCAGGCAGGGTAGCCATAATTGCAGATGGTAGTCCTTTTGTTTTGACTGTTCCTTATGTTTTCGCAGAGAACATGCAAACTACGGAAGATTACACAAAGTCCCCGATTTACTCAACTTTTATCAGATTAATTCGATTTGTCGCTGTGTTAATATCCATTTACCTACCGGCGATATTCATGGCTGCTGTATCCGATAATATTAGACTTTTACCTCTTGAGCTTCTTCTTACCGTTAGTTCGGCAAGAAGAAACATTGCATACGGTCTTTTCGGCGAGCTGCTTTTAATGCTCGTAGTATTCGAAATAATCAGAGAAGTCGGAATTAGGATGCCTAAAAATGTGGGCAGCGCTGTCGGTATTGTAGGCTCTATAATTCTCGGAGATGCTGCTGTTCAAGCTGGAATAGCAAGCACAACAGTAATTATTGTTGTATCCTTGTCTGCAATTTCCAACTTTGTTCTCCCGCCTTATGTTGATTCACCCGTTATATTAAGGCTTTCATTTTTACTTGCGGCATATTTTCTATCGTTTTTCGGCATTTTTATTCTCACTCTACTTCTTATGACGAGACTATGTGCTAAGGACAGCTATGGTACACCATATATGACGCCGCTTTCTCCCTTCAGTGCGCAGGGACTTTCAGACTTCATAACAGTTGTACCGAAGAAAGTTCTCGGACGGAGTGAAGAAAAAATCGCTGAAAGCGAAAATAAACCAGGAGACATGTCGTGAAATTTAACTCAGTTGAATTCCAATTACGAAGCATTCGCGCTAAATTGAATTTCGTGTTTTCTTTATGTTGTCGCTTCTCAGCAGAAAGGAGCTTATCATGAAAAAGCTCTTACTGATGATTTTAGCTTTTGTTTTCGCACTTTCCGTCTCAGCTCTTGAGCCCAAGAGCGTGGTATCAGCATATTGTGTCGGAGTAGTATTTGATATCAAAGACAGCGAACCTTTCTGTGGTTTTATTATAGCTTCGTTTGATCAAGCAGGGCAAAAGATAGAAATAAACACTGTAAGTTGCCCAGGTAGTTTTAGCGAAGCACTAAGCTCAATGGAATCAAGCGACATTCGTCTATCGCTGCCTACAGTCAAGGGTATATATATTAGTGATAAGCTTCCAATGTCATATCTTGAAAAAAGTCTTGCTGGGATGCTCGCAACTGAAGGCTTTCCACCTGATGCAACTGTAGTATATTGTGATGAACCTATTGAACTGTCTGAAGAGCAGGACGGCGGTACAGGTATTACAGGAGCGATGTATATACCAAAGCTTATGAAAAACAAAGATAGGGATGTCAGCCTTGTTGAATTTACTCAAGATAAAAATAGGAAAGCACCGTATTCATCTTTTTCAGATGGCCGGTTTATCATCGAAGAAGATTTCTGAATTAGTGCAAAAACAGAACATGAGGATTATATATGAGTAGATATTCAAGTATGGCACTCGGAGCACTGACAATTTATGGGGGATGCTTCATACTGACTCCACAAAACTGGCAGGAAGCCTTATTAACCTCAGCAGGAGCATTGATATTTGCGCTGGTTATATGTATTTTTTTCAGCAAGAACATAAAGCTTGCTGAAATACCGCTTGCTTTATTTTTAATACCATATGCAGCGTATGAAATTATTAGGTTTTCAGGATTGTCGAACGGTTTTCTTGCTGATAAGAAACTGACAGTTCTTCTTGCTTGCGGAACAGTATGCATTGTTATGCTTTATGCTGGGATAAAATCGATTTCGTATCTATCGCAGTTGCTATTCTGGTGTATTCCAATAATTTTTATATTATTTATCATTTCTCCGGCACCAAACAAAATCAGTCTATTCCCTGAAAAAACAATATTTACTAACAGTTTACAGCACTTATATTTGCTCATACCCGCTATTTTTGCATTTGCTGTGGCTACAAAATACACAGGTGGAACAAGGGGAGGTTTTTTTGTAGGAACAGTAGTAGGACTTAGTGCATTTGTTGCACAAGGAGTTATAAGTGACGCATTCGGTTCGAGCCTTATAACAGAGAGGCATCCTATCTTGGCGTGTGCACTCCGTTCTCCTTATCCTATAGAAGTTTTTCTGATGGGAACTGCAACATTCGCTGCAACAGTTCGATTTGGACTATTTCTGATTGCTTCCGGTATGCCGCTTTTGAAAACGAAACACAAAAATATCTATATTACTATTCTTTTTTCCGTCAGCACTGCATTTCTATATTTCACCCTCACGTCATAAGATTGTATGAACGAAAGAATAGGGAAAAGCAATTTAGAGAGGAATGATCTTATATATGATGTATCGCCCATTTGATTACAACGGAGATTTTTCTGCATACTCGTTAAAAGCTGTTGAAATCAAAGAATCAATCAAAAACCAGGAAAAGAGATTATTAGAAATAAACATCACTTACCCGGTACCTAAAGAGAACAGATTTGAAAAAGCAGTCGAAGAAAAAATATCATCTTACTATAAAAAAATAGCTGATAATTTCGCATCATTTGCCCGCGGAAAGCTTAAGAAAATGGCTGAAGGAACCTTAAAAGAGGGGGATTCACCTTTCAGCGCAGTTATGAAATACATTCCTACTTTTGAAAATGATGCGCTTATTTCTATCGTCTTGGATGTATTTGTTTATTATAATGAAAGGCGAACCCAAACAAAAAGGTTTTCCAACATATTCCTAAAAACAAAATTCGGACTTCTTACATGCTCCGATTTTTTTGGTAAAGGTGGAAGATCAAAAATAACTGATTATATCGCAAAGGAGTACGCAAAACAAGGTAAGAAATCAGGAGATGAGGAGAAGGGCGATATTCCGGAACGAGAGGTAAAAAGACATTTTGATGAAAATAACTTTTTCTTAACTGTAAATGGTTATGGATTCTATTTTGATGCAGGGGCATTATCTAATGGGAATTTGCCTTCGGTTTACATAATACCATACGATTCATTTCCCGAAGTTGAAATTGGAAGAAGAGATTACATAATATAATAAAAGCTCCCGAAAGGAAATTACCTCTCGGGAGTTTTCGATATTTACTATTATTAGTCGCGTGCCGTTGTAGGAACTATATATCCTATCACAGGAAACTGATCAATACGCGGTCTTCCAGTATGACAACTTTTGTATTTTACTGTCAACTCGCGACCTGCTATGTTTCCGAAATGAACACCATCGCCCCATAACTTGCTGTCGCTCACATCGTGTACAAATCCGTCAACAGATACATAAGCGGGCATACCATCCTGACCGTCATACTTTTGCAACTCTTCAAGTGTGAACGGTATCATTTGTATATGACCGTTGTTTTCGTTTTTATTATTTGGACTTTCTGTATTCAATATAATTCCTCCGTTCGCAGTTTTTTACCTCACAACAAAATATATGCTACGCAGAGAATTAAAATAACGCTTTTTCAGCTTTGAAAGGATAAGTTTTTCAGAATCTCTT
Source organism: Eubacteriales bacterium (assembly GCA_028705495.1). Lineage (GTDB taxonomy): Bacteria > Bacillota > Clostridia > Oscillospirales > CAG-382 > GWF2-38-85. Next base: position 7,065 of record JAQWDK010000044.1, read on the forward strand.
TACCAGCTGAAAGATCTTTTCTTTTAACCCTGATAATATAAATAGGCATTTGCTTTTTTTGGGAGGGAATAGGCAGCTCCGTAGAGCGCTGTAAAATCTTGCGTCTTTGCGGTGCGTCAAAACAGAGTTTCTTTTCAACAGTATAAGAAATACTTTTTTTACTAAGCTGATCGGTGATAACCGTTACATTATCAGCGGATATATCTGCGGTTAAAACCGCTTTTTGAAATAACTGAAACATAATAATTCCCATTCTACCGCCAAGCGGCCGCGCAAAAGTTTTAAGCGTGAATACTTCGTAGTTGGGTTTTACCTAAGTTAAATTTCACGCTACACTCGTAAAACGCATTTGTTAATTTGTCATACTTATCATTGATTATAATATTATCTTTTGATATAATCAAGTAAATTAAAGTAGAAAGTTTTGTTGTCAGGCATCGTTTATATATAAAGACAACTCAACTCCGGAGGAAAACAGATTGAAAAAGACAGCTTTACTACTTGCTTTCATTATGCTTTTAACCTTTATGGTAGGATCATGTGAAAACAATGATGGCAATTCAAGCAGCGCCGACACCTCATCTGTCGTTTCAGAGATCGAATCACAGGAAACATCTGATGACGGCAAGATAAAACCACAATATGAAACAAATGTGAGCGCTGATAAACCTTATACAGCGATTGTAGCCGCTTCAGAAAGCTACCCCGATGTATACGGGAAAGAGCTTACCGACGGTATGTACGCCTCATCAGCATTGGATTTCAGCGATCCAAAATTTTGCGCATGGAATAGCGACAACATTGAAGTCATCATCGACCTCGGCGAGGTTTTTGACAAGCTGTATAAATTTGAGGTAAGTTATCTATCAGTACAGGTTGCTGGTATATATCCGCTCGGCAGCAGTACGGTTCAATATTCTGAAGATGGAAGCAAGTTCGTAAATCTCGGAAGCGTTGTAAAACCTGCTTATGAAGACGGAACTATACAAAAAGCCGCATATACCTCTACTTCCTATATAAAAGCAAGGTATGTCAAATTTATTCTGAGAAGAGCATCCGCTTGGTTGTTTCTTGATGAACTTACAGTATATGCTGATATATTAGACGAGAGCAAAAATGTAAAATTCCTCGAAAATATGCTTGAAGATTACAATTCTGATAGCAAATCTAATACAGATCGCGTTACTGAATTAAATTCTGTTTCTAACGAGCTTGTCGACAGATCTAAAACTAAAATACTTATTTCAAAAAATAAAAATTATACAATTTCAAGAGCATCTTTTGATGATATCTTTGCCGACGACGGTAAAAAGCTGACCAACGGAAATGTCATCGGTTCATTATATGAGAGTGGCGACTGGGTTGGGTTTACCGGAAAAGAGGCTCTCGACATCACCGTTGATCTTGGCAAGGTCTATAACGACCTTTCAGATTTCGAAATTTCATTCTTCAACAATATGACAGTCAGTGTTTCTCTACCTGATTATGTCACAATATATGTTTCCGATGACAACGCAAAATTTGTGGAAGTCGGTAGGATCTACGGAGCAAGCGACAGAGATTTTCAAACATTCAATATGACTCTCCACCTTACTTATGGTGTGAGTGGTCGTTATGTGAAATTTGCGGTATCTGGTTCAGGTTTTGATAAATATTATATCGAGGAATCCGCTGTTTACCGTTATGGTACAGAGCTTGAAGCAAAAGATTCGGTTTATCCCGATATAGTTCTCCCAAAGATAACGAAAGAAGAATTCTGGAGTTCATCGGTTGCTGATTACTCCAAAAATCAGAATCTGATTTTGGGTAAGCAAGCTCAGATCTACTCAGCCGTTTCGCTTGATTCAGCGGCAGCGGAATATAATTCTCCCGTTACGGCAAAAATGCTTACAGATGGAAAGTATTCAACAAACCTTGATATCCACAACGGTGTATTCTTCAAATTTAACCGCGGAGCGCATCGTGAAGTAATTTTTGACCTTGAAAAAACAAGTACAGTTAATAAGCTTACAGCTTCATTTAATATTCGTAAAGAGTGGGGAGTAATTGCACCGCCGATCGTTAATTACTTTCTCTCAGACGACGGTGTTAATTGGTATCTCGTCGGAAAATCTTCAATAGAGAATACCGATAAAGCGGAAAATAAAAAAGTAGAACTCATCCTCGATAAAGCTGTAAAAGCACGCTTCGTACGATTCTCATTCACTGTCGAAATGTGGGTCGGCTGTGATGAGCTTGAAGTATATGGAACGAAAAAGGCTTCGTCTTCGACTAAATCACTCAGTTCTCTTGGTATTGAGCCCATGACATTCCTCGGAGAGAGCTATCTAAAACCCAGTGAGAATGTACTTGGCGGTGTACGTGACATAATGCTTTCATATCACTGCAATTACGCTGATGAAAAGAACAACCCGACATCTGGATATATGTCTGTTGAACAGTATATGCCGTATGTTGCTTATGTCGATAAAGAAGGCAAGATAGTCGACATAATGTTCGATGGTTATCTCTTCCTTCCTACATCAGCAGCTTTTCCGTCTGGCGGTTACGCTCATAAAGACTCCACTAAGAGCGACTGGAGTTATGTGCTTGACAATATGTTCAAAACAAATTACAACATGGACGCACTCAACCAAGCGGCTCAGAAGGTAAAAGATGAACTGAAGCTTGACAGTAGTTATAAGTATAAGGTTTACGCCGCTCTCCTTTACCCGACAATGAATCAAAAATTCGGAGACATTTACGGCGACGGATCGGCAGATACCTTTAAGAATAATCAACAACGTATCGATGCGGTAAAGTGGTATATTAACGAGTTCTACTCAAGATTTAACTCCGGCAACTACGCAAATCTCGAATTTGCCGGGTTCTACTGGCATCATGAAACTATGGACAACGGAACCGACGAGCTTGTGCTGCTTAATGGTGTTGCGGATTATGTTCATGAAAAGGGAACTCAGTTCTTCTGGATACCTTATTACCTTTCAAACGGTTATTCCCGCTTCTCTGAATTTGGTTTTGACTTTGCGTGTATGCAACCAAATTACGCTTTTAAAGAAAATGCTCATATTTCATTTATAGAAAACACAGCTCTTATAACAAAAATGTACAATATGTGTGTTGAGATGGAAATAGACCCCAAAGCTTTGTACAACGATATATTCTATAAGCGTTGGATGGAATATCTCAAAGGCGGCGTGTATTACGGCTATATGGAAGCGCTGCATATGTATTACCAGGGCGGTATGCCCGGCGCATTTCACGAAGCTGCACTCTCGGACGATCCGCGTGTAAGACTTGTTTACGACTACACTTATGATTTTATTAAACATAAGCTTAAGCTCATTCCCGACAAGCTTGCCGATGTGAGCTTCGAAGCGGAAAAAGATAAACCATTCACCGGAACATTGAATAGCGGTAAGAATGTGGAAATAACGGAGTACAGGCTGAATCTGTCCGCTCGGAATGGTACAGTGACAATCAATAATGACGGTAGCTTCATCTACTACCCCAACAAAGGATTTACCGGAACTGATACTTTTATGTATGAATATTCCGAACAGCTCGACTACTCGGAGGGTTGCAAGGTTACAATAACAGTAAAATAAAAATGCCATAAAGTTAAACAGTCGCAGATTTTGCGACTGTTTAACTTTAGATTATACGATTTTACAAATTGGTACTTTAATATTGCTCTGTATTGTGATATTATAATATTGTCAACGGCTGCACCTTTCATATTTATAGCTACAACGCTATAGTCCGAGCAGCAGACTATTTTATGAGGTGTAAAATTGAGATACATATTGCCTTATGCTTTATTTGTCATAATATATCTTTACCTTATCAAGCCAGGTATGCGGAAATTACCTGTTCGATCCTTTCTTGGGTTAAAATTCGCCCATAGAGGATTGCACGGCGATGTCATCCCCGAAAATTCGCTCGCTTCTTTTGAGAGGGCAATTGATGAAGGGGTAGGGATTGAAATGGACCTTCAGCTTACTTATGACAACGAAGCTGTTGTTTTTCATGATGATGATTTAGTGCGCTCGTGCGGTGTGCATAAACGCATTAGGAACATAACTTTGACAGAGCTTAGAGGTCATACAATATTTAATACAAATCATAGTGTTCCTCTTTTCTCCGAGGTGTTGTCTTTGGTTGATGGTAGAGTTCCTCTTTTGATAGAGCTTAAATCTTACGGTATTAAAAAAGGGTTTCGGTTATGCCGAGAGGTCGTAGATAAGCTAAAGAACTACAAAGGAAGTTACTGTATTGAAAGCTTTAATCCACTTTATCTGCTTTGGTTCAGGATTAATCACCCACATATTGCAAGAGGGCTCCTTCTTTGCCGCTTCCCATATAAAAACAGTAAGAGATACATACCAGCTATATTTCTTCTTAGGTCAATGCTTCTAAATGCATTATCGAGACCTGATTTCATAGCATATGATTACAGTCACCGTCCGTTATTGGCTCTAAAACTATGTAGGTTTATTTTCAGAGTGCCACTTTTCGCATGGACGGTTCCACAATCTTTGATAGAAAGCACAAAGCTTTCAAAATATCATTCTTTTATATATGAAGAGTGAGAAACATTGATGTCTTTGTATAATACGATGAATTTTATGAAAAAAAATATAAATATTTTCGGTTAGTATATTGACATATTTGAATGCATAATATATAATGTACTTATTCAGACCGTATTGATTGGACTCACATGTTTTTGTAAGCCATTGATCGCTGGTAGTTTGATGGTTTATAAAAGCATGTGAGTCATTTTCACGTACGCGCTATAAC
>JAQWDK010000062.1 GCA_028705495.1 Eubacteriales bacterium
GTATGTATTTTTATGGTACAACCACCTCAGACCGCATTCCTACAACAACGATCTTACACCTTTCGAAGCCCGATTTATATCGAAAAATATTAGGTCAGAGTGTTACAATTACGCTTGACCAGGACAGCTCAGCATTGTTATCATTCAAAAATAATGCAGTTCTGTCATACAAAGTATGCGACAAGTAACAGTAAGACCGATCAAAACAAGTAATATTTTGATAAAATAATTATAGGAATAATCAATGCACTCCATTAAAAAAGTAAGGCACTTAACACTGATTTCAGCGTAAAGTGCCTAATTTAATGAATTAATCGATTATATGGATGTATATCCACCGTCAACTTTAATATTTTGTCCTGTGATATAGGAGGCTTCGTCACTTGCTAAGAAAATAGCAGCAGGATTCAATTCACCTTCGTGACCATATCTGCCAAGCGGAACGGATGCTTTCATAAAGTTTGTAAAGGACTCTGTTTTCAAAGTATCAACAGTTAATTCTGTTTCAAAATAACCGGGGCTAATTGTGTTACAGGTGACATTATACTTAGCTAATTCAGCGGCAACTGCTCTTGTAAAGTTTATAACACCGCCCTTAGATGAGTGGTATGCAACTGTGTCCATAGCTGTATTACCAACCTGTCCGTAAATAGAAGCTATATTTATAATTCTACCATATCTCTTTTGCACCATGAACTTTGCGAAAGCTCTGGTTACTTTAAAAACACTTGTTAAGTCTGCTTGAAGCGTAAAATCCCATTCTTCGTCGGTCATGTCAAGTACGCCGGCATTTTTTGATGCACCTGCGTTGTTGACTAATATATCAATCTGTCCGTAAAACTTAAAAGCTTCTTCAGCTGCTTTGTTTACTGCATCTGAGTCAGTAACATCACATTGGATTGGTAAGCATCTAACACCTAAAGCTCTGATATTCTCAGCAACCTTCTCCAGTTTTTCCATTCTTCTTGCCATAATCACAAGATCAGCTCCCTGTTTTGCAAAACCGGTTGCCATTTGGAGACCTAAACCTGAGGATGCTCCAGTAACCACTGCTACACGACCATGTAAATCGAACATATAAACTCTCCTGATTCTTCTTATTTTAATAACTTAGTATATCAATTTTACAAAATACTATCAAGTTCAAACATAAACATAATAGTAAATATAAAGCACGAGTATAATGAACAATTTTTTAATACATGTGAAATTTCTTATTTTAGTTTTAGCAGTTAAGGATTATTCATTCAAAAAGTCAAGAGCAAATTGAACGTGCATTGCTGCACCGCATTTCATATAGTCTTCGTCAATTTTAAACTTTTCATGATGCGGAAAGTATATTGCTTCCCTCTCTCGATTTTTATAACCAATGAATGCGTAAACTCCTTTGGCATGCTTAAAATAATATGGCATATCCTCCGAACCCATATATTTAGGTAAAGATAAATTTTTCCCTTCACCGAAAACTTTTGCTGCCGACTTATCAGCTAATATTGCTAATTCTTCATCATTGTAAAGACTTGGAGCGTCTTCTTCAATACTCACATCTATCTTTATCTGGTAAGCGTCGGCAATCGCTTTAGCATGCCTTCTTATAGCATTATGTGCAATTTCTCTAATCTCGGAATCGAAATATCTCATTGTAATCTCCACTTGAGTGTACTTAGCTACAACATTTACCTTAGTACCCCCGTCAAACCTTCCGACAGAAAGTACAATTGGTTTTTGGGAGTTTATGTTTTTTGTAACGATTCCTTGGAGATCAAAAACAAAAATACATGCAGGATGAATTGTATCTTTTGCTAAATGCGGAACTGAACCATGACCGGAAACCCCTTCAAACTTCACATATATGCTATCGCAACCTGCCATTCTATACCCCGGTTCGATACTTTATATTATTATCATATTTTTCAAGGCATCTTTCGTTCTTGTGTTGTATTAAGAAGAAAGCAAATAAAGATATGTAATTGCTTAGAACAAATTATATTCCTTACTCTGCTACATAAGCTGATAAAATATGTACTTTGATATACCTCATGATTTTATTTTAAAGCCGGATCGGGGTCATCATCTAATGTTACAAAATAGTTGAAATATGGGATAAGGAACTCAAATCCTTGAACTATTTGGGCAACAAGGTCGGGAGAAAATACTGCGTCATTAATTTCTTCTTCGTGAATTATTGAAAATGTTTTCTTGTTGTACCAGGATGCAAGAGGACTGTTTGTGTCGCACTTTGCACGGACATATTCATTTCCCTCAAGCACGAACTCTGTCTGTGCACTTAGCTTATTATTCAAATTTTGTAATGGTTCCGGTTTGCTGTCAATCCGAGCGCGTAACTTAGACATAGTCAGTGGTTTTGCACTGTAGTACCCCATGCCATAAGACAAAACTTCAGGAGTGAGCTCAAACCAAAACACAGGCTTATCTGTCCATTCTTCAGCTTGCTGGCGGATTGTGAACCAAAGATGATTCTTGTATGGCCCTAAAATGCTTGGTCTCCTTGCATCGCGGTATATTCGAGAAATATGAAGCCTTAAATTCAAATCGTTATGGCTTGAAGAGAAGATGTTATATACTTCCTCGGCTAACTCACGCATAGGTTTTTCTAATACTCGCTTATACTCAGTTTTATGTTTTTCAAACCAGCTTTTCTGATTATTTGTCCTGGTCAAGCGTAATTGTAACACTCTGACCTAATATTTTTCGATATAAATCGGGCTTCGAAAGGTGTAAGATCGTTGTTGTAGGAATGCGGTCTGAGGTGGTTGTACCATAAAAATACATAC
>JAQWDK010000015.1 GCA_028705495.1 Eubacteriales bacterium
TTTCCATGTCTATCGGAAAAATTTCAGATACAAATGCAGTGGCTTGTTTTTTACTTATCATCACAATTTATGCGTCGATGAGTTTCAAAAGGTCGAAAACACTTCTGACTGGGTATATTTTCACACCTTCGAAACTTTTTTTGAGGTTCTTTAGGGTTCTATGTGGAACGGCGATGGTTTTGAAACCAAGTCTTACAGCTTCGTTTATACGCATTTCTACATGTGAAACAGAACGGCACTCTCCAGCAAGCCCTATTTCCCCAAAAACAATAACATCGTCGGGTATAGCAATGTCTTTATATGAAGAAATTAGCGCAAGTGCTGTAGCCATATCGCTTGACGGTTCATCTATACGAAGTCCGCCTGCAACATTTATATATATATCTTGGGTTGAAAACCTATAACCGAGACGTTTTTCAAGTACGGCTAAAATTAGAGATGACCTGTTGTAATCAAGTCCCGACGACATCCTTTTCGGGTTAGGTAGATAGCTTGGTGATACAAGAGCTTGTATTTCTGCAATAATCGGCCTTGTGCCGTCTACAACGCAAACAGCACAGCTACCTGAAACCCCTCTTGGTCTTTGAGATAAAAGCATCGCTGAGGGGTTTTCAACCTCAGAAAGACCTGTTTCAACCATTTCAAAAACACCGATTTCGTTTGTAGAACCAAACCTATTTTTCGCCGCTCTGATTATTCGGTATGCGTGTTGTTTTTCACCTTCAAAATAAAGAACCGCGTCCACTATATGCTCAACAACTTTAGGTCCTGCAATAGCACCATCTTTGTTAACATGTCCCACAATCATTATCGCCATGTCGTTAGCTTTAGCTTTGTTGAGGAGCCTCATTGCGCACTGTTTTACTTGAGTTACACTTCCTGGATATGAGGTTAGGTCCTCGTCATACATTGTTTGAATCGAGTCTATTATAACAACAGTAGGATTTATTACATCAATTTCAGGCATAATCTCAGATAGATTTGTTTCGCAAAGCACAAGCAGATTATCGCTATTTACACCAAGTCGTGTAGCACGAAGTTTAATCTGTGCCGCTGATTCTTCACCCGATACATATAAAACCTTCCCGTATTTACAAACACTGTCGCATATCTGTAAAAGCAGGGTTGACTTCCCTATCCCAGGTTCACCAGACAGAAGAACAGCGGACCCCTTGACAATACCGCCTCCAAGCACTCTGTCAAATTCTGATAGCCCTGTTTTTAACCGAATATGCTCTGGAAACTGAATTGAAGATATAGTAGATGCGACGGAAGTATGGGCTGTCATGGTTTTCGAAGTTTTGCTTTTTGAAAGTGGTTCTTTTTTTATAACCGTTTCTTCAAAAGAGTTCCATTCGCTACACTCCGGACACTTTCCATACCATTTTACGGAATTATAACCGCAGGATGAGCATATAAAAACCGTTTTTTCGTTATTTTTCAATTTAACTTCCATTCTGCCGTGAAGCGGCTGTACAAAAAGATCATGAAATTTAATCTCAGGGCGTTAATGTGAATGCTTTAAAATTAAATTTCACGCCAATCCTATTTAATTAATATGTTAGTCGGTCGAGTTAAAATCATCCGTATCATCGCTTTCTGAAAGATAGTTGACAACTCCACCATAAATAACAAAAGCAAGTTTACGTTGGTAATCTATATTGGTTAAAAGTTGAGCTTCAGTCGGATTCGATAAAAATCCGCACTCTACAATAACCGCAGGTTTTGTTATATTCTCGAGAATATAAATTGTACTGTCAGCTGCTTTTATTTTTCTTTTATTAACAGGGTCAAGAAGCTTCGAAAAATTTTGAATATTTTCAGCAAGGTCGCATGACATAATGTTGTTGTTAGAATAAAAAACCTGTAAGCCCTTTGAAGAAACAAGGGGGAATTTGTTCATGTGAATACTGACAAAAATACAGTTATCGTTATTCTCTGCTATTTCGAGTCTGTTTCTTAAGTCATAATACTTTTTCCGATTTTCTTGACCCTCTTTATATAGCAGAACATCCTCTGTCCTCGTAAGATATACATCATAACCCGAGAAAGATAAAAATTCTGCAAGCATTTTAGAAACGACAAGGTTAATATCCTTTTCATAAAGGTTGTTAGCCTGAGCACCGCTATCTTCTCCACCATGACCCGGGTCAATTATAATGAGGGGAGTATTGTCCGGATAAGCACCGACATTGATCGAATTGTAATATTCTGCATTCATTGCTTCCCGATAACCGCGGGTAATAAAAATTGTCGCTGCAAAATAAAAGATAATGAGCGCAGAAAGAAAGATAAAAAAGAAAACCAGTATTTTTCTTCTGACACTGAAATAGCATTCATCGAATTGTTCTGTATTTATATCCTCGGTATTTTCGTTCATCAGTCAGCCTCCCGTTTATGCAGAATCTCTTTGTTATTTATATTCTGCCGAGAGAGCTGATATGCTTAGACATTTGCTTTATATTTACTTGTCATTTTTATTGCCAAAGTTCAAATCGCCAAGACCGATAAAAGAACGGAGCTTTATTTCCTTTGTCCCAAGGTAATATGAGAGCGACGGAAGAGTGACTGTCACAACAAGGAAAAGCAAATAGCTGTAAACATTCATATTAAAGACCTCGTTAAACAGTCCAAGATACATACCGTGAAACAGTATGTTGATAATGAAAACTAACCAAAGATAAATTTGAGCAAAAACTTGAATTTCTGTAAGCTGATTAATGATTCTTAACGCTATAGTGAAAAGAGTAAAAAAAATGACGGGAGAATAAGCAACAATAATGCATTTGAAACCTGTCCAGCCATCCGCTTTACCTTTTTTTGCTTTTTCTCGTATGGCGTTTCTCGCTCCAATCTGCCAAAATGCGTCATGGGTTACGAACATAAAAAAGAAAACCGAAAATAAGCTTGCAATCACAGTAAAAACTGGACCAGCTTTTTGTTTTTGAACCAATGCACTTACAGGAAGCGTTATAAAAATTCCAAAAATCGACATCGTTATCAGGTTGACAACAAATTTCCTTATTATATCCGTATTGCTTTTTAGTAGTTCCTTGTATCTCATTAACTGTTGTCCTCCGTGTGATTGTTTTCTCTATTTTAGTATTAAAACTCTTATAAATCAATAGCTAAAAGTAAATATATGCTAAAAATGCTAAATTTCATTGCTAGTTGAAGGAATTATTTTATTTTTTGTTGTTTTAGAATTAAATGTATGATATTATTATCATAAGAAAATCCGTATTATAAAATCGGATAAAAAACGGAGGATTTAATCATGAGCAAGAAATATACGGAGCCGACACGAGAGCTTCCCGTATCTTATTCTGCGGATGTTATTATTGTCGGCGGTGGAACCGCGGGTGCGGTTGCAGCCATTGCAGCTGCCGGCGAAGGTGCGAGCGTTGTAATCATTGAACAGTTCGGATCTCTCGGAGGCAGTTCAACAAATGGTCTAGTCTGCCCAAATATGGGTCTTCATATCAAAAACAATCCATCATGTTCCTATGTAGCAAAACAAATTTTTGATCGACTTATCTCCTACGGTGCTTCAAAACCGAACGGTACATCGATGCCCGGAGCTTTTGACCCTGTTGTTATGTCAATAGTACTTGAAGAAATGTGCGAGGAAGCAGGGGTTAAAATTGTCTACCACACATATTTCTGCGATGTTATCAAGAACGGTGGAAAAATTGAAGGCGTTATAATCGAAAATAAAGCCGGTCGTTCTGTTGTAGAAGGTAAAGTTTTCATTGACTGTTCCGGTGATGCTGATTTAAGTGTACGTGCAGGAGCAGGATATACTAAAGGAAATCCCGAAACAGGTAAAAATCAACCTATCTCCTTAAGATACACCGTTGGTGGTGTAAACTTAGCCGATTTATCAAGTTATCTTCAAGAACAAATCGACAAATCAGGTATTTCTTACGGTGCTTCTCCTAGCGAATGTTACGCTGCAGTTACCGGATTAATGAAATATACTTTGACCCCAGTCTTCGAGGAAGCCATTGCAGCAGGTGATCTTGTAGAGGACGACAAGCTTTACTGGCAGATGTTCACCCTTCCGGGTCGACGCGATGCTCTTGCATTTAATAACCCTGAATTCTTTGATTTTGTTGATGCCACTAACCCCGATCATTTGAGTCATACTCAAGTAAAGGGTAAGAAAGCGATACACAGACAACTCACATTTTATAAAAAATATATGCGCGGCTTTGAAAACGCTTATATCGCTGAAATCGCTTCCCTTGTCGGTATACGCGAAAGTAGAAATGTAGAATGTGAGTACACACTCACTGCAAAAGACTGCGTTACTAAGAAGAAATTTGACGACAAGATTGCGCAGACTAATTATCCTATCGATATTCACGGCAGAAAGCTCGACTTTAAGGCTGACGGTGTTACTGCTGACGATGGTAGACCGTATTATGAAATATCTTTCCGCTCTCTTGTTGTAAAAGGTTTTGACAACCTCCTTGTCGCTGGCCGTTGCATTGGTGCAGAGTTTGTTGCACAAGCTTCTCTGCGTATTATGCCTACTTGCCGCGCTACAGGTGAAGCAGCTGGAGTAGCAGCAGCATGGGCTGCATTAAACGGCAAAGCCGCACGTGATATCGACGGCGCAAAGGTCAGAGAACGAATGATATCTCTCGGTGCAGATTACGTTGACTGATTTATTTCTTTTGATAGAAAGGACGAGTTAATGATATGGCAATGCTTGCATTAAAACCTCCGATGGGTTGGAACGCCTGGAACACCTTCTGCTGGAATATTAACGATGCTCTTATCCGTGAAACAGCTGATAAAATGGTTGATGATGGTTATCTGGAAGCTGGTTATAACATACTTGTTATAGATGACTGTTGGATGGCAAATAAGCGCGATGAAAACGGTAATCTCGTACCAGACCCTGTCAAATTTCCGAATGGTATCAAAGCTGTCGCAGACTATGTCCACTCAAAAGAGCTGAAGTTCGGTATTTATGAAGATGCTGGAACTCTTACCTGCGCTGGACTACCCGGCAGTTATGGTAACGAACGCAAGGATGCCGAACTCTTTGCTTCATGGGGCGTTGATTTCCTAAAATATGACGGATGTTATTTAACGCCAGGTGCAAATACAGAGAACCTTTATCGTCGTATGGGCCAAGCACTAAGAGAAACAGGTCGTGATATTATTTTTTCCGCTTGTATCGGGCATGACGGTGTCTGGACATGGATGAAGCGCACAGGTGCCCACATGTGGCGACTTACAGGTGACATCTTCGACAGTTGGGAATCAATTGATAAAGTCGGTTTCGGCGCTGTCGGTATTGAAGCGTATGCTGGACCCGGCGGTTGGAACGACCCCGATATGCTTGTTGTCGGTTTATTCGGTAAAGGTTGGGTTGGTGAAATTGGTAAAGGAAGTACAATTACCGAATATAGAACTCACTTTGCCCTTTGGGCAATGTTAAATGCACCGCTGATGCTTGGTAATGACTTGAGAATCGCAACACCTGAGATAAAGGAAATTTTGCTTAACAAAGACCTTATCGCAATCAACCAAGATGATGCGGGAATTCCTGCTTCACGGATTCCCGGTTATGCTGATGTTCTTGCAAAACCGCTTGCTGACGGTCGAATAGCATTCGGCCTTTTCAACAGACACCCCGAATCAAAGCACATGGCCCTGTCGTGGGACTACTGTGGCTGGGAGGTAACCGACCGCATAGAGCTATATGATGCAATCGAGCATAAATCACTCGGTGAATTTGTCGGTAGCACTACCTTTAGAATAGCAAGCCACGACTGTAAAATCGTTATCGGTAAACGAGTTTAATGGTAAAAGATAATAAAATCTATTTACAAGACAATTTTTTTATGGTATACTCAAATGAACTCGTGAATTTAAAGAACGAGTAAATAAATTTGGGTTCTGCTTGGTTTATGGGATTAGCGGCAACGCCGTATTCACCCGCCACAAACTATGCAGAAATCCGTATATTTTCTTCAAGAAAGGTGAAAATAATGATTACCAAGGACGAAAAGCAAAAGATCATCGCCGAGTATGCGGTTCACGAAGGAGACACTGGTTCTCCCGAAGTGCAGATAGCTATACTCACACACAGAATCAATACTCTTACCGAGCACCTCAAGATCAACAAGAAGGATCACCACTCTCGCAGAGGTCTTCTCAAAATGGTAGGTCACAGACGTAACCTTCTCAACTATCTTATAAAAGTTGACATCGAGCGTTATCGTGCCATCATTGAAAGACTCGGCATACGTAAGTAGTTTTGACGGGGCGGAGTCATCTCCGCCCCTGTTTCCGTCATTCATGTTCTTGTAATGACAGGATGCAATTCCGAAACGGCAAAGCTTGGCATTTTGCGTTTAAATAAGCAGCTGTTTGTAAATAACTGATGTTTATTTAAGTGCTTAATGCCCGGTGTTCGGCGGACACATCTTTGCCGGAACAATAATATTCCGCCGGGAAAGCAAGGTAAAAAATGTTCGAAAACAAAAGATTGTTCAATTTCACACTTGCAGGAAGACCTCTTACCGTTGAAACAGGTAAAATGGCTCAGCTTGCAAACGGTTCCTGCCTTATTCGTTATGGCGAAACTGCAATTCTCGCTTCAGCTACAGCTTCCGCAGCTCCTCGTGACGGAATCGATTTTCTTCCTCTTTCAGTAGATTTTGAAGAACGCCTTTATTCTGTAGGTAAAATCCCTGGCTCGTTTTTAAAGAGAGAGGGCCGTCCTTCTGAAAAAGCAATTCTTACTTCCCGTGTAATCGACAGATCGATTCGCCCTCTGTTCCCGAAAGATCTGAGAAACGATGTTGTCATTAGCCTTCTTGTACTTTCAGTTGACCCCGATTGTTCTCCCGAAATAACAGGATTAATTGGCGCTTCAGTTGCACTTTCTATATCTGATATTCCGTGGGACGGACCTATTGCTGGTGTGTTTATGGGTTATGTAGAAGGCGAGCAAGTTGTTAATCCTACTGAAGCACAGCGTGATGTAAGCGAACTTTCATTGACAGTCGCAGCTTCAAAAGAAAAAGTCGTAATGATTGAAGCAGGTGCAAAAGAAATCCCTGACGATTTAATGTATTCTGCTATTATGAAAGCTCATGACGAAGTAAAACCTGTAGTTGATTTTATCAATATGATAGTATCCGAAGTAGGTAAAGAAAAGTTTGAATATACTTCCCGTGAAATCGATCAAGACATCTATGATAAAGTAGCTGCTATTGCAACTGATGCTGTCAAATTTGCTCTTGATACTGATGATAAGAACATCAGGGAAGAAAGACTTAAACCTGTTTACGAAAAAGTTTTTGAGGCTCTTGCTGAAGATTATCCCGACAGCAAGGGAATGATCAACGAATGTATGTACAAGCTTCAGAAAACAATAGTTCGCAGATGGCTTCTCGATGAACAGAAGCGTGTTGATGGCAGAAGAATGGATGAAATTCGTCCTCTCGCGGCTGAAGTTGGTCTTTTCAAAAGAACACATGGTTCGGCAATGTTCACACGTGGACAGACACAGGTCATCACCGTTGCAACACTTGCTCCTGTCAAGGAACAGCAGCTGCTTGACGGTATCGACAACGAAGAATACAAGCGTTATATGCACCATTATAACTTCCCCGGTTATTCCGTCGGTGAAGCGAAATCATCAAGAGGTGCAGGTAGACGAGAAATCGGACACGGCGCACTTGCTGAACGCTCACTTGAAGTTGTTCTCCCTTCAAAAGAAGAATTCCCTTACGCAATCAGACTTGTATCTGAGGTCATTTCTTCTAACGGCTCTACTTCACAGGCTTCAGTATGCGGTTCAACACTTGCTCTTATGGATGCCGGTGTTCCGATTAAAGCTCCTGTTGCTGGTATTTCCTGTGGTCTAATTACAGAAGACGACCGCTGGATGACGATGATGGATATTCAGGGACTCGAGGACTTCTTCGGAGATATGGACTTCAAGGTTGCTGGTACAAAGAACGGTATCACATCAATTCAGATGGATATTAAAATTGACGGTCTTACACCTGAAATAATCAAAAACGCTCTCGAAACAACAAAAAGAGGAAGATTCCATATCTTAGACAATATAATTCTTCCCTGCATTTCAGCTCCGAGAGATGATGTATCAGAATTTGCACCTAAGATGCTCTCCACAAAGATCGATGTTGATAAAATCCGTGAAGTTATCGGCAGCGGTGGAAAGGTCATCAACAAGATTATCGCAGACACAGGCGCTGATATAAATATCGAGGACGACGGTTCAATATTTATCTCTGCAGTCGACAAGGAAGCAGCTTATAAAGCGCTCGATATTATTAACGCGATAGTTATGGATCCTCAACCTGGTGATGTATTCACTGGCAAGGTAACAAGAATTCTCACCTTTGGCGCATTCGTTGAATTCGCTCCCGGAAGAGAAGGACTTGTACACATCTCAAAGCTTGACAACCAGCGTGTTGGTAAAGTCGAAGATGTTGTAAATATCGGCGATGTGATAAAAGTAAAGGTCTTAGAAATTGATGATAAAGGAAGAATCAATCTTTCTCGCAAGGATGCACTAGATCTCTAAAGAATAAAAACACAATGCGGAGCTTTTTAGCTCCGCATCTGTTTTATAAAATGTTATTTTTCAGCATCTCGTAGCTCGCGTTCGAGCCAAATCGTTCCTAAATCAAAGGCTTGGAACAAGCTGTTTTTTTCTGATTGTTTTACAAGTCTTTCTGATATACTGAGTTCTTCATCTGTTTTAATTATTTGTACCGAAACTTTTGTAGCAATCTCCATACCATTTTCATTTTTTTCAGCTTCAAGGATGTTTAAGAATAAAATAACTTCATCTTCCGGATTACCATAATAAATCTGCCTGCCTTCTCTAACAAGAGGCTTACCCTTATAAGTTAACGTCTTCATCTAATCAATCTTCCCTTCTTTATTTTATTATGTGTTCTCATGTTGCCAAAATTAAATAAAAAATTATAAGTCGCGCTGCTTTTCAAACGCGACTCGTAAATTTTTCTGAGCCGTTTAAAGGGTCAGATAATTTTGGACGAGGACCTTCAAAAGCTCATCGCGGTCAATCTTCCTAATAATAACCCTTGCGTTATTATGGTTTGTGATATAAGTCGGATCCTCTGAGAGTATGTATCCGACAATTTGATTTATCGGGTTGTAACCCTTTTCCTTGAGCGAATTGTAAACGCTCTGAAGTGCGTCACGCATCTCGCGTTCTTTTTCGGTTTTTATAGAGAACATCAAGGTCTTGTCTTCGTTCTTCAACATCACCATCTCCTAAAACATCCGCTGTGTTTTATAACAGCCGATGAATATACGCCTTTCCTCAGATTCCGTCGGGTCTTACATGAACTCGGTCATTTTTATTGACTCAAGTCAGAATAACATCTCCTAATATATATTATACACATTTTAACGGTATTTTCAATAGTCCAAGCAGAAATATTTGTATAAAACATATTATTAAACGATAAATAATTTTTTTGTAGGTTGGTTTATGTGGACAAACCCGCATTTGTATACTATAATACATATAAACCACCGAAAAATAAAATTTGGAGAGTAAAATGAAAAAGATAACAGTCATAACGAGAACCGAAAGTGAGCTTTCATCTATTATGACAAAAATCAAGAATGTAAAGATTCAAACAATCACTCCTGGTGAAATCGTGACTTACGATTTCAGCGACAGTGAGGCAATCTGCATCCTTGGCGGAACCTCGTCTTCCCCTCTTGTGTTACCTGCACGAGCGAGAATCTGCATCGAAAAAGAGATCGAAAGTGGAAAACGTGTATTTGCAGAATACCTCTCGAGCATTTGCGATACATACTCCGACAAATCTAAAGTCCCATCTCACACAAGAATGTCTTATCTTGGTGACGACTCGGGGAATCTAAAGAAAAACGATATTCTTGACGACCAGAGCAACGACACTTTGAATTATCACTTTAAATATGATTTTTCTTATCCCCTTCTCGTTTACAAACATTATATTATGGCTCACTCAAATGCAGTACTCGACGAAGCTGATAAACAAAATCACACAAAATGGGCACTCTGGATGCTTAAAGATAATGTGATGTTATGTAGCTTCAGACTTTGCAACTTTATTACTGCAAGATTTACTCCGGTATCAAAATGGCAATCCCTTGTTGAATATATTTTCAGGTGGCTGGGCGGTACTGAAATTGTTATACCTGACTTCCCTACTGCTTATCGCTTAAATGACAACGCCGAACCATTTGATGCAAAAGTGAAAAACTCTGTTTCAAGAGCTGTTTCATGGTATAAGAATACCGGTATGCTTGTAAACGGTGGTGAAGATGGAATTCTTGAAGGGCTGAGCCATATTATTGACGCCGACGGCAAGCAATCAGTTTCAGAGATGTTACGTGCCGATTGCTGCGGTGAAGCTTCTCTTGCTTTTTATACGCAATACAAGCTTGCAAACGACACAACTTGCCTCGATACATTCCATAAGCTACAAAGGTATATATTCGAAGGTATGCAGATTAATGGTACATGCTTTGACGGAATGATAAGATGGACAGAGACAGCATGGGGTGTTTGCTATCAAGATGATGTTGCAAGAGCAATAATCCCAACTATACTATACACCCTTTATGAAAAAGATGATCGTTATCTAAACAATATAACGCGTGCGCTTGATTTCTTAGTTAAAACAACACCTAAAAATGGAATCAGACCTGCAAGAACAGACAATCTCCTTATTTATGGTTCTGATGAAGTAGAAAAGCTCGGCGATTTAGGTAACAATGTAGCATCAGCGCATTATAACGCTTACTACCACGCAGCTCTTCTTATGGCTTACAAACTCAGCAGCAATGAAAGTTATAAAGAAGTTGCTATAAATGGCTTAGAAACACTTATGGCTCTATACCCTGACACAGTTAGAGAGCAGAGTGAGACTGAAGAGCTCTGTAGATTGATTCTACCACTTGCATGGCTCTTTCATACAACGGGGGAGGATAAACACCGTTCGATGCTTTATAGGGTAACCGAAGACCTTCAGCGACTGAAGAAATTTGATGGTGCTTATCTTGAATGGGATACCGGATATAAAGCACACTGCAGTAAGAAAGAAAATTCCGAATCATCTCTGCTTGCAGACAACGGTGATCCTATTTGTGACTTTCTGTACTCGATGAACTGGCTACCATTAGGGTTTTCACAAGCATATCTTATTACATCTGATGATATGTTTTATAAGTTATGGTTTGAAAATGCAGAATTCTTCGCAAGTGCACAAATTTTAAGCGAAAACCAAAATTTAAATGGAATATGGGCTCGAGGCTTTGACCCAGAAATGCGTGAATATTACGGAATGCCCCACGATGTTGGCTGGGGCCCTTGGGCTGTTGAAACAGGTTGGACAGTAGGTGAAATCGCTTCAGGACTCGGTCTTGGCCTTTTATATAATGAACTAAAACCATTTTACAAATAGATACAACTTATCCGCCGGCTATTACCAGCGGATTTTTTTAGTGTTTACCATTGCGTAATTTTTCGACGGAATCTCTGATGTCTTGGCTGCTCGGATGCTGAAAAACGCTAAGCTCAAAGCGGGGTGCAACAGCTAAAAGGTGGTCAAAAATATCCGACTGTATACCTTCGTATTCACGCCATACGGTTGTATTAGTGAAAGCATATACCTCAAGAGGAACACCATTATCTGTCGGTGCAAGCTGACGAACCATCATAATCATATCCTTGTGAATTCCTTTATGATGCTTCAGATATTCGGTTATATATGCCCTAAAGGTTCCGATATTTGTCAGTCTCCTACCGTTGACTGGTTCACTCATATCTACCGAATTTGTATTGTTATACTCATCAAGCTCTTCGCTTTTTTGATGCATATAGTTTTTAAGCAATGCAATTTTTTCAAATCTTTCTATAAGCTTGTCATCACAGAGTTTAATTGTACCGGCGTCGATATAAATTGCTCTTTTTATTCTTCTACCTCCGGTAGACACCATGCCGCGCCAATTGATAAAAGCATCTGAAACTAAAGCATAAGCCGGAATTGTAGTGATGGTTTTATCAAAGTTTTGAACCTTTACAGTAGTTAAAGAAAGCTCAATAACATCACCATCAGCGGAGTACTTTGGCATCTCTATCCAGTCACCGATTCTAATCATATCGTTAGTTGTCAGCTGTATTCCTGCTACAAAACCAAGTATGGAATCTTTGAAAACAAGTGATGTCACTGCTGTCATAGCACCGATTCCGCCAAGCATAACTAACGGGCTTTGTCCGATAAGTGCAGCAATCGCAACGATTCCGCCAAAAATGAAAACGATGACTTTTATTACCTGAAGAAAACCCTTTATTGGCTTAACCTTTGATATTTCCTTCTTCCGGTAGATGACATCAATAGTGTTTAGAACTGAATCGATTAACCATAACAAAACAGTGATTGAGTAAATGGTGATAAATCTTTGTATGAGATTTAAGTGTTCGGTAAAAGACTCTGAAAGAAAAGATGCTGTTATAGGAACAACAATATGAGAAACACGATGAAAAAATCTTTTTTCAAAGAGAATATTATCCCACACATATCTGGTTTTTTGTATGGTTTTTCTTGCTACCTTGACTACAGTGAACCTTGTAACGACAAGAGCCAAAACGCAAATAAGTACCGCAACAACTATAGAAAGAACGAAGCCGACTACTTCAGCACGACCTTCGCTCATACCAGTGTCAGTAAAGAGTTTTTCAAAGAATGGTGTCATAATCGACTCCTAAATTAATTTATTTTTCTGTCTGTGGGTTTTGTTCAATCCATTTCTTATACTGCAAAAATTGCTTGTTATAACTAACATCAACATTTATCGGTGAATAGTAGTGTGCATAAGAAAACGTTATCAGTTTTTCAGCATACTTTGATGCGATATCAAGCTGATCAGCGTATCTCGCGATAGAAGCGGGCTTACCGTCGTTGAAGTTCTCGACATTGAGCCAGAATCTGACTTTCGGGTTCTTCTCGGTAGCTTCTTTTAACGCTCGTACTATGTTCTCCATAAATGTAATACTGTATTTTGCACCTTTTGCTTCATCGCCATAATCTTTAGAATGTATACCTATATTGTCCTGAGGACAGAATATATCGCCTTCACGGAATGCAGTGTTCTTCAGTAGATATGTCCATTGTTCTGAAACCCTTTCAAGATCCGGTTCCTCATAGCTACTGTAGAAGGGTGAAAAAATGCAAGGCATTGAATGATCAAGTTCTGTCAATTTGTCAAGTGTTATACTTATCATCTTTGACCAATTAACTTCGTACTTATCCTTAGCAGAAAACATTTCCCAAGTCCAATACCAACCGGCAAAAGTTTCGGGATAATCCTTTTTGTAAAGGTTGTACAGCTCTTCAGCTGTGCGGTTCGCTAACTCTGCTTCTTTAGTACACCAAGAGAGGTCACTAAACGCATAATTCCACCACTTATTATCTCCGCCAATCCCAAGATAAACCTGCATGTCGTTTTTTTTGGCAGCTTCTAAAAGATTTGCAACTGTCATTTCGGTTACGTAAACATTAGATGCAGAGAGATTACTATCTGATGCCATTTCTGAAGGATATGAAAAACCTATATACTTGCCATCCTTGCGATCTGAAGTGCCTTGCAGAATTACAAAGTCTAACCCAGCTCTCTTTATAACTTTCAGATACATCTCCCATTGGCTTACAGACCAAGTAGCGCAGTACCAAGGTTGTATAAAGTCACCAGACGGCAAAGGTTCACATAAAGCTGGCATTGAATCAGCCAAAAGTTTCGGCCTTTGAATCGGTGTGAACGGCAGTTCAACCTTTGACTCTTCTGGCACTTCAGACATAGTAGATGATGTGTCTTTTGACAAAGAATCAGAAACTTCGCTTAGACCGCCGCTGATTTGACAACTTGATGCGGTTATTAATAGCGAAATAAATGTCAAAATAAATCTAAAAAGTCTCTTTAGTTTCATACAGCAGAGTTCCTTCCCAACAAGATGATTTAAGAAAGTTCTACGCGTTCGATAAAAGCCTTTTCATATAATTAATATAGTGAGAGAACACAATACCCGGTTCTTCAAGCTCAGGAAGCCAGCGCTTAACCCATTCAAGGGATAGGTAGCCGTCAAATCCGCGTTTCTTAAGCTCTGTAACAATCTCGCATATTGGTATATCGCCGTAACCCATCATTCTGTATATAATTTTATCATTTTGTTTTTCTGAATCTTTTATATGCAGATATTTTACAAAATCACCGATGTTAGAAAGCGTTTCGGTTATGCTTTCACCAAAATACCTGTAAGGGTGATTTATATCCCATAATACACCGCTGTTTTCGGCATTGGTGTCTTCAATAAATTTATTCATAACCTTGGAGTCAGCAAGTATACCATTTGTTTCAATCAGTGGAACAACGCCCTTCTGCTTAGCATAATCACAGATTTTCTTGTATTGTGCTACTCCGAACGCATAATCCGTCTCTGTGGGATAAGGTTGGGGTGATATCATCACACGGATAAAAGGAACACCGAGCTTCTCCGCGAGATCGATGTAATCAGTAGCTTCTTTGTAAAAAGGTTCAGCCGATTTGGGGTTTCCTATAACTGCACCACATGTAAGCATTGATATTTTTGTCGAACCCGAAAAAATCCGTTTTATGTTATTGATATTTCCCTCTGTAAACTTTGGGAAGTTCGGAAGATACATCTCATTCTCAAGGCCTCTGATTTCTAAACCGTCAAACCCAAGGTCAAATACGGTAGCATAAATTTCTTTCCAACTCCAACCAGGACATCCTAATGTTGAAAATGCAAGTTTCATATGATTTCTTCCTTTCAATGTTTAAGCTGTTTCAATACTTGATGCATCGCCAAGTTTATACTTTTCAATAGCAGCTTCACGCATTTTGTATTTCTGAATTTTCCCACTCGCCGTCATCGGAAAGCTGTCAACGAAATCTACATATTTCGGAACTTTATGGCGTGCCATACTCGCTCTTACAGCATCCTTGACTTCTTCCTCCGTCATCTCCTCGCCATCGCGAAGGACTATAACAGCACATACTTCCTCACCATACTGTACGCTCGGAACACCGATTACCTGTACATCTTTAACCTTTGGAAGAGTATAAAGGAATTCCTCTATTTCTTTAGGGTAGATGTTCTCTCCCCCACGGATTATCATATCCTTGATACGGCCGGTAATCTTGTAGTAACCCTCTTCGTCAACTACAGCCAAATCTCCCGTATGAAGCCAGCCGTCCTTGTCAATTGCAATCTTTGTCGCTTCCTCCATTTTATAATAACCACGCATTATATTATAACCCCTTGCGCAGAACTCACCCGGTACACCTGCAGGAACTGTCTTACCTGTTTCGGGATCAATTATCTTGATTTCAACTCCCGGGAAAGCTCTTCCTACAGTCGAAACACGCTTTTCGATGCTATCAGTTGTTGTAGTCATTGTGCATCCAGGAGAGGATTCAGTTTGTCCGTAAACAATAACAATATCTCTCATGTGAAGCTTGTTGATAACATCTTCCATAACTTTTATCGGACATGGCGAACCGGCCATTATACCTGTACGGAGTTTTGGAAGATGGTAATTCGGAAAATCAGGATGGTCGAGCATTGATATAAACATTGTCGGCACACCGTGGCAAGCTGTGCATTCTTCACTTTGAAGTGCGTCAAGCACTTTTTTAGGATGAAAAGCTTCAATCGGAATTATTTCTGTAGCATGAGTAATTGCAGCCATTGTGGCGAGGACAAGTCCAAAGCAGTGGAACATGGGAACGCAAATGCAAAGTCTATCTTCGGGAGTGAATGCCATACCATCGCCGATAACACGACCGTTGTTGATGATGTTATAATGAGTAAGCATAACTCCTTTCGGGAATCCGGTAGTGCCTGATGTATACTGCATATTTATTGTTTCGTGGCAGTCAAGACCGGATGATGCTTTACGAAATTCTTCTTCTGTCACTGTTTTTGCAAGGTCGTAGAGTTTAGACCAGTTAAGGAATCCTTTATGTTCTTTATCACCCGCATAAACCATTGTTTTAAGGCAAGGAAGCCTTTCAGAATTAACATC
Source organism: Eubacteriales bacterium (assembly GCA_028705495.1). GTDB lineage: Bacteria > Bacillota > Clostridia > Oscillospirales > CAG-382 > GWF2-38-85. Next base: position 16,131 of record JAQWDK010000015.1, read on the forward strand.
GTTACCGTCGGTTTTATCGACATCTGGACAGAGCTCTTTCATTGTGGCAATGTAATCTGCATCCTTGAATCCGTCGATAAGTACAAGCAGTTTAGTATCTGATTGTTTGAGAAGGTATTCCGCTTCGAATACTTTATAATTCGTATTGACCGTAACAAGAACCGCGCCGATTTTAGCCGTTGCGAAAAGAGTCAGATACCATTCCGGTACATTCGTTGCCCATATAGCAACATGGTCGCCCTTTTTAATTCCCAACGCTAAAAAAGCTTTAGCAATTGTTTCAGCTTCTTCGTTAAGCTCCTTCCAAGTTCGTTTGAAATCACGATCAGTGTATTTTATCGCTGTTCTGTTCGGATATTTATCCGCAATTGATGTAAGATAATCTCCAAGCGTTTTTTCAATCATTTTAGGGTTGTTCATATAACTTTTTAAGTTCCTCTCTTGTGTAAACGTATTTCTTTTCGCAGAACTGACAGTTCATTTCGATGTTTTCATCATCAAGCAATTCTTCCCTTGCTTTTTCGTCTAAAGATAGTAGAGCCCTGTCGGTTCTCTCTTTGCTGCAATCGCAATGATATAACACTTCCAGCTCATCGAAAATGTCATACTCTATACCTTTCATAAAAGCATTAATCAGAGCATCGATACCGCCGTGTTGTAGCAAATCGGTTACAGAAGCAGCATTTTTTACATTTTCTTCGAGAACATTAACCGTTTGATCGTCAGCAAATGGTAATAACTGAATTAGTACACCACCTGCTTGTTTACAAGTGTAATCAACATCAACTAAAACACCAAGTGCGCAAACTGTTGGTATTTGTTCGCTTGTGGCGTAATAGCTGGCTATGTCTTCTGCTATTTCTCCGCTCACTAGAGGTGTTATACCAATATAAGGTTCAGCTGCTCCTGTGTCTCTTAGAACATATAGGCTTCCTTTGCCAACTATTCCGCCAACATCGAGTTTGCCATCGCTCACGCGAAGCGGTAGATCTGCCGCTGGATTTTGTATGAAGCCTTTAACATTTCCAAAGCTGTCGGCTGTTACAACAATATTACCTGCGCTTCCATCCCCTACAAAACGAAGGGTAAGAAGGTTTTCAGGCTCTGGCATATAGGTGCCCATCATTGAAGCTGCAAGAAGCGTTCTTCCAATAGCAGCGGTTGCAGTTGGTGAAGTTCCGTGTATTTCTATTGCTCGATTAACAATATCTTTTCCGTCAATAAATAGCGCTCTGATCGAGCCATCTTTTGACATCATTCTTTTAAGTTGTCCCATAATTAGTCCAGTCCATAATTGTTTGGTTAATTTAATTTTTAGTGCGTTGAGCGATATAATATAATTTTTCGTCAGTTATTGTCGGTTCGGTATATTCAAGTGATCCGTATTTTCCGATCAGCTTAAATCCTGATGAGTTGAGAAGCTTTTCAATCGTTTTAAGCGGAAAGTATTTTTGAATTTGCCTTTCATCAGACCTTGTATAAACATTATTGCCTGTTTCTTTAAAATAAGTGAGGTCAATTACATGAGTACCGCTTTTTTTGAAGCTATTTCTCCATATAATCGTTAAATCACCAAGATCAAGGACAAAATCATTTGAACCATAGACTGTTTCAAAACGATATTTAGTGTTAACATCAAAAATAAAGAGTCCTCCTATTTCGGTGTAATTAGCAACACTGAGAAAGGTTTTTTCAAGCTCTGTATTTGTTCTGAGATAATTAAGTGAATCAAGCGAACAAATCGTCGTTTGAACTGTTCCAAACAGCTCGAAATTGGCCATATCTTGATTGATAAGAAGCAGTTGAGGGTTCCGCTCTTTTGCTTTTGTGAGCATTTCCGTACTCGCGTCAACACATACCATTCCATATCCCTGTGAATGAAGTAAATCCGAAAGTAACGCAGTACCGCAAGCAAGGTCGAGAATATCCTCGACCTTGATAATTGAAAACTTTTCTATCGCTGTTGTTATAAAATTCAAATAAGAGTTGTAATAACTATTATCGCTAAATTTATCATAGTAATCAGCAAGAAACGAAAAACCATTCATGTTTTTGCAGAAAGCCTATCGAGTACCATGTGATAACCATCACTACCATATCTTAGCGAGCGGTTAACCCTTGTTATAGTAGCGGTCGATAAACCGGTCAAGGCGGCTATTTCATTGTAAATAATGCCCTCACGAAGCTTCTGAGCGGCATCAAGCCTTTTGCTCATTTCCTGAAGTTCGCTTTCGGTGCATAGATCACTTAAAAATCGAAAGCATTCTTCATCAGTCCGTAGTAGCGCAAACGCTTCACATAGTCGCTTAACTTGTTCTGTTTTCAGTTTTTCGTTCATCGTTATCCCCATTCCGCCGCAAAGCGGCTGTCACGGCTTATATTTTATTATGTTGTTATTATACAACAAAAAGTTAGCTTATGCAAGTATTTATTATAATATGGTGATATGTTATCTAAGAAGTTGATACGTAAATAATTAAACCAACTTACCCTTGATTTACACCTTCTTGTATGGTAAAATTTCATCATATGATTAAGAATATGGATAAAGGAAACATAATGTTGAAATTACCTAATTACTTTCAAAACAGCGAAATAACTGGAATAAACAGACAACCTGCACATGCCTATTTTAGGACCTTTGATAAGCGTTCTAAAAAAGATAGTTCATTATCTTTGAATGGATTATGGAAGTTCAAATACTTCCATAATATTGCGACTGCAGATGATGAATTCTTTACAGATGGTTTTGATTCATCTGGTTGGGATTTTATTAAGGTTCCCTCCTGTTGGCAGATGGAAGGTTATGATAAACCACAATACACAAATATCCGTTACCCCTTCCCTTTTGATCCGCCTTTTGTTCCAGATGATAATCCAATCGGACTATATATTCACGAATTTATTTTAACAGATTCTACCGATGATATATTGCTTACTTTTGAAGGCGTTAATTCATGTATGTATTTATGGATAAACGGAAGTTTTGTCGGTTTTACAAAGGGCTCTCGTATGAGTGCTGAGTTTGATATAACAAAATACACTAAAACGGGTAAAAACACAATTTCTGCCGCTGTTTTAAAGTGGTGCGATGGCTCTTACCTTGAAGACCAAGATTGTTTTAGAGTTTCTGGAATTTTTCGTGATGTTTATCTTACCCAAAGGCCAAAGGACAGAATTGATGATGTCAAAGTCACATTCGATTTTAACGAAAAACTTGCTTCCGCAACTCTAAACGCCGCAATAAAAACAAAAGGACACCCCTTTATAAGCGCGTCCCTTCAGTCCCCCGAAGGCGAGAGTTGTGGATCACCTTCAAGTACAGTAGAAGGTATCGCCTTCAAGGTAGACGATGTAGTTTTATGGAATGCTGAAAAGCCGGCTCTTTACACTCTAATCCTTGAAACAGAAAGTGAAACTATTAAAATTCCCGTCGGTTTTAAGAAAGTTGATATTTTAGGTCATGTCTTTCGCATAAACGGAAAACCTGTCAAGCTCAGGGGTGTTAATCGCCATGACTCTTCACCCGTCACCGGGCAAACAGTTGATGCAGATTTTATCGAGAGAGAGCTTCTCTTGATGAAAAGGTTTAATATCAATACAATACGAACATCACATTACCCCAACAGCCCTATTTTTTACGAACTGTGCGACAAAATCGGATTTTATGTAATAGCCGAAGCTGATATAGAATCACACGGTACAGTTTGTATGGATAATTCTGATTACAAAATACAAAATTTTTCAGTTCTTACTAATATGCCAGAATGGAAAAATGCACATGTTGACAGAATTATGCGCATGTATGAAAGCCAAAAAAACCATGCATGTATAACAATGTGGTCGCTTGGTAACGAATCGGGATATGGTGAGAACCATATCGAAGCTGCAAGAATGCTGCATGCCGCTGATCCTTCTCGGCCGATTCACTACGAGAGTGCTGCGGATGTTTATCATGACAATCTTGACACTTCGATGCTTGGCGTTTCAAGTAGAATGTATCTTCCACCCTACGAGCTTGAAGCGATCGCTCTTGACGAGAACGCTACGAAACCCTTTATTCTCTGTGAATACAGTCATGCTATGGGTAACGGTCCTGGCGATCTTTTCGACTACTGGGAAGTTATAAACCGTCACGATAAATTGATGGGCGGATGTATATGGGAATGGTGTGATCACGCAATAAAAAAAGACCTTCCGGGTGTCGGTGAAGTCTATCTTTATGGTGGAGATCACGGTGAATTTCCTCATGACGGCAACTTTTGCATGGATGGCCTTGTGTATCCCGACCGCACACCGCATACTGGTTTATATGAAGTTAAGGCAGTATATTCCCCTATTGTTTTCGATTTTATCGATTCTTCAAAAGGTTTAGTTAATGTTAGGAATAGATATGATTTTATCACTACAGAAGAGATCAATCTTTTTTGGACTCTCGAGAGAGATGGCGTTGTTCTTCAGTCAGGAGATATCGACCTAAGTGGTATACCCGCCGGAGGAGAAAGACAGCTCGAGCTACCGCTGCAGCTTCCTAATTTTTGCGAGTTGAACTGCACTCTTAATTTATATGTTAGAGAAGCAAAAGAGACAAAGTGGGCAAAGCCCGGACACGAAATTTGTCATGCTCAGAGCTTCATCGCGGTTCCTTCAAAGCCACAAAAGCAGCTATTACATTCATGTGAAGCAAATGATACTGAAAGAACAATAAAAATTACTGGTGACCACTACAATGCTGAATTCGACAAGTATTATGGAAAGCTCACTTCCCTTCGCTCTCTTGGCGTTGAGATCATCACTAACAGCGAGTTTAAAATAACCCGTGCATTGATGGACAACGATAAACAGTGGGGTAATATGAGTTTTACCCATATAGAACAAAAGAACCGTTTGACGGAGCTCTCCTATCTCGGTGGTAATCCGCTCATTCTAACTGATACCGCTATAGCAAGTCCGGGAAAAATCCCTACTGTTTTAGCAGAAACAAGCTATTTTTTCAACGGTAATAATGAGATAACAATAAAAATAAATGCAAAAGTAGCTGACTATATCAATTTTCTTCCAAGGTTCGGTCTTTGTTTTACAATACCGAAAGGTTTCGAGAATGTGAGTTATTGGGGTTACGGGCCTCAGGAAAGCTATATTGACAAGCATAGGGGCTGCAGATGGTCGAGGTTTGATACAACAGTTAATGAGCTTTTTGAAAATTACCTTTACCCTCAAGAAAACGGTTCCCATTACATGACAAAGCGTCTTTCTGTCACAAATGGTATGGGGCAAGGGTTGATATTTGAAGCAACTCCTCATTTCTCTTTCAATGCGTCTCATTGCACTGTTGAATCCCTACAAGCTGCAAAACATCCACACGAAATAGTGAAGTCAGCTGAAACTTATGTTATAATAGATTACAAGATGAGTGGCTGCGGAAGCAATTCTTGCGGACCTGCACTTGACTCTAAGTATAGGCTTTCGGAAAAGAATTTTGAGTTTGAGTTTAAAATTAAAATTATTTAAGGAGATTGTAATATGCAACGAATAGCGAGCTTCACTGTTGACCATACAATATTGCAGCCGGGAATATATATTTCCCGTGTTGACGGCGATATAACAACCTACGACCTTCGTCAAAGAAAACCTAATGCTGACGACTATCTCGATCACTCGACGATGCATACATTTGAGCATCTGTTTGCGACATATATCAGGAACGATAAAATAGTTGGATCTAACATCATCTATTTTGGACCTATGGGTTGCCAAACAGGAGCATATCTTCTTGTCAGAAATACAAATGATCTTGCTGTATTCGAAGCGGTGAAGAATGCACTTCGCAGTATCATAAACCATCAAGGAGAAGTTTTCGGTAACTCTGAGGTTGAATGTGGAAATTTTAAAACACTTGATCTTGATAAAGCGAAAGCTGAAGCAAAATCTTATCTTGCTATTCTTGAAACAATAAATAATCCTACCTTTAAATACTGAAAGGCAATTATATGAGTGAAAAGCTAATATGTAAAAATCTCGGGATAAATGAAAAAGGGCATCTAACCCTTGCAGGTGTAGACACTGTTTCTATGGCTGAAAAATACGGTACACCACTTTATCTTCTAGATGAAAACCTTATCCGTGAACGATGTAGACTATATATATCCTCGATGAAAAAGCATTTTGGAGAAAATTCCGCACCTTTATACGCAAGTAAAGCGCTCAGCTTCGCTTATATTTATAAGATAATGCTTGAAGAAGGAATGGGTATAGATGTCGTATCTTCAGGAGAGCTCTACACAGCTATGAAAGCTGGCTTCCCTGCATCCAAAGCATATTTCCACGGAAACAATAAAACAGATACCGATATTTGGTTTGCAATGGATAATGGTATTAGTTTTTTTGTAGTCGATAATGAAGAAGAGCTTTCTGTTATCGATACTGCTGCAAAAGAACGCGGTATTAAACAAAAGATTCTGCTTAGAATAACTCCTGGAATTGACCCTCACACATTCAAAGCTGTTGTTACAGGGAATGTTGATTCAAAATTTGGTGCTGCGGTTGAAACAAGCCAAGCTTTTGATATAACAAAACTCGCATTAACAAAAGAAAACCTGATTCTTGAAGGATTTCACTGTCATATTGGCTCACAAATTTTTGAAAAGGAACCTTTCTGTGATGCAGCGGATATAATGCTTAAGTTTTTATCTGACGTAAAGATACAGCTTGGTTTTGAAACAAAAGTTCTTAACCTCGGGGGCGGTATTGGTGTAAGATACACCCCTGAACAACCGGAAATAGACTACGACGCATACCTTGGCGAAATATCTACTCATATAAGACATTTGTGCGATAAGCATAATATAAAGTTACCGCAGGTACTTATGGAACCGGGTAGAAGCATTGTAGCGGATAGTGGACTGACACTGTATACTGCTGGTAGCGTAAAACACATAACCGGCTACAAAAGTTATGTTTCTGTGGACGGAGGTATGACGGATAACCCTCGCTACGCTCTTTATCAGTCGCCTTATACCGTTATTGTCGCTAACAAAGCCGATATGCCCGAAACACTAAAATGTACGATTGCAGGCAGATGCTGCGAAAGTGGCGATCTAATTCAAGAGGATGTTGCAATTCAAGATGTTAAGCGTGGCAATATTATTGCGGTTCTCACAACTGGCGCATATAACTACTCAATGGCAAGCAATTATAACAGACTACCGAAACCACCGATTGTGATGCTTCGTGACGGTGTTGATAAAACAGCAGTAGAGCGCGAAACATATAACGATGTTATGAAGAATGACATTCTTTAGAAGGTGAGGTTATGATGAAAAAAATAGAGATTCAAGATAAAAAGAGCGAAAAGAGATTTTTCAGAATTCTTTACACTCTGTTTTCCGCATCAAGCCTTTGTTTTGCAGCTCGAATATTGTTGACAACTGCCATTGTAGGTAAGGATGCAGTTATTGGAATTGCTATAACTGCTGTTTTTGTTGCATTATTTTTATTTTTTGCATACACTGCATTTATTAGAAAAGATGGTTTTCAAAGATCTGCAATGATGACAAAACTTGAATATGCCGCATTCGCAATTATTATATTACAGATGATATTGACTTTAACAGATCTACCAAGTTAAATCAATCAAAAATAAAAGGGGCTGTTTCGCTACAGCTCCTTTTTTATTGATCATATTTAGTTTTATACGTGAATGAATGAAAAAATCGCACACAATATGTGCGCGATTTTGTTTCCAGCTTCAAGCTGGTGGCTGCGGAACTAGGATTTGAACCCAGACAAACAGAGTCAGAGTCTGTCGTGCTACCGTTACACAATTCCGCAATATAAAGCACCATCTCACGGTGCTTTTAAAGTATAGCATAACCGAACCGTATTGTCAATATATAAGTTTGTTTTTCTAAGTAATTTCTACTGTGGAATTTACTTTGGGAATTTATTATATTTTGTGTAAAAGAGACCTAAAATATACCGTCCCAGTTATGTTTAAATAAATCTACCCTTCCATCTTTGTCAAAGGTCACACCTTCTGCTTCAAGAAGTTCATGTTGCCTGTTTTTACCTCCAAAAGCAAATGCTGATGAAAGACAGCCTTCTTTGTTCACTACCCTATGGCATGGAATATTAGCTGGGTCAGGGTTTACATGAAGGGCATATCCGACAACCCTCGCCCATCGTGGATTACCTGCAAGAGCTGCTATTTTACCATAGGTCGTGACTTTACCCATAGGTATCAGTTTTACAACAGCATAAATTCTTTCGAAAATATTGTCTTTGGTTTTGGATGAGCTGCTGTTTTCGTTCATATAACTTTGTATCCTCTCCCATTGCTGATCAATCCAATTTGATTCGTGATAATGATCATCAGGATTGCAATCTTCAATAATTTTTACTAATATTCGAAGGTTTGATAAGCTGTTCCCCGGTAGAGAAAATGAAAGCTCACTTGAATAGTTTTTCAACATTTTTCGAATAAATTTAAGAAGAAAAAAATACTCAAATTCACAAGTATTAGATATATCATCAATACAATCTGATGATGTAATAAGCTTCATAACTGTTTCATCAGATAGCATATTACTATAATCAACTGTAAAATAGTGATTAAAATCATAATTGTATAAGTTACAAGTTATTTTTTTATCTCCGGCAGTTAAAAGCACAAAGTAAAGTAAAACCAATATTAGTATATATATATCACCCCGGTGATATTTTGCATATATCTCTTTTTTTGATCCTTGATTGTAATTGACAGTCATCCCGATGCTTCTTGAAAGAAGCTCAAATATCTTAACAGCTCCATCTATTTCATAAATAGCATCATTGATCTGTTTATGTGAACCGGTAATCGGATTAGAAGTAAATGATATTAAATTTTTAAGATAATTATTGATTTTAAGTTTCTTCTGTACCCATCGTTCATTCGGTACAGCAATTTGATGTAAGTCCTTTTCAAAAATTTCGGTTGCTATCTTTGAATAATGATCGAGTGTCATTGAAATGGATGGATAACTTGTATAACACACCTTGTTTTCGACAAAACAAGATATGTGTGATTCAAATAAAATATAGTGAGTGATGTCAGTGTTATATCTAACAATAGTAAATGATGTAATAGTTCCTTTTAAAAAATCTACTATTGTGCATTCATTGTTTTTGAGTTTTTGTATTTTACAGATATCAGATTGACTTATATAGTGACCTAAATACGCTCCTATTCTCGTTTTGATGTTTGAAAGTTGAGCAAAGTTATTTTTAGCAATCAGATTTAGATTGCTATCGGCAATGAACACGACACATTGAATTGTTTCGATATTGTGTAAGATCGTATTAAAATCCATTTTGTATCATCCTATGTTGCAATATAAAATGTAAAAAATAGCCGGGTACATGTGACCATTATATCAAATGTACCCGTGTTGATAATTTAATATTCTATCTTATCTGCGATATATGCTTGAAGATCGTCTATCGGTATACGAACTTGCTGCATCGTATCACGATCCCTCACGGTTACACATTTGTCGGTATCGGTTTCGAAATCAACTGTTATACAATAGGGTGTTCCTATCTCGTCTTGCCTTCGATAGCGTTTACCTATAGAACCGCTTTCATCATAGTCTACCATAAACTTTTTGGAAAGTTCAGCTTGAATTGCTTCTGCTTTTTCACTGAGTTTTTTTGAAAGCGGAAGGACCGCAGCTTTAAAAGGAGCAAGTGCTGGATGAATTCTTAGTACTGTTCTTACGTCCTCTTTACCGTCATCGCTGAGTAATTTTTCTTCATCATAAGCGTCTATAAGGAATGCAAGAGTTACGCGGTCAGCACCAAGGGATGGTTCAACAACATATGGAATATATTTTTCGTTTGTTTCCGGATCAAAGTAATTCATATCTTCACCGCTCTGCTTTTGATGAGCTGTGAGATCAAAGTCCGTTCTGTCAGCTACACCCCATAACTCACCCCAACCAAACGGGAACAAAAATTCAAAGTCGGTTGTCCCTTTGCTATAATGAGACAGCTCTTCAGCGCTATGATCACGTCTCCTTAATGAGTCGCTTTTCATACCGAGGTCCAGCAAAAATTTTTCGCAGTAATTTTTCCAGTACTCAAACCATTCAAGGTCGGTTCCAGGTTTACAGAAAAACTCCAGCTCCATTTGCTCAAATTCTCGTGTTCTGAAGGTGAAGTTGCCGGGGGTTATTTCATTACGGAAAGATTTGCCGATCTGTGCAACACCGAAGGGAACTTTTTTTCTTGTGGTTCTTTGAATATTTTTAAAGTTAACAAAAATACCTTGCGCGGTTTCTGGTCTTAGGTAAACGGCTGTACCTGATTCCTCTGTTACTCCTTGATGTGTTTTAAACATCATATTGAACTTACGAATCGAAGTAAAGTCGCTTTTGCCGCAAGCGCATTTTATATTGTGATCAACAATGTACTGATAAAGCTCATCATTGCTTTTTCCATCTACTTGAAGTTCGATGTTATTTTCTTTATTCCAGCTGTCAATGAGCTGATCGGCACGGTAACGGAGCTTGCAGGCTTTACAATCGATGAGGGGGTCATTAAAGTTAGCGACATGTCCGGATGCCATCCAAACTTGTGTATTCATAAGTATCGCACTATCAAGTCCGACATTGTATGGTGACTCTTGTACGAACTTCTTCCACCATGCTTTTTTTACATTGTTCTTAAGCTCAACACCGAGAGGTCCATAATCCCATGTGTTAGCAAGTCCGCCGTATATCTCCGAACCGCTGAACACGAAACCTCTGTTTTTGCAATAAGCAACAATTTTGTCCATTGTTTTTTCTGTGTTAATCATAAACGTCCTCTTTATCCGTTGTTATTTATTCTTCGTCAGGCTCACTGCTGCCGAGTTTAAGCTCAGCAAACTGTTCCACCGTAATAAGCACCTTACGCCCTTTTGTAGAAGGGTCAAATTTACTGACAAAACCCTTTGATTCGAGAATGTCGATTATTTTTGCTGCTCTTGAATATCCAAGCTTTAGCCTTCTTTGTAAAAGTGAAGTTGATATTGTCTGGCTTGCGATAGCTTCTTCAATAGCTGGAAAAACCATTTCGTCGCTGTAAAGATCATCAGCATTTGCAGCATCTGTTTTCACGCGTTTTGAAGGTTTCTCGCCGCACATCGCAGCTTCCTTTTCAATATCTTCTATGATTTTAGGGTCATATTCAGCTTGTGCTGCTTGCTTAATGTATTCACACACAGCAAGTACTTCTTTCGAATCAACAAAAGCTCCTTGAACACGCAAAGGTTTAATTGTACTAACAGGCGCATAGAGCATATCGCCTCTTCCAAGCAGTTTTTCAGCTCCTGCTGTGTCAAGAATTGTTCTTGAGTCTACTTGTGATGCGACTGTAAATGCAATTCTTGAAGGAATATTTGCCTTAATCAGTCCTGTAATTACATCGACGGAAGGTCTTTGAGTTCCGATAACAAGGTGAATACCAGCAGCACGAGCTTTCTGACAAAGACGACAGATCGAATTTTCGACATCGTCGGGTGCTGTCATCATCAAGTCTGCAAGCTCATCGATAATGATAACAATCTGTGGTAAATGTTCTTTTTCAGGGTCATATTTAGTTTCTCTGTTGTATTCTGTTATATCCCTAACGCCGACTTCTTGAATTAATGAAAAGCGCCTTTCCATCTCGGTAACAGCCCAGCTTAAAGAACCAGCAGCTTTTTTTGGGTCTGTTACGACAGGTACAAGAAGGTGAGGAATGCCGTTGTAAACATTAAGCTCAACCTTTTTAGGATCTATAAGAACGAGCCTTACTTTATCGGGAGATGATTTGTATAGTAAAGACATAAGAAGGGCGTTAATAGAAACTGATTTGCCCATACCTGTTGCACCTGCAATAAGAAGGTGGGGCATTTTTTCTATATCAAGGTAAACCGGGTTACCAGCAACATCCATTCCCAAAGCACAGAAAATATTACTCGATGCTTCTCTGAAGCTTTTTGTATCAATCAAATCACGTAGATAAACAAGAGAATTTGTTTTATTCGGTATTTCAATACCGATTGCGGATTTGCCCGGAATCGGGCTTTCTATTCTTACTGAGGTTGCAGCAAGGTGTAGGGCTATATCATCTGCAAGATTTGTTACGGAGCGAGATCGCACACCTTGATCGGGTTGCAGCTCATATCTTGTAACCGTAGGCCCGCAAGTTGTGTTGATAACTTTTGTATTTACTCCAAAGCTCTGAAGCACTTTCACAAGCTTGTCCGCAGTGTAGTTTATTTCATTTTGAGCAACTCCACCCGTATGCTGATTTACTCTAAGAAGCGATAAGGGCGGAAAAACATACGGAAGCTCGTCGGTTTCTGTAATTTTTGATGATGATTTTGCTGACACAAGTTCTTTTTCAGCCGTTAGTACAGTTGCATCTTTTGCTTTTGCTTTATCAACAACAGGTGTAAGAACAGCTTGTCCTGTCTTCGAATCACCGAAAATTTCTTCGAGAAGCACTTCTCCGCTTGGATTCTTTAGTGGTTCAGGTTCAGGTGTTTTTGGATCAACAAGAGATTCAACCCAAGGTGGATCATCGTTTGTCTGTTGTTTTACTAATTGAGAGGATTGTATCTCTTCTTTTGTGTTTTTATTTTTTTTGTTATCTATTGACGGGATTTCAAAATCACGCGTACCGCTTATATCCTCGTAAATCTTTTTTATTTTCTGTTTGTCTTTTTTTATAACTTCCGGCGGATTTTCCGAAAGATATAAGGCTCTTTGCTCTCGATTCTCTTTTATACTTGTAATAATACGAGAAGCGAGTTCACCGGGTGTCAACCCGAACATAAATACCGCTGAAACAATGGTTAAGAACCAAGCTGTGATCATTGTACCGACATAACCGATTGATATGTGAAGGGTGTCGCCAATAAGACCGCCAATAAAACCACCGCTTTTGAAAGCCGAGCCATTATTATAAACGGAGGCGATGTATTCTTTGCTAATCTCTCCAAATGATGTAACTAAATTTTCCGAGGTGAAAAGATGAACAAGCACAGAAACAAAAACGAGATTCATAGCAGAAAACGCGATTTTGGGCGCTGTTAGGAAACTCTCAAAATCCTTTTTCCAAAATAAGATTATATTAAACAAGTAAACAGGTATTGTAAAAGCAGCAGCTCCAAATAGCCCGTAAAGTATAATAGCTACATATTTTCCAAGTGCTCCGGCTATACCCCCTGGGATAAAGCAAAGTATAAGATAAACAGCAAGCAAGGAAAGTAGCCATGGAGCAATAGCTCGTCCGTAGCTGTAGATTCTTTCTTCAGGCACTAGGCGGACAGCTGTGTTTTTTTTATTATCAGCGGCAGGCTTTTTCGCCGCCGTTTTTTTATTTGCTGCCGTTTTCTTTACCGCAGTCTTTTTATCAGCAGCCATTTAAATCTCCTATCTAAAAAATCTTAGTTAAATGCAAAATATAAAAGAACAATAATACCTAAAATGATTCTGTAATAACCAAACGGTTTGAAGTCGTTTTTCTTTATATAACCCATAAGCAACTTAATAGCTGCAATTGAAACTAAAAATGATACAGCCATTCCTACAACGAGTACAACAAGCTCCTGTTTTGAAAAATCGAACCCAAATTTTAAAAGTTTATAAGCACTTGCACCGAACATTGCAGGAATTGCGAGGAAAAATGAAAACTCAGCTGCTGTAAACCTTGATAGTCCAAGGAGCATAGCACCGACAATTGTGGCGCCAGACCTCGATGTTCCGGGTATTAGAGCAAGCATTTGAAAAATTCCGATTAGAAATGCAGTTTTGTATGTAATCGAGCCGAAATCGTCTACTACAGTTTCAACATTCTTTCTGCGCTCAATTAATATAAAGAAAATACCATATAAAATCAGCATAACTGCTACGGTTACATAGTTGTAGAAAAGCTCGTCTATCTTGTCATCAAACAAAAGTCCGATTACACCTGCAGGGACACTTGCGACAAGCACTTTTACCCAAAGCTTCCAAGTATCACTTTTTTCAGCTGTGCTTTTTTTAGGTGAAAGCGGGTTAAGCTTGTTGAAATAAAGTACAACAACTGCCATAATCGCACCGAGTTGGATGACAACCATAAACATTTCTTTAAAAGCATCAGAAACATTTAGCTTAAGAATCTCATCAGCAAGAATCATATGTCCTGTGCTACTAATAGGAAGCCACTCGGTAATACCTTCGATAATGCCAATTATGATGGTTTTGATAATTTCTATGAAATCCATAAGACCTCTTTATTTACTCTTTTGAGTTCTTGTTATAAAAACTAAAATACCTGCAATTAAAATTAATGGTAGACCTATTAGCAAAAAAACAGAAGACATTTTCATGTTTCCAAGCCACACAAAGTTTGCTTTTGATTCGTCCATACTTTCAGCTTTTACTGAAGTGATGGACATTTTTATTTGAAAGTCTGCTTTTGCTACGTTTGGAGTTTCATCTACTGTTATAATCGCATAATAATTTCCGATATAAATTGGTGGTTTATTACCGAGTGCTTCAATAACAGAACCAAGCTCGTCAATCATATAATAAGTTATATTAGCCTCAGCCCAATCAGGATTTACTGTATATGACGGTGTTTTTGATAATCCATCATAAATAAAGTCCTGATCTGTAGAGTATATTCGAGGAATCGCTTGTTTAATGGTGATATATTCTGATGTGAAGACAGAATTATAATGCGCAAGATCAGTTGGATTTACGATAATGAGATATCGACCGGCTTCTTTTATCGGTATTTGTACAGGCTTACTGCCAGCAACATTTGAATCATTAACAAGATATGCGCTGACTGTATATTTAATGTTATTAGGCAAAATTGAAGTGACTTTTGGTATAATTCCGAGAGGTGTATATTCGTATTCGGCAGTTTCAATTTTAAATGAAGGAGTAATTTTTTCGATTATTAGAATACTTTCAGAAATAGGTTGACCGAGCAGAGTTGCTCTGACATGATATTCCCCCGGTTCAGTCGGTGCTTTTGTTGTAAATTCACCGCTAGCACCGGTGTAATCAACATTCTTGTACTCTATTTTATAATTCGCAATTTGTGGATAAGCTTTGTACGGCATTTTAACTTCATCACCGTTGTAAACTACCTTTAATTCTTCCATTTCACATTTAAAAGAAGATGGAACACTTGATTTAGCTTCGTCTTCAGGAAGCTTCTCTCCTTTATCAACACCTATTTCATAGATGAATGTCTTTTGATTGCATATAAAATTTCCATTCATATTGTAGGGGGAAAGCAATACATAATAAAATCCAAGATTTTTTGGAACATCGGTAGGTCTGAAATCAGCCGAATCTTCATCTTCCATTTCGTAATACGATTCAGATATGTTTATATAATCACTCGCCCACTCAGGTTCGATTCTCCATTTTGGTGGGTTTGCAATTCCGTTATATTTCTCTTTGTGATAATCAACTACAATATGAGCCTCTATGGGATTGATAATAAGAGTAGCTATCGTTTCAGTTTCGTTATATTTTTTAGTCGCAGGTAAAAAGGCTCTAATATAGTATTCACCCGCATCTTTAATAGGAAAGGATACAGGCGCGGAATCGCTTTTTCTTATAGCCACATATTGTATAGATACTCTTAGCTCTTCGATATTTATCTCAGCTTTAGGTGTATAACCTACTTGCGAAAAATCTCTTACTGTATCTTCCAGAGTGATGATTGGTGTTAAAACGGGATTGTACGATTCGTCAGCTAAGCTGACGGACATTACAGTAAATGAAAGAAAAAACAACATTGTAGCCGTAAATAAAATTACGACAAGTGGATAAAACCGTTTTTTCAATCAAACCATCCCTTCAATTTATTTTAGTCTTTTTAGAGGTTGAATACATCATTTTATTGTGCGTTAAGATAATACTAATTATACCACCTTGTTTGCTAATATGCAAGCAAAATCGGTTTATATCCGGCTGTGAGTGCTAATGAAATTGAAAAATAGAAGCTAAAATAGGTAACAAAGCAATTATATCTGTTTTTTTAACAATCGTCAACTTTACATCGAAGTAAGCAAAACTTGTATGCTTGTAGAGTTAAATGGGCAAAATGATAGCAGTCCGAATTTCGACATATATCGGAGGCTGCTATGTTCAACAAAGTTAAAATATGTGGTGTGAACACCGCAAAATTGAAAACTCTTACCGAAACACAAAAAACCGATCTCCTTAAAAAAGTTAAGATTGGTGATAAAAAAGCAAGAGAGGATATGATAAACGGGAATTTAAAACTTGTTTTGAGTGTATTACAGTCTTTTACAAACAGAGGTGAAAATCCAGATGATCTATTCCAAGTCGGTTGCATTGGCTTGATTAAGGCCGTTGACAACTTCGACGCGGAAAGGTATGATGTCAGATTTTCAACATACGCCGTACCTATGATTATAGGCGAACTGCGCAGATACCTAAGAGATAACAATTCTGTCAGGGTGTCACGTTCACTGAGAGATCTTGCATACAAAGCTCTTCAAGCGCGAGAAAGGTTGTCAGTTTCCCTCTCACGAGAGCCGACAATTGAAGAAATTGCTAAAGAAATTGAAAGCAAACGCGAGGATGTAGTCAATGCTCTCACGGCTATTGTAGAACCTATTTCGCTGTATGATCCGGTTTATTCAGATAGTGGTGACCCTGTTTATGTACTCGACCAAATCAGTGATTCGGTTAATACAACGGATAACTGGTTAAACGATATTGCGATTTCAGAAGCTATAAAAAAACTTGGAGAGCGTGAAAAGCGTATTCTTGCGCTCAGGTTTTTCAGAGGAAAAACACAAACTGAGGTAGCTGATGAAATAGGAATATCTCAAGCACAGGTGTCAAGACTTGAAAAAACCGCTATCGATAAGATAAAAAAGCAGATAATGTGATTGACAGCAAGGCAAAAACAGGGTAAAATAAAGTTGATATACAAATGTAACTGATATGGGGGATCAACTTGATTTTAAACGAACTGAAGAAATTAAGAGTAGTACCTGTGGTGAAAATTGACGATTTATCTGATGCACTCCCGCTTGCGGATGCTCTTATAAAAGGCGGTATACCAGCAGCAGAGATAACGTTCAGAACAGATTGCGCGGAAAAAGCTATTTCCCTTCTCCATTCTGAAAGACCTAACATGCTAATAGGTGCCGGAACCGTACTGAACGTTAATCAAGCTCAAAGAGCTGTAGAAGCAGGAGCAACATTTATTGTCAGTCCGGGATTGAGTGTTGAAGTCGCTGAGTTTTGTAAAGAGAAAAATCTTTTATACATCCCAGGCTGTGTAACTCCAACCGAAATTACAAAAGCACTTGAATTAGGGATATCTACAGTGAAATTTTTCCCTGCTGAAACATTCGGGGGACTAAAGACAATCAAAGCACTCGCCGCGGCTTTCACAAATGTCAGCTTTATGCCGACAGGCGGAATAGATGAAAAGAATCTTTATGATTATCTTGCTTATGACAAAGTTGCATGCTGTGGAGGTAGCTTTATGGTAAAAAATGAACTCATCAAGAATAAAGATTTTGATAAGATAGCATCTTTAACTGCCCTTGCTAAAGCGATCGCTATAAAATAAAGAATATCAAAAATGTTTCCGTAAATTCTCTTATTATCTATTTAGAGAATTTACGGAAATTTATTCTAATTTCAATATGATGTAACTTTTCTATGTTATACTAAATTGTTATAAATAGTTAATTGTATGAAGGGATAAATAGAATGTTAGAACTAAAAAATATAAAGAAGGATTACCCCGCAGGTGATGGAAAAGTTGAAGCACTCAGGGGTGTTGATCTTCAATTTCGAAAAGGTGAATTTGTGTCGATTCTCGGTCCGTCAGGTTGTGGTAAAACCACGATGCTCAACATCATCGGTGGACTCGACCAGTATACTGAAGGCGACCTCGTTATAAATGGTAAATCCACTAAAGATTTCAACGACAGAGACTGGGATACTTATCGAAACCACTCAATCGGATTTGTGTTTCAATCCTACAATCTTATTCCTCACCAGTCTGTTCTGCAAAACGTTGAACTCGCTTTGACACTTTCCGGTGTTTCAAAATCCGAACGCAGAAAACGTGCAAAAGAAGCTTTAGAAAAGGTTGGGCTCGCCTCGCAAATAAACAAAAAACCTGGTGAAATGTCAGGCGGTCAAATGCAGCGTGTTGCAATTGCACGTGCGATCGTAAACAACCCCGATATTGTTCTTGCTGACGAACCTACAGGCGCTCTGGATTCCGAGACCAGTTATCAAGTAATGGATATATTAAAAGAGATATCCAAAGATCGTCTGATAATTATGGTTACGCACAACCCTGATATTGCATCTCGATATTCGACTCGAACAATACGTATGCTCGACGGTGTAATTACTGGAGATTCAAACCCTCTTTGTGAAGAGGAAAAAGCTGCTGAAAGAGATGCAATACCTCCAGTCAGCAAGAAGAGAAATCAAACTAAGAAGCCTTCAATGTCTTTATGGACATCTTTTGGTCTATCACTAAAAAACTTGTTCACAAAAAAAGGTAGAACAACCCTCACTTCTTTCGCAGGCAGTATAGGTATAATAGGTATAGCACTTGTTTATGCGGTATCACAAGGAATGACAACCTATATAAACGCCTTACAGGAAGACACCCTCTCGTCCTATCCGCTTTCGATTGAAGCGCAGTACATGGATCTAGGTACTTTGATGCAATCCTTTATCGGAAAAGCACAGTCTTCTAAAGACCATGAAAAAGATGCAGTTTATCAAAAATCAATGATTTATGATATGATAAACGCGCTTAATGCATCTAATTCTTCTCAAAATGACTTAAAGAGCTTTAAAAGTTTTCTCGAGAAAGAACAAGCAGATGAAAATAGTGAATATGGGTTAAACAAAGCTCTAAGCGGTGTCTCATACACTTATGATATTGATTTGCTTGTCTATACCGAGAACATTGACGGTGAGATAATTCGTTCTGATTCACAAGCTCTTCTTCAGGATATTATGGTTCAGTACTTCGGTATGGATATGTCTTCAATGATAAAAACACGCGAAGAAATGGGTTTCGGAGGTTCTACTTTTAGTAGCTTTTCAATGGGATCGTCCAATCTATGGCAGGAGATGCTGCCCGGTGATAATGGAAAACTTATAAATCCGATACTTGAAAAGCAGTATGATGTAGTTTACGGCTCATGGCCAACGCAATATAATGAGATAGTTCTTGTGCTTGACGAAAACAACGAATTAGACGACATGACTCTATATGCACTCGGTTTAAAATCAAAAAGCGAAGTTGACAATATGGTCGACGCTGCTATTAATAAAAAAGAAATACAAGTACAACACAAAAAATGGACTTATGAAGAAATCATCGATATGGAGTTCAAGACTATACTAAACTCCGATTGTTATGTGCTTGACGAAAATACAGGGTTATATTTTGATTTACGAAAAACCAGTGCAGGACTTCGTTATTTATACGACAATGGCACAGTTCTAAAAGTTTCAGGGATAATCCGTCCAAATGATGACGCTGTTTCCACAATGCTCAGAGGTTCAATTGGTTATACCGATAAACTGACTAAGTATATCATCCATAAATCAAAAGAATCCACAGCAGTAACTACACAGCTTGATAATCCTTCGAAAGATATATTTACAGGACTTCCCTTTCAGGAAAACACCGGTAACCTCACTAACTCTGAAAAAGAAATTGAATTCAGAAATTATATCTCTAAACTTGACAACAATGAAAAAGCAAAAGCTTATATCGGCATAAAAAGCATTCCGTCTGCAGAACAGTTGGACGCTTCTGTGGCTCAGATAATGGGCAATATGACAAGAGACGATATTGAAGAAAAGATGATTGCTGCCATCACACAACAAACTGGAATGAACGAAAGCGATATCGAAAGTTATATTAAAGAGATGAGTGACGAGGATATAACCGCACTATTTACCCAAATCGTCGTACAGCAGGTAAAAGCACAGTATGCCGCACAAGTTAAAGAACAGATGTCCTCAATGGAAACCGATCAACTTGCAACAGCACTCGATTTGGAAGCACCCACATATACAACAGAACAATGCGCTGTGTATTATGATGAAGTTCTGGAATTTTCGGAATCGAGCTACAAAAACAACCTGACTTCATTAGGTTATGTCGATCTGTCAAGCCCCTCTACAATAAACCTTTATACATCCAGCTTCGCAGATAAAGATATTTTAGAAGATGCTATTGCAAAATATAACGAGACGGTTGAAGAGGTTTCAGAAATAGCCTACACAGATTATGTCGGGCTTCTTATGTCTTCAGTTACTCTGATTATAAATGCAATAACATACGTTCTTATCGGATTTGTCGCAGTTTCTCTCGTTGTATCTTCTATTATGATCGGTGTTATTACACTTATTTCCGTACAAGAAAGAACAAAAGAAATCGGAATACTCCGTGCGATAGGTGCCTCAAAGCGAAATGTTTCAAGTATGTTCAATGCTGAAACAGTTATAATAGGATTTACTTCAGGCTTATTAGGTGTGCTAATTACCTACCTGCTTTGCATACCGCTAAATATTATTTTGCATAACCTGACAGGTATAAACAACCTCAGCACATACCTACCGGTTCCAGTAGCGATTGTTTTGGTCCTTATTAGTATGGGGCTAACTCTTATCTCAGGTATAATTCCTTCAAGAAGTGCAGCAAAAAAAGATCCTGTTGTAGCGCTCCGAACAGAATAATTGTTGCATAAAAAAATCTCCCGGTGTCCGGGAGATTTTTTTATAGTTGAAATTTTGTCTTGATCCTATCAAGAAATTTACCGATTGGTTTTGAAAACAACAAAAGAAATATAACATTTGAAACTGCATATATAATCATAAACTGCGATGAAGCGATAACGGTAGTTAAAAATCGCGAGACATTAAAAGACCCATCTACCCATAAAACTGACCATGTGTCCATGGCAGAAGAAAAAACGATGCCTGATAATACACCATACATTGCTAAATCAAATTTGCTCTCAAGTAGCCTCTTTGCAAAAACACCACCAAAGAACCCTATAAGCCCCCAAATTAGCATTTGAAATGGTGTCCACGGACCTTGACCGAAATAGAAATTCGATATAACTGCTGAAAGTGCTCCTGTCATAAACCCTGCTTCGCTTCCAAAATACATCGCTGTGATAACTACTAAAGCTGTTACTGGTTTAAACCCCGGGAGCGGTGTAAATATTATTCTGCTTATAACAGATAAAGACACCATAACCGCAATAAGAACAAGTTTTTTTATATCGTTATTTCGTTTTTCAAACTGAAGAAAAAACGGTACACATGCAAGCACAGCTACGCTGATAGAAATCCATGCATATTGTTTATCCTTAAAAAGCATCATTCCGCTGAATATTACAACTAA
The DNA here is from genome assembly GCA_028705495.1 of Eubacteriales bacterium. GTDB lineage: Bacteria > Bacillota > Clostridia > Oscillospirales > CAG-382 > GWF2-38-85. The sequence continues at coordinate 37,584 of JAQWDK010000015.1, forward strand.
AATAATCAGGATAACTAAACCGAACAATAGCCTCTTTTTCAATTTTAGTCTCCTCCGGACTTTTTACAGCAGTTTATTACTTGCTCACAGGTAACTGCATGAGACCATAGATGTCGAGCCATGCGATTTGCGGCAGTAGTGTAAAAGTTGTTCTCCGAAAAGAACCGAGAGGGTGTGTCGGCGGACAAGATTTCACCATCAAAAAACAAAGCACACCTATCAGCATTTTCAGCAGCAAACTCAACATCATGGGTTACGATAATGATTGTTATACCATCCTTTTTTAATTCAGCTAAGATTGTTTTAAGAGTATACTTTGAATAAGCATCTAGACCTTTAGTCGGTTCATCGAGTAGCAGTATAGTCGGCTCCAGGAGCAGAATCTTAGCCAACGCACATTTTTGTTGTTCACCACCGCTAAGATCATATGGATGCTTGTTTAACAAATGGGTTATACCGATCTTTTCTGAAACTTTTATTATCTTTTCTTCACGCTCATTCTTTGGTACATCTAAAGCTTCAAGAATCTCAAGAAAATCTTCTTTTAAATTATCCTTTAGGAAAACCGTTTCGGGGTTTTGAGGTAAGAAAGCAATCTTTTTGTAATAAAGACTGTTGCTTTTGTATTCTTTAATAGGCTTTCCGTCGACAATGACTTTTCCCCGGTATGCTTTATTAAGACCGGATATCACATTTAGCGAAGTTGTCTTCCCTGTTCCGTTCCCACCTAAAATACAATAAAATTCGCCTTTATACACTTTAACTGTAGTTCCGCATAGAATATCAGGTAGGTCTTTTTCATATCTGAACCATACATTTTTTAGTTCAACCGCAACTTCATTATTGTAATTGTAATCAAGCTCTACATCAGCACATTTAAAATTAGAAAAATGTTTGTCTAAAAAGTTGCGTCCTTCTTTAACTGTAAGAGGACATTCATCTTTTATTTGCAACGCATTAAAGATACGAACAGCGCTCGGTAAAGCTAAGAGCATGGGGTGATCATCCTGTATTTTTCCAAAATTTTGACCGATGTTCTTAGGTGTATCGCAGAGAAGTACTTTGCCCTTATCCATAAGTATAACCCTATCAGCAATCGGAAAAACTTCTTCAAGACGATGTTCAGCAAGAATAATTGTAAGTCCCAATTCCCTATTGAGCTTTTGTAATGTTGCAATAAAATCAGATGCTGCGATGGGGTCAAGTTGACTTGTCGGTTCATCCAAAATTAAAATCTTTGGCTGCATCACCATAATTGCAGCAAGATTTAACAGTTGTTTTTGGCCCCCAGAAAGTTCATCCGTATTTTTACGAAACCAGTCATGTATGCCGAAGTAACTTGCCATTTCACCTACCCTGCGCCTGATTGTTTCTGTTGGTATGCCAAGGTTTTCAAGTCCAAATGCAAGTTCGTGCCAAACTTTGTCGGTCACAATCTGACTATCAGGGTTTTGTAGAACATAACCAATTTCCGCAGCACTCACCTTGTCATCAAGCTCGTCTTGTGATAAACCGTTGTAAAATACTTTTCCGCTTTTTTCACCTGCTGGAGCAAGTTCTTTTTTTAATAGTTTTAGTAGGGTGGTTTTACCGCAGCCAGACTCGCCGCAAACAACAATAAATTCGCCGCTATTTATGCTTAGGTTGATATTCTCAATTGCGTATTTTTCAGCCTTTGGATAGCGAAAGCTTAAATTTTCGATATGTAGTATTTCCATGCAAGTGCTTCCTTTACTTCAATCACGAATGGTAAAAAAGATATTGTACCGAATGCTATATATATAATTATCGCACTGGGTGATCTATTTAAGTTGCTTATATATGGATAATAATGAAAATCGGTTAAACCTGTAGCAATACCGGTAAAAGTAATAGCCATAAGTGAAACACATAAAGTCATTAAAACTATATCGTCTGAGTATAATCGAAAAAGAGTGAATGTTGTTCTTCCCTTAAGACCATAACCTCTCGCTTTCATAGAATCTGACGTGTCCATCGAATTCTCAAGCGACCATGAAATCATTGCCATGAAAACACTTGAACTGCTTCTAAGCTTGTCCATGAAGCTTTTCGAGGAATACAGCCCAAGCGCTTTTTGAGCTTTGTTTACCTTTTGCAATTGCCTTTTAAACAATGGTATAAAGCGGAACGCCATAGAAAGAACCAAGGATAGTTTTGGAATAGCTTTTCCAAACAGATACAAGAATTTATCGCTGGACATTATTTCACCGTAACATTTAAACCATATCATAACGCCAACTATCATCACTGCAATTGCAATCCCATATATAATTGCCTCGAAAGTTACTGGGTTACCATTCAAGAAGAAAAGCGGTGTAACTCCATTATGAGAAAACAAAGGGTTTGTGATTGCAATCAACAAAAACAAAGGGATGTAGAACCCGATATTACCAAGAATTTCGCTGCGTTTTTGCAACATAACGCTAAATAGAATAGCACCCGATAACGACAATAATTGCAATACGAGATTCGAAACAAACATCGCAACCAGCAACACCGAAATAAAGTAAATCATTAGCGTAGCCGGGTGGTAATTTCCAAATGCTTTCACTATCTTCTGCTCCAATTAAAATTAACTCATACTATAACATAACACAGATAACATTAAAATTCAAATTTTTATTCAGCTTCGAGGTTTCTCTCAGTGCATCCAAAGCAAATATATCTTTACAAATAAATATTATGCATGATCTTTCTAACTTTTTGTTGACATTAAATTAATATAATGATATACTAACGATAGATGCTTATACGGGTTATTTTAAAGATGATCAGTATCAAAACTCAACAATAAAATACATAAGGAGACATTCAATCAGATGAAAAAAATCGCTTTTATTACTATGGCATTGTTTTTAATTATTTCTCTAACAAGCTGCGCTTTTACAAAAAACGAATCAATCAGTCAGACAAACAGCGACCCGTCAAACAGCAGCACAACAAACAGTGCTCCAAACAACAGCTCTCCTACAAATAGCTCTCCTGATGATGAATCTGAAGAAACATCAACAGGCAACGTAGTTACTGATGCTTATATTGCCTATATCGAAGCAAAATCCGAACTCAGTACTGTTCTTACCGAAGCGCTTTCAAGCAACCCAGGAACAGAGTTAGAATCTCTATCATTATTAAGTGTAGCAATGATTGATCTTGCGATACTCCCAGCAAGTTTTATGGGACTCGGACAAGAAGCAGCTGAGGCTGGCCTGAATTTTATCGGAGCTGCCGATGTTCAATACTCAGAAAATGGTAACCAATACACTATTTCATACAAAACTGATGAAGGTGATGAAATTGTATTTACTGGCGAGTATGATGATACATCGGATTCATTCTCTTGTAAAGTAGTTACGAATGAACAAGACGGTGTTAACTATGAATACCGTAAGACATCTTTTGGTTATATCGGACAAATTTATTCATTTGAAGGAGACACCGTAACTGAAACGATTCAAATCGTTATACACGACAATGGCGGTGTCATCGGCTTATCTAGTGAGGATGTTAAGCCAAGCAATTTAACGGGTAACGAAACAAAAGATTTTCCAAAGAGCAATTCACAATGGTACTCAATCGATGGTACAACGTTTACTGGTGTAGCATCAGATGGTGAAGATATAAGTTTTGAATACGAACCCTAAAAATAAATGGCGATGTTTAAAATTAACGGTACGCTAAAAAGCGTACCGTTTTTTATTTTGTTATTCTGACATTAATCTTTTTTCGCCGGTGATATCTTGAATTGGTTTTATATCCTGCGAAACCTCTATTGTTCCTAAATATTCGCCATTATTATCTCTTACAGCAAAATACCTGATATAGACATATTGACTTCCTTTTTTCAACCAAAAGTCTTCGTGATCTTTTTTTCCTGTTTTAAAATCATCAACAATTTTCTCAACAACATGAGCGCTTGCCGGCGGGTGACAGTTTTGAACAAGCCTTCCGATAATTGTTTTAGGACGCGCAAATATTCTTTCCTTGCCTTGCGTGAAGTACTTCACAGTATCATTCTTATCGACAAATGTTATGTCTAAAGGAAGTGTATTTAAAATAGCGTTAATCTCCTGTGGTGTCATAAGTCCAGCATCAAAGCGAACATAGCTGTCATCAGAAGCTTTTGGTGTTTCTTCCTCTTTGATATCTACCTTTTCAGGTTCCCAATCTGAAACAGGGTTTATAAATGAATACCCGATTTCATTGCTAGAATCTGCAATACTTATCCATTCATCTTCTGACAAAGTTTCAAGAGCCATCGGGAATAGTATGTTTTCCTCTTTAAATATCATTTCGTTTATTTGATTGATAGCATCACTTAGCTTTTTAATAACCTCAACGCTATCAAATTCTTCTTGCGACAATAAGCTCTTTACAGCCTTGAGTTTATCTCTGATTTCATCGTCAACACCCCACATAACTTTTGGGGGAGCTGTTATACCGTATTTTTCAAGCAGTGGAAACAGGAGATTTTCTTTCCTCAAATAATGGTCGTCGATTTCTAACAGAACTTCGACATCTTCAAGCAGCACTCCCTTAGCTTTTGGTGAACCTGCTTTAAAATCAGCTATATGCAGCTCAATTTTGCCAGAAATCAGTCTTTCAAGTGCGCGATTTTCAAGCTTGAAAGTATGAATCGGATGACCGAGTATTTCTTCAGGCTTTTGAGGACGGTGAATCTCTTCTATTGAACCTTTGAAAACAGATGCGTGAACATCACAGAGGTTCTGGATTTGGTCGATGGGCATGCCCTCTTTAATCAGGGCTTGCTCCATTTCCGTGATTTCAATAACAGATACGCCCTGGATGAGTTCTTCGAACCTCGGCTTGACTTCCTCAACAGACTTGCCGTTATGAAGTTCAGAGATAATCTCTTTTAAGACCTTTTGACGATATTCGCGATTGTTGATTAATTCGCTCATCAGCTTTACTCCTTCTCTTTAATTACATACCCGTGTTTATTAAATGCTTCAATAACTTTTTCCATAGGGATTTTCTTCATTGAAGCACCTTTTGAAATCGTCATGAACTTACCTACAGTATTTATCATTCCCGGATTTGTTATATTTTCAAACCCTATTTCTTTCATTATCTCGACTACTTCCGGGTTTTCTCCGCAGATTTCCTTTATAGTCTTAGTTATATCAATCACTTTTCCCATAATTTTGCCTTTCGAACAAGGTATGATACTAAAAACAGTATTTCCCAATTCCATAATAAGTTATGTGTAGTGTTTTGTCAACATTTTTCTGTGTTGCGGTTTATCTATCGCTTATGTTATAATGGTGGTTAGAATATTTCGGAGGTTAAGTACTTTGAAAATTAGGACTGTATCAATTATTGGTTTGGGAGCTCTTGGTGTACTATATGGTCATCATCTATCTTGTAGACTGCCAAAAGAGAACCTTAGAATTATATCTGATTCAAACAGAATAATAAGATATCAGCGTGAAAATGTTTATTGCAATGGTATTGTTTGCGACTTCAATTTTGTAACACCGGAAGAAAAAACTAATCCATCAGATTTAATAATATTTGCTGTTAAGTTTAACGGTTTAGCTGATGCAATAAAAGCAGTTAAAAATCAGGTTGGTCCTAACACAATAATTATTTCGCTTCTCAACGGAATCAGCAGCGAAGAAATAATCGCTCAAACATACGGTGCTGAAAAAATCGTTTACAGTGTCGCACAAGGTATGGATGCAGTAAAAATCGGAAATAAGCTTAATTATCATAGTATGGGACAAATTTGTTTTGGTGATATGCAAAGCGGGAGCGAAGTATCAGAAAAAGTTAATGCTCTACGCAGCTTCTTTGATAAAGTAGAACTCCCTTACATACTCGACAACGATATGCGCAAACGCATGTGGGGAAAATTTATGCTCAATGTTGGTGTAAATCAAACTGTAGCAGTGTTTGAATGCGACTACGGTGGTATACAGCGCGAAGGTGTTGCAAGAGATACAATGATTTCAGCCATGAGAGAAGTTATTGCCCTATCTGAAAAAGAAAAAGTCGGGCTGAGTGAATCAGATCTTGAGTATTGGCTTAAAGTGCTTGATGTGCTCAACCCTAAGGGTAAACCATCCATGCGACAAGACATGGAAGCAGGCCGTTATAGCGAGGTAGAACTTTTTGCCGGTACGGTGCTTTCTTCAGCCAAAAAGCATGAATTGTCTTGCCCCATCAATCATATGCTGTATGAGAAGATAAAAGAAATGGAGAGTCGATTTTGATTTATCGTTCGAAAAAGTGAGAGTGTAAATAAAAATTACACTCGCACAAACCTAATAACAAAATACAAAAATGTAACTTGACTTTTTGTAACCGATATATTATAATACCTATCGTTGTCTTTAGTTCGTTATTGTATTACATTTTGCAAAAACAATCAAAAACATCGGGGTGTGGCTCAGTTTGGTAGAGCGCTTGGTTCGGGACCAAGAGGCCGTGGGTTCAAGTCCCGCCACTCCGACCACCAGCTTGAAGCTGGACATAATTTCGCGCACTATAATAGGTGCGTGATTTTTCTTTTACACCCGCGATTTTGCATTTATCTTTTTGTCGGTAGATCGTAGCGTCAAGTGCCACTCCAAATTTC
>JAQWDK010000045.1 GCA_028705495.1 Eubacteriales bacterium
TGGTGGGGGAAGGTGGATTCGGACCACCGAAGTCACTGACAACAGATTTACAGTCTGCCCCCTTTGGCCGCTCGGGAATTCCCCCCAATATTCGGTTGTTAAGCCGAAGAGATTTTTCAATCTCAGCGATGTTTCTACACCGCAGTATGTAAAAGAGCTTTTCGCTTTGTTTTTACATACTTCCGTGCTGTATAACAGTACACGGTTTGCAGTCTTTGACTGCTGGAGCTGGTGAAGGGAGTCGAACCCCCAACCTGCTGATTACAAATCAGCTGCTCTGCCATTGAGCCACACCAGCGTATATCTTTATTCGACAACGTTTGAAATTATACCATGACAAAACCCAATTGTCAATACCTTTTTGAAAAAATCCGCAAAAATGAAAGTAGGGATTAGATTTACAAAGATATAAACCTAATCCCATCACATTTTTCAATAAAAATCAGGACTTATTTGTATTATCCTTACGCTTCTTTTTCGCTGCGATAACAACAGCTACGGTTGCAATAGCTGCAACGGCTATGCCAATGCCCATCAAAATCCAAGGATTGCCGTCTTCGTTCGTTTCTGATGTTTCGTTTACGCTCTCGGGGGATGAGCTTTCATCTTCACCCACAGCTAAAATAGCATTATTTAACAAATCATAAAGGCCGTCTGCGTGACTCAGGTAAACAGTTTCAAGCTCCATATATGACTTAAGTTCAGCTATCGCTGTTCTAAGAGCGGATGCGTCATCGGAACTGATATCAGAATCAAGCACATTCTCTGCCTGAGTTATTAAGTCAGTATATTTTTTTGAATCAAAACCTGAAACGCGGAATTCCAATATACCACCGCTGTAGTAAGTTGAAAAAGCAGGTACATAATGTCTTTTCAGCTGTACATATTTGATATATCTTGCTTTTATAATATCAAATTCCAGTACATCAAGTTTCTTTGTACCTTCTTCACCGCCTGTTAGATGATAAACCTCGGCCCAATCATCATCATTACCTGTTTCAGAGACGTAAAGTTTATATTCCGGGACATGCTCGAAGAAAAGTATTTCTACTTTATTAACCATCTCCGGCTTTTCGAGATCGATTATGAGCCACTGTTCGTCCTTGTCGCGAGCAAAGGAGAGCCTTGTGCCATCATTGCCGTCAACTGCAAGGTCGGGGGTAAAGCGCCCATCATGCACTTCAAGCCCAGAAACAGTTGCTGGCTTTCCGAGGGCGAGGTTATTATTTGCTTTTCTTGCGTTTAAATCAATCGCTGAAGCTTTTATTTTTACATTTGAAACAGCATCCGAAATTGTTTGGATCGGCAGGACAAATGTTGAGCTGTCTTTTCGCGTGACTCCTGCCCTTAGATTCGCCGGTGTATAAAAGAAGGTGTCATCAATCACAAGAATAGTTTGTTTGTTGTTACCTGTCAGAGTTATATGAATCTTTTGTCCGGCAGTGAGCTTGTAATCGTAAGCGAAAGTGTAGACATCACGTCTGAAACCAAGCTTTCCGCTTTTATTTATATTTGCAACAAGCTGACCGTCGTCACCGTCGAAGAGTATAATCTCGTCACTCATTGATTCAGGGAGAGTTAGATCAAACTCGACAGTAAAAGGGAAGCCGATGCTTTTTTCTATGTTGCTTAGCTTGACATACCCATCATCACCGTTTTTATAGAATCGACCTGGGTTAGTCAGTGCAGCCTTGTCGCCGAACAACTCAACGCGTCTCATAAAGTCTTCAGAGCTTATCGACGCTGTCTGATCACCGCACCAGGTTTTTTCAGCAATAAGAGCAACTGCAGTTTTTACTCTGTCGAATATATCAAACTGAGAAAATCCGCCATAAGCTGTGTGCAAGTCGTTCCAAAGTGCAAACGATGCACCGATTGTTTGAGGATGACCGGTGGGCATGTTCCAACCGCCACCGAGCGAGAAGTAGTTGACTTGCCATGATTTATAAAGTGAGCTGATATCAAGGTAGTCAGCAAACCCATAATTTCCAGCCGGAACAATATAAAGGATCGGTCCGCAGGTGTTTATGATGTCGTATCCATAATCATAGAGTGTTTTATAGTCCGAGAGCCCGGTAGCCCAATAATTAGCCTGTGCATCACCAGAAACTGGAGTAACGCCGTTAAATCCGTCATTGCCAAAGCTGCCCCAGAAGCGGGGAGTATAACCACGGCTGTTTGCGTAGTTTATGAGCGCGTCGGTGTAAGCCCTCATTTGCTCATTGTAACCACCCGGATATTCATCAGTTCCTATATGTACCTTTTTATCCACGAAAACAGGGTCGTCTCCTGCCATATATTCGTCGAAGAGCTTTTTGACAAATTCAAGCGTTTCAGGTTTTGTTATATCAAGATGGTGATTGTCAATCATAGGTACTTTTGGAGTAACATTTTTGAAAGCAGCTGAATGTGCAGGGGTATCAATTTCTGTAATAACAGTGACACCGAGCTTTTTAACATCTTTTTGATACTGCCTGTATTCATCTTTAGTATAAAAACCGTCGGTTGAAGTAAGACCTTTTACATCGCTCTCAAGTCTAAAAGCGGAATAGTTGTTCTCACCACTATCGTTGATATGCAGATGTATTTCATTCATTTTATAATAAGCGAAATATTTTGTAATCTCCTCAACATATTCGAGGGGAATCCATGCTCTTGCAATATCAAGCATGCCTGAACGAATGGCATAAGCGGGGTAATCTCTTGCTGTTCCACGGGGTATTTCAAGAGTTGCTTTATTATTTGAAAGAATCTGTGTTACGCTGATACCGCCGTATAGTAAGCCAATTTCGTCAGCGGCTTTGATTGTCAGAATATCACCAATCTCGAGGTAATAACCCTCTGCACCCAACTCAGAGAGGTCGCCCGTCATTGAAAGGTTTATGTCACCACTGACCGGAGAGGAGGTTTCGTATACAGTTAGGACAATACCGGCCATATCTGCAATATAGTCACGAATTATAGCAGCTTTTTCTTTCACAGAATCAGAGCTGTTAGTATCCATTACGATTTTGGTGTTTTTCGTAACCTTGAAAACACCAGTTGAGCCCTTCCACTCGCGAAGCGCAGGGAGGACATCCGGCTTTTCATTGTCACTGCCGGATTCTTGGTATGAGCCTTTAATTGTCATTCTCACGTTGTAATCACCCTCTTGATATATTGAAGGATCATTTTTGTTTACTGCTTTATATATCAGGTATACTTCTGTATCATTTAGTGGTGTATGTATGTTTCCTTCAATATCAACAACCCGAGGATTGTTTGTACCAAAAAGTTTAATTTCATAATCACTATTAGGCGAAGAGGGGAGAACAATTCTTTTACCATCGGATGATACTGTTGGAACTTTGTTTTTCAAGCTTTTTAGTACATCGGGAGCGGCAGGCTTTGAGTATACTTCAAGCTCAAATACACCAACATGGGGGTAATTGTTACCACTTTTCACATATAGCCTTACATATCTTGCTGTTTTTACTTTTTCAAGTCTTATGTTTTCGGTATAATTTTCATTCGAAAGAGTGCTGTGTTTTATGTTCTTTACAATCTCCCAGTTCGAGGTGTCATTGCTGAACTCAATATTATAATCTTTTGAGTTAGCAGCTTCCCATTTCACAACAATTTCGCTTATAGACGAAGCTTTGCCAAGGTCAACATATAGCCATACTGCATTTGTCGGCAGCGTTGTATTGGATGACCAGCGTGTTGCTGTGCTTCCGTCCGTTGCTCTTGCGGCAACAAACCTGCCGTCATCAACTTCAACACCGGATGCGTATGCAGTTTTACCAAGTGCAAGATTCGGGTTCTCTTCTGCGGCAAACCCTGTCAAAGCAAAGTTTCCGAAAACAGCGATACCTACGAAAACCGCAATGATAAGAAGCATTGTGATACCGAGTTTTTGTCCTTTAGAACTCATAGTTTTTTCTTCCTCCAATTAAATTAGTGACTTTATTGCAAGAGCGATAAGTAATATACCGCCTATAAGAGCTGCTTTTGAACCAAGTACATGGCGCATTTTGTTTCCGAGTTTTACTGCCAAATAGCAGATTATAAATGTGACGACAGCGATTAATACAGCGGCGGAAAACGGTTCAGTTCCGCTTGCAGTAAAAGAAACACCGACGGTAAAAGCATCTATACTTGTTGTCAGGGACTGAGTCAATAGAATTGTCAAGGTAAAACAAATTGGACAATTATCTTCCTTTTTTGATGCAATTAGTGCATCATACAGCATTTTTCCACCGAGGAATAAGAAGATGGCGAATATCAAAACTTTGCTAAATCTGCCGAATTCAATTCCTCTAAGAAGAAAAAATCCTATCAACGGCATGATACCTTGAAAAACAGCGAATGAAAACGGAATTAATATGTGATATCTTCTTCTCATGTTCGGATAACACATGGTGTTACTTAGTGACACAGTAGCGGCGTCAGCGGCGAGTGCCACCGATAGAATTAGGAGTTCCCAAATTGGCATAAACTTTACCTTTGTCTTTTAATTTTTAAACTTTGCATAATGCTGTCCATTTCGGCGGTGTACGACGAACGGTTCTTATCTTTATAAATATACAGTGGAGGCTCAAAGATAAGTCCGTTGGATGCATCTTTTTTTGCCTCGCATAAAATAAGTGATGGTGGTTCGCCCGATGATGGATGGACGGTTTTTAACCTCTTAGGAGCAAGCCTTTGATTTTGCATAGCGAAAAAAAGCTCAGGTAGCCGTTCCGGGCGATAAACAGTATAAAAATTCCCACCAGAACGCAAGCACCAGTATGCTGCTTTGCAAAAGTCTGAAATACCACCATTAATCTCATGCCGTGCAATGCGTTTCTCTTCTTTTTCGTTCTTCTTACCGCTGTCAGGCGGCATGTAAGGAGGGTTACTGAGAACAAAGTCGCAAGTTCCGGAAGGGATGTGTGAAGAAATATCTCTTACATCGCATAAAACAGAAACAGCTTTATCAGAGTAGCCATTTTCTCCGAAATTTAACTCAGCAAGTTCCGAGTATTTCTTTTGAACCTCAACGGAATACATCTTTTTGGCATAGTTGCACGAAAGTGTCAATAACGAAATTACGCCACTCCCACCGCCTAAGTCACAGCCTGTCCGGCGCGAAGAACCCCATGAGAAGGCAGTAAGGAGAAGAGCATCAGTTCCAAAAAGAATTCCGTCGGTATATTCGTTTAGTGTAATCTCGTTGTTAATAATGGTTTTTCTCATTGCTATGACCATTTCTTGAAAGGATTATCTTTCAACCACTCCGCTCGAATGTTAAAATAGAGATGTGTTTATTTGTCCAATCGTAAAAAAATGCACCAAGGTCTTTTATTTTCTGTTCTTTTATGATATTATAACCTCAGACGTATCGAAAATCATATATATAATACTGTAAACGGTACGATAAATAAACTGGAGGTTATTATGGCATATCTTATTGACAAAGAACTCTGCATCGGTTGCGCCGCTTGCGAGTCTGAGTGCCCTGTCTCCTGCATATCAGCAGACGACGACGGGAAGTACATAATCAACGCCGAGGAATGCATAGACTGTGGAGCTTGCTCCGGTGTATGCCCCGTTGACGCTCCGAATCCGCAGTAAGCTGTATCGGAAACCAAAACACCTTTTGGTGTTGCCATAAGGCATAGCGAAATATGGGATGGCTTCAAGCCATCCCATATGCTTTTATGGTTTAATTTGTAACAGCTATGTCTGATATTTTGCTTATATTACCGTTTATATCGGTTATGTAGACTTTGTAGTTTATCACCTGGCCGTCAGCCACACCGGTGAGAGAATCGCTTATTGTAAATTCCGTTTCAGAGCCAGTTGTTATAAGCTTTTTGCCAACACTCGCCCCTCCTCTAAGAAGAAAGATCTTATAATATCCGACAGGTGACTTCTCCGCTTTTGCCGTAAAAGTAACTGTATCGCCGGAAATTTTGTAGCTGACCTCGGGAGCGGCTATATCGTATTTTTCTAATACTCCGGTTTTGTAGTATTTAACATAAGCATTATGGAAGTTGGTAAAACCACGATCAGGCGAATAATAATGCGAGTAAGCAAAGGTAACATGCTTTTCAACATATTTAGAAGCGATGTTCATCTGCTTAACGAATCTGCCTAAATCAGCGCTTGACCAATCACTCTGGTCGAAGTTTTCGTTATTTGCCCAAAACTTGAGTCCCGGCTTTGTATCACATGCTTTTTTAAGCTCTTTGTAATAAGAATCAAGCTCTTCAATCTTTATATGTCCGGCTCCGACAGAATCTTGACAGCAGTAGATATCTCCTTCACGGAAGTTCGCTTTTGCAAAAACCTTCGTCCACTGTTCTCCTGCACTGACAGCATCCGATGCTGAATTTGAGACAAAGGGAGATAACATCAGGGGCATGGATGGGTCAAGCTCGTCGATATAGTCAAGTGTATAGTTTAAGAATTTAGCGGCTTTATCTTCATAGCCCTTCATAGCGTTGAAAAATTCCCATGTAAAATACCAGCCGTATAGCGCGTTAGGATATTTTTCTTTATACAGGTCGTATATTTCACCTGCGATTTGATTTCCAACAAGACCTTGTGACTGGCTCCACTTGTCGTCGACTACCTTACCATCCCACCATTCGTCGGAGTCGTTGAGTCCAACAAAAACCTTGATACCTTTCTTTTCAGCGGCAGCAAGGCATCTCTCAAGACAATAGGGTTTTACATTATAACCGTCGGCTTTATTTGCAGCGGCAACCTCAGAAGGGTAGTAAACATCCATGAATTTAGCATAGGGAGTCCTTGCTGTCCACTGGATGATAACTATGTCAATACCGGCTTCAAGCAGCTTACTGAAATGGTTTTCCCAAACAGCTTGAGTTGAATCTGCAAACAAATAAGGCTGTATGAACGTACCGACAACATGTGGATATGACTTTTCTTCAACTACTGTGCGGCTCTCCTCTTCGGAAACTGTCTCTGACTGGGTTTGCGACAATTCGTTTGATATATCTGACTGATTATTTTGACTGACACATGAGCTAAGGACGGAAGATAGAAAAAGACAAACTAACAGTAGGGAAACGGTAACCTTTTTCATAGGGCAATAGTTCCTTTCGTTGTTGTTATTCTATAATGACCAATCGATCGGCGTCTGTCCAGTTGAAGTAAGAAAACTATTGGTGTTAGAAAAATGCTTACAACCAAAAAATCCATTATATGCAGACAAAGGACTTGGATGAGCAGCCTCAAGTATCAAATGAGAGGGATTTGTTATAAGATCTTTCTTTGATTTAGCAAAAGCACCCCATAGAAGAAACACAACGGGCTTTTCACGCTCGTTTAGTAGTGAGATGATTTTATCGGTTAGATTTTCCCAACCCATATTTTTATGGCTACCAGGAGCACCTTCTCTTACTGTTAGGACAGTATTCAAAAGTAGCACTCCGCGTTTTGCCCAAAGTGATAGATCTCCCGTTCCTACACGAACGTCAATACCTGTGTCAGATTTCAATTCTTTGAATATGTTTTTCAACGAAGGAGGTGGCGGAACACCTTTACGAACAGAAAAGCAGAGTCCGTGAGCTTGCCCTGCTCCATGATATGGGTCTTGCCCGAGCAGCACAGCTTTCACATCATTGTAATCGGTGTATCTAAGAGCATTGAAAATATCATTCATATTAGGGAAGATATTCCTGCTTGAATACTCCCTCTTAAGAAAAGCACGCAGTTTCTGATAATAACTGCTTTCAAATTCACCTGTGAGAAGGCTGTCCCAGTTGTTTCCGATATGAACCATTTTATTTAGTGCCGTACATTCTGTCGCCTGCATCGCCAAGACCGGGGACTATGTAGGCTTGATCATTAAGTCTCTTGTCAACTGCTCCAATAAAAATATCAACGTCGGGATGCATTTTCTGAACGGCCGCAATTCCCTCGGGAGCTGCAATAAGGTTGATCATTTTAATATTATAACAGTTGCGTGCTTTTAAGAACGAAATTGCTGCATTTGCTGAACCGCCCGTTGCGAGCATTGGGTCAAGAATAATCAGCTGTCTGTCCTTCGCGTCAGCTGGAATTTTGAAATAGTACTCTACAGGAAGGAGTGTTTCGTGGTCGCGGTATAAACCTATGTGTCCGACCTTAGCCGTCGGCAGAACAGACAAAAACCCGTCGACCATACCGAGTCCTGCACGGAGAATCGGTATAATTCCCACCTTTGTATCGGAGATGAACTTACCGATGGTTTTTTCTACCGGTGTTTCAATTTCCGCCTCATAGGTGGGAAGATCGCGGGTTGCTTCATATGCTAAAAGAACAGTAATTTCACTGAGCAGTTGACGGAAATCCTTTGAACCTGTTTCCTTCATACGCATCAGAGATAGCTTATGGGTGATGAGCGGATGCTCTAAAACTTTTACTTTACTCATATCTTACCCTCATCTTTGTTTATTTTCTGTATTTTATCACAAAAGGATATCAAGGTCAATTGTTTTTCGACAAAAAATGAGAAACAAAAAGAAAGAAAATTATGATTATAGATGAATTAGATAAATTATAACTTAAAATCGTCTGGAGTCTCGAGAGTAATCCTTCCGATTTTTCCGCTTCTGAATTCTTCAAGTAGAACAGAAGCGCACCTGTCTTCGTCGATTTCACCGCCCCCGACTAGAAAACCGCGCTTTCTTGCAATTTGTTCAAATATCTCATAGCCTTTGTCTGCAAGGGTATCAAGCTTGAATCGAGACATAAGCATTTCCGGATAGCGTTTTTTTAGTAAAGCGCATAATTCGTATGATATATCGATGGTGTTCAAGACTTCGTCACGGATAGCTCCCGTCATTGCAAGCTTCTGTGCAGTGTCGGATTTTTCGATCTTTTCCCATAAAAGCCCGGGGGTGTCAAGTAGCTCTATGCCATAAGGGGTTTTTATCCACTGTGTAGTTCTTGTAAGTCCAGGGCGATTTTCTGTTTTTGCTTTTTTTGTCCTTGACATAACATTAAAAAAAGTAGACTTGCCGACATTTGTAACACCGACAACCATCACTCTTAAATTTCTACCTTCCATACCCTTGCGCTTGAAATAATCGAGTTTCTCACTCATCATTTCTTTTATCATAGATATGAGACTGCTAAGACCATATAAAGACTTGCAGTCAACTGCTGCAACATTTTCGCCTTTTGCTTTTAGAACCTCAAGCCAGTTATCAGTAACAATGCGGTCAGCGAGAGCCGCCTTGTTTAAAACAACAAGTCGTGGCTTTTCTGATATGAGTTTTTGGATACCGGGGTTCTTGCTTGACAAAGGGATACGGCAGTCGCGCATTTCTATGACCATATCGACAAGCGCCATATTCTCCAGAATATAGCGCTTTGCTTTTGCCATGTGACCGGGGTACCAGCCTATATTACTGTTTCCGGGTGAATTCATTTATTGCTCCAAGTGATCTTTATTTTACAGCTCCCATTTTATCGGTAGGATAGAGTCTAAAAGCAACCTTACCAAGGATTTTCGATGCGTCGACAGTTCCGATCATACGAGAGTCCTTTGAGTCGTTTCTATTGTCTCCCATAACAAAAACTTTACCCTTTTCCACTGTGTAAGGGAATTCCAGTCCCCCAACATACATTGGTCTCGAGGTTTTGTTTATTTCATAATCTTCATCGAGCGGTACGCCGTCGATGTAAACAGTCCATGTTTCTGAATCCAAAGAGATAACCTGTCTTTCTGTAGCGATTACTCTTTTTATAAGCGGTTCGTCTTCACCCGGTACATCGATAACAACAATGTCACCTTGTTTAGGTGAATAAAACAAACTGGTAATGATGAGCCTGTCAGTGTTGTGAAGCGTGGGATACATGGAACTTCCAACGACTGTTACATATTTGAATACGAACATAAATAAAACGAGCATAAGGAAAATCGCAGAACAAACGATATCTATAAGATCAATAGCCGCAGAAGTGACTCTTTTTCCTACAGGTTGGTCTACGCTTTTTTTATCGTTTACAGGGCTGCTACCTTCTAAATTACACGAATGATTGCTTTTACAGCAATCTGCAGCTGCGCCTTCGGTGATAGGCGTGTCATCGGGGATGTTCTCAAAGTTTTTATTGTTGTTTTCTTCCATATAAAATAACATTCCTCAAAGGTTCAATTAAAGTAAAAAAAGCCCCTGCGTGGTTTATCGCAAAAGGGCATTTCTTCACACTGTTAATGCTACCGCTAAAAGTATTTTTTAACGTCAGCTGCCCGTAAAAGCGCAATCGGTAAACTCTACCGACTCGATGTTTTACAGTTCTTTAATCTTTGCATCCTTACCAATCTTATCACGGAGATAGTAAAGCTTCGCTCTGCGAACTTTACCTCTTCTGACAACCTCAACCTTCAATACATTGGGTGAGTGAAGCGGGAAGGTTTTTTCGACACCTACGCCGAAAGATAAACGACGTACGGTGAAGGTTTCTGAAATACCGCCATTCTTCTTAGAAATAACGGTGCCTTCAAAAAGCTGAGTTCTTGTCTTAGCACCTTCAACGATTCTGTTATGAACCCTGATTGTGTCGCCGACGTTGAACTGGGGAACTTCGTTCTTGAGCTGCTCGTTTGTAAAAGCCTTTAATGTATCCATAATAATAAGGCTTCCTCCTTTCAGAATAAGAACGTTCGTGCAGAGCTGCAGAGGACCGTTCAAATATATGACACTTTTCAAAAGCTATATCGGAATCTGACGATTTGACATAGCTATCCATGCGCATTTTCAAATGATTATATCACGGCGAGTTGCCCGTGTCAATAACAAAAATCGAAAAAAATCATTGACAAGCCCTAAAACCAGTGGTATAATCCCTTAGTAAGTGTTGGCAGTAAATCAAATCTGCCATAAAAATCCTTACCTTGCAGCTAAACTTGCGAGGTCATAAGTCCAGAAGGAGGTGTCCATCATTATGGAGAAAAAAATGTCGTCCTACGAAACTATCTTCATCGTTAATAATACATTAGGTGAAGAAGCGGTTAAGGCTGTCGTCGAAAAGTTTGTTTCCCTTATAGGATCAAACGGTGAAATCGAGAGCGTAAACGAGTGGGGTAGCAGAAGGCTCGCATATCCGATTGAAGACTTGACAGACGGTTATTACGTTCTTGTCAACTTCAAGAGTGCGCCGGAGTTTCCCGCAGAACTTGACCGTATATTCAATATCACAGACGGTATTCTTCGCTCAATGACTGTAAAAGCTTTATTAAAAGCGTAAATCATTAAACGAAACTACTAAGCGGTAACACCGCAATAACTTGCTTACGCAGCCGCATTGCGGCAGAATGGAGATTGATATGTCCGGTTTTAATAAGGTCATACTAATAGGTAATTTAGTTGCTGATCCAGAGCTGAAGCAGACTGCTAACGGGATACCGGTCACATCCTTCCGCATCGCAGTAAACAGAAAATATTCCAAAGAAGCTCAGCAGAC
>JAQWDK010000063.1 GCA_028705495.1 Eubacteriales bacterium
GCCATCGGGTATTCGGCTTTTCTCCGTTCCGCTACGCTCCACTCCGAAAAGCCGAATACCCGATAGAACTTACCTATCCACATTCTTCTTAAATTAAAAATAGACCATATGTTTGACAACCACAGATTGTATAGAAGGCTTTGTGCAAAATTGGTATTGACATTTGCGAAAAAATGTTGTAGAATAAGTCGTTGCCTTGTCAGGATAAAAAGGCGAGGTATTATTTTATAGTTGTTAAAGCGTCATGGAGGTGTAAAACAAATGGCTAAATGTGAATATTGCAACAAGGGCGTTACATTCGGTAATCAGGTTTCTCACTCGAACAGAAAAACATCAAGAACTTGGAAAGCCAATATCAGAAAGGTCAAAGCTGTCGTAAGCGGATCCAGTAAAACGGTCAGCATCTGCAGCCGCTGCCTTCGTTCGGGTAAAGTAACAAGAGCTGTCTAAATTAAAAAAAGGCAGTAATGCGAAGAATGCAAATAAAACAAAAGATGACATATCCTCCAAAAGTGTAGTATTTGCTCACTGACGGGGGATTTTGTCGTTATAAGAAACACACCTCACCGAACTTTCGGTGAGGTGTATGCTATTTCTATAAAAAAATTAGGTGCGTGGGTTTCCTTTAGGTTGCCTTGAAGCCTTATCGATTGCAACAACAATTTTTCTCTCGTCGTCCTGACCGATTGAGTAGGTTGTAACACCTTTATAATTCTGTATCTCTGAATGAATTATTCTGCGCTCATAGGGGCTCATGGGCTCAAGGGTGAAATTTTTGCGGTACTTGAGAACCTTGTCAGCCATACGTTTTGCAAGCTGTTTAAGGGAATCAATGCGTTTTTCGCGGTAGTTTTCTATATCGACACTTACGCGGAAAAAGTTTTCGTTGTTTTTATTAGCAGCAAGTGTAGTAAGGTACTGAATAGAGTCAAGTACATCGCCGTGCCTGCCGATTAAAATTCCGAGATTATCGCCATAACCCTTGAACATTACCTCATCGTCCGCTACATCGATT
The DNA here is from genome assembly GCA_028705495.1 of Eubacteriales bacterium. Classification (GTDB taxonomy): domain Bacteria; phylum Bacillota; class Clostridia; order Oscillospirales; family CAG-382; genus GWF2-38-85. The sequence continues at coordinate 1,016 of JAQWDK010000063.1, forward strand.
CTTTCAAGCCTGACTTCAAGGTTCATATTGGCAAACAGTGTTTTTAGAAAATCCTCTGCGAGATCGGCTGGAGTGAGTTCGTAATAAACTCTAACTTTCGCATTGGCAGCTCCGATACCCAAAATTCCTTTTTTGGGTTCTTCAAGCACCTCGTATTGCACTTTTTCGCGAGAAACCTTAAGCTCGGCTGCGCCTTCGTCTATGGCCGCGTCAATGGTTTTCGCCGAAACCACTTTTTCCTTGATCATATTGTTTGTCCTTTCATAGACAGGGAACCTCAATATATTTCAGATAATTCCGCAAGGCAGTGAATGCTGCGGAGCGTCGGACTGAACCTTTGCGGCACAGTCGGCGGGGTGATCCCCTGCAAATCAAATTCTCAGATTATTTCTTCGTTTTGCCGTTCCCGTTATTTTTTGTGCTGCCTTCGGAAGGGTCCTTATATTTTGCGTTCTTTGCAATTTCTTCTGCTTTAGCATCAAGCTCTTTGTCAAGCTCTTTAGCTTGTTTTAGTGCTTCTGCTTCGAAATCGTTCGATTTCATAAGCTTCTTTTCGGCTTGTGGTTTTGAGATTTCATATTTTGAAAAAGAATTATCGTCTTCATCGACTTCGATCATAATGACCTTTTTCTTCTTCGCTTTCTTTCTGTACTCTTTTTCAGCTTCTTGAAGCTCTTCGACAGTCCACTTTTTGAGGGGGAACATCTTAGATAATATCCAGCTTTGTCCGATACGTATTATATTACCGTAAATCCAGTATAGACCGATTGCCGCATTGAAGGACATTGCAAACACCGCACTCATCGCAGGCATACCCCACTTCATAAGTGCGCCGCCGGGCATTGCAACTTCTTTACCATCGGGACCGATCTGACCTGAGGAGGTCCATTTTGTTGTGATCATCTGGGATAAAACGCTAGTTAAAAATACAAGTAGTGGTATGGAAAGCAAAGCTATGTTGTTAAACGATGGAGTCTCAAGAAGGCTAAGGCCGAGGAAGTCAAAGTTAAGCTGTTTGCGATCAAATGAAGTTGTGTCTATGCCGACATCCTGGAGTTGCTGGTCGGTAAAGGTATTGTCTTCACTGCGAAGCACTGAAACAAGCTCAATTTGTCCCTTTTGCTGAACTGATTTATAGATGTCTTTAAAAGATTTCTTAGCAGGAGCAGAGGTTTCGGAAGGTGACTCGGAATTAACCGAAGGTACATCATTCGCTTCACCCTTTTCGTTGAGTTGAGGTTTAAGAGCTTCAAAATCAACATCTGCAATTTTAGCGCCCTGCTCATTTGCTTTTGCGACAATAGCATAAAGCTGGTTAACAGAGGTCGTTTTAACATCAGAAATGTAGGTTAAGGGGTTACGGATTACGCCGTAAAGAGGGAAGATGATGAGCATCATCAAAATCATCGGAAGACAACCGGAGGCAGGGTTATAACCATTCTCCTGATGCATTTTACTGAGTTCTTCTTGCTTCTTTCTAAGAATCTCAGGATCCTTTGTGTCGCCGTATTTTTTATTAATGGCGTATTCTTTAGGCTTCAGCAGTGATTGTTTTTGCGCGTTCTTCTGGGTTTTGATGCTGAAGAAGAAAAGAATTATCTGAGCGAATATTGCAAAAAGAAAAAGGGCAAGCGCATAATTGTTCGTTATATTATAACAGAACTTCATTATG
>JAQWDK010000016.1 GCA_028705495.1 Eubacteriales bacterium
ATTTACGGTGATTAGTTTTACTATGTTCAATTATTTTATTAATTTCATCAGTTGTAATAGTGAGATTTTCTGCACCAGAATCACTACGAGTTATATCATGTACATTATGACCCCTGTATAATGCTTGCGCTGCTTCTACAATCGTAGGAGTAGGTAAATACTCCGAATTTTCCCATGTTATAAAATCAAAAGAAGGTTCATTATAGTGTGTAACAATATATTTGATAGCTGACCCAATGTTCGAAGAATTGCACTTAATTGGCTCTATAATCCGTTCTCTTTCTTGTATCACATTATGGAAGTAAGGAGCTTTTGTAGAAATCATTATTAGTACTAATAGTTTATTATGGCTTTCTTTTTGAAAATTACGAAGGTCTAACGCGTAATCATATACTTGGTCGTAGGTAGATTGTCGATATTCTGTATCACCGCATTTAAATTCAAGCAAGAATACTATGTTTTTATATAATACCACAACATCCACGCGTTTACCCATACGCGGAATTGTATATTCGAAAATCACCCTACCTTCTTCAAAACCCTTCAACTGTTCCTTAAGTATTGCAATTTCAAACTCCCACGTATTACCCTGCTGAATGGTTGTTTCTGCTGATATATCGTTTGAATGAATTATTCCAAGAATTTCCCTTGATGACTGTTGTAAAAACTTATATATGGGCGCTGAGTAGAATGAACGCAAATTACGCATGATGTTATACACCAAATCTTCCCAATATTTTTTTACCAATACATACTACAAAAAACGACATTTTTATAATTAATTGAAATTCCTTATTATAAACAACGAGGATTTGCTATCAAACAATTACTTAATACTTATCAATTCTTCTTTGCTTTCTTAGGGCGTGTCTGCGCACTCCGGCATCCCATTCATCCCTCTCCTCGTCGGTTGTGAGGATAAGACCGGGGACTTGCACCGGGTTTTCGTTTTCATCGAGTGCGACAAGCACAAGATATGCCCTATTAATCAGGTTTTTTTCACCGTCAAGCCTTTCGACATAGGTGTCAACTCTGACCTCCATAGAAGTACGGCCGACATAGGTCATACAGCCCTGAATTAAAACGGTGTCGTTCATATACGCCGGTTTCTTGAACTGGAGGTTGTCAACCGATGCGGTTGTGACATTGCAGTTTGAATGCCGTCTTGCGACAACGGCTGCTACAACGTCAATCCATTCGACCAGTTTCCCACCGAAAAGTCTTGAAAACCCGTTGAGGTGTTCGAAAAGTACAATCTCAACCCTCTCGGTCTTTGATTCGCTCACATATTTTGCACCCGGTGTAACATCAGATTTATTATTCATTTATTCTTTCCCGTCGCGGATATAGCGCTCCGCGTCTCTTGCCATTGTTTTCTTCGCTTCCGTTTCTCTCTTGTCGTACAGCTTTTTACCTTTGCAAAGGCCGAGCTCAAGCTTGACCCACTGCCTATCAAAGTAAAGCGACAACGGAATCAGGGAATAGCCCTGCTGCGCGACCAGTCCCATCAGTTTCATTATTTCTCTTTTATGCATAAGAAGCCGTCTCGGGCGCATAGGCTCACGGTTGAAGACGTTGCCCTTCTCATAGGGGCTTATATGCATGCCATAAGCGTGTATCTCGCCGTTTTTTATCGTGCAGTATGAATCCTTCAGGTTGACTGCACCCTGGCGGAGTGATTTGACCTCAGTACCGGCAAGCTCGATACCCGTCTCGTATTTATCTTCGACAAAGTAATCATGCCACGCTTTTTTATTTTGGGCGATTATTTTTTTTGCTGTTTTTTCGGCCATATACTTGCCTTTCTATATTATTGACACACAAACTCGATATCAAAACAATTTTTATCTTCTGTTTTGTTATGAACCCGTGATTTGAACCCATTTTCTGTTTTTAGTATATTAATGTCAAGCTCGTCTCCGAGTTTTGCTTCTGCTGCGAAATTTATCTGCATTCTTTTTACTGAAGGGTGGAAACCATTTTCGTCAAACAGTGGAGAAAAGTTAATAACAATGTCGGGGTAGACCGTATTGTTCAGATGATTGTTTTCGTCGAGGTCGCAGTACATGACTTTGTATGTCCCTGTGTAAACAAGCTCATCGGTGTTTTCAATAAGTCTGCGCTCTATTTCCACACCGCTTGAAAGCTCAGGAAAAGATTCGCATCTGCCATTCATTTTTTCTGGTTTTACGATTGTACGCTTTTCAAAATCGAGTATTACCCAATGTGTTGAGGCGGCACCGACTTTTTCACCGTCTCGGTAAAACTCAAATTCACGGGTGTAGGTTGCGCCTTTTATTTCTTTTTGCCATGTTCTGATCCTGACCGTTTCTTCTGCCATCAGGTCCTTTTCAAACTCCATTGCAAGCTTTACAAGTACAAAAACCTGATTATCCTCGCGCATTCCATAATAGGTTACCCCGAACTGCATAAGGTCTTCCCTTGCGAGCTGCTGCATGTATTTCTGCAAAGAAGAAAATTTAACAACGCTGTTCGCCTGAACATCGTAACTTGTTATTTTTATATCCTTTTCGATCAATATTCTTCAGTCCCTTTTTCTTTTTTCGTCTTTTTCCTGCCACTAGCCCGCACTGCTGCAAGCGGATTTTGTTCCATCGCTTTCTTTCTGCCTTTGTCTGAGACATGAGTATAAATCTGCGTGGTGGTCAGCTGTTCGTGTCCGAGTATATCTTTCAGAACAAGCACATCAACATTTCCGCTTTCGTACATCAAGGTCGCTGCTGTATGCCTAAGCTTATGGGTTGAATACTTTTTATCCCCAAGGCCTGCCGCATCAAGCTGCTTTTTGACAAGCCATTGGACGGTTTTTTGGGAAATCCGCCGTCCTAACCTGCTGAGGAAAAGCGCATCTTTATCTTTTATCTTCGTTCTTTTATCAAAAGGATGCTGTCTGACTTCAATATAAGCACTTAGTGCGTCACGGCATGCGCTGTTCAGGTAGATTTTTCGTTCTTTACTTCCCTTGCCGTTTACGGTCAGCCCTTCCATGTCTTTATCAATATCGCTCAAATTTATACTGCAAAGCTCGGACAGGCGCATTCCGCAGTTGAGAAACAGCGTGATAATCGCATAATCCCGTTCGTATGTAGGAGAGTCCTTATCCAAAGAGGACAACAAATCAAGGGATTCGTCAAGGGAAAGATGCTTCGGCAGTTTCTGTTTGAGGGTTGGCGTTTCAATATCCTTTACAGGGTTGTTTTTTACAAGCTTGCTCTTTGAATTATGGTATTTGTAAAAGGAGCGGAGTGAAGCAATTCTCCTCGCTCTTGTTGCAGGTTTATTTTTTCTGACATTAGCGAGAAAGAGAAGGTAGGAATAGACTTCCTCAGATGTAACTGATTCGCAGAAGCTTTCATCCACCCACGACAGTTCTTCATTTCTCTCCCCGGTGTCGATACCGCGCTTTTCCGCAATATACTGAAAAAACAGCTTTAAGTCGTTAAGGTATTCAGATACGGTTAAAGCGGAACGGTTTTGGATTGTCAGTTTGTATGAAAGAAAGGATAATACCACCGACGGAAGGTTGTTAGATTTTGAGTCACTCATTCGGCGCATCTCCTTATATTTATTGCCCTAATTATACCATCTTTAGTCACTAAAATCAATACCGCGAGATGGGTTCACAAAAAAAGAGAAAAGCCGCTTGACAGCGACTTTCTCGGTTAATTATAGTACACGGTTAAAACGCGTGATATAAAAGAAAAATCACGCACTTATTAAGGTGCGCGAAATTGTGTCCAGCTTTAAGCTGGTGGCGCAGAAGGAGAGATTTGAACTCTCGCGCCGGTTGCCCGACCTACACCCTTAGCAGGGGCGCCTCTTCACCACTTGAGTACTTCTGCGTATGGTGAAATAAATATTTGATTAAATTTGTGTGATTATCTAACAAAAAATGTCAAATCAAACGCGGTTGAACACAAAAACACATACTGTAAAAGGAACGCGATATTGTGCGATAGCTTCAAGCTGGTGGCGGAGAGAGTGGGATTCGAACCCACGGCTCATCGCTGAGTCACTGGTTTTCAAGACCAGCTCCTTAAACCGCTCGGACATCTCTCCGTGTCGTCCGCACCGCTTTTTCCGTTCCGGTCAGAGAACTGTCCGTTTTCATTCGGTAGAAATCGGTTTTCCTAATCTTGCAGCGCGTTTTAGATTATAGCACATCAACACAATATTGTCAATAATTAAATTTCGATATTTGCTAATTAGACTTCACAAAACAAAATTGATTTTTCAGTGATAATTCTGTAAACTTTTTTTACGAATTAAGCTTGACATTTGTTGTAATATATGTTATATTAACAGCGTATTCTAACAATAATAAAAAAGTGGAGGTTATTATGAAAAATTCGCAATCGTTTTCTTAATCATTTTTGTGTTATGCTCGGTACTCGTCTTTGAAACCTCAGCATGTAATGTCCCCCTTACTACCTCAAGGAATTACCGCGACCTTGATTCATCTTATACTTATATTTTAAAAACTGCTATTACTTGTACATATAATGTTGGGTCAATATTCGGGAACGGTACGAGTAAAACAGTTTGTGAAACGACATCAGATCAGTTTTGTGGTGTTTGGGTGAGAATGGTAGATAATAATAAAGCAGTATCATTTGATGATAATGAAGGCAATGTAAAATCACAACTTAGTACTATACCTATAAGATTACAATCCTCGATGTCAGCTATAGAATCTTGGCATGGTGCTTACAGAGTAATTAATGGTTATAGAAACCTCGATGCAAGAATTGAATATTACGACGATATTGATTAAATCACACAATAAAATTTCAAACCTCGACCACAACACGTTGCCTGGGGTTCTCTTTTAATGCGGAAGAATATAAATAAATGAAAAACATATCATTAATACTAAAAAATATAAAGTATTATTTCAACTATAATAAAGCTGTCTTTCTTCTATTTGTAATCGGTATAATCAGCAACACAATTTTACTGATATTTTTATATGGTAATCTGAATCCGATCAAAAAATCGTATGCAGGTAATAGTTCGTATGAGAAACAATACAATTTTCAATTTAAAGATGCTATTGACGAGAATGATGTTGAGTCTTATATTCAATCACTGATAAAACTCGAAAGAGTTGTTTACATTACAAGCTACGACGGTTTAGATTTACAGTTTAAATCTCAAAAAATTGACTCATCCGGATATAATGTCGGCTGTGTTAATCTTGGTCAGCAAAACGACGGTGTTAAATTAAACTGGAGAAATGAATTTTCAAAGACTGAAATTTACAACGCTGAAAATGTTGTAATTATATCTGAATCACTTTCGAATAAAATAGGTTCCGATATAAAATACGGTGAAGATGTACTGAAAATAAACGGAATCGATTATAAAATCATTGGTAAAATTATTAGTGGTGATTCTTCTATTCTAATGCCAAACACAACATATTTTAAAAACGGTTTTGAAACAACAAAAATACGCGTTGTAGCACAAACAAAACCTTCATATTATGGCAACCTCGAAATAATCGAAAAAATAAGCAGAGAATTTGACTCACTCGAAATAGTGTCAAGTCATCCATATAGTGAATACGATAAGTTAAAAACCGGAACACCTGTTATCTTTACTATACTGACGATAGTCTTTGTAGCGATGTCCATAACCTTCATATTTCTTCTCAAGCACCTTGCAGATAATATGAATTATATCAGTATAATTCAATCGATTTGCGGAGCAACGAAAGAAACGGTTGTATTTATAAAATTGATGACGATCTTCTGTATAACACTCGGTTCAAGTTTAATCGGCATTATATTACACGCTCTGACTTATGGAAACTTACTAAAACCTTTGAACATAGTCGAAAATTTAACTTATTCCTTAAAAGACTATTTAATGATCATTGCGATTATATGTCTTGCTTCAGTCGTTTCAACAATTCCGTTTTTAAGGGGATTCATAAAAGATACTTTGATATCAAATAAAATTAAATTCAGTTGAGCAGTTGGAAAAAAATAAAATGAAAAAACTAAAATTATTATCAATCGGATTTAAAGAAAGCTCTCTGTCATTTGTTTCTCTTTTTGTCGTTCTTTCAGTGGTACTTTTTATTTTAAACTATACATTTTCGCAGTACCTTTTCCTCAACCGCTCACATGAACTTTTCGGAAACGGACAATTCGAAAATAGTTTTGTCTTTAATAATATAACGCCATATGACGAAGTTTCAATCAAAAATTTAGGGGAAAACTTAAAAACGCTTAAAAAATATGATTTTATTAGTAATGTTATTTATAGAATAATCAGCAGTGTAGAATTGAATGGCGAAACGTATCAATTAGAGCTATATGATGAAGATATTTATCCGATTATGTATTCCTCGTTGTACAAAGGTAAATGGGTAACTAAAGAAGCTGAAACTTATTGTGTGGTAGCAGGAGGGGTTTCTCCGAAAGATTTGGATGTCGATGAAACAATCTTATTAAAAAAGCCTTCTGAAACAGAAAATACTACATTGAAAGTAAAGTTAACGGGTATCCTCCCCTACCCGCCCATGATATTTAAACTCGGTTATTATACAAGCGTTGAAAAAGCATTCACATCAGATTACTTTTTCATTAATCAAAGGGTTTTATACCTACCAAAAAATGAAGAAACGCTTGCTTACATAGATGAACTGAATGGCGGTATAGAGCCACCAATAAAAAGTGGTATCGTTAAATTTAAAGAATCCGCTACAACCGAAGAAAGAGAACAGATAAAGGATTTGATCGGTAAAAATGCGATAGTTACTGAAACTGATATAATTTTAGAAAATTCAAAAACAAATGTCGCAGAAAATTTAAGAAAATCTCTTCCCCTTCCGCTTTTTATGCTTATTGTGACTACACTTTCTTATATCAGTATAGTTGTTTTAAACATCTACAAAAACAAAGCAAAATACATTGTTTATCATATCGCAGGGTGTAAGAAGAGTACAATGACGGCTCTTTCAATAACGCAAGTAAGCTTTTCTCTGATATTTACGACGATTTTTGTTTGCGCTGCGGTGCTTCTACTAAGCTCTCTTGCGGCAAGCGGTGTTTATGGTTTGCCGGGACTTATTTTCGGATGGCAGAATGTGATTTTGACCTGTATTGTATCTGCTGTGATTTTTATAATTATCGTACTGATAGCAACGCTTATGATGCGTAGGTTCTCTCCCATAGAACAGCTAAGACTGGTTAAGGAATAAAAAAATGATAAAATTGGAAAATATAAATAAATACTACATAATGGGTAAATCGCGTTTCCGTGCACTTAAAGATGTAAGTCTTGAGATTGGCGCAGGTGAATTTGTTTCTATTGAAGGAAAATCAGGTGCAGGAAAATCAACTCTGATGCATATCATCGGATGTCTTGACAACTTTAACTCCGGTAACTATTCATTAAACGGTAAAGCCGTTGAAAAAATGAAAGACCGAGAGCTGTCGGCTATCAGAAACAGCAAAATCGGCTTCGTTATGCAGGATTTTGCGCTTATCTCTCAGGAAACGGTTCTTTTTAATGTTATGCTGCCTCTTTATTTTTCAAAAACAAAGTACAGCGAGATGAAGAACCTTGCGTTTGATATTATAGAACAAGTCGGTATAGCCGATCAGTCATCAAAAAAGGTCAACCAGTTATCGGGCGGACAAAAACAGAGAGTTGCTATCGCCCGCGCGATGATTTCGGGATGCGATATCATCCTTGCGGATGAACCAACCGGCGCGCTTGATACAAAAACAAGCAGCGAGATAATGGCACTGCTTGAATCCGTTAATAAAAGAGGTACAACAATAATTGTCGTAACGCACGACCCCTCTGTTTCCGCTTATGCAAAGAGAAAAATTATTATTTCGGATGGTGTTATTGTAGAGGATCACATTAACTGACAATTCAACTCAAAAAATCAGAGAACCGGCTTATCACTAAACCGGTTCTCTTTTTATGTTTATACCACGTGTATCTTGTTCTTAAAATCTGCGTTATCCGCGTCAAGAGCGTACATATCCGCCCTTCTCTTTTCAAAGAACTTGATTGCGACCTGTTCAAACAGTGCGTAGGAAAGAACATCTTCGTCCTGGGTGATGTATTCTGAAATCTTAGCACGAAGTGTTTCAAGCTCCGGTTTGATGGAGTCTGCAGGTCTTCCGGTGATTGGTGTTTCTCCGGGGATTATCTTACTGATGAATTCGTCAGATATTTGTACAGGTGTTCTGCCGTATTCGCCTCTTACGATGCCCTTGAATTCCTTAGCAACCATCTTGTAACGCTCGCCCATTGTGACGTTCAGCACAGCTTGGGTTCCGACAATCTGGGAAGAAGGTGTAACAAGGGGAGGATAGCCTGCGTCAGCGCGTACTCTCGGCACTTCTTCGAGGACCTCAAGGAGTTTGTCGGAGTTGCCGCTCTGTTTGAGCTGGGAAACAAGGTTCGAGAGCATACCGCCCGGAACCTGATAAAGCAGTGCGTTTACGTCGACCTTGAACATATTCGGATCAAGGAGTCCGCTTTCAATAAGGTCGCTGCGTATCTTTGAGAAATACACCGATACTTTATCGAGCTGGTTGAGGTCAAGACCGGTGTCGTAAGGGGTGTCCTGTAATGCTGCTACAATCGATTCCGTCGGAGGCTGAGAAGTACCAAGAGCCATTGGTGAAATCGCTGTATCAACCACATCAGCACCCGCTTCAATCGCTTTTAGGAGCGTCATTGATGCAAGGCCCGAGGTGTAGTGTGTATGAATTTGTACGGGTATTTTAACCTTTGCTTTAATCGCTTTTACAAGGTCATAAGCCACAAAAGGCTTCAGGAGTCCCGCCATATCTTTGATACAGATAGAGTCTGCTCCCATTTCCTCAAGAGTTTTTGAGAGGTTGGCAAAGGATTCAACGGTGTGAAACGGGCTTGTCGTATAGCTGAGAGCCGCTTGCACATGGCCCTTTTCTTTCTTTGTCGCATTTATCGCAGTTTCCATATTGCGCACATCATTGAGTGCGTCGAAGATGCGGAGTATGTCTATACCATTTGAAATGGACTTTTGCACAAAGTATTCAACAACATCGTCGGCATAATGACGATAACCGAGAATGTTCTGACCTCTGAACAGCATCTGGAGTTTTGTATTTTTAACCTGCGCCCTTATTTTTCTGAGCCTATCCCACGGGTCCTCATTCAAAAAACGCAGACATGCATCAAATGTTGCACCGCCCCACGCCTCGAGAGAATGATAGCCAACTTTGTCCATCTCTTCGAGTATCGGGAGCATTTGCTCCGTTTTCATCCTTGTAGCCGCAAGCGACTGGTGGGAGTCACGGAGTACTGTTTCGGTGATTCCGACTTTTTTCATCTATAATTATTCCTTTCAAGAAGTTGCCGCAGATAAAACGCCGCTTTTTTACTCGATAGCAAAGAGCAAGTCGCCACTGTTTACTATTGTGCCCTGAGATGCAATAACGCTTACTTTTCCTGCTACCGGTGCTAATATCTCGTTTTCCATCTTCATCGCTTCAAGTATGCAAAGAACATCGCCAGCTTTTACTTGTTGGCCGTTTGTTACTTGCAGTTTAACAATCGAACCCGGGAGAGGAGCTTCTACCTTTGTTCCGTTTGCTGGAACATCAACAGCTGCAGGAGCTGCGGCAGGTGCTTCAGGAGCTGCTGATGCTGGTGCTACCGGTGCAGTCGCTGCAGGGGCTACAGGGGCTGCAGCAACAGGATAAGAGCTAAACGCTGCTGTTTCCTCTACTTCAACTTCGTATGGAATTCCGTTGACTTTAACTATATATTTTTTCATTATAATCTCCATTCTGCCGCTTGGCGGCCGTATAAGCATTAATAGCCGAACATTTTATTGTTTTTTCCACTTAGTGTCTGCTCTCTTAAAGGAAACAACTCTGAAGGCTGAAGGCTGAGGTACGCCTTCTTCGCTCCTTGATGCTGTTATTGCCGCTATGATTGCTGCGATAATAGCGCTGTCGTTCCTTGCGTGAGCTGTGCTTTGCGGTACCACTGTTGTTGTTGGGGTTGCTGTTGGAGTTACTGCGCTTGATTTGTTCAGCTGTCTTAGGGCGGAATATATCAGAATAATCAGCAGTACAATAAGAAGTGCCGCTGCCGCTATCAACATATATTCAAGCGTCAGACCGGTATCAGTGCTTAGGCTTTGCATTAAATATTTGTTCACCATAGCACCTCCTTATATGCTGTTATGTTTTTTAGGAATGTTAAATGCTCTTTTATTATCCATCATCTCAAAGGCTGAAGCCAACATCCTTACCGAATCCTCAACTTTAATAACTGAGTCAATAAGTCCAAGACTTGCGGCGTTTTCTGGAGAAGCCTCTCCGGAAACCCACTCTGCTATGAGTTCAGCTCTTGTCTTGTTCGGATCGGAAGAAGCTGCAATTTTTTCATTCATTAAGAATTCAACGGCGCTCTCTGGCGACATAATACTTATTGTCGCAAACGGTAACGCATAGGTTATGTCGGAAGAGGCTGATTTTGATGCAAAAAGCGTAAATACTGCACCGTATGCCTTGCCTTTTATCAATGACACTTTCGCTACTGTGGAGCTTGCGATTTCTACCGAAAGGATACCTGCTGCACGAGCAATGTCCGCACCATTAGCTTCATCAGAAGCATCAAAGCCTTCGCTGTCAACAACAAACAGAAGTGGCAGTGAAAACGCGTCGCAAAACTTGACAATTCTCGCAGCTTTGTCAAGACCTTTAGCTGTCAGTGCAGCTTTGGGAGCGACAATTCCAATTGGTCTGCCATTTATTGCAGCGAAAGCGGTGTAAATGTCTGCACCGTACTGAGCATAAAGTTCAATCGAGCTGTCTTTGTCTGTTATTTGTGTGATTACATCGGTCATAGCGGAGGACTCAGAGATTATCGCACTGCGATTAACATCAGTTGCCGGCAGCTCAAGCTGTTCCTCGTAATTTGACGGTAGGAGCTCGATTAAGGCTTTTGCTGCTGCAAGTGCCTCATCAAGGTTCGCGCAGCTTATTGCTGCCGCACCATTGTCAGCTGATTTATCAGCTGATTTTAGGACTGAGAGTGGAGCAAAAGAAAGTGATGACTTTTCTCCTGCTGTGATAACAAAATCGGAGCTTTGGGCAAATAGTGCGAGAGAGCCGCTGCATACACCCTCGATCACCGAGATGCGGGGTATAACACCGGATAGCTTTGCCGAAGCGGCAAACAACTCGCCATAGGAATCGAGTAGAGAGACACCTTCAAGCACTGCGCTGCCCGCACTGCTGAAAACGCCTACAACGGGAGAACCGTTCTTTTCTGCCAGCGAGTATACAGCTTTGATTTTTCTGATGTGTGCGATGTCTACCGCACCCTTCAGACGCGTGTGGTCCTCTGCAAATGCGTAGACCAGTCTTCCGCCGATCGCGCCATAACCGCAGATAACGCCTTCCAGTTCACCGCTTTCTCTTTTGATGGATTTGCCGATTTCGGCAAATGTCCCTGCATCAAAAAAAGCTGTAAGCTTACCAAAAGCGTTGCTTTTTTCGCCATTCATATATCTTTTGCCTCCAGTTCTTTGGCTACTTCTGCATTCTTTTTGCAGAAATATGCCTTACTTCTTGGTTTATATATTATTAATTGTTTTTCCACTTTAATTTTCTGCGTAACCGGGGCGCTATAACCGAAAATGCATTGATTTTCATTATCCAAAACGGAAAAAGTCCCATCCGACCCCATTATAAAAGATTATACACTAATTCTGAAAATTTGCAATATCATTTGTGTGTTTTAACATTTTGAACACATATTTTTCGATTGAAATTCATTCTGCAAAAAAATGGTTACCTAAGCACAATTAAAAAATCTTATAAAAAGGGTTGACAATCATGTAAAGGTGTGATATTATATAAAAGCTGTCTACGCCGGAATGGCGGAATAGGTAGACGCCCGGGACTTAAAATCCCGTGGGACTCAAATCCCGTACCGGTTCGATTCCGGTTTCCGGCACCAACTGTCCTACCATAAGGAAGCCGGCATTAGCACAGTTATACAATTCTATATCGCGGGGTGGAGCAGTCCGGTAGCTCGTCGGGCTCATAACCCGAAGGTCATGTGGTTCAAATCCCATCCCCGCAACCATATCTGTTACCGTTCTTGATACAATTTCAAGAGCGGTAATTCCCTTTTTTGCCCTAAAAACGGCTGTAAAACGGGTTAAAACGGTGGTTCAAGTCCTCCCCAAGAGCAAAATAAAGTGGATATTACTCAAAAGAAACCAAAATCGGCTCATACAACTGGAATTGATAATTTTTTAATCGTTAAATTATAGTATCGTTAAATTATTGATTTTTAAGATTTGTAAAGTATTATAAATAAAAATAACAATCACTATTTTAAGCAACTTGAGAGGAAGTGAACTTCTACCCTACACGTTTTTACTTCAATTATTTTAGTTTCACTTAATATGCTGTAAAGAACAGCTCTCTTGTTATCATCATAAAATTTGCTATAATATAATTACAAAAGCGCTTTTGAATATTTTTCAGGAGAATGAACATGAACATCGGAGCGATAATTAAAAAGTACCGACGCGAAAGAAATATGACGCAGGATCAGCTTGCGGAATATTTGAATGTTACCGTTTCAGCAGTCTCTCAATGGGAAAATGAAAAAACCACACCGGATATATCCGTTATCCCGCCGCTTTGTAATCTACTTGGAATCACATCCGACAAACTGCTCGGAATAGATATTGAAAAAACGCAAGAAAAAATTATTGCTATATATACTGAAGCAAACCGATATTCCGGGCGCGGATATTATGAAAAAGCGCGTGAGATCCTTGAAGCAGGGTTGCGTGAATATCCCAATAGCTGCGATCTTATGTTTTATTTAATGTATCTTGCGTATTGGCAACACAATTATAATACAAAAGAGACGGATTTTAGTGACGAAGCAATCCGACTCGGCGAGGCAATCCTCGAAAAAAGCACTGACGACAGCCTGCGACATGGCGCAATCCAGATTCTCTGTTTTACCTACAAAGATGCAGGTAGAAAAAACGAGGCTAAAAAGCTGGCACGATCGATGCCGCCTATCTCTGTTTCGAGTGAAATGCTCTTGAGTAATGTATGTGACGGCGACGAAGGTTATCGGGCAAAGCAGATAGAAGCAAGCGATCTTTTACAGTTCCTTTCGAACAGACTCTATTCTATGCAGGAAAAACTTGATTCGGGGAAATATGTTTACACAGAAACGGAGCTTGCCTCCCTCAGGGAAAAGCGAATCGCACTCATTAATTTATTCTTCGAGAATGGGGACTTCGGATTCTATCACTGTCACCTTTGTGAAACGCATACAGCGCAGGCAGTATATTATGCAAAAATAGGCGACAGCGAAAAAGCGATATCTAATCTTCAAGCTGCAGCGGAGCATGCAATAGGCTTTGTTACCTCCGGCAGCGGTGATCCTTACACATCTCTTGTTTTCCGCGGTATGAATCGCGGATCTTGGTCGGTAAGTTCCACAGATAACGACGCAGCACGGCTTCTTAAACAGCTTGATGATGCAGTGTTCGATAAGATTCGCGTAACGTCTGAGTTTGCTGAAATAAAAGAAAAGTTAAAAACATACGCCGATAAATGGCAAATTAAATAACGGCATCTTAATCGTTTTCTCAACAAAAATCAATTACCGTTCTTGATACAATTTCAAGAGCGGTAATTCCCTTTTTTGCCCTAAAATCAGCTATTAAACAGGTGAAATGGGTGGTTCAAGTCCTCCCTGTTAGCGTTTTTGATAGCCGTCACCGAAAAAATAACTAATATTGGTTTATACAGCTCGGATAGAGTATTTTTCAATCGTTAAATTATAGTATCGTTAAATTGTTGCTTAATAAAACACACTGCCGGGGCTTGTCGCTCTTGCAATGTGTTTTAATTTATAAAATTCTATTTTACCAGTCTTTTGCACTTATAATCCTAGTGATTTCGTTTTATATTGGTTATTTCTCGATGGCAGCATTTCTGGTTGTGAGACATAGCGCTTCCGACCAGAATAACCCAAGAGATCTTTATTTTTGCATCTTCGTCCTAATAAATGCAGCTACCTCTTCGCCCAGTGCAATAAACCCGGCAGCTGTGTAATGACAATAGTCTGAATACCAGCTTTCATCGCGGTATTCCATAAATGAAAACAAATCGTCAATTTCCACACCATGAGCCTTTGCGACTTCTACTGCCGCCAAATTATACCGGCGAATCTCGTCTGTTGTGCGAGGATTGCGTCCAACCACGCTGTTTGGATTCATCGGTGTAGTTGTTGCATGCAATTTTGTAGCACGACCAACCATCCTTCAAATGGACCTCAATATCATACCGTTCTTCTGGTGTTAGGTGTTGCCATTTTCGATGCTCTGTGCTACAATTTGGATTGTCCATAATGATGATCCTTTCAGAATTGGTGTGTGGTAACTCAATTCTACCATAGGTTCGTCATTGTGGATTCTTTTTTACTATTGCAGGTTCATTTTACAACCTGCTATAACTGAAATACCTTACTTCATACGAACATCAACAGCTGTTTTTTTACTTCCGTCATCGAAAATGATTATATGATTTTATAACCGATATCTAAATATTAGATGTCTGTTCTACAAACGATTTATACAGATGAAAACTTTTTCGTTCTGGCTCTCGATTGAATGGGTGTAATTCACGGTAAAGTAATCGTGCCCCGTTGTGTCCCTGTCGGGATAATAATAAAACGAACCGTCGCTCATCAGTTCAAGACTTCCTTTTTCTGGCGGGGATATCGTGGTGAAAACTACTGCCGACTTTTTTATATCAAGCTGCAGCTTCGACTTGAGAACTGTATTCGCATTTATTGTAAAATGGCTGTTTTTCAGTTTTATTTTACGGTGCTTGAGCTTACCTTTAACATACAGATATGTGTCATCATATATCGAACGGAAGCTTGGAGTTGATGATTTATACGCTTTATAATATTCACCGGGTGCTATACCCTGATAAAAACTGCATATCGTTTTTTGACATCCGGCATCAGTATAATAACGCAGATAATCGCGATATCTGTTCAAATATACACTACTCTCGAGTGAAAGCGGATGTATCTCGAGTTGCACCCCTGCTCCGATCAGCTTAGAAATTTCTATGCTCGATTCAAGCCTTTTAATCGTTGTATCAAGGTCCCAGATATAGTTGGGCTGCATCGATATGAAATCAAAGCCGAAATCTTTCCATGTACCAATCCCCGGGGCTTGATACCAAGGTTCCCAGATTAGTTTGAGTTTTTTATGATGTACATAGTTTGAGTACTCAAAAAGCACATTGGTATAGTCAGGGTCGTCATACGATATCGATTCATCGTACCAATAGAACCCCAGAAGTTTTAGATTTTTGAATCTACAGATGTTGAATCTGTTAATGAGAAGCTCTGTCCACCAAGTCAGAACCTTCATTCTGTCGGAAATAATTGCGCAGTTCTCAACAATGCCATCTCCGTCAACATCACCGAATTCTGTCTGGTTGGGTGACGTAATCAAAATCGGAAGGAGAACTCCGGCTTTGTAATTATCTTTAAACAATCGAGTTTTTGCTTCTCCGACTGCTGCATCAAGAGAAAAAAGATTGTTATCTTCCGCAAACGTACTTTCAAGATACTCAAGCCATTCTTTTTTTGTATAAGAAAAGGCTTCGTCGCTTGTCGTATATGCACCCCAAGAGGCTACCATGTCACGCGGCATAAACTGGAACACGTCAAAAAAGGTATCGGTTATCTTATTCTTTGAGTCATGATAAGCTACAAGAGGCAGGAAATATTCCTTTTTCCACTTCTGTTCCTGGTTCGTTGATTTCGTATAGTTTAGGATTGAAATAATGCTCTTTATTTTATCAAGCACAGAAGTGCTCGGAAATTGGTCAGGGAAATTAAACGAGATGTAACCGGGCTTTAACGGAAGCGCATCATCTACCGTCGATGCACAACCCAGTACCTCTACTTCATCAATCCATATAAACGAGAGGACATATAAATCGACTTTAACATACCGGGCAGTATACTTATTTCCGAAATTACCCTTATACTGCATTTTGCCGTATTTGAGATCGCTTTTCGGTGAGTCCACAAAAACAGTTTGCCATGTCAGTCCGTCCTGAGAAAGACTGACCATTAGTTTATTCGGTGGTGTTACACCATATTCAGGGTATACACCGAATCCGATACAAATAGCGTCAACAGAACAGCTGTATTCAAGGTCAAATATTATCTCTCGCGCAATACCTGTCGTTATGTGAAAAAACGCAGGGTCGTCAAAACCCAGGTATGATTCAGCGCGAAGGCCGTCAGTCAGCATCTTGTTACCCGGTTGTGTGTTGCTGTAACTGTTTCGCATACGGTAGTCGAGCGGCACGACCGAACGGATTATATATTCCTTATTTTTTAACACATTATGATATTCTGTTTCGTTTTTTTCCAAATTCCTGCTTCTCGGGTTTGTGAATTCCGTATTTATGTAATAATCATCATTGAAAAAAGTTTCCATAAACAACCTAACTGCAAAAATGCAGACCTTCTTTATTTAATAACAAAAACCGTAAATTAAACGCAGCGAAACGAGATACGATTTTGCACCATTTTATCAGCTTCCTTGGGCGAGATTGAGGAATCTGTTATCAAAAACTCGGGTATATTCGGTTTGCAAACAACAAACGGTGAGTTTTTTCCGATTTTTGAGCTTTCGCATAAAAGTATAGTTTTTTTAGATTGCGATATAACTTTTTTCTTCAGCAGCATCTGTTCTTCGCAGCTCTCAGTCGCACCTATAGCCGTATCATAAGCATGACAGGAAATAAAAGCTGCATCAACATAAAAATTGTCAATAAAATCCCAAGCAAAATAACCGTTTGTGGAAAGCGATGTTTTAGAAACATAACCGCCGACAAAAACGGTTTGAATCTTCGGAAACTGAGTCAGAGCTAAAATATTATTTATACCGTTCGTTATAACAGTGAGTTGGTTGAACTCAACTAAAAGCGGAATCATAAAACCTGTTAAGGAGTCAGCATCCAAATATATCGTTTTGCATTTTTCCACTTCGCGAACCGCTTCTTCAACGATTTTTTGGTATTTTTCTGTTATTTCAACGTCATTTTTATCGATACTTGAAACCGTTTCGTACTCAATTAACTTCGCTCCGCCGTGAAACCTTTTAATCAATCCCTCTTCTTCGAGTAGCTTAAGATCTCTTCTCGCAGAAGATTCGCTGATGTAACATTTTTGACATATTTGTTTAACTGTAACTACTTTAGTACGTTCCGTCTTCAAAAGCTTAAGTATTTCATTATGCCGTATTTCTTTTGGCATTTGATATCTCCTTGCTTGATGTCGTGAATAACTTGAATTTTAAATTTAGTTTTTCGTTCGTTCAGAAACGTTTATTAATGATAGCACTTTTAGCTATGTCTGTCAATAAAACTGTTTAACATGAACACGATAAACGAATATATGACCGAATGTGACCGAATCGAGTTATTTTATGCAGTTTTAATGACCGTTTATCCATGTTGGTTCAATTCCGTTGACTTTATTAATAAAATGTTATATCGTTGTTTTGTCAACGATTACAGAGGGGTGAATCAATGGAAATTTACGGAGACGGAATTCACGATGATACAAATGCAATCCAATATCTTCTTGACAACAACCAAGTTGTAAATCTGCCATTCCCACAAAAGTACTATCTTATTTCAAGACCATTGAAGCTTAGATCAAATCAAACCTTAAGACTTGATAGTTTTGCTGCTGTTAAATTGGCGGCAAAAAGCAGCTGCCTTATGGTTTCTTGCGAGCATTGCAACAACGTTGTGCTCGAGGGTGGATTATGGGACATGAACAACATGGAGCAAAATCCTAATCCGCTTTGGACCGGTAGCTTCGGAGAAGTAAAACACGATGATATGGACGACAGATATCTCGGTGTTGCAATGCGTTTTTTTGATGTAACCAATCTTACAATCAAAAACCTTACCGTAAAGGACCCCGTTACCTTCGGTATACAGATAACGAAAGCCTATCAATTCACTGTTGATAATATTACTTTTGATTACAACCAAGGTAATCCGATCCTTGGAACTATGGATGGTGTACATATTGAAAGTGGCTGTAGGTACGGACGAATAACTAACCTGAAGGGTAAAACTTACGATGATCTTTTAGCCATCAACGCTGACGACTTCTATTATGGTGACATTTCTGATATTTCAGTTGATGGTATTTATGCCGAAGGCGCTCATAGTGCAATCCGTATGCTCGCATCCCAAAGCACTATCGAAAGAATCAGTATCAACAACATTTTCGGTAGCTTTTATCAGTACTGCATCGGTATTACGAAGTATTATCATATAGGTGACAAATCCTATAAAGGCAAGTTCGATCAGATAACAATCTCTAACGTATATGCGAGAAAACATTTTAGGTACCCTGATTTTTATACCGCAGAGAGCTTTGTTTATCCGTTTATTTTTATCGAAAGAGAGCTTGAGATTAAAAATCTGACCATCAGAGACCTTCACCGCAGAGAAACAGAGACAGATATTGATACTGTTTTTATCGACATCGATACGGTCATTGAAAATCTGACAATAACCGATTGCTCATACGAAAACGGCGTCGGAAATGCTCCGTTTTTAACTGTCAAGGGTGATGTAAAGAACATGAACTTCAATAATATAAAGCTTTATGGTGACAACATAAAGCTTATATAAAGAGCTGTAAAAGGAGTGATTAAATGCAAAAGTGTAGTTATACAAAGCTGTTAACGTTGTTGATGCTTGTCGTCGTTATGGTTCTCGGCTCCTGTCAGACAACCGGCACACAAAGCTCCAACACCGGTAGCACTGCTTCGGAAGTTTCCGAAATTGTTGAATACGATGATTATGGGCGAGTTTTAATCAAAGATAATGTCCCCACTAATCTCGATTTCGGTGGTGAAGATGTCACAATCTTAGTAAGACAGGGCGAGATGTTCGAGCTTGAATTCTATGCCGAAGAATTGTCAAACACCATTATCAACGATGCGATTTACAACAGGAATTCGGAAATCGAAGACAGACTGAATGTCAAGATCAAAACACTCGTACATACACCTACAAGCGGATCGTATGCTCCGGTTGATTTCAACGGACGGCTTCAGGTTGATATCAATAGCGGCAGGACAGATTATGACTTAATCGCATCATACGGATATTACGGTGTTGTTCTTGGTAACGAAGGTTGGTTCAGAAATCTTTATGATATTAACTATCTCGATTTAAAAAAGCCTTGGTGGAACCAGGATTTTATTAATGAGATGACCGTTAACAATAAGCTTTATTTCGTTATCGGTGATGCTTCATTCACATCTATTGATTATACAACCGGCACATTTTTCAACACAAAACTCGTTGAAGAAATGATCGGTGAAAATTTATATGATGTGGTTGACCGTGGCGAATGGACCATCGATTACCTTTCCGAGCTTGTAAAAACGCTTTACAAAGACGACGGTAACGGTAATCGTGATGATGAAGATTTTTACGGTATCGGAATGGCAACGGCTTCCATGCCGCTCGATGCACTGTTCACGGGCTTCGGTTTGTCAATCACCGAAAAGAAATCCGACAACAACCATGTCCTTAATTTCTATAACAATGACACAATCAGCTTTTTTGACAAAATGTATGATATGCTTTTCACAAATCCGGGTGTTCTTGCCGGTCAATATACAGGCGAGTCAATCGATTTAATGCGTGAAAGATTCGTTGCTCAAAAATCTGTTTTCCACATCGACTCATTAAATGCTATCGAAAACCTCAGAGACGTTAATTTCAGCTACGGTTTGCTCCCGATACCAAAGCTTTCAAAGGAACAAAAAGAATACTATACCTGCTCGGCAGACATTTATTCTATTTTATCCGTACCAAATTGTCTTGACAATTCTCGTTTACCGATGGTCGGAGCAACCCTTGAGCTGCTCGCAGCGGAGTCTTACCGCAGTGTAACACCTGCATACTTTGAAGTTATAATGAAAAAAAGATATTTCGAAACAGAAGACGACGCAAGAATGTATGACATCCTGCTCGGCGGTGCTCGTTATAACTTCGGTGTTGTAAACTCTATTTCGCTTAACGATATACAACACCTTGTAAGAACAGTGCTTGATGAAAGAAGCAAAGATTTTACTTCCGCTTATCAGGCAAAAGAAGAGGCTGTAAAACAGAAGCTCGATGAGCTTTTGGAATTTTACAATAAATAATAAAAAGGAGATTCAAAATGAAAAAAGCTCTATTCCTCGCAATCCTTTCTTGTATTCTGCTTCTCTCGTTGTGTTTCACAACAATAGCAGCCGAGACAAATGTCGCTGAAGGCGCAACCTACACTTACGACAAAAAAACACCGGTGGCTTCAAACGGCGGAGACCCTGACTCAACCAAGTTAACTGATGCGGTTTTCGCTGAAGCTAACAGCCTTTGGGATGGCCAGTGGGTTGTGTTTGAAAGCAAAGAAGGCAACACCGATTCTTCTATACTCATCGATCTTGGCGCAGCTTTCGATATTTCGAAAATATCCTTTAAGATGCTTATCGATTCTCAGAGTGGTGCATCTCTTCCCGTAACCCTTAAAGTCGCTATAGGTGCATCTTCAAGCTCTCTTACGGAAGTTGCTTCCGAAAGCTATGAATGGGTAGACGGCACAGACGCTAAAGATTTTACAAAGACACTTGACAGCGCTGTATCAGCAAGATATATTAAACTCAGCATCACCGGTAGAGATTATGGCTGGAACACATATTTCGGTTTTGACGAAGTTATGGTCTACGAGTCTGATGCAGTTACCGAAGAAAGCAAGACAGAAACATCTAAGCCTGCAGACACAACCGAATCAAAAGCAGAATCAAAACCAAGCACTCCTGAAACAGGTGACAGCTTTGTATATGTCAGCGCTATGATGGTAATGTCAGTAGCAGCAGCTGCTTGCGTTATCAGAAGAAAAGCAAGATAAGAGAGTCTTACGATTTTATTTGACAGGGTATATGGCTCTATAATCGGAAGGAACACTTAAATGGCAATAAAAATAAATCAAAAAAAGTTTTTCGCATTGTTAATGGCAGGACTTATTTTACTTGGTACCGTTTCCTGCACCAATACTCCCGGCTCGAACTCCGATACATCGGATAAGCTTGTTTCCGGTGAAAATTCGCAAGGTGACGAAAGCGTAACAGATCCTGTCTTTAACGATCCGAATTATATTCAGCCCAAATATCCTATCGATGACTTTCTGAAAGATGCTGTTGTTCGGGAGGGAGAGCGCAAGCTCCTCTCTCTCGGCAAAAGCTACACTTCGGATTTCCCTTCGGATACGGCTAATTATCATGATACTGATTTAAAAGAATTAACCGATGGTGTAAGAGGCCCTCTTAACTTTTTAGACAAAAGCTGGGCAGGCTTCGAGCAAAAGGGCAACAGCACCGTATCGATTACAATTGATATGGGCGAACAAACCGACGGCATTTCGGACATCGAGTTTTCCGCGCTCAGTATGAAAGATGTCGGTATTACCGTACCGTCATATGTAAAATTCTCTGTTTCAAATGATAACCAGAACTATCACGATATCGGTACGGTTTACATGACCGGAAACAACACCGGGCTATATAGTGAAAGCTATATTTTAAAGCTCAATAAATCAATCTCTGTTCGTTATGTCAGAGTTTTCGTACCTAAGGAAAGCTGGTGGTTATTTGTGGATGAATTCGCTGTTTACGCATATGATGAAAAGCCCGATGAGACAAAGCCTGACTACGGTGACCTTGGTAAGAAGCTTTACACAAACGAAAAAATAACAAAAGTAACAACCGAAGTATTCTGGGATAAAAACGAAAGCGATTACGACAAACAAATCAACCTTGTCAAAGGTATTACCCAGAAGGTATATGTGCCGCTTCCCTTATCTGACAGATACTTCACGGATTATAAAAATTCACTCGCAGACAGTAAGGTTCTAACGGACGGTAAGAAAGAGACAAATATCTGGTCCGAAAACTGGTTTAAATCGGTTCACGGTATCGAAAGAAATCTTGTATTCGATCTCCAAAAAACCTCAACCGTCTCCGAATTAAATCTCGGCTTTGCCCAGTCTTTGGATTCGGGTGTATATCTTCCGAGACTGGTTGAAATTTATCTCTCCGACAACGGTGAAGATTGGCAGCTTGTACACGAGCGCGGACCGATAACTGGCGCACCTGACGGCCGTTATGAGCTTAATATAAAACTCGACAAGAATTATAAAGCGAGATTCGTTAATGTAAAACTCGGAGTTTCATGTTTTATGTTCTGCGATGAAATCGAAGTTATCGGTACCAAGAAAGTCGATTCATCTTCCATTTCTCTAAAACCGACCGGAAGTTATGAAACCAAATTCCCGGGCGATTATATCCGCCCCGATGACTCGATCTACGGCGGAGCACAGCATATACTCCTCGCACCTTTCTTAAAAGACGCTAGTGCTGTTGCCGGTGAGATAACAAAAGAATACTGGTTGCCCTATATGGCTTACCTTGACAAGTCCGGTAAAATCGTTGATACGATGTTCGATGCCGTCATGATGGGTGAATACGGCACTATCTTTGAAAAGGGTAAGAACGCATCTGCACTCAAAAATTACATCGAAAGCTTGTTTACCGATGGTGCGAACCTTGACGCGCTTGATGAAGTTATCGACGAAATCAAGACAGCTCTCAACCTGAAAGATTATAAGATATCGGTCACCGTCAGCCTACCGAGCTTTAATCGTGGCTTTATAAACCAAGACTATAACGGCGACGGAAAATCTGAAGATCTCACAACTCTTGAGGGCCTTAAAACAGTCACCGACTGGATGATGACTCAGATTGAAGCAAAGTTCAAAGCAGCAGGTTATAAAAACCTTGTTCTTCACGGTTATTATTGGACATCTGAGGGCATTGAGTATCAAAAGCCTTTTGAAGCTGAGCTGATCGAATACACAGCAGCGAAATGCAAAGAAAAAGGTTTTCTTCTATCGTGGATTCCGTGGAACAACGCGAGCGGATATCAGGAATGGGATAAGCTCGGTTTTGACGTAACCTCAATGCAGCCAAACTACGCATGGTACAGCCTACCCAAAGAAGTCGTCGGCGAAATCGCAGAGTCAACCAAGCTTTTAGGTATGAGCGTTGAGATGGAAATCCATCCTGCAGCACCGTTTTCGAAGCAGTATTTCGACAATTATATGGAATACCTCAAAGGCGGTATCACATATGGTTATATGAACGCTATAAACTTCTATTATCAGGGCGGAATGCCGGGTGAGTACTTCAACGGCTTAAACAGCGATGGTGTTTACGGCAGAGCTATTTATGATTATACATATAAGTATATCAAAGGCACTCTGAAAATCGAAGAGGTCGAATCTGCCTCTCAGACGATAAATATGTACACCAATAAAATCCATAAAGGAAATCTTAACACTGGTGCAAAGGAAAACACCTTCTATCAGCTTGAGACCTCTCCCACATACGGCACTATCAAGCTGAGCACAGACGGTGAATTCACCTACACTCCCGCTAAGGACTTTGAGGGCAACGATTCGTTCACCTATACCGTTTACAACGGCTTCTCGGAATCAACAAATGTCCAGGTCACAATCAAGGTCAGAATAAGCAACTAAAATTTATTCCTATAATAAGAAAAGAGCTGTTGCAATAAATATATTATTCGGTGACAGACTGTTGAAATAATCGAAATAACATTGTATGTCATCCGGGATACTGCCAAATGCGGTATCCCAAATTTCTTTTCAGCTAGAGATGTATTAGCATATCTACTTAACAGTTTTACTAAAGCAAGTTTTACCTCATGTTGCAGTTCGTTATTATACACATGGATGCAGGTACATTTTGTCTGTCTTTTGTTATTTGGCAGGTGTTTCCTGTCTTGGCATTGAGATCGCCATAAATGAGTTAACTGAAGATTCCCCGTCATATATAAAATATTGCTTGTTGCTTTTTTGGAAAGCATATTCCCCTAATCCGTGCATTTGTAAGCGTTCATAAAAGGAATTGACGACTTTCGTTCGACTTTTATTGGCTAGTGCTTCTTTTGAAAAGTCTACTAATTTATGAGCGCATTCAAAAAAACCATCGCAATAAACTGTGTCGCTTAAGTTTTTATAAATGTCCATCTAACCACTCCGATATTTATTTAATTATATAAATATAGAAAGAAATGCTATATATATTATTGTCATAACAGGGTTTTAAGACATTGAAATACGAATCAATTAAAAGGACACTACCCTATGCTGTTACAGCGTTTTGGTAATGTCCTTTCCGTCTTTGAAGTGGAATATAACTCGTTCGTCAGCGTAAATTGTCACATGGTCGATGGCGGCATTCCATAGCTTTTCGTTAAATGCGATCGGTAAGTCTTTCAGTTCCGTCAGTTCAAAGAGCAAACCTCCGATTGCAATAGCATTGTTTTTCATCTGCTCACGCTCGGAGTATAAAGCATTCAAGCTCTGTTCGGTTTCTTTAAACCTCCTGCAAAGGTCAGCATGCTTTGTTTTGTATTCCTCTTCTGATATCGTGTTGGTGGCATTGCTGTTGATGCAGATGCGAATCATTTCCGAAAGCATCTCTAATTCACGCTCTTTGGTGTGAATGTCCTCATCAATGAAATCGGTGTCAGTCAAGGTCTTTTGAGCATACTGCAGCTTTTCAATAGCGCTTTCCCTGTCTGCAAAGTATTCGCTCATTGCGGAAATAAACAGTTTCTTTAACTGTTCCTCGTAAAGATGAGGTGTTCTGCACTTATCTTCCCCTTTGAACTTTCCGTTGCATTGCCATATCACACGGCGGTACTTGCTGTTGGAATGCCAGACCTTAGAGCCGAATATCTCTCCACAATCACCGCAGAAGACTTTTCCTGAGAAAGTGCTTGTCTGGCGATGACGTTTGTTGCTATTCTTGCGTTTGGCGAGTTCAGCTTGAACCACTTCCCACTCTCTCGGCTCAATGATTGCCGGATGACTATCCTCAACATAATATTGTGGCACTTCGCCTTCATTGATCTTTGTTTTCTTAGTAAGAAAATCCACCGTGAAGGACTTTTGCAAAAGTGCCGAGCCTTTGTACTTTTCATTGGAGAGTATTCTTTCAACTGTAGCTCTTTGCCATTCGACTTTCTTACCCGGTGTTGGAATGCCCTCATCGGTCAGCTGTTTTGCAATCGCAGTAGTAGACTTTCCGCTAATGAACAACCGATAAATTTTTCTTACGATTTCAGCCTCTTCGGGTATAATCTCCGGCAGTCCATCGGCACCTTTGCGATATCCTAGAAACTGACCGTATGGTATACTGACCTTTCCGTCAGAGAAGCGTTTTCTATGTCCCCAGGTTACATTCTCAGAGATGCTACGGCTTTCCTCCTGGGCAAGACTGCTCATGATGGTTAAGAGCAGCTCACCTTTGGAGTCAAAGGTCATTATATTTTCTTTTTGAAAAAAGCATTCACAACCAGCTTCTTTTAGCTTTCGGATGGTTGTAAGGCTGTCAACCGTATTCCTCGCAAAACGGCTGACTGACTTAGTGACGATAAGGTCAATTTTACCATTAAGCGCATCTTGTATCATACGGTTAAAACCGTCTCGCCTTTTGGTATTTGTCCCTGAAATACCTTCGTCAGAATAAACTCCTTACGGACAAATCCCCAATGCCTAAAAAAGTGGTGTGAACCCCTCGAAGTTCACGCCATTATTCTTTATACGCTATTTTCCCACTTGCACTTGCCGTGATTGGCTCTCCCTCTTGCGGGATTGCGCCGATGTAGTTGTACACAATTCTTATGTTTTGCCTTTTTTCATCTGCCCAGTGCGGAAACCGCCGTGGATTCACCATCAACGTTTCGCCGACTTCAATCCGCTCGATGAATTCACTTACAACCTCGGCACTCAATTCCTTAATCTCAGTGAACCTCTTAACCATCCGCAGAAACTTGTCAATGCCCTGTGTCTGCGCTTCAGCCTGCTCAAGCACGGGGCGAAGGGCATCCATTTTTACTGTTAACTCAATCTGCTCCTGTTCGTATTTGCCGAGCATTTTAGCGAACCGCTCGGAACTAAGCTCTCCGCTGACCTTATCCTCATATATTTGAGAAATAATGTCGTCGAGCTGTCGAATGCGTTTTTCGGCTTTGGCGTACTCCACCTTTGCTTTCCTAATGCTTTTCTCATTGTCGTTTTTAGCCTTTTTGCCCGCCACTTCAATGAAGCTGACTTCATGGTCTTTCGCAAGAGCGAACACACGCTGTATGTCGGTAAGCACGAGCTGTTCGATTATTTCTTGACGGATTGAATGAGGTGTGCAGTTGCCCAGACCGTCCGAATTTGCTCGGCTCTGTCTGCAAATGTAATAAATATACTGCGCTTTCGCACCGTTTGCTCTCCGTTTAATATGGAGTTTACTGCCGCAGTCTTCGCAATAAAGCCTCCCATTCAAAACGCCCATGTCACCGAGCTTTGTCGGTCGCCTACGTCCATCTCGGATGCGCTGAACAACATCAAACGTTTCTTGCTCGATAATGGCGGGGTGTGCATCCTCAAATATCGTCCAATCCTCAACAGGGCGGTATATGTGAGTTTTATCCTTATAGGACTTCACCGTAACTTTGCTCAAGGTTGCGATTCCGAGATATTCCTTGTTTGCTAATATGTCAGATATGTTTGAAGCACACCAATGATTATTCGGGTATTTGTACTCCGGCAGTTGCTTGCCCTCACGCTTGAGGCGGTGAATGCTCGGACGGTCAAGCCCCCTTTCCCTTAATGCAAGTGCTATGGCTTTTGTCCCCATTCCGTCAATGCACATCTGAAAAATATCACGCACGACCTCGGCAGCGGGTTCGTCAATGTCCCATACAAAAGGGTCGTTGCTTGATGGTTTGAAACCGTAGGGAGCGATTGAGTTATGGTGCTTGCCCGACTGTGCTTTTGCCTTGAACACCGCTCGTATTTTTTTGCTGGTGTCGGCCACGAACCACTCGTTGAAAACATCCCGAAAAATTGACATAATGTCAAAGCCGTTTGCTGTATCGAGATTATCGTTGGCGGCAATCAGCCGAACATTGAACTCGTCAAATGTACGTTTCAACAGTCCAACCTCAAGCACATCACGTCCGATACGGCTTTGGTCTTTGATAATAACTGTGGCGACGCGTCCTGCCCGAACCTCGTCGAGCAGAGCGTCCAACCCTGGTCTTCTGAACAGTGTCCCGCTGACTCCGTCATCCATGAAATGGCGAATATTAAAAAAGCCATTCTTTTTTGCGTATGTTTCGAGAATTTCTTTTTGGTGGACGATGGAATTGGAATCCCCTTCGAAATCATCGTCTTTACTTAATCGCTCATATAAAGCCGTTATTTTGTCGTCGTCTGCTTGTCTGATTTGCTGCATATTACCTACTCCTTTACTATAGTATCAGTAGTATATTGGCATACAATTTCAGATATATCAAGCATTTCGGGCTCTTTAGTTTGATAACTTTTTGTGTCAGAAACATGGCGGCAAATAAGGCGTTCCAGCTTCTTTTCTACCGTTTCAGTGGCGTCCGGTGAGCACTCAGCTGTAACGCAGTATACCTTTCCGCTGATAATCGTTTCGGTCTTAGTTGATTTCATGATAACCCTCCGTTCCGAGAGGGAAGAAAAGCTCCTCTCACTATCGAAAGGACAGCGAGGGGGCGAAATCCGTAGTATTATTTCAAAGAAATTTTAAGTTTCTGCCCGGCCCTTATGACATCACTGGTCAGCCCGTTGAGAGACTTGATTTCGGGATATCGTTCACCTTTGCCGAGCTTCGACTTGGCGATACCCCAAAGGGTGTCGCCTTTGACCACGGTGTAGATTTCATAGGTTTGTGCAGGTGGTGTTGCTCCCGCCACGCTCAGAAATTTCACGTTTACAGGACTGCAAATAGAGTTTGTACCACTTTCGTTTTTATCTATAACTGCACGGTCGCCTTTCACTTCTCGCACAATCCAGTTCTGACCTTTTACCCACGACGGGATGGTCTTTCCGTCGTAATAGGTGGCGATTCCAGACAGCTTGACCGTGTCACCCTTTTTGATAGCGGAGGGTGTTTCGGGTTTGAGTGGCTCTACAGGCTTAGGCGGTGTGACTGGCTTATCCGCATCCAGCAACTCTTTAACCTCTGCACGGAAAGAATCCATCGATTTACCATGCTTCGGGAACCAGTTATTTGGGTCTCCGTGGTTAGAAGCAATCCCGCGCTTATATCCCTCGAAATGGCCGATAATAACGCCATCCGCCATCGGGTCGAGCTTATACTCCTTGCAGAGATAGGCACACAGTTCGGTTGCTTCGTTGTAGACTGCGTTGAAGTAGGCAGCATCTGTCAGCCCATCCTCGCAGATCTCAAATCCGATGTGTGTATCATTGGCTGAACCTCCCGCGTGCCAGCCGCGATGATTCCACGGAAGCGTCTGATAGGTTGCGATACTCCCATCAGCCAGTTTGCCGATGAAGGCATGAACACAGACCTGCCGACCGTCTGGTTTGTCTTGATTCCAGTGGTTGTTGTACTGATTCTTGCCGAGCAAGCCGTCATCCGGGCCGACATAGCGGCGCAGGTTCGGGTTGTTCGTACCCGTGCTATGAACCATAACGCCTTTAATAGCAATAGTTCTGCCCGCCTTGTAACAGGCGTTGTTTGTGAATATCAGTTTCCGCAGGTTCATTTCGTCTCGCCGTCCTTTCCATGAAGTTGTGCCAGCACGTCCTTCAGCTTTTCAGGTACGGGCAGCCCGATGGCCGTGGCATTCTCAACGAGAGATATTCCCTCGTTAGCAATGTAGAAGAAGATAACCGCCGTGCGAAGCGGCGCTCCCTGACCACCGAGCAAATAGGTGTCGATGAGATGACCAATACCGACCACCAAGAAGATAGCGACCTTTTTTGCGATGCCGTGCGCTCCGATTCGGCTGGACAGTTTCTTCTCCACAATTGCACGAAGCACACCCGTGATGTAGTCGACGACCACAAAGGCGATGAGCACATAAAGGAAGCCGTCCAATCCGCCTAAATACCAGCCCAGCAATCCGCCGATAGCCGCGAACACCGTCTGCGTCCAATTCCAAATCTCTTTCATTTAAATACCCCTTTTCTTGTTTTGAATATGAAAACAGCACCCCAATACGGAGTGCTTCTGTCAGAAATATAATCAGGAGATCACCACATTGCTTTGTGTGGTCTTGCCTCCGATTTTAGAAACATAGTCTTTAAGAAGCGCCTTGCCTTTTCTGCCGGAACTGTCTACAGTGAACTCGGTAATGAAACCACCTTTTCCGAATTTATGGCGTACGCTTGTTACCGTGCCGGTTTTGCTTCGCCTGCCGTTTGTTTCGACAAGCTCTATTTCATCGCCAATAATCAGCTGCGGTGTAAAGATTCCGGCGAAACTCTCAATTCTTCCGCTTATAGAAATCAGCTTCGCCAACTCATCTGCATATGTTGCAAGTGCTACACCATCCGTTCCGTCAGGCACGGCGACATACAATGTCTTGTGCTGCGGAGAAACCCACCACCTATGCGGCGGAAGCGTAACATAAACCGTCGCGGCAGGCTCTTTGCAGGAAACACACAGCTTGGCGCACGTGTTCTCGTCCGAGTATTCCACATCATAGGAAAAGCAAGTCGTGTCACGTTCAAACACATAAACCGAAGGTTGCTCAAATCGGCTGTCCGTGATCGGGGCAGTACCTACTGTTCCATCGGTATTTTCTCGAAGCTGCCAACCTGCAAGAAGAGATATGACTTGTTCAATGCCGGACTGGAGATTGGTATTTGGCTCAAAAGTCAGCTTCCAAGCTTTTTGAGGGTCACCGACAAAGTAGCTTTCTATACCGGATAGCAGCAATATCTCCTCAAGGTTATCCTTCAGCGTAGCGTTCAGGAAGCTGTTGTTATCATCAAATGTCTGTTCCTTCAGCAGCTTTCCGATACTGTTCCTCGCTGTGACAGAGATACTTTCATCCGGGTATGATGTGCTAACCCTGTCAATATAAAACTTCCCGAGAGGAAGCCACGTGCTGCCGCCCATCGTAAAGCTGATTTCCAGCATCGTATTGGGAGAGATAATCGAGCGATGCCTGCCGACAAGTTCACCGCGAAGATTCATGAATGAAATACTCAGCTGTGATACCGGACTATCCTTTGTAAAGGATATACTTCCGTCCACAAGCGCAGCCGACACATCATACGGCAGCATATATATGACGAACCGGTGAGTGTCCTCGCTGCTCCAGAATCCGTAAGCGCCGTGGTGCGCTACTTTTTTTAGCTGCGGCTTGCTTACCTCGAAGTCGGCAGATATCCTGCCTTTATTTGTATAGGAGAGATTATCATACAGCCCCATATCCGGGAAACATTCATTTGCTTCTACCAGTCCATCTGAGGTGAGATAAATAAACCGCAGGCCGTTGTCCATCATATGAACTGCCTGCGGTGAAAGTCCGGCACCCGCTGTTTTGGTATATTTAAATGTTAATCTCATATCAACTACCCTCGCCACGAGATAATATTAGCGAACAGGTGAAGCGGAGCAGATTATTTGAGGTTTTGAATGGCAATTCCAGTTGGTAGCTTGCTTCAATGGCTGCACCGTTGGCAGGAGGAGCGGTAAACCTTAGCCCCGGCACTGTTTTGCCAAGAAAGAATGTCGTACCGAAAGCCTGCTCATCGCGGGTGTTTGTCCCAGTAGTTAAACCGTATGACCAGTTGTATGACGGGATAAATACACGCCAGTACCGCGCCGGAGTCATGGTAAAGTTCCACATTTGGCTTGCCCTTGTCATACCCGGCACGTCTGTCCACGTTTCGTTGTCAACTGAATACTGTATCTTCAGATTGTCAATCTGAGCCGCAGGAACGGTGTTGATTTCAATCTTCATCCGGTTGCATTCCTTCTGGGTACCAAAGTCGAAGAAAATGGGATTTGCTTCACTTACTATGCAGGAGGAAGGGTATTGGTTTGCTTCATAGCAATTCCACCAAGCAATCGGGTCCCGGTAGGTGGAGCCACTTTTTGTTGCGGTCTTGAGATTTCCGAAGCTGACGTTGTCCATTCTACAGGTAAGCCCAGCGGTGTGGTAGTTCTCCCGCATATCACAGAAATTGTTTTCATAATCAATCTCATAATCCGTTCCTTTGGTCAAAGCAACGTTGTCCACATATACAGTTTCAGAGTTTGGAATGATGTGTGGCGCTTTTATGTTAAAATCCATATTCATACCATCACCTGTACCTATTGGAATTTTCGTTACCTGTATCGGTGGAAACAGCGTGTGGTTTGGCAGGGATATGGCGCCGATACTATTCACACCAATGATCCTTACAGTATGATTTAACCTTTCAGTATCAAGCCAGGTGATAACCGGGTAGTCTATGCGCCATGTAGTAGTGTTCTTGGCACAGTCATTAAGATTAACTGTTTTTGAACCATGCCTGTTGTTAAACAATTCATTAGAAGTTTGCAGATTATACCGAGAAAAAGACACCGTATTAGGGAACCCTCCAGTACCAAGCAACCACTTTACCACACCGTTTTCACTAGCAGCAGGGTAAATTCCGTTATCACCAAAACCTGTGCAGTTAAAGGTCACATAGAAGGTACCACGAATAATCACAACGTCAGTATCGGTTTTGTTTATTGCAATTTGATTTCCTTCGCTGTCCTGTAAAAACGCATGAGTTGCCAAATAATAATAAGAATCATAGTATGATGCCATAAAACCCACTTCAGTGATAACATTACCGTTAAATTCATTGGCTTCAATGCGGATCTCCTTTGTTATATATGAGGTTGGATAATCATATACAGTTTCGATGGTTGTAGGAGTTTTATATCCTATTTGGGAGAATAGTCCTGTTCTTGTCACATCAAGAGTTCCTGTGCCTTTACCAACGCAAATGGCCCGCAGCGGGTCGCAATAGGAAATTACGCCTCCGGTATTGGTAAAATAGTTAAACCATCTGTTTAATATAATGTTGTAGGCTACTGCTGTTTGTTTAAGTTCGTTCGTCTTTGAATCGCGTATCTCAACATCAAAACGATTGTGTATGACGGCTTTATGTTCAAACTTCAAAATAACTCCTCCTTATATCGGTATTACACCTACGGGTGTCAGGGTTAACGTTACATCTGCTATGGAAACGACTGCACTTTCACGGAGACGTGCATAATTCATAACCTTCTCATTAAGCCGTATTTGTACATCAATAACCGTCACCTCTGCATATTCTCTATGAATGGTTTGAATGGGATCACCCGGCACAACTATTGTCATAGCTTCAATAGGCATTTTCTGATTACCGATATATTGCCAGGCTTCATGGCATTTAGAAACTGTCATCTCGTAAGGAAGTGTTGGTGCTAAATCCTCTGAAAAAGTAATTTTAAGCTTGCCGTCCACAAAAGAAGTAGAGTTAATTTGCTTATTAGGATTAGCAGTATAATAAGATTGAAAAACATTCTGCACACCGTCTACATTACGGTTGAATGAAATAATAATTTCACGTTTTCCATTCCGCTGAAAGTGGGTAGCGGCAAGCTCCGGTGTATCCTTGTCATAACAACCAAGATAGGGTTTATCTATATTGACAGTGGCAGACTCATTAATAACAGGATAATAAGACTGAATATTATTCATCCATACTTTTGCGTCCAGCGGCCAACCTTCAGCGTATTCGCACCATATTTCCATATTGCTGACGGTCATGCGTTTCACCGTGCCTATCTGACCGATGCCGCCAACACCTGTGCCTTCAAGGAAATTTCTGCGCTCATAAGTGTCCATCTTGTCCCAATTTTCCGGCAGCAGCGCATCAAGAAAATCCTGTACCAAGCCTTCACGCTCATCCGCTTCTAAAGCCTCGCGCTGTTCATTCTTAGCCAATGCTTCAATCTCAGGGGGTAGGTATAGCTTTTCACCTTGCTCGACATATACCATGGCCTCCGCCCATATCTGCAAGATGTCGTATTCAGTCAACTCCCAAGAGCGCTTTTTTCCATTTCCCGGCGTCTTGATCGGCCAGAATCGTCGGTTGCCTGTGGTGTCGCGCAGATAGCCGCTCTCGGCATTGGTTGTGCCAAAGAAGATGCACTGACGCGGATGCGGTGTTGCTCTCTTTCCAAAAGCGGCGCGATAGATATCGTTCTGGCGAGAAATGAAGGAGCGAAGCGTTTCTGTTTCAGCTTTACGCAGACCTGCCAACTCGCCGATTTCAAGAATCCAGTAACCCTGCAGTTTTTCTGCTGCGGTCTTGTCCTTGGTATCGCCGAGGTTCAGGCTGTCGGAAAACCATTCTCCGGCGAGCTTTGCAATCAAGGTGCTTTTGCCGATACCTTGTGGTCCGTTTAACACGGGCATCGTGTCGAACTTGCAGCCCGGATTTTTTACACGGGTAATAGCGGCACAGATTGTTTTTCTGGTTGCGGCGCGGACATAGGTGTTATCCTTCGCACCGAGATAGTCGATGAACAGCGTGTCAACACGAGGGACGGTATCCCATTCAGGCAAGGAGGCAAGAAATTCACGGATGGGATGATAGGAACGGTCGTCGGTAACCTTTGCAACGGCGATATCATAGTTCCGGGCAAATAAGAACCGAAAGACTGATACAATGTCTTTCGGTTCTATATTTTTGTTCGGTTACAAATCTAGCCTTATTTATCAAGGCTTTTCATACCTTTTGTGTAATAGTGCTGTCAGCCGGAGGTTGAATTCCCAGATTAACAGCACATTTTTATGCCGTTTTTTCTCTGATTTTGTAACCAATCGTGTAATAGTGTAACCGCAATTTTTTGAACCGACCTTTCGTGTCAACAGTACACCTTTCGTGTCAAGGGTTCAACCTTTCATGTAAAAGTATAAAAAATCATCCGCAGGTTGAGTATTTGGCTCATCCTGCGGATGTTTTTCTTATAGCGACCACTTGACTTCGGTGCCTCCCTTGAACTCGAAGACAATGTTTTCTTTTGAAAACACGGTGACCTTTTCGATGACGGTACACCATAGGGTTTCATCAAATTCCGTAAGTAGCCGGTCATTCTTTTTGATGTTCTTGAGGAAGTTCTCAATCTGACCTTTCCGAATAGTCCGTTTGGATATTTCCTCGGTGGCGGCGTCCAGTTGCTCTTTTGCGGCGGTATATCTGCTTGCCAGGGATTCGTACTTTAAACAGTCAGATCACCGCTCAAATAAACAGGATACTGCCATCCACCGCCGCCCTCAGTAGCCATTTCGCCATTTGCATTAAAACTCATAGAAACGAAAGCCGCAAGGTCTGTATGGAATACATATCCGAGTTCGCTTGTTACGGATGTATTCACCTCGGACAAGGCACCTGCTGATACCAACTGATACAGAGCATCCATGCCGCCGGAAATATGGTGCGCCATCCGGATTTCGGAGAAAATCTCTCTCAAGCCATAAATCGCGGTAAGCTCGGCAACGGTAATCGGTGAGAAAGGCAGTATGGCATGAGAACCTGAAGGAACAGACCACGCTGTGTGAATACTTCCGTCGGTTGTGTGCCTTGCCACTGATCTTGCCGCTGTAAATATTGAGCGCGACGAGTTCAAAGTGTCTATGATATTCAGCTTGTAATTATGAGCTTCGGGCTCAAGAATCCCTGCGACATCAGCAACACCATTGCTTTGAACATCAAGAGAAATGCCGGTATATCTTTCCAGAATCCCGGTAATATCGCTGTGCGCATGAGATTTTATCTCAAGATTAATTTCAACGAAATGTTCAATAACCGGTGCGAAATCAGCGACCATTTCCGATGTTATCGGGACGATAATCTCTGTTGCCTGTACAAGCGGGCTTGGTTCGATGTTTTCGAGAATTCCATCACCCGTTGTCACCATATTCGAATATGCTTTTAGCAAAGTAGAAATATGGTCGAGTTCGATTCTCGCAAACACGGTGGGTGAATTTATAACGGCCTCTATTAAGAAATCCTTTATGAACTGCGCAGATCCGATCGTTGCTGAAATTGTCGGAGAATTTATGATGCTCTCCGCAGTGACTCCGAGCGGCGAGGTGGTTTCAATGTTCGGAGATGAATCTGAAACCATATCCGTCCCGGCGGCAAACAGCGTCGGTTGACGGGTTATAATCGACGGTGTTGCTTTCAGTTTCAATCCCGTAAGAGATATAAATTCTCTTATAAACTACAGATGCTACGATGATAAAGGCAATGACCTAACCGACAATATGCTCTGCGATGCCTGCGAAGCAGAGATGCAAAATGCAATGGTTGAAAAAAAGAGGCTTAGGTTTTGCAAAAAGCACGGTTTGCCGGAAGCATGGACGGAAAATACTTTAAAGGACTATTTGGCGCGTAAAAGCAAGTGAAATAATCCTATTTAGAAATTGTTTTACTTGAATAGCGAGAGCCTTTGCGTTTGGAATTGCCGTTCTCATCAATTTCAACATTGCTCCTGGATACACGGATTTCTTGAACCTTATCAAACAGTTCTGTCGGAATAATCGGTTCATGGTGTTCAGCCATTTCTGCTTTTATATGTTCACCTTTGTTGGTTATTCTTTTCGGCTTTGGGTAAGAAGTGGAATATGTGTTGTACGCAAAAGAAAAACCACAGTATTTTTTATTGGCAAGTATCGTTTCAATAACCGCTAATTTTCAAACCGACCTTTCGTGTCAACAGTATACCTTTCGTGTGATTGTTCTGACCTTTCGTGTAAAAGTATAAAAAAGCATCCGCAGATTGAGTTTTAAGGCTCAGCCTGCGGATGTTTTTCTTATAGCGACCACTTGATTTCTGTTCCTCCCTTGAATTCGAAGACAATGTTTTCTTTTGAAAACACGGTGACCTTTTCGATTACACTTAGACAGGTCAAGGCTTTCTCTATCCTTCTGTCCTTCGTGACCTATATGATAACAGTTTTGTCTCTTACAAGATCGGAACTGAGCAGAACATAAATCTTGTACTATCTACTATTAGAGCAGCTAGAAGAAAGAAAAGGTCACCGCAG
Source organism: Eubacteriales bacterium (assembly GCA_028705495.1). Classification (GTDB taxonomy): domain Bacteria; phylum Bacillota; class Clostridia; order Oscillospirales; family CAG-382; genus GWF2-38-85. The sequence goes on from JAQWDK010000016.1 coordinate 36,156, forward strand.
GGTTACATCTCCACATATCCATCGATGAGCCGGGCGAACAACCCGCAAGCCTTGCGCAGACGGACAGCAGCATCACAGCCGCGAGAAGTGTTGAGATTACTCTGTTTTTCATGGTGCTTCCTACTTTATTTGAACAGCGGATTACCGCATTTGTCACATATATCGTTATGTATGTCGTTGAACTCTTTACACATCATACAGGGGATTTCGCTGTCGCGGGATTTGTCGTATTTTTCATAAGAAAAATTGAGTTGCGGGAAATAACGGACGCGGTCGCCTATTTCGAGATAATCATAATAATATACATCGCACCGCCCGTGATGGTCTCTTTCAACGCAGCGCTCCTTTTTTCCGCTGTCAGTACGGAATATTATCTCGTATTCGTCGTAATGCTCGATATTTCCGTCCTTATAGCGTCTGGTTCTTTCTCTGTAACGCTTATTAACGACAACGCCGTCCCAGCTACGCTTGGCGTTTGATAAAAAGGAGGTAAACAGGTTGAATAGCAGGAATATAACCGATATCGCACCGCCGATTATCAGCGCATCCTTCAGCTCCACCTCGTCGGACACAAAGCTGACAATCAAATAGATTATCAGCGGCAGCGGGATCAGAATATAAATGCAACCACGCCCAGCTTTTTTGCTTTTCTCCATTGACTCGATTATTTTCGGGTCGTTGATTTTATCGGAAAAGCCGACCCTGCCACCCTGTGATGGCGTATCACCTTTCAATTCGGCATCGGTTGTCTGTGATATAACGGCATTGCCGCAGCCGGGACAGAATTTTGCGCCCGATTCAAGCTCCGTGTCGCAGTTTTGACAGAATTTCGCCATTATGTTTCCTCGCTTTTCTAATCGTTAAAAGTTTAATGAACTCCCTGTACTTTTCGCTCTAATGATTCTTGCGCACATCAAATCGAAATTCGTCGTTTCCGCTGTAACCTTTCACGAGAACGGTGAGCGAAATCCCCGAATCGTCCACGGAAAACACATATTCATCATCTCCGTAAGCGTTTATCGTACCTACCGGCCACTTAACGGTAAATCTGCCAGGTATTGAATATTCGTTTTTATCCCGGGTATAGTAAAGTGTTACGTTGTAATCGGACTCATTGCCTATGGTAATATCGTGCCTTACACTGATCCTCGCTGCCAATTCCTGCCCCTTTTCTATGTCCGTCACAACCCCCGTGTACATTCCCGAATAATCCGGTCTTCCGGCAGGCTGCACTTTGATTTCCGCGTTTGCTTGCTCTTTTGATGTATTCACGGCGCAAACAAGGAGCATTTTCTTGGCTTCAAGAGCGCTCTTTGCGTCGAAAACCGTGGGAGAGGCGCCCTTTACAAGCGTGTTGGTTACCTTTTTCGTTTCACTGTTTCTCTCGATTACAAACACCGAAAGGGTAATATTCTGATTGTCGCACGAAATCCTGAAGGAATCCCCGACTTTTAGTTTGGCTAACTCATCAGCCGTCACGTCGAGCCGCAAAAACCTTGCTCCGTAGCCGGGTATGGAAAACGTTCCTTTACCGTATACCGGATAGGTTTCGCCGGACGGAACCTTCGTGGAAAAGGTCAAATCGGCGCGTGTGCCAAGCGTTTTGCCCACTTTTAAATCATTATATATGTTGTACGGAGTAAAAGAACCGTCAATCGGCTTGAACAGCTCGCCGCCGAGATGCTTCTGATAAAAGTCCGCCACCCATACCGAAGGAGATTCTTTATTTGACGTTGCGGCAAACGCTTCTTCGTACTTGCCGTTTCCGAGCAGCTTGTAGTTTTCGAGTATGTAGTCAGAGCCGTAACGACCGGTAAGGTAATACAAAAGCGACGAGCGCGCGTAGCCGTCCTCGGCAGTATTGCTTTTGGGATAAACGCCGTCGAAAAGCAATTTTTCGTTCGCTGGCAGAGAGTCGGGTGTAAGCTTTTTATCCATATACTCGTAATAGCTGGAGGTAGCTTCGTTAAACCATGTCACGGGAAAATCTTTTGAAGTATATTTTAACTGTACGAAATGGAAGAATTCATGCACAAGAAAAGGCGCGACTATTCTGTTGTCATACCCTGTCTCGATATGCTTGCGATTGACCGCTATATAACCATACTTGGCATTTTCGGTGAAATCCATTTTCGCTACCATATCTTTTTTCGATATAACGAATTCGGCTGCGTTATCGCCCAGATCGCTTATATATACCGACATGGGCCACTCCCGATCGGGAATTTTATATTTGGGCGTAAAACCGTTGCCTTCGGTAAACTGCTCATATGCCTTTTCCAGGTCTGATACTATCTGGAAGCCCACATTCTCGCTCATAAAGCCTACTCCGTAGTTTTCCAAACGACCGGGGAAATACACCTTGAAATGCCCTTCCTTAAAGTACACCTCACCGTCTGTTAAGCCAATGTCAAACACATAGCCGTCGTCTGTTTTCGCCTCTCCGCCGCCGTTGAGTGCTGCGGCAAGGACCGATAACGAAGTGAACGCCGACGGATCTACCGTTGCCGTGACCTTCCCGTCCTCAGCGGTGACTTCCTTATACTGCATTGTCGTTCGCACGGTACCGTCTCCAAACAGCGTGGGGCTTCCCACTCCCAGCAGCAGCGTTCTGCTTTCGGGAAGATTCATTAATTCGGACGGCACGTCTAAAGTCACCGTAATGACGGAAGTACACTCGGCGCTTGTCGTGATACGGTATAAATCATTTTCAAACTCCCGAGGGACAGTAGCGTCGTCACAGGAAAGAACGGAGCCTTTCACATCATTGCCGGTCAGCTCCGTTGACGAAAAATCCGCCGACAACCCGTTATACGCGATTATCTGATTTTCGTCCAATTGAAAAGCCTTGCCTTTCTTGCCGCCGCATATAACAAGTCCAACGCAAACGGATATCAGTACTACTGCCGCCAAAAGTATTATTATAATTTTACGTTTCATCGTGTTACCTCCGTTATTGATAAAAAAGATATTGATATATCTGCTTATATTATATCGGAGCGTACCTATATCTTCAAGCGGTGTCACAAAATAATCATTGACAATTATTGTGCCACTCTCTTGATTTCAAGAAGATAATCTGATATAATGTAAGCATCGAACGGGAGGATAAGGCTATGCTGTCTGACAGAATATCAACGCTTTTTGACTTACTCGGCTGTAATAATTCAGATATAGCGCGCGCACTGGACTGCTCTCCGTCGAATATCAGCCGTATACACTCGGGCGGTAGAAGCTATAAGCCGAAGGACAGGTCAGTATTGCGGCTTGCCGAGGGCGTATACATTTACGCCGACAAACTGAATATGCTGCCGTCCTTATGCGGTCTTTGCAGGGTGAATGGAGAAAACCGCGAAACGGTTATCCCTGCGCTTATCGCATGGATATTCGACACCGATGAAGCGTCGCTTCCCGAGATAAAACTGTCGACGGGACATAAGACGACCAGAGAAATCATTCGAGAGCAGAATAGCCGTTCCTTTGGAGAGCGGCTGAATGATGTTATGGAGCTGCTTGATATGTCTAATATGCGGCTTGCGCGGCAAATTAATGTAGATGCCTCACACATCAGCCGTTTTAGAAGCGGTGTCCGCTCACCGAAGCCGAACACGGAAATATCCGGGTTGGTTTCTGCGGCTTTGATAAAACGTGCAACGGAGCAGAATCGTATAGCCGAGCTGTCCAAGCTGACGCTGGTTCCCGCCGAGCTGTTATCAGATGAGGTTGAATGTATCACGGCGTTTTCCGCTTGGCTGTATGATGTGAGCGGCGAGCCGGACATATCCGATATTGACAGACTGCTCGATTGTATCGACAGCTTCTCGCCGGACAGTAAAATACCGCTACTGGAGTTATCGTCTTTTGTGACAGAACAGCGTCCTTAACAGCGGTAAGACGGAGTATTGGGGTATTGACGGACTGCGCGAGGCGGTGATACGCTTTCTCGGAAACACGGTAAAGCAAGGCGGCGAGTTATGGCTGTACTCCGACGAGGACATCGGATGGATGGTCGGCGACAAAGCCTTCTTCGCAAAATGGTACGCGCTGATACTTGCCTGTGTGAAGCGTGGCGTCAAGGTAAGGATCATCCACAATCTTGACCGCGAGACCGACGAAATGATTTCGGCTATCCAAAGCTGGATGCCGCTGTATATGTCCGGTATGATTGAAGCATACGTCTGCCGCCGCGGACGCGACACGCGCTTTTCGCATACGGTGTTTCTGCGTCCGAGCGGTGAGTGCGTATATGCAAACCACATCAAGGGAACGGAAGCGAACGGATGGTACGAATTTCTGACCGACGACAGAAAGCTCGCCGTTCTTGCCACTGAATATGACAAGCTACTCGGTCAGTGTGAGCCACTTGTCAAAATCCATATCGGTACCGGCGATAAGCTGTTCACTGAAGAACAAAGCGTCGGCAGCATTTCCTCTATGCTGTCTGGGCTGTCTCTCGGCACGATGCCGGAAAAGCTTGTAAAATCTCTGCTTGAGCGAAACGGCATAACAGGCGATGAAGCGAATCGGATAAAGGGTTTCTGCCGCATACAGCGAAAGGCGCTCGAAGCCGCGCTCACAAGTGGAAATGTCTGCGAATTTACGCTGCTGCCCCCAGATGACGAACTATTCGGCAGAGGCGTTCGCGTAAATCTGTCGCCATCGCTCTACAACACCGATATTTATTACACACCAGAGGAATACGCCTGTCATATAAGCGCAATCTCCGCTCGGCTTGACGAATCGACTTCTTATCATTTCTATGTGCTGCCAGAACTGCCATTCACCGATATACAAATCATCAAAAGCGACGATCGCGTGACAGTTATTCGCGCAAAGCAACCGTATGCTGCCTTTGTGTTTACCGAACCTATGATGCTCCACGCATTTGACGGATATTTCGAGGTGTTGAAGAAGCGGTATAAATGCGACAGGAGCGATGTCAGACGGTCACTGAGAAAGCTTATTTAAAAGAATCCGAATCGATTAAATGCAAAACGGACTTATGTTTTTCGTAATAAACGAGATATCAAAGCCAATATACTGGTTACGAATTCTTTGCCGGACTTGATGAGAACGAAGATAAATAAAAAACGCCCACCGAAGAGAAATGAAAAATCTCCTCGATGGGCGTTCTACTTAGTTGGGAATATTCAGTTTCATACCACTGTAGATGACATATTCCTTTGTGAAATAATCTTCGTCAACAAGCTTAAGGGTAGAGTTGTTTGATAAGCCACAAAGAGAATATAGAAATTATAACATACCGCGGTGCCAAGCACTTAGATAATCTTAAATACACTCTTCGTTTTTTCTCAGTAAATCAAAAGGGGTGAAAAACGTCATAATAGTGGAGCAACAAGAAATCAGCGGTTAATGGCATTGCGCTCCTTTGCAAGTTATTGTACAGAATACGATATTGCAAATATCGCCATTCAAATTGATATTGGCAAAGTTCCGTTTCAAAAAGTTGTTGCCAAAACGGTTGAATATCTCAGCGAAGATGCGATAAAAACCGTTATGAGTATGCCAGTAACTTCAAATTATCGAGGATTCCGAAATTCCTTTTTTATGGTTTTAATGTATGATACAGCTGCCCGTTGTCAAGAAATGCTTGATATTAAAATCAAAGATATTGTTTTAAATGCAGAATCCCCATATCTTTATTTAAAGGGCAAAGGCACAAAAACCCGTCCAGTTCCCCTGATGCCAAAAACCGTAGCACACCTCAACAAATATCTTGAATGGTTTCATCCAGCCGACATGAGAAGTCCTGATGATTATTTGTTTTACACGGTAATCCATAGCCATCGGCATCAAATGTCGCCCGATACAGTTGAAAAGTTTGTAAAAAAATATGGTGTGACTGCTCGCGAAAAGAATCCTTCCGTGCCTGAAAATGTTCATCCGCATCAGTTTAGGCACACGAGAGCTATTCACTGGTATAGAAGCGGAATCCCATTGCCGTTAATATCTGATTATTTAGGTCATGAAAATTTACAAACTACGTTGATTTATGCTTATGCAGACACAGAAATGAAGCGAACCGCTCTTGAAAAAGCCAATGCTCTCGGGACGCAGATTGAATCAGCGCCACCGAAATGGAAAACCGATGAGGACATGATCAAGAGGCTGTATGCTTTAAAGTAATAAATGTTATTATCCCGCAGTATGTTGTTGTAAACACAGACATGCTGCTTTTATTTTGAATTTGAGGAGGATAACAATTTATGCGGAATAACGACCATAATCCTTAATTAGGAATTATGGTCGTTGAGAACCACACCGTTTCTGCCGGTGGACATTCCGCAGTTAACACCGAGGGTTGAAGAAACCTCGCCGGTTAGCGTAACGCTCGATGATTTGAGGAGAGATGATAGCGGTACAGCCTATTTTCTGAAGCCATCGCCAGGTGTCCTCGTAGATTTCCTTTGCCTGAAAGCTTTTCCCGTCCCGCTGTTCGGCGGAAAGGATGTCATTCGGCTTCGGCATCTCGACCCCCTCGACATCGGGAATATCGAGAATCTGAAGCCGTCTGCCGCCGGGATTATCATCTGCGAGTTTGTCCGCAATCGGCTTTTTCTTCCTCCCGGCACCCGGTCGAGCGCCGCCTTGACCGCCGAGATTGTTAGATTTTGTGGGCATTATTTCTCACCTCGCTTCAATTACCCATTTGAATTTGCCTTTTTTGCACACGGTACCCCACGCCGCTGTCCGCATTGGTAAGTCCTGGAGATTTCACCGCCCCCTGATCTATACCCCGAAATTTGGACTTCGATTGATTGAAATCCGAGAGTGTGAAATCAAAATCATCACACAAATAACAGAGTAAGAAATCATTTTTTCGGACAAATACAAAAGTATGTATCCACACG